>JACQZZ010000075.1 GCA_016213625.1 Actinomycetota bacterium
ATTCGAGGCGGGCGATCTGCTTCTCCTTGCTGTGGGCCATGGCCGCCTTCGTGGCCTTGGCGCCGAAGCGATCCACCACGGCCTGCAGGCGGGCGATCTCCTTGGCCTGCAGCGTGGCCACCTTCGCCAGGCGCTCCTCGTCCTTCGCACGTGCGGCCTTGTACTGCGAGTAGGTGCCCTTGTACTCGTGCACCGTGCCCAGGCTGTCCTCGTTCGGCCGGTCGAGGTGGATGACCCGGGTGATGGCTTCGTCGAGCAGGTCGAGGTCGTGGCTGATGACGAGCAGGGCGCCGCGGTACTTGCGCATGAAGTCGAGTAGCCAGCTCTTGGCATCGACATCGAGGTGGTTGGTGGGCTCGTCGAGCAGCAGGAGGTCGCTGCCGGCGAACAGGATGCGCGACAGCTCGACCCGGCGACGCTCGCCACCGCTGAGCACCCCGATGGGCAGGTCCATTCGGTCGGGCGGCAGTCCGAGGCCGGCCATGATGCTGCGCGCCTCGCTCTCGGCCGCGTAGCCACCCGACGAGGAGAACTCGTCCTGGACGCGGCTGAAGCGGGCGACGTTGCGCTCGTTGGGGTCGGCCTCCATGGCCACCCGCAACTTCTCGATGCGGTCGAGCTGTTCGTCGATGTTGCGGCCGGACAGCACGTGGGTGACGGCGAGCCGGGTGTCGAGCACGCCCTCGATGCGCGGATCCTGCGACAGATAGCCGAAGCCGCCCTTGCGCAGGATCTTCCCTGCGGCAGGCTCGAGCTCGCCGCCGAGGGTGCGGAACGTGGTGGTCTTGCCGGCGCCGTTGCGCCCCACCAACCCCACCTTGTCCTTGGGCATGATGGTGAACGAGACGTCCTGGACGAGCAGGCGACCGCCCACTTCCACCGAGAGACCGTGCACCTGCAACATGAGGCGTCCAGCCTGGCCCGCGTACGCGTGCCTTCCAACGTGATTTCTCTTACGATGCCGTTCATGCAGGTCGCGCTCACCTCCTCCACGGATTGGAAGCAGCGCGCCACACCGGTGCTGTGCGGGTGCGCACTGGCCGGCGCCGCCGCCTATGTGGCGCTCAACGACCCGGCGGCACCCGGCAGCCGGTTCCCCGAATGCGCCTTCCACGCAGCCACCGGCCTGTGGTGCCCGGGCTGTGGCCTCACCCGCGGATTCCACCAGCTGTTCAACGGTCACTTCATGTCGGCGCTGGGGCTCAACCTGTTCGTGCCCCTCGTGCTGGTGGTCGTCGTGGGCAGTTGGCTCACGTGGACGCTGTCGGCATGGGGCCGTGCCGTGCCCTGGCGACACACCATCACTGCCGGGCGATGGCTCAGCGTGGGCATGCCGGCGTTGCTCCTCGCCTACGGCGTGCTGCGCAACCTGCCGGTCGCGCCGTTCAGCGCGCTCGCGCCCTGACGATCAGGGAACGACGGGCGGCGTGGTGTCGCCGGGCACCGGTCCGCCCGATGCGACACTCGATTCGGGCGGCGCAGCAGTCGTTGTGGGTGTCGACGTCGGCGGCTTGGAGGTCGCCGTGACAGTCGGGTCCGAGCCACCGGTGGACGTGGTGCTGCCACCCGACCCGCCGTCGGTGGTCGTCGTCGACCCCGAGGGCTTCTTCGTGGTGGTCGGGGTGGAGCCCGGCTTGAGCGTAGTGCCGGTGACGGGGCCGCCCGAGTCGTTGGTGTAACTGCTGGTGAGGCACTTCCCGGGCGTGGTGGGCGCGTGACCGAGCGCGAATGCCACGTTGGCGGCCAGGCCCTCCCGCCCGATCTCGGTGAGGTGCAGGCCGTCGGCCCCGGTGAAGTCGGGTCGATCGGCCGTGACCTGCGCCCATTGCACGAGGTGCACGTTGTCGTACTTGTCGGCCATCTCGCGGATGACGTCGTTCACTTCCACGCGTGACTCGGTGAACTCGCTGACCGTGAGCAGCACCACCGGGCCCGGCGACAACCGGGTGACGATCTTCTCCAGCTGGCGTCGATATTCGTCCTGGTCACCGCCGTAGTTGTTCCCCAGCAGCACCACCCCGACATCCCAGCCGGCGCTCAGACGCTTGTCGAGCACGGTGTTGCCGAACTGCACCGGCCGACTGGTCTCGGCGTTCACCTCGACCTGCCACCCCAGCGGCACGAGCGCCTCGCACATGTTGTTGCCGTAGCGACGCGAGGTGCTGGCCAGCACCGAATCGCCGAGCAGGATGACCCGGTTGCCCTTCGCCAGCGCGCCCACCGTCTGCTGCTGGGGCAGGGTGCTCGTGGTGCCGACCACGGTGCTGTCGGGCGGCGCGGGCTCGGCCGAATCGGGCGTGGTGACGACCGCGGGAAGATCGCCCACCGGGACGGTGGGCTCGGGGTCCGACGCGGACGACGCCGCCGCCCCACAGGCGGAGACCAGGACCGCAGCGAAGAAAAGGAGGGTGACTCGCCGCAACAACATGTGAACGCCCCATTGGAGCCGCCATGACCCCCAATTACAAGTCACGATGACGAGACAGGGATCACATTGGGATCAATTGCGGGCGCGAAGTGCGTCTCGAATCTCGGTGAGCAACTCCACCTCGGTGGGTGCCGCCGGCTCGTCGCCCTTGGGGCGGCGCATCTTGTTGTACGCCTTGATGATGAAGAACAGCACGAGGCCGGTGAGCAGGAGCGTCACGATCGAGGTGAGCAGCTTGCCGAACTCCAGGTAGGTGCCGTCGACGAGCATCGTCTCGCCGTCGGGCGACATCTTCGGCTCGTCGTTCAGCTTCACCCGGAACACATCGTTGAACGAGGGCTTGCCGAAGATGGCGGCGACCAGATTCATCACGATGTCCTCGGTGAACACCTTGATAACGGCACCGACGGCTCCGGCGAGGATGACACCGACCGCCAGTTCGATCATGTTGCCGGTGACGATGAAGTCGCGGAACTCCTTGACGAAGCTCTTCATGGGATTGGCCCTTTCGCGGCGGGACGGGAGTGGATCGGGCCGAACCCTAGAACACGCTGCTCGAACCGTCGCGCGTCGGCCGCACTCACACCGGACGCTCTCACGCCGGCGCGACACCGAATTAGGGTCGCCGGGGTGTTCGATCTCGTCATCGTCGGAATGGGATCCGCCGGCGTCACCGCCGCGGAGTTCGCGGCACGCCTCGATCTGAGCGTCGCCGTGGTGGAACGTGCCCGCGTGGGCGGCACTCGCCTGTGGACCGGATGTGTGCCGTCGAACGCGCTGGTCGCCAGCGCCAAGGCCGCGCACACGATGCGCACGGCGGATCGGTGGGGCCTCGAGCCACTGGAACCGAAGATCGACCTCACGCGCGTGTGGCGCCGGGTGCGCGGCGTGCAGGCACAGATGGCCGCCACCAGCGACAACCCACAGACGTTCCGCGATCTCGGTGTGGAACTGGTGCACGGCGAGGCGCGCGTGTCCGGCCCCGATGAAGTGACCGTGCGCACCGACGACGGCCACGATCGCGTCCTGCGCACGCGGTTCGTGCTCGTGTGCACCGGCAGCCGGCCACGGATACCCCCCATCGAAGGGCTCGATCCCAAGCGATGCCTGACGACCGACTCACTGTTCGAGGTGCAGGAACCGCCCGGCACCGTGGCCGTCATCGGTGGCGGGCCAGTGGGCGTGGAGATGGCGCAGGCGCTGCAGCGATTGGGCGTACAGGTCATCCTCTTCCAACGGGCCGCCACGCTCTTGCCGCGCGAGGAACCGTCGCTCGTGGCACGACTCACCCAGGTGCTCCAACGCGAAGGCGTGGTGGTGCATTGCACGGCCGATGTGCACCGCATCGACCACCAGGCGACGCGCACGGTCGTCATGGCCACGGTCGGCCACGACGGCAAGAAGGTCTCGGTGCCGGTGCAGGGCGTGCTCGTGGCGGTGGGGCGCACGCCTCGGTTCGACGACCTGGGGCTCGCCGAACTCGGCGTGCAGGCGAGCGAGCGCGGTATCGAGGTCGATGCCGCCGGGCGCACCTCGGTGCGCACCATCTACGCGGTGGGCGACGTCACCGGGCGGCCCATGCTCACCAACACCGCCGCCCACGAAGCGGTCGTCGCGGTGCGCGACATGTTCTTCCCCGGTCGTGGCTCCACCGATGCCATCGTGCCGTGGTGCACCTTCACCGACCCCGAGTTGGCGCACGTCGGACTCACCGTAGAGGCCGCAGAGGCCGCGTACGGCACCGACACCGATGTGTGGCGCTTCGACCTCGAGCACAACGACCGCGCCCGCACCGATGCGGTCACCGACGGCGGCATGGTGGTGATCACCGGCAAGGGCCGGGTGGTGGGTGCCCATGTGCTGGCCCCCGGCGCCGGCGACATCATCCACGAGCTCGCACTCGCCGTGAACCAGCAGTCGAAGCTGGAAGACCTGGCCGACCTGGTGCACGTCTACCCCACGCTGTCGAGCGCAGTGGGACAACTGGCCACGGAGGCCACCTACGAGAAGGCCCACCGTCTGCGCTGGTTGATGAAGCGGCGCTGACCGCTCGGGTCAGTGCCTCACGCGAACACGGCGTCGGGCTGCGCGATGGCATCGGCGCACGCATCGGGGTCGGCGATCTCGGTCCACTCCACCGCCGTGGCAGGCGACGACTGGATGCCATCGCGCCAGGCGTCGAGGAACACCATCGGCCACACCTTGCCGCGGCGCACCTTCCATTCGTTGCCGGGACACGGCCACGAGATGCCGAAGTGCGTGTGGCAGGCGGAGTTGCGAGCGTTGCCCGTCTGGCCCATCACCCCCAGTGGGTCGCCCGCGTCCACCTCCTGGCCGGGCGCGACCGCCGTCGACTCGAGGTGGGCGAAGTAGTACCGCACGCCATCCACGCCGATGACGCTGACGTATTTGCCGCCCCTCGTGGACCACGCGTTGACGGCCGGGTCCCACGGATCGAAGTCGCGCACCTGGTCCACCGTGCCGTTGGTGGGCGACACCACGAGGGCGCCACAACCGAACACGTCGATCGCCGGGTAGTCGTGGTGATCGTCGCCGTAGCTGACCTTCCGACCGGTGAACGGGAACGTGTACACCGGCGCCGACCGTGTCGTGGTGTTGACGGTGGTCGTGGTGTCGACGGTGGTCGTGGTGTTGACGGTCGTGGTCGATGACTCGGGCAGCGACGACGTGGTGGGCGCGGCGACCGCTGGGTCGTTCGCGCAGGCCGTCAGTGCGAACGCCCCTGAGAGCAGCATCGCCAGGATCAGTGACCGAGATCCTCCAATCGGTCGACGTTCCGCAACGACGGGAAGGCGATCCACCACACGCCGACGATAGCCATCGTGGCCACGCCGCCACCGACCACCGTGGCCGGCACGCCGATGGCCTGCCCCACGAGGCCGCTCTCGAACGCACCGAGTTCGTTCGATGCGCCGATGAAGACGTTCTCCACCGCCATCACGCGGCCGCGCTTCTCGTCGGGCGTCACCAGTGGCACCAGCGAGCCGCGGATGAACACACTCACCATGTCGGCAGCGGAGGCGATGATGAGCGCGGCGAACGCGACCGCGTAGCTGTGGGTGAGTCCGAGCACCACCGTGGAGGCGCCGAACACCGCCACCACCACGAGCAGCTTGCGCCCGACGTGGCGACGCACCGGACGGAAGGCGATGGCGATGGCCATCGTGGCCGCACCGATGCCGGGTGCCGCGCGGAGCCAGCCGTAGGCGATGTCGCCGACCCCCAGCTGCTCCTCGGCGATCGCCGGCAACAGCGCGACCGCCCCGCCGAACAACACGGCGAACAGGTCGAGTGAGATCGCGGCGAAGAGGATGGGCGTGCGACGGATGAACAGGAGGCCTTCGATCGCGCTGCGGAACGTGGGCTTCTCGTCGGGATCGGGCGGATCGGGTTGACGCTCGAACTTCAGGCCCCCGATGAAGAACATCGACGCTGTGATCAGTATCGAGGATGCCGTGTACGCCACCCACGGATCGATCGCGTAGAGGAACCCCGACATCGCCGGGCCGAGGATGGTGGCGGCCGTCCAGGTGGCGGAGTAGAGCGCGATGACCCGAGGCAACCCGCCATCGGGAGCCACCATCGGCGGCATCGTGCGCGTCGCCGGCGCGAGGAACGCCCGAGCGATGCCGTAGCAGAAGGCGATGATGAACAGCGGCCACACCTCGGTGGGATCGCTCAGCGCGTAGAACAACAGGGCGATCGACGTGAGCACTTCACCGCCGATGGCGATGAGTGCCACCTTCTTGCGGTTGAACCGGTCGGCCACGGTGCCGGTGACGAGCACGAGGAGCGCCGCAGGAAGGAATTCGCAGAGGCCGATCCATCCCAGGTCGGCGGATCGGCCGGTGATGTCGTAGGCCTGCTTGCCCAGTGCGGCGGCCTGAAGTGCAACGCCCGTGAACAGCACACCGTTGGCGATGAGCAGCGCTCGCACGCTGCCGAAGCGCAGCACGTCGCCAGTGGACATCGGGGTGGGTTCGGCGATCTGCACGGTCGAAACAACGTAGCCCGAAGGTGCTACACAGCACCCATGACTTCACTTGCCGACGACACCCGCTGGCTCGACGCCACCGACACCGCCGCACTGGTGCGCAGCGGACAGGTTTCTGCCAGCGAGATGCTCGACGCGGCCATTGAACGCATCGAGACCATCGACCCTGCGCTCAACGCCGTCATCATCCGCTGGTTCGACCACGCCCGCGATCTCGCCAAGGGCGCACTGCCCGACGGCCCGTTCCGCGGCGTGCCGTTCCTGCTGAAGGACCTGTGGGCGCACTTCGAGGGCCAGACCCTCAGCAATGGGAACCAGGCGTTGAAGGACGCGGCGCCGATCTCTCCAGCCGACACCACCCTCGTCGCCCGCTTCAAGCGCGCCGGGCTGGTCACCGCGGGTCGCACCAACAGCCCCGAGTTCGGCAGCCTGCCCTGCACCGAGCCGCTCGCCTGGGGGCCCACGCGCAACCCCTGGAACACCGACCACTCCCCCGGTGGCAGCAGCGGCGGTTCCGCTGCCGCGGTGGCCGCCGGCATGGTGCCCATCGCGCACGCGAGCGATGGCGGGGGCAGCATTCGCATCCCCGCGTCGTGCTGCGGACTGGTGGGCCTGAAGCCGTCGCAGGGCCGCATCACCCTCGGGCCCTACCGCGACGAGAGCAACCTCGGGGTGGAGCTGTGCGTCAGCCGCAGCGTGCGCGACACCGCGGCGCTGCTCGACGCGGTGCACGGCCCTGGTGTGGGCGACACCGTCATCGCCCCGCCGCCCACGCGCAGCTACCTCAGCGAGGTCGGGGCCCCGGTCGAGCCGCTGCGCATCGGTCTGCTGGATCACCACCCGTTCGGTCCGGAGGTGCACCCCGAGTGCGCTCAGGCGGCACGCGACACCGCCGCACTGTTGGAGTCGCTCGGCCATCATGTGGAGCGCGGATTTCCGTCGGCGATGGCGAACGCCGATTTCGCTCGCCGCTTCGGCGCGATGTGGAGCACCAACATGGGCGCGTCGTTCGCCCGTATCGAGGCGCAGATCGGTCGTCCGCTCGGCCCCGACGACGTGGAGCTGGTCAACCGCGTGCAGGCCGAGTTCGCTCGCGGTGTCAACGGGGTGGACTACGCGCTCTCGCTGTCGGCCAACGTCGAGTTCCGCCGCGCCGTGCAGCAGTGGTGGACCGAGGGCTGGGATCTGCTCCTCACCCCCACCCTGGCCGAGCCGCCGGCTCCCATCGGCACCTTCCTCAACGACGAGCAGAACCCCATGGCACCCATGGCGAGGGCGGGCCAGTACGTGGCGTTCACCCCGGCGTTCAACGCGAGCGGGCAGCCGGCCATCAGCCTGCCACTGCACTGGACGCCAGAGGGGCTGCCGGTGGGGGTGCAGCTGGTGGCCGCCTACGGACGCGACGACCTGTTGCTGCGAGTGGCCGCCCAACTGGAGGAAGCGAACCCCTGGGCGCATCGCCGCCCCACCCTCTGAACCACCTCGCCGACGCGCAACACACCTGCTCACGACCCTCTTTCGTCGAATCGGTTGACATGACATCAATGTGATGTCATAGTGATGTCACACCGACATCATTTCGATGTCTCCCCCTGAACGAGATGAGGAGTTCGCCATGTTCCCCGAATGGAATCCCTACCTGCAGCGCATCAAGCAGGACGACCACCAGCGCCGCCTGCGCCACGTCGAGCGTGTCGCCGAGTACCGCCCCACGCGCAAGCCGCGCCACTGACCATGCGTACCCAACCCGTCGTCAAGGCGCTCCAGACCGCCGTCCGCACCCAGGCCGCGATGGCCGGGGCCGACTCGGCCGTCGAGGACGCGGTGGCCCAGTTGCTGGAGGCCATCGAGCCGGCCCTGCAGCTGGCGGTCATGCAACTCGCCGAGCAGGCAGCCATCGAGGTCGACGCACAACTCCCCGACCACGCGGTGGAAGTCGTCCTCCAGGACGGCGAACCCACGCTGCGCGTCACCGAGGCGAAGGCGCCCCCCGCCGACGCACCGGTCGGCGAACCCAGCGAGGAGTTCGACGCGCGCATCACCCTTCGGCTTCCCCCATCGCTGAAGGAGGCCGTCGAGCAGGCGGCCGTCACCCAGGGCGCGTCGGTCAACGCCTGGGTGGTCGACGCCATCGACCGCACCGCGAAGAAGGCCCGCCGTCGCGGCGGCGCGTACACCGAGGAGTTCGACCTGTGAGCAGTCCCACCCGCGCACTCCACCGCCTCGAAGTGGGCTCGCTCCCGCGACTCGAGGTCGACGTCGTGGCAGGCGAGGTGCGAGTACGCACCGGGCAGCCGGGCGTGGTGGCGATCACCATCGAGACGAACGACGCCTCGCAGATCGAGGTCACCCAGACGGGCGACACGGTCAGCGTGCACAAGCCG
Organism: Actinomycetota bacterium; assembly: GCA_016213625.1. Lineage (GTDB taxonomy): Bacteria > Actinomycetota > Acidimicrobiia > Acidimicrobiales > Ilumatobacteraceae > UBA668. The sequence goes on from JACQZZ010000075.1 coordinate 8,828, forward strand.
TGGGGCTGGAGCGGGCGCCGTCGACAGGTGCTGGTGCACGCCGAGGTCCCCGAGGGCACCGACATCGTCGTCACGGCCACGTCCGCCGAGGTTCGCCTCGACGGCTCGTTCGGTGCCACCAAGGTGCACACCGTCTCCGGCAGCATCACCGTCGGCACCATCGAACGGGGCGAGGTCGACTCCACCTCAGGCGACGTGAAGCTGCGCACCACCGGCGCGCTCGAGGCATCCACCATTTCGGGCGATGTCACGGTCGGGCACGTACGCGGGCGGCTGAAGGCGTCGCTCACCTCCGGCGACCTGCGCGCCGACCGCGTCGACGGCGACGCCGAAGTGGCCACGATGTCGGGCGACGTGGCCATCGGTCGATGCGACGGCGACGACATCGCCATCCGCAGCGTGTCGGGCGATCTGCGGCTCGCGCTCCCCGGGGGCATCCGGGTCGAACCCGACATCGCCACCGTCAGCGGGAAGGCCGTCCTGCCCACTGCACCGGCCGCGCCCACCCCGGGCGAGCGCCGACGAGTGCGACTTCGCTTGCGCACCGTGTCGGGCGACATCCGGCTCGAGCGCTGCTAGCGCGTCCTACGGCTTGATGATGAGTGCGTCGTCGATGTGCGGCACGTCGATGCCCCATCGCACCATGCCCTCCTCGACGCGTTTGATGAGCGTCTCGATGCACTTCACCCGCGCGTAGCGCTTCTGCTCGCCGGCGATCACGTCCCACGGCGCGAGCTTGTGGTGCGTGCGCTCGAACATCTCTTCCGCTGCCCGTTCGTAATCGCGGTTCTTCTCGCGGTTGCGCCAGTCCTCGTCGGTGAGCTTCCACGCCTTCAGCGGGTCTTGACCACGGCTTTGGAACCGTCGGAGTTGCTCGTCGTCGCTGATGTGGACGTACATCTTCACCAGGATGAGGCTCTCGATGCACAGCGACTCCTCGAAGTCGACGATCGCCTTGTAGGCCCGCTTCCACTCGTCGCGTGAGCAGAAGCCTTCGATGCGCTCGACCAACACTCGGCCGTACCAGCTGCGGTCGAACACACCCATGTGCCCGAGGCCGGGGAGCTCGGTGTAGAAGCGCCAGAGGAAGTGGTGTTCCTTCTCCAACCTGGACGGGGCGCCATAGCTGACCACCCGGTAGTGCCGGGGGTCGAGGTGGCTCACCATGATCTTGATGGCACCGCCCTTACCGGCTGCGTCGGGTCCCTCCATCACCACGAGGATGCCCGGGCCGACAGGACCGCCGAGTTGGCCACCCAGTGCCAGCCGCAGCTGGAGGAACCGTCGTTGCGCCACCAGGACGCGCTTGTCGTACTCGTCCCGGTCGAGCCGCGGCGACAGGTCGAGCTTGTCCAGGAGCCCCATGATCCAGAACCTAGTCGGCGGCGTCAGCGCGCGGTCCAACCGCCGTCGACGATGACGCTCTGGCCGGTCATGAACGAGCTGCCCGGCCCCGCCAACAACAGGAGTGCGGCATCGAGTTCGTGCTCGTCGCCCATCCGCGGAATTGGTGACATCGTGGCGATGAACCGTTGGCTGCCCTCGTCGGACTCCATACCGGCGGTCATCTCACTGCGGAACCAACCCGGGCACAGCGCGTTCACCCGCACCCCTTTGCGAGCCCACTGTGCCGCCAGTTCGCGGGTGAGGTTCACCACCGCACCCTTCGACGCGCAGTAGTGCGCCTGCTTCACCGGCGAGGCGGCCACGTGGCCGAGCATGCTGGCGATGTTGACGATGCTGCCGCCGCCGTGGGCGATCATCGTGGGCGTCGCCAACTTGCACAGATGCCAGATGGCGGTGACGTTCAGTTCCATCGTGGCGCGGAACTCCTCCAGCGACTCTTCCTCCACCGCCACCTTGTGGCCGATGCCGGCGTTGTTCACCAACACGTCGATGCGGCCGAAGCGGTCGATGGTTGCCTGCACGAGGCGTTCGCGGTCCTCCGCCACCGAGAGGTCGGCAGCGACGGCCAATGAATTGGGCAGGTCGGCCGACAACGCTTCGAGGCGATCGGCGCGCCGCGCCGCCACCACCACGTTGGCGCCCACCGCGTGCAGCACGCGGGCGAAACGGTCACCGAGCCCGGCGGAGGCTCCGGTGACGATGGCGGTGCGGCCGTCGAGTCGGAACAGGTCGAGAGGATTGCCCACGGAGGTCATCCGAGGATTCTGGAGTACCCGTGCAGCAGAACTTAAGTTCTGCTGCACGGGGGCGCGACGATGCGGGGATGAAGGTTCGCATCGGGTTCGGATTCGGCGTGCGCACCAAACTGAACGACAGCGGCTTCGGTGAGGTGGTCGACGCGCTCGAGGCGCTGCGGTTCGACAGCCTGTGGCTGAGCGAGCGCATCGGCGGCGATGCACCCGACCCTCTGGTGGCGATGGCGTTCGCCGCAGGCCGCACCACCAAGCTCAAGTTCGGGATGAGCGTGATGGTGCTGCCCGGACGCAACCCAGTGGTGTTGGCGAAGGAACTGGCCACGCTCGACCGCATCTCCAACGGGCGGCTGCTGCCGGCGTTCGGCCTCGGCGTCGCCGACCCGCACGAACAGCAGGCGTTCGGCGTCGAGCGAGGCGACCGAGCGAAGCTGTTCAACGAAGCCATCACGGTGTTGCGCGGGTGCTGGGCCGAGGGCTCGTTCACCCATCACGGTGAGCACTTCCACTACGACGACCTCCGCGTGCTGCCCAAGCCGCGCCAGCACCACGTCGACATCTGGCTCGGCGGCATCGCCCCGTCGGAACTGCGTCGCGTCGGTCGCCTGGCCGACGGCTGGCTGCCCAGCTTCGTCACGCCTGACGACGCGGCCCGAGGGCGGGAGGTCATCGAGGCCACCCTCGCCGAACACGGCCGCTCGATCGACGCCGATCACTACGGCGCCCTCATCCCCTACTCGCTCGGCCCCGTCCCCGAGGCGGTGTTGGCGGGGTTGGCCCAGCGGCGCCCCGATCTGGAGGACCCCTCGGTGCTCATCCCCCGGGGCTGGGACGAGCTGATGTCCACCATCGATCGCTTCGTGGCCGTGGGCACGAGCAAGTTCGTGATCCTGCCCATCGTGGAGCCGGCGTCGCCCACCGAGTGGGTGGCGCACCTCGAGCAGGCGGCCCCGATTGTGCTCGCTCGGCAGACCTGACCGGCGCGGTCAGACGCGCAACGGCGCGGTGCCCAACAGGCCCAACGCCTGCGCGGCCGGCAGCGGCCGGGAGAACAGGTAGCCCTGCATGGTGTCGCACCCCAGGCCGAGCAGATCGTCGCGGGCGGCCTCGGTCTCCACGCCCTCGGCGACGACGGTGAGACCCAACTGGTGACCCAGCTCGATCACCGAGGCGACGATGGCCCGGTCCTCCGGACTCGTCTCCATCGCCAGCACGAACCCGCGGTCGATCTTCAGCTCGCTCACCGGCAGGTGCCCCAGCGAGCCGAGTGATGTGTAGCCCTGACCGAAGTCGTCGAGGCTCACCTTCACTCCCGCCGCGTTCAACTCCTCGAGCAGCGCCGTCGCACGCACCGGGTCGGTGGCGAACGACGTCTCGGTGATCTCGAGCACCAACTGATCGGCGCGTACACCGTGGGCCGCGAGTCGGTTCATGATCCAACCCGGGAGGTCGTCGCGCAGATTGCGAGCCGAGATGTTGACCGCCATCGACAGCTCGGGGTACGACCGCGACCATTCCGCCAACTGGGTGAGTGCCGTGTCGACCACCCAGTGGGTCAGCGGACTGATGAGGCCGGTGCTCTCCGCGATGGGGATGAAGTCGTTCGGGGGCACCATGCCTCGCGTGGGGTGCACCCACCGCACGAGCGCCTCGAAGGCCACGACTCGCCCGGTCGCGGCCTCCACCTTCGGCTGATAGTGCAGCACCAGTTCGTCGGCGCCGATGGCCCGCCGGAGTTCGGCGATGAGGCCCAGCCGTTTGGGATCGAACTCGTCGACGCCGGGGTGATACCGGACGATGGCGGCGCGAGCGGTCTTGGCCGCATAGAGGGCCAGGTCGGCACGCTGCACCAGGCTGTCGGCGTGGTCGGCATCGCACGGCCACATCGCGTAGCCCATGCTCGCCTCCACGCTCACCACCACACCGCCCAGCTCGGCTTCCTGCGCCAGGTAGTCCTGCAGTCGGCGCAGGATGGCCTCCACGGAGTCGGAGCGAACACCGGGAAGGATGACACCGAACTCGTCGCCGCCCAGCCGGGCCACGGTGTCACCGGGACGGAGCGCAGCGGTGAGCCGCTCGGCCACGATGCGCAGGAGTGCGTCGCCGTTGCGGTGCCCGAGCGTGTCGTTGACCTCCTTGAAGCGGTCGATGTCGATCACCACGAGCGCCACGTCGGTTCCGAGCCGTCCCGCCGCGGCGAGCGCGGCGTCCACCCGGTCGGCGTAGATCGCGCGGCCGGGCAACCCGGTCAGTTGGTCGTGCAGCGCGACGCGCTCGGCCTGCTCGGAGTGTCGGCGGACGCGACGCGCCACCGACAGCACGAGCGCCGCCAGCACCATCCAGAGAATGGCCAGGCCGACGACGATGGTGAAGAGGAGTCGGTTCAGGGTGTGCTGCTGACCTTCGGCGATGGGCGCATAGGGCAGGTACATCTCGGCCACACCGACCACCCGATCGGGCTGGCCGACTGCGTACAGGGCGATGTATGCCTCCACAGCCGGGGCACCGTCGACCTGCTTGCCGTCGACTGCGTCCGACCCGACGGTGGTGAGCGCGACCAGCGAACCCAGTTCCACGGCTTCCTGGACCTCAGGGTCGATGATGGCGTCGCCGGGGCCGGCCGCCGGGTCGGCCGCGTCGAACACGATCTGCCCGTCGTTGGTGCGCAACCGCAACTGCAGCACCGTGCCCCGCTCGAGCAGGGTGCTGGTGGTGCGGGCGATGTCGACTCGCTCGTCACTGGTGAGTCCGAGGCTGAACGGCTGGCCGCGGAGGAACGGTTCGAGGGCGGCAGCCGAGACCGTGGCGGCGTGCGCTCGGGCCTCCTGGATGGCGTCGCGTTCGATTTCTGTGCGGAACGTGTGGGTGAGGACGAACCCGAGCCAGACCACGGGCACGAGCGTGACGAGTGCATAGGCGCCAAAGCGACGAAGCCCTCCCCACCCGGTCGTTTCCATAGGTCTCAGCTATCGGCAAGCGATCCTCAAATCTTGAGGGAAATCAGAGATTCAAGAAAACCGCAAACTGTGGTTGAGCCGCTGCGTTCCGTGCCGATAAGGAATATGGTTCAAGTAGAGCCCAGCGCAAGGAGACTGCCATGAAGGGCCACACCGAGCAACACAGCAGGATCGGACGGTGGCTCCTCGTCATCTCCGCCACTCTTCTGCTCGCGCTGAGTGCCACCCCCACCACATCGGCATTCGCCGATTCCAAGGGTGACGATCGGCACGAAGCGGCGGATGATCTTCCCCTCGGGTCGATGTACCACGTGGTGGACCAGATCGGCGCTCGTCAACTGTGGCAGCAGGGCATCACCGGCGCGGGCGTCAACGTGGCGCTCATCGACACCGGCTTCGCTCCCGTCCAGGATCTGCTGGACAGCGGACGGGTGGTCCAGGCCGTCGACCTGTCCGCCGAGTCCGGCGTCGAGCAGGCCGTGTACGTCGACAACTACGGTCACGGCACCCACATGGCCGGCATCATCGCCGGTCGCTCCCCCGGCGTGAACCCTGCGCTCGCGGCCGACCACCCCGAATGGTTCCTGGGCGTTGCTCCTGACGCGCAGATCGTCTCGGTGAAGGTGGCGGACAACACGGGTGGCGCCGACATCTCGCAGGTCATCGCCGGCGTCGACTGGGTCGTCGATCACAACGCCGAGCTCAATGTTCGTGTCATCAATCTCTCGTACGCCAGCGGCTCTGCCCTGCCGTACAACACCGATCCGCTCACCTACGCCCTCGAGCGGGCGTGGAACGCGGGCATCGTGGTGGTCGTGGCCGCCGGCAACGACGGCCGCAGGTCGAACGCACTCGCCAGCCCCGCCCTCGATCCGTACGTGATCGCAGTCGGCGCGGTCGAGGCGAAGGACAACGGCGGCTTCAAGGTCCCGGTGTGGGCCTCTGCCGGTGACGGCGTCCGCAATCCCGACCTCGCCGCCCCTGGTGCGCACATCGACAGCCTCCGGGCGCCGCTGAGCCGCATCGACATCGAACACCCCGAGGGCTACGTCGATGAGTTCCTGTTCCGCGGGAGTGGTTCGTCGCAGGCCGCCGCCGTGGTCTCCGGCGCCGCCGCACTGCTGATCGACTCCAACCCGAACCTGCAGCCCGATCAGGTGAAGGCCCTGCTCACCTCCACCACCTCCAAGGTCCGTGGCGGCAAGGCTCGCCAGGTCGGCAGTGGCCTGGTGCAGGTCGACGACGCCGTTGCCGCCGGTCGGGTGAGCGTGCCCGTCGCCGATCAGAACTGGGCTCCGTCCGACGGTTCAGGGTTGCTCGAGGCCGCCCGTGGGCCGCTGCACATGGTGATCAACGACGTGCCGCTCGTCGGCGAGTACACGGTGCTCGGCGCCGAATGGAAGGGCACCGACTGGCCGGGCACTCGCTGGGCCGACCCCGAAGCCCCCATCGCCACCCCGTCCGGCGTCCGCTGGTCCGGTGGTTCGTGGATGGGCGTGCGCTGGTCGAGCGCGGCATGGACGGGCGTGCGCTGGAGTGGCGTCCGCTGGTCCGACCTGGCATGGGATGGCGTGCGCTGGAGTGGCGTCCGCTGGTCCGGTGGCACGTGGGACGGCGTCCGCTGGAGTGGCGTGCGCTGGTCGTCCGATGCATGGTCCGCCGAATCGTGGACCGGTGTCCGCTGGAGCGGGACGAGTTGGACCGACGCGACCTTCGCTGCCGCCATCTGGGACGGTGTGCGGTGGAGCGGCGTTCGCTGGTCCGGTGATCGTTGGGACGGTGTCCGCTGGAGTGGCGTACGCTGGAGCGACGTGACATGGGACGGCGTTCGCTGGTCGGGTGTCCGGTGGTCGGGTGTCCGCTGGAGCGACGGTACTTGGTCGGGCCTTGCCTGGGCTGGCGGTAGCTGGGGGTGAGCCAGGAACGCGGCACCGTCCTGCGGATCTGGACGCTGTCCGCCCTGATGGCAGGTGCCGCTGTCGCACTCATCGAGCGACTCCCCGATGAGGGACAGGCATTGCGACCCGCGGGGTGGTGGCTGGTCCCCATCCTCGCAGCGCTCTACGCACTGGCGGAGCGCACCGTCTTCCACTTCGAGTTCCGTCGTGAAGCGATCTCGTTCTCCATCAGCGAAGTGCCCACGGCGTTCGCCCTGGTGTACCTCGCACCATGGCCCTCCGTGGGCGCCCGCATCGTCGGCAGCCTGTTGATGATCACGCTGCGGTGGCGGCAGAGCATGCAGAAGCTGCTGTTCAACGCCGCACTGTTCGCACTCGAGCTGGCCATCGCCTATTCACTGGTGCGGCTCATCACCGGGCGGTGGGGCGACGACGCCGCCACGATCGTGGTGGCGCTCACCATCGCCACGGCCGTGTCCACCGCGCTCAGCTCGGTGTTCGTGGCGCTGGCCATCAGCTTCATGGAGGGCGGCTTCTTCGAGCGGCTCGTGGGCGAGATGCGCATGGCCGTGCTGGTCGCCCCGCTCAACGCCATGGTCGCCGCGGCCATGGTGGCACCCACCCTCGTGTCGCCGTGGCTCACCATCATCGCCGCGGTCCCGCTCGTCGCCTTCTGGGCGCTGTTCCGCGGGTACGGCAACCTCGAGCAACGCTTCCGCGATCTCGACGCACTGCACGGGTTCGTGCGCAAGGTGGGGCCCACCCTCGACCTCGCCGAACTCGCCGGCACCGCCGCCACCGAGTCCGCCATCCGCCTGCGCGCCCGCCGGGCGTCGGTGGTGGTGTTCGACGAGACGAACGGCAACCGCCGCCATGACGTGGGCGACCCCCTGCCCCAGCTGCCCACCGGCCTGGGCGACCATCGTTGGTCCACCGTGTTCGACCACCCCGAGGCTCGCCGACTGGAGCTCGAGGAGGCCACGCTCTGGGGCCTGGAGCGCCTGGCCCGAGTGGGCGAAGTGATCGTCGCCCCCATCGCCGACGGAACGACGGTGCTGGGCGTGTTGGTCATCGCCGAGCGCGATGGCGTGGAGGACCGCTTCCACCCGGCCGACGTGGCCCGCGTGGCCACCATGGTGGACCAGCTGGCGCCGAGCATGCGCAAGGCGATGCTGCACCAGCGCATCGAGTTCGAGGCACGCCACGACGGACTCACCGCACTCCCCAATCGCTCCTCGTTCGAGCGCCTGGTCGATGCGGCCATCGCCGACATCGAGCACGGCTCTGCCGACGTCGACGACGACGGCGTGCTGGGCGTGGTCATCATGATGGACCTCGACCGGTTCAAGGAGGTGAACGACACCCTTGGTCACCACGCCGGCGACAGCTTGCTCATCGACTTCGCCCATCGCATCCGGTCGTCGCTGCAGCCGGGAGACGTGCTGGCCCGTCTGGCCGGCGACGAGTTCGCCGTGCTGTGCCGCCGCACCGTCGATGGCATGCACCAGCTGTCGGCCGCCCTGGTGAACGAGGCTCGCCGCCCGTTCAACATCGACGGGCTCGAGGTCGTGGTCACCATGAGCGTGGGTGTCGCCCCGATGGTGGGCGCTGTGAAGGACGCGAGCACCATGCTGCGCCGGGCCGACATCGCGATGTACACCGCAAAGAACCAGCACACCGGCTACGAGCTGTACCGCGACGAGATCGACCGCCGCACGCCGGCCCGTCTGAGCATGCTCGGCGACCTGCGCAACGCGCTGGAGCACCACGACCTGCAGGTGCACCTGCAGCCCAAGCTCGACCTGGCCTCCGGCGTGGTCATCGGTGTGGAGGCACTCGCCCGGTGGACCCACCCGCAGCGCGGGTACGTGTCGCCGGAGGACTTCGTGCACGTGGCCGAGGAGACCGGCCTCATCAAACAGCTCACCGACCTGGTGCTGGAGGCATCGGTCGAGCAGTTGCGCCGTCTGCGCGACCACGGTCATCACCTGGGCCTGGCCGTGAACCTGAGCACGCACGACCTGCTCGACGAGTTGCTGGCCGACCGTGTGCTGCGCCGTTTGGATCAGTACGACGTGGATCCGGCGCTGTTGACGCTGGAGATCACCGAGTCGTCGTTGCTCATCGACGCACCCCGTGCCCGCACCACCATCGACCGCCTGAACCGGGCCGGCATCCGCCTCTCGGTCGACGACTTCGGCACCGGCTACTCGTCGCTGAGCTACCTGCGCAAGCTGCCGGTGAGCGAGTTGAAGATCGACCGCAGCTTCGTCAGCAACCTGCTCCTGGAGGACCAGGACGAGGTGATCGTGAAGTCGATCATCGACCTCGGCCACAACCTCGGCATGCAGGTGGTGGCCGAAGGCGTGGAGACCGACGAGATCATGAACCGCCTGCGCGGCTTCGGTTGCGACGTGGCCCAGGGCTTCGGCATCTGCCGCCCCATCCCGTTCGATCAGTTCCTCACCTGGCTGAGCGCCACCGGCCATCCGAGCCGCCGCAAGGACCCGCTCAGCGCCGAGGAATACAGCGACGACCCCATCAACTGACCGGGCCCGAGTGCCAGGCGCCCATGCGAGTGGCGATCAGTGCTTGGTCAGCAGGTCCTTGGCCGTGTCGTCCAGGAACCCCTTGTTGTCCATCGTGCCGTTCTGGTGGTGGAGCGGGGGGTTGACCTGGTGGTCGCCGACCGCGCCTGACTACCGAGCGCGACGACGAGGCCGTCGGGGTCGGCGACGGTGACGGTCACTCCCGGGTGCAGGATGCGGCCGGTCGGTTCGATCCCGGCGACCGGGTCGAAGAACCGGATGCACACACCCCGCTCGCTGTTGGTGGCGAAGGTGATGCCGCGGTCAGCGAACGACAGCCGGGGCGGGCCGATCACCTTCCACACGTGGTAGGGACCCGACTCGACGACTTCGGCGATGTTGCGGAACGGGGTCGACATGGTCCAAGGCCCGAAGCGGATGGAGAGTTGACGATCGCGGATCTCGACGTACGCCCGCGACTCGGTCGCGGTGAACGCTCGAGCAGCGACGCCGACCGCGCCGTCGAACCGGAACCCGAATCGTTGGGTGTTCGCCGGCACGGGTTCGACCGTGGCCGTTCGGCGAGCTCGGGGCGTTGCGACGGATTTGGACATGACTGCTCGATACCCGATCGCCACAGGGTTCAAACGACACGACTGCACACGCCCGAGCCGAACCCCAATGCGAAGCGCCGCTCGCCTCATGATGAAGAGAGCGGCTCTTGCTGTTGCAGCCGCCCTTCGGCTGACGGCCAGTTGTTCGAGCGTCAGGGGCCGGGCCGCTGGCGGCGGCCGGTGCGGGCGGCGAACGCGTCGAGCGCCCCCAGCACGTCCGGGGCGCGCCACAGCCGGTCGCGCTTGTTGTTCGTGAACTCGACGAGCACGCCAGCGTCGACGAGCGGCTGGAGCGCCCGATACACGTTCGTCTGCGGGATATCGAGCTCACGGCTCAACGAAGGCGCGTTGACCACTGGGTGCCGCATCGCGATCTCGGTGACCTTCCATGCGGCTGCGTCGCGGCGGGCCTTCACACGTTGCCCCCAGTCGGCACGGACACGGTGCAGGTCAGCGACGAGCTGCCGGCCGTTGGCGAGCGCAGCGAACGTGGCGTCGGCGAACCGTTCGACGATCGGGACCGGGTCGCCGTCGCGGTATGCGCCGAGCGCGGCGAAGTACGAGTCGATGTCGGTCAACAAGCCGGCTGACACGGGGACGGTGACGTGGCGGGTGAGGCGTGCGTGGCGCAGTTGTGCGTGGACGAGCGCCCGCCCGACACGGCCGTTGCCATCAGGAAACGGGTGGATCGTCTCGAACTGGGCGTGGGTGATCGCCGCGTGTGCGAGGGTCGGGATGTCGGTGCGGGCAATGAACCGGATCAGGTCGTCGATCGCGGCCGGCACTCGGTCCTGGTGCGGGGGGATGAACTGCGCGGCGTGCGGGCTGTAGTCACCGCCACCGATCCACACTTGCTGGTCACGCCACCGTCCGGCGATCGCAGGAGCGCTGTCGCGCAGGAGCGCGTCATGCATGTTGAGGATCGCCGGCCCGTCGAGTTGGTCGGCGAGCGCGATCGCAGCACTCATCGCCCGTTCGTTGGCGACGATCAACGCTGCGTTGCGGTTCCCATGGCCGAGTTCGGCTTCGGCGATCGCTCGGGCGGAGGCGGTCAGGTTCTCGATCTTCGACGACGCAGCGGATTCCGAACGGAGCAGGATCGCAGCGAAGGGGGCGATCTCAGCCCCGGCCTCGGCGTCGAAGCGGGCGATCTCCGTGCTCGCGTCCTCTGCGGCGGCCAGCACTGCGGCCTGGAGGGTGACCTGCTCGTCGGCGATCGCCGGCGGGATCGCAGCCTGATACGGCTGGCGGGCGAGCAGGCGAGCCTGGCGTGACGCCGGTACGTCGTCACGGCTGTGCCAGTCGCAGGCTTCGAAGTCGACGGCCGGCCAGGCCACGCGATCGTTCATCACCCTCCTCTTGGTATCACTTATGGTCAGAAGTGATACTATCCTGTCGGTTGGGTATCGGTTGGCACTCAGCCGCCCTTCCGAACCGTCGGGTGCGAGTCCGTTCACGTCGACGTCGGCCGGGAACATGCGAAGAGCCGCTCGCCTCATGATGAAGGGAGCGGCTCTTGCTGTTGCAGCCCCAACGGGATTCGAACCCGTGCCGCCACCTTGAGAGGGTGGTGTCCTAGGCCACTAGACGATGGGGCCAAGCTGCAGCGGCGGCCCTGGAGCCGCCTATGTGGTTGGGGAGCAAGGAATCGAACCCTGAATAACAGAACCAGAATCTGCTGTGTTGCCTGTTACACCACTCCCCATCGGGTCACCCCGAAGGCTCCGAAACTCTAGCAACGCCCCTGCGAATCGCCACCTTTGAAATCAGCCGGTGATGCGCAGCAAGCGGTCGAAGCCGATGATGCGACCCACCGAGATACCGGCGGCCTCCTTCACCTCGTGCCACAGCCGGCCGGCGCCCTGCACGGGGCTGGTGCGAGTGGGCGACACGTAGGCGGTGAGGCCCAGCTCCTGGGCCACCAGGCGGATGCGCAGCGAGTGGAACGGGTCGCTGACCAGCAACACGGACTGCGCGCCCTGCGACCACAGCAGATCGCGTGCCAACCGCAGCGAGTCGTACGAGGTGGTCCCACCCACCTCCTGGATGGCATCGGCGGGCACCCCGCGGTCGACGAGATAGTTGGCCGACGCCTCGGCCTCCGTGAACCGATCGCCGGGTTGGTTGCCGCCGGAGGTGATCACGGTGGGCGCCAGCCCCTGTTCCCACAGATCGACGACGTGGTCCAGGCGCGCCGCCAGTTGCGGCGACGGCGTGCCGTCGTACTGTGCCGCACCCATCACCACGATGGCGTCCACCGGACGGGCCTGGTCGCTGTTCCCGGTGCGGTGCACCAGCCACAGGTTGGTGGCGTAGTACACCGCGGTGAGCGCCACCACGGCGAGGACACCCAGCACGACCCGCTTCACCCATCGGCGGCGAGGCGCGGCGACGATCACGTCGTGCTCCTCGGTGTCGCCTCCCGCGGTCACCGGCAGCTCGTCGGTGGAGCCGTCGGTCACCCGATGAGGCCCTCCAGCACCCGGAGGCGACGCAGTGTCTCGTCGCGGCCGAGGAACTGCAGCGATTCGAACAGCGGCGGCCCGACCGTTCGGCCGGTGACGGCGACACGCACGGGTGTCTGGGCCTTGCCGGGCTTCAGTTCATGTGCCGCGGCCACACCTTCGAACGCCGTTTTGAGCGTCTCGGCCGACCACTCCCCCAACGCCTCGAACGCGGCGACGGTGTCGCGCAGCACGTCGATGGCCGACGGTGCCGCACTCGCCTTCGCCAGCGCGTCGTCGGTGAACAGCGGGGACTCCAGGAACAGGAAGTCGACCACACCGGGCGCCTCGGCCAGCGTGGTGGCACGAGGCTGGATGACCGGCGCCATCGCCAGGAAGGTCTGCTCGTCGAAGCGATCGGCGGGGAACGGTGCGTCGGGGGCGAACAGCCACGGGCGGCACGCCTCGAGGAACTCCTCGGGGCTGAGCGCACGGATGTACTCACCGTTGAACGCGGCCAGCTTCTTCAGGTCGAAGAACGCCGACGAGTGGTTCACGTCCTCCAGCCGGAAGTCGGCCTGCATCTGCTGCCACGGCTGGATCTCGACGCCACCCTTGGGCGCCCACCCGAGGGTCATCAGGTAGTTCGACATCGCGTCGGCGAGGTAGCCCTCGTCGCGGTACATCTCCAGGGCCACCTTGTCGCGGCGCTTGGAGAGCTTCTTGCGGGCCTCGTTGACCAACACCGGCACGTGGGCCCACACGGGCGGCTCGTGGCCGAGCGCCTGCCAGATGAGCTGTTGCTTGGGCGTGTTCGGCAGGTGCTCCTCGGCACGGACCACATGGCTGATCTCCATCGCCATGTCGTCGACCACGTTGGCCAACAGGAACATCGGTGAACCGTTGCCGCGCAACAGCACGAAGTCCTCGATGAGCGCGTTGTCGAACACCACGTCGCCGCGCACGAGGTCGTGCACCACCGTGCTGCCCGCGGGCACCTTGAACCGCAGCACGTGCCCCGGGCCGGGCCCGAGGCCACGGTCGCGCGACCAGCCCTGGTAGCCCTGAGTGCCCTCGGCCTTGTTGCGGGCCTCGATGTCGGCCGCAGTCATGTCGCAGTAGTAGGCGTGGCCGGCTTCGAACAGTCGCTGCGCCGCGGCGACGTGCTGCTCGGCGTAGTGGCTCTGGAAGTACGGACCCTCGAAGTGCGGGTCGTCGGAGTGGATGCCGATCCAGGCCAGCGCGTCGATGATGCCCTGGGTCCACTCGGGCCGGTTCCGGGCCTCGTCGGTGTCCTCGATACGGAGCACGAACGTGCCGCCCTGGCTGTTGGCCAGCGCCCAGTTCCACAGCGCGGTGCGTGCACCACCCACGTGGAAGAACCCGGTGGGTGACGGGGCGAATCGATAACGAGGACCACTCATGAGCCACCGAGGCTAGCGGTCGGCCCTTCCCCGCACCCGGGCGCCCCATCTGGTCAGCGCCAGAAGCCGACTGGGGGCTTCTGGCGCTGACCAGAACGCGAGAAGTGTCAGGCCATGAGGGCGAGGGTGCGCAACTGACGGACGGCGACGGTGAGGGTGGTGACGTCGTGGGCGTCGACCCGGCGCAGGTCGGTGAGGATGGCGACCGAGGTGCCAATGAGGCGCTCGAACTGATGGAACCAGTCGGGCACTCCACCCACCCGCAGCGCGTCCTCCGTGAGTTCGCTGATGGCGGTGACGAGGTCGTCGCGCAGGGCGGCGCGTGCCTGGGTCTGCCAGCGAGTGCTGCGCGGCAGGCCACCGACGGCGTCCCACAGCCAGCTGAGCTCCATCGCGTCGAACACCTGCCAGTACGCGGTGGCCACCTGCGACACCGGCAACTGCAACCGGGTGGCGAGGTCGATGACGTCGAAGCCGGTGTGCAGCAGTGGCCATTGCACGCTCCGCTGCGCCAGTTCCTCCGGCACGCCGGCGGCCAGCCGACCGGCCTCGGCCGCGAACGCGGTCTCGCGCATGCGCCCGACGAGGTGACCTTCGAGCGAGACGGACAGCTCGGCGATGCCCGACTTGAACTCACCGACGGCGGCAGCGATGTCGAGCGGCACGTTGCGATGACGCAGCAACCACAGCGTGGCGCGCTCGGCCATGGACCGCAGCTCGAGCAGTAGCTCCATCTGCATGTCGGCCTTGACCGAACCGGTGAGCGCATCCACCCGGTGCCACAGCCCGCTGAGGCCGAGGATGTCGCGGGCGGCCACCCACGCGCGGGCGATCTCGACCACGCTCTGGCCGGTCTCCTCCGACACGCGATGGTCGAACGAGATGCCCTGCAGGTTCACCAGCTCGTTGCCCACCTGGGTGGCGATGATCTCTCGGCGCAGGCGGTGACCGAGGATCTCCGCGGCGTACTGCTCGCGCAGAGGCCCCGGGAAGTAGCGCACGAGCTCGGGCACCAGATACGGGTCGTCGGGCAGGCCGCTGCGGGTGATCTCGGTGATGTTCGAACTCTTGGTGTAGGCGAGGAGCACCGAGAACTCGGGCGTGGTGAGCCCGGTGCCGTTGGCCTGTCGTTCGGCGATCTGACGATCCGTGGGCAGGAACTCGAGCGTCCGGTTCAACCAGCCCTCGGCCTCGAGGAGGTTCAGGTACCGACTGTGCACGTTCACCATCGGCAGCGCCTGTCGCCGGGCGATGGTGAGGGCCAGCGTCTGGGCGCGGTTGTCGTCGAGCACGAGCTCACCGACCTCGTCGGTCATCGCCGCCAGCACTTCGTTGCGGTGCTCGACCGACAGCGAGCCGGACTGCACCGCGGCGCCGAGGAGGATCTTGATGTTCACCTCGTGGTCACTGCAGTCGACGCCCGCAGAGTTGTCGATGGCGTCGGTGTTGATGAGGCCACCGGCGAGTGCGTATTCGACGCGTCCGCGCTGGGTGAAGCCGAGGTTGCCGCCCTCCCCCACCATGCGACAGCGCAACTCCGAGCCGTTCACACGCAGGCCGTCGTTGGCTCGATCGCCCACTTCGGCGTGGGTCTCGCCGGTGGCCTTCACGTACGTGCCGATGCCCCCGTTCCAGAGCAGGTCCACCGGCGCACGAAGAATGGTGGAGACCAGCTCGACCGGAGTGAACGACTCGCGGTCGGTGCCCAATCGGCGCCGCGCTGCCTCGCTGAGCTCGATGGTCTTCAAGGTGCGCGGGTACACGCCGCCACCGGCCGAGATGAGCGACGTGTCGTAGTCGGCCCAGGTGCTGCGCGGCAGTTCGAACAGACGCTGACGCTCGGCGAACGATGTCGCCGGGTCGGGGTCGGGGTCGATGAAGATGTGCCGATGGTCGAAGGCGGCCAGCAGCTTCACGTGCGGCGAGCGGAGCAGTCCGTTCCCGAACACGTCGCCGCTCATGTCGCCGATGCCGACGACGGTGAGCTCGTCGCGCTCGACGTCCTTGCCCATGGTGGCCGCATGACGGCGCACGCTCTCCCACGCGCCGCGGGCGGTGATGCCCATCACCTTGTGGTCGTAGCCGGCACTGCCGCCGCTGGCGAACGCGTCGTCGAGCCAGAAGCCGTAGTCGCGGGCGATGCCGTTGGCGATGTCGCTGAACGTGGCGGTGCCCTTGTCGGCGGCGACCACCAGGTACGGGTCGTCGGGGTCGTAGCGCACGGTGTGCGGCGGGGGCACGACGTCGTCGCCGACGATGTTGTCGGTGAGGTCGAGCATGCCGGCGATGAACTGCCGGTAGCAGGCGATGCCCTCAGCGCGGAACTCGTCGGGGTTCGTGGGGGGTCGTTTGAGGACGAACCCACCCTTCGCCCCGGTGGGGACGATGACCGCGTTCTTCACGATCTGTGCCTTCACCAACCCGAGGATCTCGGTGCGGAAGTCCTCGCGGCGATCACTCCAGCGCAGCCCGCCGCGGGCGATACGACCATTGCGCAGGTGCACGCCTTCCACGCGCGGCGAGCACACCCACATCTCGAACATCGGCCGAGGCAGCGGCAGGTCGGGCACCTTCGACGGGTCGAACTTGAACGACAGCACGTCGCGGTTGCCCGCGTTGGGGCCGGGGCGGAACGCGTTGGTGCGCAACGTGGCGTCGATGAGCGCGAGCAGGGCGCGCAACGTGCGGTCGTCGTCGAGGCTGGGGACGGCGTCGAGCGCCTCGACGAGTTGGAGGCGGTGCTGATCGAGCGCGTCGCGATCGGGACCGTCGCCCAACGGGTCGAACTTCAGCGTGAACAGCTGCACCAACTCGGCCGCGATGGCCGAGTGCCGCGCGAGTGTCGCCTCGATGTACTGCTGGCTGAACGGGAAGCCGATCTGGCGGAGGTACCGAGAGTAGGCGCGCAGGATCTCGACCTGGCGTGCGGTGAGCCCGGCGAGCAGCACCAAGCGATTCAGCCCATCGACCTCCACGGTGTTGCGGAACTCGGCGACGAATGCTCGCTGCACCTCGGCTCGAGCGGCGTCGGTGAGCTGCACACCATCGGGGATCTCCACCCCCACGTCGTGCAGCCACACGTTGCGGTCACCGAACGCGAAGTGGAAGGCACGCTCGTCGATGGCGCGGAAGCCGAGCTGGTCGAGCAGCGGCAGGAGGTCGGCGATGGGCACCGCGGAGCCGCCGTGGTACACGCGGAAGCGCCACTCGTGTGGACCGGCCTCGGTGAAGTGCATCATCGCGGTGTCGACCGCTGCGTCGGTGTCGGTGTTCGAGGCGGCCAGCCGATCGATGATGGGCAGGTCGATGGCTGCGCTGTTGGGCCAGTTCAGCTCGTCGTACCCGGCAGGGATGACGGGCAGGAGGCGGGCGAGCAGCGCATCGGCTGCCGCGGCGCCGATCTCGGCCACCAACGCCTCGCGGGTGGCGGCCGACCAGTCATCGGCCGCCTCACCGGGGGCCACTTTGATGCTCACTTGGACCGTTCCTTCCCGACGACGCTGTCGTGATGTACGTGCTCAAAGTGTGCCACAGGGGCACGCTGAACGGTGCCTGCGGCGACGGCGGTACATTCCGTCCATGCAGCAGATCAACGTGTTGGGTGAAGTACTGCAACCGTGTTCGTTCGACCCGGTCACCGGCTACTACCGGACCGGGTGCTGCGAGAACCACGGCGACGACCCAGGGTTGCACGTCGTGTGCGTCGTCTGCACCGACGAATTCCTGGAGTTCTCTGCGTCCGTGGGCAACGATCTCGCCACTCCGATGCCCCAGTTCGGCTTCACCGGACTGAGGGCCGGCGACCAGTGGTGCCTCTGTGCCGACCGTTGGCAGCAGGCCTTCGAGGCCGGCAAGGCCCCGAAGGTCCGCCTGTCGAGCACCCATGTGTCGGCGCTCGAATACAGCTCACTGAAGGACCTGCGGGCACACGCCGTGGATGCGCCGGCATGAGCGTGTTGGCCACTCGTCAGGGGCCGGTGTTCGTGGTCACCATCGACCGGCCGGAGGTGCGCAACGCGGTCGACGGTCCCACCGCGGCATTGTTGGCCGAAGCGTTCCGCGAGTTCGAGGCCGACGACGACCTGTCGGTCGCGGTGCTCACCGGCGCGCACGGCACGTTCTGCGCCGGTGCCGACCTGAAGGGCATCAGCGATGGGCGCGGGAACCGGGTGGACCGCGATGTGGCGCTCGACGGGCCGATGGGGCCCACTCGGATGCTGCTGAGCAAGCCGGTCATCGCCGCCGTCGAGGGATTCGCCGTCGCGGGTGGATTGGAGCTCGCCGTGTGGTGCGACCTCCGCGTCGCCGCCAGCGACGCGGTGTTCGGCGTGTACTGCCGCCGCTGGGGTGTGCCCCTGGTCGACGGCGGCACGGTGCGCCTGCCACGCCTCATCGGGCACAGCCACGCGCTGGATCTCATCCTCACCGGACGCGGGGTGAGCGGCGACGAAGCGGTGCGCATGGGACTGGTCAACCGGTCGGTCGCTCCGGGCACCGCACTCACCGCGGCGCTCGCGCTCGCGCACGAGCTCGCCGCGCTGCCCCAGGGGTGCATGCGACGGGACCGCCAGAGCAGCTACGACCAGTGGTCGCTGTCATTGCCCGACGCACTGGCCAACGAGACGCGACTGGGTCTGGACACCATCGCCAGCGGCGAGACGTTGCGCGGTGCGGCCAGGTTCGCCTCGGGCGAAGGACGGCACGGCGCATCGGCGGGCAGCGAATGATCGACGTGCCGGTGGTGCACCTCCAGCGCTGGAGGGACGGCAGCGATCGCGACGGGGTGGCACGCACGGTTGACGAGGCGCTGTCGACGGTGGGGTTCTTCATGGTCGACGGGCACGGCGTGCCTGACGATCTGATCGCCCGTACGCGTCGGGCGTTCCTGGAGTTCTTCGCACTCCCTGACGCCGAGAAGGCAGCGGTCCGGATGCCCACGCTCGGGATGGCCGGGTGGGCACCGATGGGGATGGAGGCGAACGGTTACTCGTTCGGTCACGAGACGCCGCCCGACATGAAGGAGAGCTACCGGCTCGGCGCGCACGAACTGCCTGGGCGCGTGGCGTTGAGGGGCGACAACGTGTGGCCCTCCGAACCGATTGGCTTTCGGGCCGTGGTCACCGAGTACATGGCGGAGGTGGATCGGCTGCACATGGAGCTCCTGCGGGTGTGCGCCGCCGCGGCAGGCGTCGACGACCTCGACACGTTCGCGCGCTGTTCCACCCGCAATGACAACACCTTGAACGTGAACTGGTATGCGCCCGCCACGCATCTGGGGTCGCCCCGCCCCGGGCAGTACCGCATCGGGCCGCACACCGACTTCGGCAGCATCACCGTGCTGCATCGCGAGCCCGGTTCGTCGGCGTTGCAAGTGCAACTTCCCGACGGCCGGTGGGTGGAGGCGCCCGTGGTCGACGGGGCGTTCACCATCAACGCGGGCGACATCCTGGCTCACTGGTCGGGCGGGCGGTGGCGATCCGCCGTACATCGCGTGCTCCCGCCGACTGACGACCGTCCCGACGAGTCGCTCCTTTCGTTGGTGTACTTCTGCGATCCCGACCCCGACACCGTGGTCACACCGCTGTCGGGTGATGCGCCACCGGTGCTCGCCGGCGACTACCTGCGGGCGAAGATCGAGGCCATCACAATGGACTCGGCACGATGGACGTAGGAATCGTCTGATTCGGTGAATTGACGGGCACGACGTGGGCTGATTCACGGTGCATCAGCAGGTAGTGTCCTGCCGTGCTCGACAGAGGCCACCCCCTGTGAACGAGCGGCTGCGAGCCAATCTCCTCCCGGCGGAGGGGTCACGCGCGGAGACGTTCCGATCACCTCGCGCAGGTCAGCCCGGGGTGGTCCTGTGCTGCCATGCACCTGACGATCAGCGGGTGCTGCTCACGGAGTCCGCACCCACGTTCGCCGCGGCGGCGCAGGCGCATGGGTGGACGCTCGTGCTCAGTTGCGAGCCCGGGTTGGACGAGGCCGCCCTGATCGCCTCGCTCTCCGATCGATTCGATCGCGTGCTCGCCGTTCCACCCGATGCGGTGATCACCGATCCGGAGTTCGACCCCACCGTCGACCAGTCCGGCGGATGGGGTACTGCCGTGGAACGGTTCGCCGACGGCGAGCTGGCCACGCGGGCCACCGCCATCGCGGTGCGGCGCGATGCGGTCGTCGCCGCGAATCCAGCGCGCTTCGAGCGGTTGCGCTCGCCGGCCGCTGCGGGTGTCGACCTCGGCCCGCGGCGCACCGATGTCGCAGTCGCGGCGCGCACCCTGCACGACATGTCGCCCGACGAGCTGCGCGACGTCATCCGCGAACTCGGCGCCGCCGACGAGTCGCACCGCGATCGCTTGCGCGAGTTGCTCGACCAGAGCGAGGTGGCCGTGTACGAGCAGGTGCGTGTGGAACGTCGCACCGGCGAACTGGTCGAGCAGATCCAACGCCTCGAGGCCGAGCTGGCCGCGATGCGGAACTCGAAGCTGTTCCGGGCGGTGGCGCCGCTGCGTCGCGTCTACGGCAAGTTGCGGGGCCACGGTGGCTGAGCAGTATCCCGTCTTTATCCCGGTGCGCGATCGCCTGGGTCCACTGCGCGATCTGGTCGCGTGGTTGGAGTCGGTCGGGCAGCAAGAGATCTGGCTCATCGACAACGACTCCACCTACGGGCCACTCGTCGAGTACCTCGAGGCGTCGCCCCACCACGTGCTGCGACTGGGTCACAACGTGGGCCAGCGCTCGCCGTTCCTCAGCGGCGCCGTGCAGCGTCACGCGTTCGAACGGCACTTCGTGATCACCGATCCCGACGTGGTGCCCGACCCCGCGTGCCCGTCCGACGCGCTCGACCACTTCCGCGAGTTGCTCGACCGGTACCCGCACATCGACAAGGTGGGCTTCGGATTGCGCATCGACGACCTGCCGGATCACTACCCACTGAAGCAATCGGTCATCGAGTGGGAGGGCGAGTTCTGGTCACCCGACCTGGAGATCGAGCGGGGTGTGTTCGAGGCACCCATCGACACCACGTTCGCGCTGTACCGACCGCTCACCGATCGCCGCCACCGCATGGACCTGGCACTGCGGACGGGACTGCCGTACGTGGCGCGGCACGTGCCGTGGTATCAGGATCCGTCGAACCTCACCGAGGACGACGTGTACTACCGCGACCACGCCGACGCCACCATCAGCAACTGGGACAGAGACCAGCTGCCATGGTGGAAGCAGCGAGCGTTGGGTGCGGGCTGAGCGCCGGGACGAGCCGCGAGTGGCTCAGTAGGCTCTGGGAATGGTCATCGCAGGCACCGTCGCCGACTCCGGGCGAGACCTACCGAACGACGGCACCTCCTCGCGACCCCGTCCTCGAGTGAGATGGAGCCTCGTTGCGATCAGTTCGATCGCCGTGCTCGTGTGCACTGGCGGTCCGTCGTACTTCGCCGATGCTCACGTCATCCACGGAGCCGATTGGGTCACGCTGTACCCGTTCGCTGCGGTCGCCATCAGCGGAGTGGTGCTACTCGTCAGCGCGCTCAACAACCTGCCGTGGAGGCAGTGGCCGTTGCCGGTCTTTCCCATCGCCGCATTCTGCGCGCTCGCGGTGTTGTCCGCGTGGTGGACCGTGTCGCCGGCTGTCACACCGCGAGCCGCCCTCCTCGGTGCGGGCATCGCTGCGTTTGGTTGCTGGTTCGGATGGAAGCTCGACATCGAGGAGCAAGTGTCGTCCGTCGCGATCGCCACCTCGGTGGCGGTGGCGGCCAGCGTGGTCATGGTGTACGCGAAGCCGGCGATCTCGCACTCCCCTTCCGACCTGTGGTTCCGCGGGTACAACGAGGAGTGGATCGGAATCTTCGGCAATCGGAACTCCCTCTCCGCCGTCGCGGCGCTCGGCATCCTGGCCCTCGTGGGGTGGTTCGCGCTCCGGCCAGGTTGGATGCGCGGGTTGGTTGCGACACCCGCTGCCGTCATCGAGTTCATCACGCTGCGCCGAACCGGCGGCGACACAAGTTTGATCGCACTTGCCCTTGCCGGCTTGATGGGTGTGGCACTGTTCGGCGTATGGGCTATGCGTCGGGGTCGGGTGCCAGGGGCGGTAGTCGCTGGTGTCGCCGTGGGTGCCCTCGTGGCAGGGTGGTTCATCGTGTTCAGCCACTTCAACTGGTTTGCTGAGCATGTCGGCCGAAGCCCGACTCTGTCGTCCCGCCGGCTCATCTGGGCCGATGTACGCGGGGTCATCAGCGAGCGACCGCTCCTGGGCCACGGCTACTACGCATTCTGGGATCGCGTCGACCTCACTGCAGCCACCTACGCACGAATTGGCTCGGGATATGGCAGCGCACACAACTCCATGCTCGAGGTGTTCTTGATGCTCGGCGTCGTCGGGGCGGTGGTGTACATCGGCATCGTGCTCCTCACCGTGACAGGCGTGTTTCGCTCGGTGTGGGTGCGGCGATCGGTGTCCACGTGGTGGTGGGCAGTGGTCCTCACCTTCCTCATTGCCGAGAACCTCACCGAGAGCTTTGTTCTCTGGCACTCTTACATCTGGATGCTGTTCCTCGCGGCCGCACTGACTCCGTTCGCCCAGTTCGGGTCGAACGGTGCGGGCGAAGCGCCGTCATCCGAGAAGGCGACCTCGGTATAGTCGGCACGTGAATATCTGCGTCGTCGCGCTCGGCAAGATCGGGCTTCCTCTCGCGGTTCAGTTCGCCCGAGCGGGTCACAAGGTGGTCGGCGCAGACATCAGCCAGCAGGCTGTCGATCTCATCAACAGCGGCGCCGCACCATTCCCGGGAGAAGCGCATCTCGATGTGTGGCTGCCCGAAGTCGTCGAGGCGAACTCCCTGCGCGCCACTACCGACACGGCGTCTGCCGTCGCCGACAGCGAGGTGGTCGTCGTCGTGGTTCCGTTGGTGGTCGACGGCGACGGTGTCCCCGACTTCAGAGCGCTCGATGACGCGACCGTCGACATCTCGCGTGGGCTCCGCCCCGGCACGCTCGTGAGCTACGAGACCACGCTGCCGGTCGGCACCACGCGCCATCGCTTCGCCGCCGCGTTGGCGACTGCCACCGGCCTGGAGTTGGGTGTCGATCTGTTCGTGTGCCACAGCCCGGAACGCGTCTTCTCCGGACGCATCTTCTCCGACCTGAGCCGCTACCCGAAACTGGTGGGAGGCGTGGACCGACCAAGCGCGGAACGGGCGATCGACTTCTACGAGTCGGTGCTGACGTTCGACGATCGCCCCGACCTCGATCGACCGAACGGAGTATGGGATCTCGGCTCGGCAGAGGCGGCCGAGCTCGCCAAGCTCGCCGAGACGACGTATCGCGACATCAACATCGCCTTCGCCAACGAACTCGCGACCTACTCCGACCGAATGGGAATCGACGTCTACTCGGTCATCGCCGCATCGAACAGCCAACCGTTCAGCCATATTCACCAGCCCGGAATCGCAGTTGGTGGCCACTGCATTCCCGTCTACCCCCGCTTCTATCTCGCCGGCGATCCTCATGCGGCACTTCCTGCCGCCGCCCGCACGAAGAACGAGTCGATGCCCTCTTACGCGGCCGAGCGCCTCGCAGCCGCCTACGGCGATCTCACGGGCGCCCTCGTCGCCGTACTCGGGGCGGCGTACCGCGGCGGGGTGAAGGAAACTGCCTTCAGCGGAGTCTTCCCGCTCGTCGAAGCGCTCAAGGCCGCCGGGGCGACCGTCGCGGTTCACGACCCGCTCTACTCAGACGAAGAACTCCGTTCGCTCGGATTCGAGCCGTATCACTTCGGCGACTCGTGCGACGCTGCCGTCGTGCAGTCGGATCACGCCGAGTACCGAGATCTCACCATCACCGATCTCACTGGCGTCAGCGTCGTCGTAGACGGCCGAAGGGTCCTGAGCGAGCGGGCGTTCGCAGCGCCAGCTGTCACGTTCATTCGGATCGGCCTGCCGACCCGCGTGCATGAAAGGGTCGAACCATCGTGATCTCGGTCGCCGACCTGAACGCGACTCGGCAACACACGACCACCCGATCGCTGACGTCGCGGCATCCCCGGGGACGGCATGCCGACTGAATGGTCACCGACCGATCGCGAGGATCTGCAACGAAACTACGCGGAGATGCTCGATCCCGCCTATCGGCAGCGCTGGTCGCTCGAGAATCCAGGCAATGCTCTGGCATTCGAGGAGCGGAAGCGGCTTCTCGACAATCTCGTCGAGGGTCGTGTGCCGGGACCGTCGGTGGTACTCGATCTCGGTTGCGGCAGCCTCTCGGCGCTGCCGAAAGACCTTGCCAGATCAACCTTGATCGGGGTCGACCTGTTGTTCGGTCGGCTCCACGAGCTTGAACCGGGACACGCCGCGGCGCTGGTGAACGCCGACGGCTGCATGCTGCCGTTGCGGAGCGGTTCGGTAGACGTCGTGGTGATGTCGGTGATGCTCTCGTCGGTGCTCGATGGCGGTGCACGCCGGCAGATCTGCGCCGAGGTGGACCGGGTACTGAGCCCCGGTGGGCTCGTCGTGTGGTACGACTTCCGATACCCCAGCCCCGGTAACCGAGCGACCAAGCGAGTCGGCAGACGCCAACTCACGGAGCTCTTTCCCGGGTACTCCGTCACGATTCGATCCGTCACGGTACTTCCGCCCGTCGCGCGGGCCCTGGGGGACCACGCCGAGGTGTGGTATCCCCGCCTTCGAGCAGTTCCGGCATTGCGTTCACATCTCGCAGGAACCCTGACGAAGCCCGGAGCACTCCAATGAGAGTCTTGTTGATCACCCAATACTTCCCGCCGGAAGTCGGTGCCGCTCAGACACGCCTCCACGCAGTGACTCAAGAACTCGTTCGACGGGGCGATGAGGTCGATGTCGTGACGGCGGTGCCGAACTATCCGTTGGGGGCAGTCTTCCCCGAGTTCCGCCGAAAGCTGTCCGTTCACTCCATCGAACAAGGCGTGCGTGTGCATCGAGTCTGGATGTACCCCGCCATGGGAACGGGAGTGAAACGGTTGATCAGCTACGCGAGCTTCTCGGCGTCGAGTCTGTGGGGGCTCTGTCGGGCTCGCCGACCCGACGTCGTCGTCGTCGAGTCGCCGCCTCTCTTCGTCGCGGTGCCGGCGCTTCTGTACGGCGCGCTGATCAGGCGGCCCGTGGTGGTCAACGTCGCCGACCTCTGGCCCGATGCAGCGGTCGCCGTCGGCGCGGTGTCGGATGGGCGAATCCTTCGTGCGATGTTCGCGCTCGAGCGGTGGGTCTATCGTCGCGCTCGCGCCGTGGGCACCGTCACCGAAGGAGTTCGCGACACGCTGCTGAACGACAAGCGGCTTCCGCCCGAGAAGATCGTGCTGCTCCCGAATGGGGTCGACACCGTCCAGTTCAGCCCCGACATCGTTCCTGGCACAATCCTCGTGGAGTTGGCGGTCCCCGATCGGCCATTCGTCGTCTACGCCGGCACCATGGGGCTGGCGCACGGACTCGATCCCCTCTTCGACGCGATGGGTGTCCTGAAGGCAGCCACCGACACACCGCTCCTGCTGATGATCGGAGCCGGCTCCGAACGCGATCGACTCGAGCAGCGAGCCGCGGACGAAGGCCTGACCAACGTACTGTTCCGAGATCCCGTCCCCCCGACCGACCTCGCCCGATTGCTCCCCCTGGCGGTTGCAGGAGTGGTGACGCTCGCTGAGATCCCGCTGAACGAGAAGTCCCGTCCGGCGAAACTCTTTCCGCTCATGGCCGCGGGCCTTCCCATCCTGTTCACGGGGGGAGGCGAGGGAGCCGACGCCGTCCGCACCGCCGACGCGGGTATCGTGGTTCCCAACACTGCCGATGCCATCGCCGCTGGAATGCGCGACATCTGCGACCCGGCCAAGCGGGCCGTATGGGGAGAGAACTCGCGCCGAGCCGTGGAGACCCGGTGGTCGTGGCGTCAGCAGATCGATGCGTGGCATCACACACTTCGAGGGCTGGTAGATCGCGAACGGACGTCATGACAGCACGCGTCGCAGTCACCGGGGCAGTGGGGTTCATCGGGCAGGCAGTTGTCTCGGCTCTCCAACGCTCGAACCATGAGCCGCTCGGACTGTCCCGCACCAAGCACCCATCCACGATTGCCGATGACCTGATCGACGTCGATCGCCTGACCGAACTCTTCATCTCCAACGACGTCAGCACGGTGTGCCACTGCGCGTGGACAGGGCACCCGCGCTCGACCGATGTCAGCCACCGCGACGAGATCCAGGGCAACATCACCAACACGCTGAATGTGGCGCTCGCCAGCGGCCGCGCCGGAGTCCGCCACCTCGTGTTCCTTTCGAGCGGGGGCGGTCGTCGAACGCACCTCGACGACGGGCGCCCCGCCCCTCCGTACGGTTGGGCGAAGGCCGTCGCTTCCGCTTCGGTGCTCGCCACGGCGGAGGCGTTCGGGTACACGGCGACGGTGCTCAGACCCACGGCCGTCTACGGGCCGGGGCAGGACCCGGCGAAGCGTCTCGGCGTCGTGTCGGTGTTCACCACTCGCCTTCTGCTCGGCGAGCCCCTCGAAGTGATCGGCTCCAACACCCGCCGCGACTTTCTGCACGCCGACGATCTCGCCGACCTGGTGGTGCGATGCCTCGAGCAACGCACGCACGGCGAGTTCGACGTCGGCGGTCCGGAGGTGCTGTCGATCGACGAAGTCATCAACGCGCTGCATGACATCACCCACATCGAACCAACGGTCAGGACGGTGCCCAGCAGTGGGGTCGACCCCGACGTCGTGCGGCTCGACAACACCGCCGTCACTGCAGCAACAGGGTGGGTGCCGACCCGCACACTCGCGGCCAGCCTTCCCGACATCGTGTCGACCGTCTTGCGTCGACTCGACCTGCTCGAGCAGCAGCCGGATCTCGCCCATCGGCTGGGCGTGGCGTGACCACCAACGCACCAGAGCCGGCACCGACGGTGTTCATCACCGCCAGCGTCCCGATGAGCGTCAGCGAAGAGGCCTTCGTCCAGGACGAACTTGAGGCGATGCGTGCACTCGGCCACCCAATGGTCGTCGTGCCGATACGGCGCCACTGCCGATCGGCCAACGCAGCGGCCGTCTCGAGTGGGCTGGCCTCGGTCACGCTCGGGGAGCAACTCCTCTCCCTTCGGGTCATCGCTGGCGCCTTGCTCACACTGGCGCGGTCTCCGATCGCCGTCACCAGGGCTCTGTGGGCGCTGCTCCTTCGATCGGGGGGGCGACGCAATCTCCTCAACAACCTCGCTTCGACGCCCAAGGCATTGTGGGTGGCCCGGGAGGTGCGGCGTCGGCGAGCAACACATGTCCACTCCTATTGGCTCGGTCACACGGCAACCGTCGCGTGGATCGCGCACAAGGTCACCGGGGTGCCGTGGAGCGGCACCGGCTATCGGTGGGACATCGACGCCGAGAACCTCTTCGCCGAGAAACTCCCGACCGCTGCTTTTGTCCGCTGCGCGGACGAACTGGGTCACGCGCGACTTCGCGTCGCATTGCTCGCCCATGGGTCGAAGTCCCCCCTCGTGCTCATTCGGACAGGAGTTCAGATGCCGGCGCCGCCCGACTGGGTGTCGCTGCCGGTGTCGGCGACAGTGGTGTGCTGCGTCGGAGCGTTCGTTCCGAAGAAGGCCCAGGATCTCCTCGTGCGGGCGTTCGCTCCGCTGCGAGCCGAGTTCTCGGGGGCCGAGTTACACCTCTTCGGGGAGGGCGACTGCGAGCCGATCATTCGGGGAGAGGTCGAACGGCTCGGTCTCGGGGAAGCCGTGGTGTTCCATGGCACTGTTCCGCTCGACGAGCTGCGGTCGTTCCTGTCCGGTCGCCCGGTCACGGTCTTGCCCAGCATCGTCACCACAGATGGGCAGCAGGAAGGCATACCCGTCACGCTGATCGAGGCCATGGCCCACGGGTCGCCCGTCGTGTCGACGCGCACCGGCAGCATCCCCAGCTTGGTCACCGACGGCGCAGGCGTGCTGCTCGAACCTGGCAACGTCGCCGACATCACGACAGCGCTGATCGCGTTCGCTCGAGATCCGAGCGCTGCAGATCAACTCGCCCGGACGGCGTACCGGCGTGTCCAGGAGGAGTTCGACCTCAGCGTCACCGCCGCCACGCTGGTGGACAAGATCTCGGGTGCCTCGCCGTGACGTTGGTCAACAGCCTTCTGCTGGGTGTCACGCTCGCCTTGGTCGCGTACGCCCTCGGGTATCTCCTGCTGCTCAAGCATGCACCCGAGCCAGCCATGGCGATCTCCTTGCTCCTTGCGCCGTACTGGACGTTGGCCGGAGCGATTCCCGTGTTGTTGGCGAAGCGATCCCAGCCACTGGCCGAGTACTCCTACCTCGAGCATCGGCTGTTTCCCATCTTCGTGGACGGAACCTACGCGTCCACGTTGCTGATCTACTCGGTGTTCGTGCTCGGTGGGCTGGGTGTCATCTCGGTCTTGACAAGGGGGATGACCACCGCCGGCCAGCGCCTCTCCAACTCGGAGTGGGCCGTTCTGTCCCGCCGTTTCGGTCATGTGTTCCTTCTGGTCGGAACCGGCGTGGGGCTCATCGTGCGGCTCGGCCTGTTCGTGTACCTCGTGCGCACGTCGAGTTCATCGAGCCTGTACGAGGCCACCCGCATCGTGCGTGGCGGCAACGCGCGTTTCATCCAGATGTATCAGTACCTCACCTTCATGGTCGCGTACCCACTCGCGGCCGGCAGCGCACTCTGGCTCGCGTTTCCCGAGGCACGCCGCGCCTATCGCCGACGGACACGAGGGCTGATGTGGGCCGCGTATTCGTCGATGCTGCTCGCGCTGCTCGCCGAGAACGCGATCCTCGGCAACCGTGCCGTACCGCTCGTCATGATGGGGGCGGTCACCGCTGGCTGGTTTCGTTGGCGCTACCTGCCTGCCAGCCGAACCACACGGCGCCCGCTTCGACGTCGGTTCGTCACGGTCGCCGCACTGGGGTTCCTCGTGCTCGGCACCATCGGCATCAGTCGCGGCGGAGCCCTCGACAGCCCGTCGGCTGTGGCACGAAGCCTGTCCTCGAACATCACCCACGTCGGGAATGTGTTTCTCCAGAGCACCCGCTCGTCGGAGAAGCTCGCAGCACACATGTCGTTGTACGGCGTTCTCGAACAGCCACGTCTGCACCTCGATGCGCTCTCGACGAACTCCTACCAGGACTACGGCAGGCTCGTCGGCGCGCCACCGGACCAGGTGTTCACGGTCCACTACGTCGCAGCATGGTGGTTGCGACTCGGTGCCTGGGGGCTCCTGGCGGCGATCCTGACCTTCGCCGTCGTTGTCGCAGCGCTCCAACGAATCGCCACCGGCAGACCCACGCTTCGGTCCGCTGGATTCCGGTTGGCGGCGAGCACCTTGCCCGCCGCCGGTGTCCCCGTCATCCTGCTTCGCAGCGGCCCGGAGTCGATACGAGCCGTCGTCGTCGAACTGCTCTTCATCCCCGGCATCGTGCTGTGGTCGTGCTTCGCCCTCGGCGGCCGGAGGGAGGTGGAGCGTGGTGTCGAGCATCAGGCGTGACGCGTGGATCAACGCAGCGAGCAACATCGCACTGGCGGTGCTCGGCGTGGTGTCAGGGAGCATCATCAGCTACCGCTTCGGGGCAGAGGGCCGTGGGACGCTCGGCGCCGCTCAAGTCGTCGGGGCGCTCAGCGCAGGCTTCGGAGCGATGGGACTCGGCGACGCGCTCCTGTATTGGATCGCGTCGCAGCGACGCCTCACTCGCTCCCTCGTCATCACGGCGAGCGGCGTCGGCACCGCAACGGCAACGGCGCTCGGTACCGGAATCGGCATACTGGTAGGTACTCGCATCGGGGGCACGAGTTCGGCGGCCGAGTTCACCGTCTTCTGCGCTGCAGTGGCCGGCACCACAGCGTTCTACACGATCCCGAGCGGGGCACTCCGCGGTGCTTCGGAGTTCGGACGATGGAATGCCCTGCGCCTGTCCGCAACGATCTCGTGGATCGTGGCCCTCGTCATTGCAGCGTCGGTGAGCGACGAGGTACCGCTGCTACTGATCGCGGCCGTCTACTCGGCGGCCCTTCTCGTCCTCGGCGGACTCGCGCTCGTGAGGGTGCTCGTCACGCTGCCGACCATTTCGAGTGGCCGGACCGGACTGCGCCCACTGTTGGCGTTCGGCCTACCGTCGGCATTCGCCTGGGCACCGCTGTTGTTGAACGCGCGAATCGATCAGGTGGCCCTCGCCCTCAACAGTTCCGCCGGTGTGGTCGGCCAGTACGCCGCGGCAGCGGGCTATTGCTGGGCGACGGTGCCGCTCGGCCAGGCGATCGCGAACCTCACCGCCCCACGCGTCGCGGCCGAACCCGACGCCCGCGCTCGAGGCGAGCGCCTCCGGAGCCTGAGCGGACTCGGTGTCACCGTGGTTGGTGTCTCTGGCCTCGTCGCATGGATTGCAGCTCCGTTCGCGATACGACTGTTGAACGGGAGCGGTTTCGACGATGCGGTGGGAATCGCGAGAATCCTGCTGATCGGAGCGACGCTGCAAGGCAGCACCTTTCTCCTGGAGGAGGGAGCGAGAGGACTTGGCCGACCTCGCCTCGCGATGTTCGCGGAGATCGCCGGCCTCGTCGTGATGGTGACACTCCTCGTGCTCTACTCGGCTCGGGGGGCCACTGCGACCGCAACGGCCTCGACCATCGGCTACGTCACCAGTTTCATGGCGATCGTGATCATGGTGTCGAAGGCGAGCGGAGTGAGTCCCGTACGGTTGCTCACCCCGCGCGGCCCTTCCGCGTTGCGCGGCGCTCGGGTCGTCGCGAAGCCAGCGGAGTGAACAGACCGTTGTCCAGTAACATCTGCCCGACAAGGAGGCCACCGTGGACGAACGCCCCCCGATGACGCTGCCGAGTGCTCTGAGCGTGCTCCGCCGGTTCTGGTACATCCCGTTCGGACTGGCGCTCTTGGGTGCTGCCATTGGCCTGCTCACCGTTGACGATTCGTCGGCTGCGAGCGCCGATACCAGCGTGGTGCTCAGCGGCGATCCGAGCGTCGAGTTCTTGAGCATGACATGGGCACCCGCGATGAAACTGGGCCCCTCCACGGACGCGCTCGCGGTTGCGTTGAAGAACGCCGAGACCACCGGCGAGTTGGGCGACGCGGTGGCAGAGACCGACCTCGCCGTCACCGCTCCTGCCCCAGACCGTATGAGCATCCGTGTGTCGGCAGCAAGTAGCGACCAGGCCAGCGTGGCCGTAGACGCATACGTGTCACTGGCACGGCAGCTTCGCCAGGCCGACGCACGACAGGTTGCCGACGACACCCTCGAGTCGATCGAGGCCGTACGTGTCGCGCTGCAGGACTACGTCGATGGGGAGACGTCCACGGCCCAGCTCCCTGCCGACATCGATCTCGTCATCGTCGATCGCGGCGATGCCGCCGCAGAGCTGGTGAATCTCGGCCTCCTCGAACAAGCCGCACGACAGCTCCGCGAGTTCGACGGCGGCGTCACCGCAACCACGAGCACCACCGATTCCGGTGGCGCCGTGGTGCCAGCCGTTCTTCTCGCCGTGGTGTTCTTCTCGTTGGGCGTTGTGCTGGTGTTGGTGTTCGGACCACTCGATCGTCGCGTGCGTCGTGTGTCCGACATCGAGAGGACCACCGACACGCCCGTCGTCGCCGTGACGAGCAATGGATCAGCGTGGCCCATCGAGGCTGCAATCTCGAGAGCGAGTTCGTCGAGGGTGTGGCTGGTCGCGGCTGGTCGCGGGACCGCGACGGAGACGGCGCAGTTGGCCGGATCGATCGATGTCGACGGTGTCGAGGTGCTTCCAGCACCGCTCGGGGGCGATGTCGTTCGCGCCGCGGTCGGCAGCGGCGAACCGGTGTTCATCATCGTGCGCTCCGGCGCTGACAGCGCCCGAGACATCCGCCGGACCGATCAATCACTTCGACAAGCAGGTGTTGTTCCTGCTGGCATCGTGCTGGTCAACGTCGCGGCTCGCGACGTCGTGGCCGCCTACACCTGACCAGCCGGCCCTCAGACCGAGTGCACGGCTGCGACGGCAGCGGTCGCCAGCCGAAGCGCGCGCAGGCCAGCTGCTCCGTCCACTCGTGGAGGTGATCCTGTTCGAACACACTGAACGAAGTGGGCGAGCTCGAGCGCAAGTGGCTCCCCCCTGGTTTCGAGGAAGGGAATCTCCACCACACTCGACTGCCGGTAACTGGCACCCTCATCGCTCAGGTACTCGTGCCGCGTCATCCGGTGGATCGTGATGTCCTGGCGCACGAGGTCGGCCACGATGGTGCTGTCGTGCTGCGTGACCTCCACGGTGCGGATCTTCTGCTGACCGAGTCGACTCGTGTTGAACGTTGCCGTGAGCCCCGTCGAGAATCGCATCGTGATGGAGGCGATGTCCTCGGTCGATCCGCGCACCGAACGCGCGACACCACTGATGTCGACCACCTCAGCCTCGGGTCCGGCGAGCGAGCAGACGATGTCGATGTCGTGGATCATCAAGTCGAGGATCACTCCATCACCAATACGCGCGGAGTAGGGGCTGATTCGAGAGGCCTCGACATGGATGGGTTGGTCCAACAGGCGCGGCAGTTCGGCGACAGCTGCGTTGAACCGTTCGATGTGTCCGACGGCCAGGATGATCCCACCATCCTCGGCAGCGCTGATGATCGCCTCAGCGTCGTCGACGTTCCCCGCGAGCGGCTTCTCCACCAGGAGGTGAACGCCTCGGGCCGCAAGTGCTTCCGCCGCACCTCGGTGAAACGGCGTGGGCAGCGCGATGACCGCGGCATCGAACTCGGTGGTCAACTCATCGATCGACGCAGCGACCTCGACGTCGGCACCCCGAGCCGCTGCCCGCGCGCGCTCAAGATCGGCGTCGATCACGCCCACCAGAATGGCGCCGGGAACGTTGCGAGCCACCCGAGCGTGGTTCGTGCCCATGATGCCGGCACCGACCACGACCAACCGGAGTCGATCGCTCACTTGGTCAACGCCTTCCGCACGCCGGCGACGATCGCTGAGAGCTCGTCGTCGGTCAGATAGGGATGCACCGGAAGGGACAGCACCTGCGACGCGGTGGAGAACGCCGCTGGGACCTCATCGGCGATGACGCCGGGATGCTGTCGGTAGCAGTCGTAGTCGAACACCACCTTGGGGTAGTAGATGCCGCATCCAATGCCCAGGGCAGTGAGTCGTTCGACGACGGCATCACGAGCGACGGCCGCCTCGTCGGTGATTCGGACGGTGAACTGGTGATACACGTGTGTGCGCCCGCTCTCGGGCTCCATCGGGACGACGAGCCCCGGGATGTCCGACAGACCCTCGCGAAGCCGTCCGGCATTGCGCTCGCGGGCGCGGTTGATGTCGTCAACACGTGCCAACTGCGGGATCCCCACGGCCGCCGCCAAGTTCGTCAGCCGATAGTTGTGGCCGGCGATCTCGTATTGGTAGCGCTGCCTCATCCCTTGGTTGCGAAGCACCCGCAGACGATCTGCGAGATCGTCATCGTCGGTGGTGATCACTCCACCTTCACCCGTGTTGATGTTCTTCGTCGCGTACAACGAGAAACACCCCAGCCCGAAGCTTCCTGCGGCGCGCCCATGATACGAGGCCGCCACGGCTTGCGCCGCGTCCTCGACCACGTGGAGCCCATGCGTCGTGGCAAGGTCCATGATGGGGTGCATGTCGGCCATGCAGCCGTAGAGATGCACCGGCATCAGCACCTTCGTGCGTTCGTTGACGAGTGCAGCCATCTGGGTCGGATCGATGTTGAAGTCGGGGCCGATGTCGGCGAAGCGGGCGGTGGCGCCGGCTTCGAGGATCGCGTTGAGCGTCGCCACGAACGTAAACGGGGATGTGATGACTTCGTCACCGGGTTGCACACCGAGCACCTGCAACGCTGCGACGAGCGCTGTGGTGCCATTGTTCACGGCCACCGCATGCCGGACACCGTGGATCGCGGCGAAGTCTCGCTCGAGACGCTCCACATACGCGCCTTGAGCGAGCTGGCCGGAGCGGAGCACCTCGAGGACGAGCGCTTCCTCCTCGGGTCCGATCCGGACGGTCGTGATGGGAATCATTCGGCTACCTTCTCTCGACACTCGTCGCACTGCATCACGCTGGGAGGTTGTGGATCTCGGCTCACCACGCGACCGCACCTACACACCCAGCCGAGGTGTCGTGCGGGCGTGCCGGCCACCAGTTCGTGGTCGGCGACGTCGTGGGTGACCGTCGCCCCGGCGGCGACCATCGAGTAGGCCCCGAGACGGTTGCCGCACACGATGGTCGCGTTCGCGCCGATCGATGCCCCATCGCCCACCGTTGTCTCCGTGATCTTCCAGTCGGCGTTGAAGGCCCGTGGCACGAGATCGTTCGTGAAGGTGGCAGCAGGACCGACGAACACATCGTCACCGATCGTCACACCGTGGTACACGCTGACGTTGTTCTGAATCTTGCACCGATCGCCGATGACGACCTGGGTGTCGATGTAAACGTTCTTCCCGATGACACAGTGCGCTCCGACTGTGGCGCCGCCGCGGACGTGGGCATGGTGCCAGACACGGGTCTCATCACCGATCGAGGCACCAGTCTCGACGATGGCGGTTTCGTGAGCGTGTTGGCTGGGGTCGAACACGGCCGTCACGCTACCGCTGAGCAATTGGCTGCCATCCAACTGCGAACGTCGGTCTGCGCGACCGGGATCTGCCGGGGATCCAACGGTGGAACGGCAGCGTGAGAGATGAGCTTGTGGCGAGGTCGCTCGTCGACCTCGTCGTCGCCGAAAAGTTCTTCGTGCAGCTTCTCGCCGGGGCGAAGGCCGGTGAACACGATTTCGACCGGCGGGTCAGCACGGGCCGTGAGCCGCAGCGCGACGTCGTAGATGCGCACGGGATCGCCCATGTCGAGCACCAGCACCTCGCCGGACGAACCGATCGCTCCCGCCTGAATCACCAACTGCACGGATTCGGGGATGGTCATGAAGAATCGGGTGACATCGGGGTGCGTGACGGTGACCGGTCCACCGTTCGCCACCTGATCTCGGAAGGTGTGGAGCATGCTCCCCCTGGATCCCAGCACATTGCCGAACCTCACCGAGAGGTACGTCCCCGACGACGCGGTGGCAGCGAAGTGTGCCGTCAGGCGCTCGGCAACTCGCTTCGAAAAGCCGAGGACGCTGCAAGGATTCGCAGCCTTGTCGGTGGAGATGTTGACGAACACCTCCACGCCGACGCACTCGGCCGCACGCAACACGTTGAGTGTGCCGACCACGTTCGACTTGAAAGCCTCCGCAGGGTACGCCTCGAGGAGTGGAAGGTGCTTGAGTGCCGCCGCATGGAACACCACTTGGGGACGCCGATCGCGGAACAGGTCCATCAGGTTCTCGACGTCGCGGATGTCGGCCAGGAGCGTCTCGGGGGTGTCGAGGAGCGCTCTGCCATGGATCGACAGCTGCACCTGATGGAGCGCACTCTCATCGCGGTCGAGCATCATCAACTCCGACGGGTTGAATCGAGCCAACTGCCGACAGATCTCGCTGCCGATACTGCCTCCCGCGCCGGTGACCAGCACGCGCTTCCCGCGCAGATACGACGCGATCTCATCGAGATTCGTCTCGATCTGGTGGCGCCCGAGCAAGTCGGCTTCGCTGAGGTCCCGGATGTCGCTGACGGCAACTGCGTCCTCGAAGAGTTCGTTGTTCGGCGGCAGCACCTTCACTGCCAGACCGGCGGCCTGAGCCAGCTCGGCGATCTCGGTGATCGTTCGTGCCGACGCCGAGGGCAACGCAATGAGCAGCGTGTGAGCGTCGGTGAGTTCAGCGATCTCGGCCATCGAGGTGCGATCGCCCATGACGGGCACGCCCGTGATGCTCAGGCGCTGCTTCGCAGGATCATCGTCGATCAGCGCGACGGGCACGTACGGGGAGCTTCGGCTCCGAAGGAGCACGGTGATGACCTGCAGTCCCCCCTCGCCGGCGCCGAACACGATGAGCCGTTCCGCCGTGCGATCGGTGGGCTTCCTCATCCACTCGAGGACCAATCGCCACACGTACCGAATACCGCCCATCATCATCAGCCCGAATGCCCCACCGACGAGCACCGCGCTCTGCGGAATGGGCCGATCGGAAAGACTGCGGTTGATGAGAAAGAGTCCCCCGGTGGTGATGGCAGCCGTCAGGACGAGTCCCGCCACCTCGTCGTACGAGCCGTATCGCCACCGACGCCGGTAGATGCCGACGGCGAACCCGGCAGCGATCTGCAGACCTGCGACGAGCGGCAGAATCCTCCAGAAGCCGCTGCTGTTCTCGTCGCTGAAGGTGAGATTGAACCGCAGATAGATCGCCAGTGCGGCCGCCAACGCCCAGGCCAGCACATCGAGAAGGATTCGAAACGGAGTGGCGAATCGGGCAGAGCGTCGGACGAGCAGGAGCGCGCGTTCCTGCAGTTCGAACGAGCCGGGCATTCCCTTGATCCTATTCCAGCGGGTCGCCAACGCCACGACATGGCATTCATGCGTGGCTCGGCGCCCCCGATGCAGGCACAATGGATCCGTGCGCGACACCTTCCTGCCGTTCTCCCCTCCGTCCATTGGTGAAGAAGAGATTGAGGAGGTCATCGACACCCTTCGTTCCGACTGGATCACCACCGGCCCGAAGACCAAGCGATTCGAGGGCGAGTTCGCCGAGATGGTCCACGCTCCGGATGCTCTCGCAGTCTTCAGCTGCACCGATGCGCTCCAGGTGGCGCTCGCGGCGCTCGGCGTCGGCCCCGGAGACGCGGTGTTCACCACCACCATGACCTTCGCTGCCAGCGCCCACGTGGTGGAGCACCTCGGCGCCACCCCGGTCCTGGTGGACATCGAACGTGACACGCTGAATCTCGACCCCGATGCACTGCGCGTCGCGGTGAAGCAGGTCCTCGGCGACGGCACGCTCACGCCCAAGGCCATCATCCCGGTGCACTACTCCGGCCACCCGTGCGACATGGCCGCCATCGACGCCATCGCCGCCGAGTTCGGGCTCGCCGTGGTCGAGGACGCTGCGCACTCGCTGCCGGCCACTGTTGGCGACCGAACCATCGGCGACCCGGCCGCTCCCGACGGCGTCGTGCGCGCCACTGCCTTCAGCTTCTACGCCACCAAGAACATCACCACGGGTGAGGGCGGCATGCTCACCGGGCCGCCGGAGTTCCTCGACGAGGCACGTCTGTGGGCGCTTCACGGCATGAGCCGCGATGCATGGAAGCGGTACGGCCAGGGCGGATCATGGTTCTACGAAGTCATCCGACCCGGCTTCAAGTGCAACATGACCGACATCCAGGCATCGCTCGGCCTGCACCAGCTCCGTCGCCTCGAGGGGTTCCAGGCGCGACGCCGCCAAGTGATCGATCAGTACCGGGCGGGCCTGGGCGATCTCCAAGCCATCCAGTTGCCGATCGAGCGGCCTGGCGTCTCATCGGCGTGGCACCTCTTCCCGATCAGGCTGCGCCTCGACCATCTCACCATCGACCGATCGGCGTTCATCGATGCGCTCGGAGCGCGCAACATCGGGTCGAGCGTTCACTTCATCCCGCTGCACGTTCACCCCTTCTACCGCGACAAGTACTCGCTCACCAACGAGCAGTTCCCAGTCGCGTGGTCCGAGTATCAGCGGCTCGTGAGCCTGCCGCTCCACCCTCGTCTCACCGACTCCGACGTCCGCGACGTGGTGGAGGCCGTCCGCGAGATCGTCGAGCAGAACTCCAAGTGAGACAACGAATACTCGACGTCGTCGTGGCCTCGCTCGTCCTCGTCGTCGCGTCCCCGGTCATGGCCGTACTCGCCATCGCCGTCCGCCTCGACTCCGCTGGTCCGGTCATCTACCGCGCTCGACGCATCGCCCGCGGCGGCGACACGTTCACCCTCTTCAAGTTCCGCTCGATGAGGGTCGACCAGGCCGGGCCCGGCATCACCGTGCGCGGCGACGATCGGGTCACCCGCATCGGTGCGTTCATGCGACGCACCAAGCTCGACGAGCTCCCGCAGATGTGGAACGTGTTGAAGGGTGAGATGAGCATCGTCGGGCCGCGACCCGAAGACCCGGCATACGCAGAGTGGTATCCGGACGACCTCCGCGCGATCTTCCGCTTCCGTCCGGGGATCACCTCGCCGGCGAGTGTGACGTTCCGCAACGAGGAAGAGCGGTTGGCAGAACTCGCGGCCGGCGGCGCTTCGCTCGAGGAGGCCTACAAGGTCGTGTTGGCCGAGAAGATCCCGATCGACCTCGCCTATTTCCCCACGCGGTCGAACATGTCTGACCTGCGCTGGATCGGCCGGACGGCCGTGGCGATGGTGCAGAGCCGTTAGCTGGCGAACCCGGCAGGCAGCTGGAACAAACGAGCGATGTAGATCGCTCCGGTGGTGACGTGGAGCACGAATGCTCCCCACGCCAAGTTCATGAGCGCACGCTGGAGGGGTGAATCGTTCGTCGCTCGAGCTCCTGACGAGAGGGCCGCCGCCGAGGCGAGGAAGAGGACGAGCACGGCTGCGTGTGCTCCCCAGAACCAGTTGCCATCGAAGATCGGCGCGCCCGTCGTCCGATTTCGTTCACCCAACAGCGCCATCTGAAGCGTGGCCACCAACATCACCGACCAGGAACACCACAGCCACCACACTCCACGTTGGCGGCGGGCGACCACGCAGCCGGTGGCGAACAAGGGAAACAGGAGGGATTGGATCCAGGCCATGGCCGGTGACGCCGCGTAGAACTTCCACACCCTCAGTGGCTCCCAGGTGAACTCCGAGGGAACGACGAACGGGTCTGACCTCACCAGGACGAGTTGAACGACCAACACGATTGCGGTCGGAACTGCGCCCACGATGACCCAGACCAACAACCGGGTCCACTTTGTTCGCAGCCGACGGCGAGAGCAGGTCACTCCCCACACCAGAACGACTGGAAGCGCAGCGAGGGCCCAGTTGGGCTTCATCAGGGCACTCAACGCCATCGCGAGGCCCAGTAGCGCTCCCCGCCTCAAGCTGAAATCGGTGAGGGCCCGATGCGCTGCAATCGCTGCCACGAGGACGAGAGGTAGCGCCGCGACGGAGGTCGAGTTGTGCCAGACCGTGCTCGAGAGTCGCCCGAGATAGATCGAACCCGCCAGGAGACCGTCGACGACCTGACCGTTTCTCGCGGGGACGCCGATGCCCAGCACAGGGGTGCAGATCGCGCATCCGACAGCGACCAACACTGCGGCTCGGCGACTCGCCCCCCACTCCACCAGCGCGTGGCGTGACACCACGACCTTGGCGACCACGGCGAGGGCAAGGAGGACGACCACCGCCGAACGGATGGGCACCAGGTGGCCGTTGAGCGACGCCAGGATGATGAGCGGCGACCACAGCGTGTAGGTGAACCACCGTCCCGACTCGAACTCCTTCTGCGCGATCTCCGTGTGGAGGATCAGGTCGGACGCGACGCCTGCCGATGTCATTCGGACGAAGACGAGCAGCGAGAGCACCCCCACGAGGAGGAGCAGTCCGATCCAGAGGGCAGAGAGCCGAGACCGGTCGGGAACCTCGCGTGTACCCACATCGAGCTCCGAGGGACCGATGGCAGCCGAACTCACCCCTGACTCCCGAGGTGCCAATGCAACCAGCACCCCATCGACACCACACCGAACCCGACCGACCGGTACATCCGCATCGCCGAAGCGTTTCCTGCCTGGGTCACCACCGTCATTCGCCGGGCGCCGGCGGCGCGACACTGGAGGACCGCACGGCTGGCGAGCGCGTTGCCGAGCCCCGAACCCCGGGCCGCTTCTGCGACACCGATCAACCCGATCGAGCCTTCACCGGCGGAATCGACTCCGTACGTGACGTAGCCGAGGACATCGGACCCATCGAGAACGACATCGACCTCCCAACCATGAGCACCCGCATCGCGTAGCACCCATCGTCGATACAGATCCGAAGTCGCCTGCGGGTCGAGCGACGCATCACTCACGAATCTGGAGATCGAATGGCTGCGAGCGGCCAGCTCAGCAGCCGCACTCAGCACGTCGCCGCTGGCGGCGACGAAGGATGGCTCGCCGGACGTGTTCGGCAGCGGCATGTTCTCGGGAATGTCGAGGAGGCATCGAACATCCGCGAACCGGAAGCCGCACTCCTCGGCCGCCACGATCAGCCCGACCGCGTCGAGCGGCAGGAGCACCTGCAGAAACTTGAACTCGCCCATCGCCGTCGTGAGCAGCGCGCTCAGCGCAGCGGGTGTCTCGCCATCCGCCACCACCACGCGAGCGGTGGCGACTCCCCAGAATTCGGTGTCCCAAGCAAGGGCCTCGACCATACTCGTCATCGGTCGTCGCCGATGACTCGACGCACGTGATACGACGGCCGGCGCATGGCGCGGAAGTGCACCCTGCCCAGGTACTCCCCGATCACCGCGATCGCGATCATCTGGATTCCTCCGACCAGCGAGAGCAGCGACGCGAGAAAGGTGAATCCCGGAACGGTTGACTCTCCCAGTATGAACCGGACCAGCACATAGGTGAGTGAACCGAATCCCAGCAGGCCCAACAGCAATCCAACGTAGGCCACCAGTCGAAGCGGAGCCGCGCTGTACCCGGTGACCATGTCGAACGTGTGCCGAATCAGCTTGGTGAGTGTGTACCCCGAGGTTCCCGACTCTCGCGTCGCCATGTCGACCGCCACGGATCCCACCCTGCCGGTGCCCCACGACAGCAGGACATCGATGGAGACATACGGATCGTTCACCTCGCTGAAGGCGTCGCGGACATTGGTGCGAAAGCATCTGAACGCGCCGATTCGTTCGGCGTGTTCCACCGCAAGGGTTCGCCGCATCATCCACTTCACGCCTCGAGAGGCAAGCGACCGAGCTGCTCCGTGTTCCTCCTCAACCGGCGTTCCGTAGACCAGGTCGAGGTCGTCGGTGAGCGCTTCGACGAGGGTCGGTATCTCTTCCGGTAGGTGCTGGAGATCGTCGTCCATCGTGACCACGATCGGGCAGCGCGCACGACGGATCCCGGCGAGAATCGCCGCATGCTGGCCCGAATTTCGGCCCAATTGCACACCCCGCCAATGCGGCTTGTCTGCAATGATCGACTCGATGACCTTCCAACTGCCATCTCCGCCGACATCATCGACGAAGATGACTTCTGACGAATCGCCCAACACCTGATCCAACCGCTGGCCGAGCTCGTGCAATGTGTTCTCTGCGCGATACACCGGGATCACCACCGTGACCATTTCGATGCGAAGCGGAGGGATGGGCGACGGCATGAGTGAAGAATTGGCTCGAAGGACGGTCACGACGATGAGCGCCCGAGGCCCCGACTATAGCGACGGGTCCTGGCCGCGTCGGCGATCGCCTCCACGGAGACTGCCGCGCCCGCAAGTACGCTCGCCCCATCGAACCGCTTCCCGACTCGACTGCGGCCACGCCGCCCCGCAGGAGGTGGTCCGTGCCGCTCGCGGGCGCCAGCACGCTTCGTCTCTCGGCTGGCCTTGGATCGCTGGCCGTCGTCACACTTCTGTTCACCGGGGCCCGGTTCAGCACGAACGATGATGCCCTGATCCGGTCGCTGGCGAACGGCGATCTCGGTGGCACACCCAACAGCCACCTCGTGTTCGTCAGTTCGCTCATCGGCATGACGCTCAGCGTGCTCTACCACCTCACGGGTTCGGTGCCCTGGTACGCGATCCTCCTCAACTGCGTGGTCGTCGCCGCGAGTGTCGCGTGCGTGCGGCATCTCACTCGTGAGCGATGTGGGACGATCGTGGCACTGCTCGCTGCGGCGCCCGCCCTCATCGTCGTGCTGTCACTGCAGACCTTCACCGCGGCAGCAATCCTCACGACCGCATGTGCGCTGGCGCTCCACAGGGAAGGCCTGATCGGACCCGAGCAGCGATCGAACGAGGCACTCGCCATCATCGTCCTGTGCCTAGGATTCAGCCTTCGATTCGATGGCGCCGTACTCGCAGTCATTCTGTGCGAGGTCGTGCTGCTCGCGGGAGAACCCCGAGCATGGTCACGGCGTCACGCTCGCTTCCTGGCCATCGCAGCGGTGGCCGTGCTCGCGACGCGCGGACTCGACCTTCTCGTGTACTGGCTCGACTCCGGTTGGCGACAGTTCTGGGAGTTCGACCAGGTGCGAGGCCAACTGCACTCGACACCGCGGCTGGGGAGGTCACCACAGCTGACCGCGGGTCGGATTCGAGCAGGGTGGACTGAGGCCGATCTCGACCTCTTCCGTCGGTGGCTCTACACCGACCCTGACACGTACACCACCCCAGCCCTTTCGACGCTCGTCTCGGCCACCGACGACCTGCCGGCGACGCGCACCTGGAGCGACGCACTCGAGAATTCAGTACTGACGCCCTACGGCACGTGGCTGTGGTGGGCCGTTCCGACCGTCGCTTTGATCCTCGGCCGGTCGGTCCGTCGCGGCGCCGCCATGTTCGCCGGCATCGCAATGTGGTGCGGAGCCGGCACGTACCTGGCGATGTTCCAACGATTTCCTCAACGCGTCGCGGTGCCGTGCCTCGCTGCCCTCGCCCTGTTCGGAACGGCACGGGA
This sequence comes from Actinomycetota bacterium, assembly GCA_016213625.1. GTDB lineage: Bacteria > Actinomycetota > Acidimicrobiia > Acidimicrobiales > Ilumatobacteraceae > UBA668. Next base: position 51,394 of record JACQZZ010000075.1, read on the forward strand.
GCTCCGCGATCTTGGTTCGGGCCGCCGACTTCTCTCACCGATCGCCATCGCCGCGGTCGCCTGCATCCCGGCGGCAGCGACGCTGGTGGGCGAAATCAATCGCGGACAACGTGACCGCGAGCAACTCACTGCGCACACAGAGGCGATCGAGTCGCTGCCGGACGACACACTGCTCGTCGTCGTCGGCTCAGCGGTCAGACTCGAGGGTGAGTCAGCCTTCGCTCGCAGCGCTCTCGATGCTCGCCGAACCGTGGTGCTCTCGTGGTCGAACCTGTCCCCTGCGTACTTCGCCCAACTCGATCGAATGGGGATCGGTGAGCCGATCGAGGCAGCAGCGAGCCGGGATGATGTGATGCTGGTGGTGCCAGCGAACGAAGCGCCGCTCTATGTCGAGCTGTTGAACACCTGGCTGCTCGAGCGGGGCATCGCCGCTCCAATCGCCGTCCGATCGGAGGCCGGCGGCCTTGCATTCCTGGGGGGAGATCACCGAGGGAACGACAGTGCCGCCTCGAGCACTCGTTCGACCTCCGACTCTGAGAGCAGCGAGTAGAGCGGAAGCCTCACGAGACGCTCCGACACTCGATCGGTGACGGGCAGCTCTGCAGCTCCGAAGAGCCGGCCCTGTGGAGATGAGTGGAGTGGGACGTAGTGGAAGAGAGCGGCGATGCCCTTCGTCCGCATGTGCACGATGAACCGAGTCCGCACCTCCAGATCCGGAGCGAGCAGTGCAAACAAGTGCGACGGGTGTCGATACCCGTCGGGACATCGCTGCAGTTGAAATCCAGCATCGACGGCCCACTCTGCGAGCCCTTGTCGATATGCATTCCACACCCTGGAACGTCCCGCTTGGATCAGCTCGAACTCCTCCAGTTGCGAACACAGAAACGCCGCGAGCAGATCGGACATGAGAAAGCTCGACCCGAGCGACACCCACGAGTACTTGTCAACCTGTCCCCGAAAGAAGCGGCTCCTGTCGGTACCTTTCTCACGAATGATCTCCGCTCGTTCGACATGCCGTTCGTCGTTGAGGAGCAGCGCGCCGCCTTCGCCGCACTGAATGTTCTTCGTCTCGTGGAACGACAAGGTCGCCATGTCGCCAAGGCTGCCCAGAGGCTGTCCATCGATGCTCGCACCAAGGCCGTGAGCATTGTCCTCGATCAGCACGAGACCATGCTGATCGGCCAGCGAACGCAGTCGTCGCATGTCGCATCCGACGCCCCCGTAATGAACGACGACGATGGCCCTCGTGCGAGGGCTGATGGCGCGCTCCACCTCAGCGACGTCAATGTTCCATGTGGAGGGGTCGATATCGACGAAGACCGGGCGACCGCCATGCAACGCGAACGCGTTCGCGGTCGACACGAACGTGAAGGACGGCACGATGACCTCGTCGCCAGGATCGAGGTCGAGAAGAAGAGCGCACATTTCGAGCGCATGCGTGCACGATGTTGTGAGCATGACCCGCCCGGATCCGGTCAGCCCTCGCAGCGTCTCTGAACCGACTCTGGTGTAGTGCCCATCTCCGGAGAGGTGGCCGCGCTCCGCAGCATCTGCCATGAACTCGAGCGCGCGCGTCGCCATGTACGGCCGGTTGAAGGGAATGTCGGGCAGCGTCATGCGGAGTGAGGAGCTCCAGATCCAGCGCGGGAGTCTCGCGCCCCGAACGCTAATCCACGACCGGGCATCCGGCGATGATGCCGCTCGCCTCTTGCCACGCATCTCACGAGCAAAGCTCCCTTGCTGGCGAGCTACCGACACACCCAGTTCATTTGCACTGAGTACCCTGTCCGGCGATGCAGGCGACGGACACGACGCAGGCGGCCAGGCCGCTGTTGCGAGGGTGGACGCACGCGGTCTCGTTTCCGCTCATGCTCATCGCCGGCATGGCACTCATCGTGCTGGTCAACGCCACGGTGCCGTCTCGGTTGCTGCTCGGCGTCTACGTGCTGGGCACGGCCACCATGTTCTGCGTGTCGGCCATGTACCACCGCGGCCGGTGGCAGCCACACGTGAAGCTGCGCATGCAGAAGCTCGACCGGTCGGCCATCTTCCTGGCCATCGCCGGCGGGTACACACCCATCGCTGCGCTGTGCCTCGACGGGTGGACGCTCGCAGCGGTGCTGGGCGGTGTGTGGTTCGGCGCGATCCTGGGCATGACCATCCAGTGGATTCCTGCGGTACCACGAGCGTGGAAGGGTGCCAGCTACATCATCGTCAGCTGGCTCGCCATCTTCACGCTGCCCGATCTCGCGCGGGGCTTGGGCACCACGGGCTTCCTTCTCATCATCGCCGGAGGCGCGTGCTACACCGTGGGCGCCCTGGCGCTGGCCACCAAGTGGCCCAATCCTTGGCCGAAGGTGTTCGGGTTCCACGAGGTCTTCCACGCCTTCACGGTCGTGGCCGCGGCGCTGCAGTTCGTCGCCATCAGTTTCGTCGTGGCGCCCCGCCTGTGACCGTCCAGCGCGAGCCGGCGGCGCCGCGCCTCGGGTCGGTGGCGCCGGCGGAGCGTGTCGATCTCCTCGCCGACCTCGACTGGTTCGACGTCGAGGTGTCGCACGAGTTCGTCGGTGCGGCGCTCGAGGAAGCACAGCTGCGCGGCACGCGGTGCGTGTCGAGCGCGTTCACCAGCGCCCAGTTCCGCAAGGCCCGATTCGTCGACACCGTGTTCGAGCAGTGCGAACTGTCGGGCGCGCAACTCGACGAGACGGGTGCCACGAGGGTGGAGTTCCGCAACTGCCGCATGTCGGGCGTACAGGTGAATGCCTCCCGATGGAAGGACGTCGTGTTCGTGGGCTGTCGGCTCGACGGCGCCAACTTCCGCATGCTCACCGGCGAGCGCGTGTGGTTCGACGATTGCGTGTTGCGCCAGGCCGACTTCCGCGGGTCCACCATCGAGCACGCCCGGTTCCGCGGGTGCGACCTCACGGGCGCCGACTTCGCCCAGGCACGCGTCCCCGATGCCGTGCTCCACGGGTCCACCTTCGACCAGATGCGCGGCATCGACGGCCTCGTCCGGCCGGTCATCGACAGCGAGCAGGTGATGCCGTTCGCCGGCCTCCTGCTGACATTGCACGGCGTCGTGGTGAGCGACGAGGGGGAACCGACATGAGGATGGGACTGGTGGCGCTCGTGGTGCGCGACTACGACGAGGCCATCGACTTCTACGTGCGCCGCGTCGGCTTCACGCTGGTGAGCGACGACGACATGGGCGGCGGCAAGCGTTGGGTGGTCGTCTCGCCTGGATCTGGGGCAGGACTGCTGTTGGCCCGGGCCGACCGACCGCGGCAGCACCGGCGCATCGGCAACCAGGCCGGCGGCCGGGTGGCGTTCTTCATGTACACCGACGACTTCACCGGCACCTACGAGCGCATGGCGGCCAATGGCGTCCGGTTCCTGGAGGCACCCCGCGCCGAGCCCTACGGCATGGTCTGCGTGTGGCAGGACCTGTACGGCAACAAGTGGGACCTGCTGGAGGACCGCGCCGTCTGAATTCTTCGATACCTGGTTGACAATCGAACATGTGTTCGACTACGATGATCTCATGATCACCGCTCTCGCCACCAGTGCCGTCGCACTCGGCGGGGTCGCGCGTGCCTCGGTCATCCAGCTCTCGGTGGCCGAACTGAAGGTCGCTGCCATCGAACTGCAGCGCCAGATCGACCAGCTCACGGTGCAGCAGGCCCGGGTGTTGTCCGAGGCCGACCAGCGTCAGGCATGGCAGGGCACAGGCGCACGCAACGCCGCCGATTGGCTGGCCGGCGCCACGAAGTCGTCGTACGGCTCGGCGAAGCGGAAGCAGCAGTTGGGCGAGGCGCTGTCGCAGTCGCCCGATCTGTCCGCCGCGGTCGACAACGGAGAGGTCACGCCCGATGCGGCGAACGAGCTGGCCGATGCCGTGCTCAATCCCCCTGCCGGGGCCGACCCTGGCGAGCTGGTCGAGGCGTGCAAGGGCGCCTCGCCCACCGAGGCGCGCGACGCCGCCCGCCGGTGGAAGGAAGTCCACTCCGAGGAAACGCCCGAGCAGGCCGAGGAGCGGCGGTATCAGAACCGGTCGTTGCGCCACACCGAAGAGGTCGACGGCCAGATCACCATCAATGCCACCTTGCCCACCCTGCAGGCGCGTCAGGTGCTGAAGGTGTGTTCGTTCCTCGGCGGGAAGCCGTCGCAGACCGATACGCGCAGCACGGCGCAGCGCATGTGCGACGGGCTCATCCTCCTGGCCGATGCGTACGCCAAGGGCGAGGTGCGCGGCGGGCGCGAGAAGCCGACGCTGCTCATCACCTTCTCGGCCGACTCGTTCGAGGGCTCGAGCGACGAGCCGGGCGTCACCGACTTCGGCGACCGCATTCCGGCACACATCGTGCGCCGGCTGGCCGAACACGCCCAGTTGCAGCGGGTGCTGTCGACCGGCAGCCACATCCTGGATCTGGGCCGCACCGAGCGGTACGCCACTGAGCAGCAGTACCGGGCGCTGATGGCGCTGCACGGTGGCTGCGACTGGGAGGGTTGCCACATCCCCGCGGCGTGGTGCGAGGTCGACCACCTGGTGCCCTGGGAGGAGGGCGGGGCCACCGATCTCGACAATCTCGGGCTCCTGTGCAGCCACCATCACCACGAGAAGCACCGGCCAGGGGTGGTGGTCACCGGTGACGCCAGCGGCTACACGATCACGCTGGTCGACGGCACGGTGGTGCGGTGCGGGCCACGGGGCCGAACAGCCCAGGCGGCGGCCTGAACGCGCGAACGCAACATCGGCTTCCCCGACAACTCGACGGTTCCGTTCGCGCCTGCGGGCGCCCCACTTCGGGGCGCCCGCACGGTCGCGTCTCGGCACGGGTGCGTCCCCACGCCATCCCAGCCACGACAGGTAATGCGGGCAGGCGACTGGGCCCGGCTATGGGACAGGTGGCGTGGCGAGCCAGGCGTCGTCGGCCTCGGGCTCGGTCCGCGCGGCGCGCACGTTCACCCACTGGGCCAACAACACTCCGGCCATCACCACAGCAGCACCGACGATCTTGACGCCGCTGACCGACTCGCCGAGGAACAGCACCGACCACACGATGGCCAGGGCCACTTCCATGGTCATGATCATCGCCACCACACCGGGAGCGATGTGGCGCATCGCCCGGAAGAAGCACACGTTGGCGATCACCGTCGGCACCAGCGCGAACAGCAGCACTTTCGGCACCACCACGCCACTCGGCACCACCAGTCCCCCGCCGAACGCCAACGGCGCCATCACCAGCGCACCGCCGAGCACATTCCACGACGCCGACACCACACCGTCCACCGAATGCGGCATCACCCGGCTGCTGATGATCATGAACGCGGCCATGGCGAACGCCTGGGCCAGGGTCAGCCCCACACCCACTGCACTGATCTCGCCCACTCCCCCGAACAGCTCGGGGACGGTGAGCACCACCCCCACCATCACCACGCCGAGCGCCAGCCACGTGGCCGGCGACGCCCGATGATGGCCGAGGAGCGAACTGAACACCACCACCAGCACCGGGTAGAGGTACACGAGCACGATGTACACCGACACGTCGAGGTAGTTGAGGGCCAGGAACCCCAGGTACACCATCAGCCCGAACAGCACCCCGAGGCCGAGGGCACGCCACCGTGGCAGGTCGAACGGGTCGGGCCCGCCGCGTCGGCGCCACAGGAACAGCGCCGCCCACCGCACCAGCGAGGCGATGCCGAACCGCCAGAACAAGAGCGACTCGGCGCCCAGCGACCCCAGCAGGTCCTTGCCGACGATGGACGACAACGAGTACGACAACGCCGTCGCACCTGCCCACATCACACCGACGGTCGGATTGCGCCCGTCGCTCACGACCTCTTCACGTGGGCCGACGCTACTGCCCGCGCCGTCGAGCTCACGGCCCCGACGAGTGCCTAGGTCTCGTCGCAGTATCCAGCGGCAATCGCGAGGCAGCCGTCGGGCAGTGGGCTTCCGCTCGACGCAGCCTGCGCCCTCACGACCGAGTTGTGCAGCGCGTTCTGGAAGGAGTCGTGGCTGGTCACCACCTCGCCGTCGCGGCCCACGCCCACGGTCTCGAGGCCGATCACGATTCGCCCGACACGCACGAGTGCGAGGTACTCCGTCTCCGGTCCGATGCGCTCCCCCTTCTCATCGAGCCACGTGAAGTCCCGCTCGACGAACGCCGACTGGTCGCCGACCGGCGCGAACACCCCGTCCTCCGGGATGAACCCCACCATGTTCGGCCACATGTCGACGGAGGCATCCACACAGCACGGGACCTCGGGCCCGATGTAGGCGGGGCGGCACCCGTTCACGAACCTCGGGTCGGCGGCGGCGTCGAACATCGCGATCGCCGCCGCCTCGTCGGGGAAGACCACGACGTACTGCGAGCCTCCGTCGATCGGAGGTCCGTGGGTGTAGGCCGCCCACTGCACGGCTGCGGGGCGCCTGGGGCCCTCGAACACGACGTCGACGAAGCCGGCGCACTCCGCGTGCGTCGCCGCCTTCGTGGCGTCGAGTCGGATCGGGTTCGAGTTCTGACCGATCGACGACCAGTCGGGCGCGTACTCCGTGGGTGACAGCAGCGTCGCCCGGGCGATGTCGTCGTCCGTCAACTCGACGGGGGCCTTCGTCGTCGACGACGCCACCGTCGGACTCGTCGCCGCGGGGGTGGTGCTCGTCGATTCGACCCCTCCCGCGGGCGATTCGACATCGTCGGCACCTGATCGGGGAACCAGGGCGACGACCAGCACCGCCACCGCGGCGACTGCCGCCACGACGAGCGCAATGGCTCGCCATCGTGGCGACCTGGGGGACTCCGGAGACTCGGCCATGACAACCTCCACGTGGTCGGGGTGAGTAATCGGACGCAGGGAGTCGGCAATGAGCACGCCTGGGTCGCCGGCGACCAGCCGGCGAACGTCCGTCATCAACCGAGCGCGGACCTCGGGGTCAAGGCCGTGATCGGCTCCCGGCAGCACCAAGTGGTCGAACTGGTCATGCATCGTCGAACTCCACGAGTGAGTAGTGCGAGCGGAACGCGGCCTTCGCCCGCATCAGCAGCGTTTCTGTCGCATGGAGCGAGCGACCGAATTCGGCGGCCACCTCTGCCACCGGTAGACCGTCGACATAGCGCAGCACCAACGCCATCCGGTGCATCGCGCTCAGGCCGGCGAGCGTGCGAGCGGTGCGATTCGAGTCGAAGGACTCCTCCACGCCGGCCACCGCCTCCGCGGCGAATCCGACCGACTCGAGATGACGGCTGGCCCGCGCCTCACGCCGCCAGTGATCGGCGAGCTTGTGCCGGGCGATACCGACGAGATAGGCGGTCGACAGATCGGGTACACGACCGTGCATCGCCTGCGACACGGCGGACAGCACCGTGTCGGACAGCAGGTCCTCGGCCACTGCCTTCGAGCCACAACGACGCACGAGATAGTCGTAGACGACCGGCAGCGCGGCGTCGATCGTGTCGACGATCTCCACCTCCTGCGGTTGCCTCGCTGCGTGCATACCTGCATATCGTTTCGCACGCCGTGAATCCGAACGTCACGGCCGAAGGAATCTGCACTCCGATGACGAGATCCCGCAGCGAGTACCGCCGCACCAGCCTCACCACCCGCACGCCGCTCCACTACGGCATCACCGCCGTCGCGGCACACACGGTGGATCGCGAGGTGCTCGCCACGTTGTTGCTCGACGCGTATCGAGGCACCATCGACGACGAGGGCGAAGACCACGACGACGCGCTGGCGGCCATCGACCACTACCTCGGGACGATCATTCCCGAGCACTCAGTCGTGCTGTTCGAGGGCGACAGGGCCGTGGCGTTGTCGTTCGTGGTCGTCGTCGACGGTGTGCACTACATCGACCCGGTCACCACCGCTGCGTCGCACAAGGGTCGCGGACTCGGCACGGCTGCGGTGATGGAGTCGTTGCGGAGTCTCGCCGCCGCCGACGTGCACATCGTGGGCGCCACCATCACCGACGGCAACACGCCATCCGAGCGGCTGTTCACCTCGCTGGGCTTCACGAGGGTCGGCCGCTGGGGCACCTCGGCGGAGTGATCTACAGTGCCCGACCGCCCTCGGGTTGCTCGGTGCGCTCGTCGGGTACTGGATCTTCGCCGGCCTGTTCGGCTGGGGCGACGAGGACACGTTCGACTGGGGTGGCATCGTCGGAGCGTTCATCGGCGCGCTGATCGTGGTGGGTGTCGGCTCGGCGCTGCTCAAGAAGTACGACGCCCGGCGCTAGACACCGCCGCGGAAGAGGGCGGTGAGGTCGAGCGACGGCACGTGCTGGTGCGACGCCAGCGACACGTAGGTGCACGCCAGCGCGTCGCGCCCGGCACCGAGCGCGGTGCCCACCAGACCCAGTGCGTCGGCCAGGTCGCGAGGCGGCGTGGCGTCGATGACCTTCACCCAGATGGCCTCTTCGAGCACGTTGAACGCAGTCTGTACCTCGCGGATGTCGAAGCCGGCCTCGAACCGCTCGTGCGCGACACGAGTGGCGTGGTCGATCATCGGCACCAGGTCGCGTGTGGACACGCTCTCCACCACCAGGTCGAACAACTGACGCACCCGCAGACGAGCGGCATCCGGGCCGGCCTCGGAGTAGTGGCGCACGTCGGACAGCGCTGCGGCAGCGCTCTCGACGATCGCGTCGGCTTCGTGAGTGAGCACCTCGAGCACATCGGCCATGACGGCCTCCTTCGACACGGTCACCGTACCGCCGCGGAGCCCCACGACGGCCACCGAACGAGGGGACGCGTCAGCCGAGCAGCTTCTTGGCGATCACCATCCGTTGGATCTGGTTGGTGCCCTCGTAGATCTGGGTGATCTTCGCGTCGCGCATCATCCGCTCGACCGGGAACTCGTCGGTGTAGCCGTACCCACCCAGGAACTGCACGCAGTCGGTGGTGACCTGCATCGCCACGTCGCTGGCGAAGCACTTCGCCATCGCGCCGGCCATTCCCAGTTCGGGATCTCCGACGTCGGCCATCGCGCACGCCCGGTACACCAGACCACGGGCCGCCTCGATGCGCATCGCGCAGTCGGCCGCCATCCATTGCAGCCCCTGGTTGTCGGCCAACGGGCGACCGAACGTGCGGCGCTCCTTCAGGTACCCGACGGCGTAGTCGAGCGCACCCTGCGCGACGCCCACGGCCTGCGCGCCGATGGTGGGGCGGCTGCGGTCGAGTGTGTGCATGGCGATGGCGAACCCCTCGCCCACTTCACCGATTCGGTTGGCGTCGGGCACGCGCACCTCGTCGAGGCGGATGATGCCGGTGGGCGACCCCTTGATGCCCAGCTTGTGCTCGAGCTTCTCCACCTGCACGCCCCAGCCGGCCTCGACCAGAAACGCGGTGATGCCCTTGTGGCGATCGTCGGACGTGCGGGCGAACACGGTGTACAGGTCGCTGATGCCCGCGTTGGTGATCCAGCACTTGGTACCGGTGATGACCCAGTCGTCGCCGTCGCGCACGGCACGCGTGGTCATCGAGGCCACGTCGCTGCCGGCATCGGGCTCGCTGAGGCCGTAGCTGCACTGGCTGTCGCCGCTGCAGATGCGCGGGATGTAACGCGACTTCAGGTCGTGACTGCCGAAGTTGATGACCGGCAACATGCCCAACTTGGAGATGAGGAACGACAGGCTCGTGCTCACGCACGCCCGCGACAGTTCCTCGGCCACGATGGCCTGATCCACCAGCGACGCGCCGTCGCCGCCGTACTCGACCGGATAGCTCAGCGACGTGAGCTCCATCCGCTTGAGCGCCTCGAAGTTCTCCCACGAGAACTCGCCGCGCCGGTCGAGCTCGGCAGCGTTGGGGGCGATCTTGTCGTCGCAGAACTGGCGGACGACCTTGCGGAACTCGTGCTGCTCCTCGGTGAGCAACATCACAGACCGACCAGCTCGCGCCACTTCCCCGGATAGGCGGCGGACACCTGCTGCGGGGTCATCCGCAACGTGGCCTCGGGCACCATGTCGACGAGGGAACGGGCCTCGGTGTAGTGGCCGTGGTGACCCAACCCGGCGAACAGCTCGCGACGGGCCGACACCAGCTCGGCCGGTGCGCTCGGATCGAGGAAGCCCCAGATGGTGAACGCGATGGTGAGGTCGTGCACCACTGGCGCACGGCTGAACATGCTGGCTCGCCGCAGCGCCACACCCAGGCAGCCCTTCACCGCGTCGGCGGTGTGCTCGCCGCTCTTCAGCTGCAGCCGCGGCTCGAAGCCCTTGGCGATCTTGAGCGCGAAACCCTGGTCGGGACCCTGATACCCGAGCTGCTCTCCGCTGGGCTGGAAGCCGGCGATGTCGGCCTTGCGCGTGGAGGTCCAGCCGGCGGGCACGACCTTCGGTGAGGCGTAGGAGCGCGACGTGTCGACGGCGGGCGTGGGTGCGAACTGAGGGGCTGCCATAACGGCAACCAGTCTGGCACTCAGCCGGGCTGATGCAGCAAGCCGTACACGAGGCCTTCTTCGAGGGCTCGCCACGACGCTTCGATGATGTTGCTGCTGACCCCGATGGTGGTCCAGGTGCGCTCGCCGTTGCTGAAGTCGATGAGCACACGCGTGATGGCGCCGGTGGCTGTGGCGCCGTCGAGGATGCGCACCTTGTAGTCGGTGAGGTGCACGCGGTCGAGTTCGGGGAACGCCACCCGCAAGGCGTTGCGCAGTGCGGTGTCGATGGCGTTCACCGGACCGTTGCCCTCGGCGGTGAACACGTGTCGCTGGGCGGTGGCTGCGTCGCCTTCGCCCACCCACACCTTGACGGTGGCCTCGGTGGTGAAGTCGCCGCTGGGCAGCTCGTCGGTGATGACGCGCATGCTCTCGACCCGGAAGAACGACTGCTCCCAGCCCGACGAGCGGCGCATCAGCAGTTCGAGCGACGCATCGGCGGCCTCGAAGTGATAGCCCTCGTGCTCGAGCCGCTTCAGATCGTCGATCACCTGGTTCACCGCGGGACCGTCCATCGCCAGGCCCAGCTCCTGGGCCTTGATCTCCATCGTGGCCCTGCCGGCCATCTCGCTGACCACGAACCGCGTGCCGTTGCCGACGAGCTCGGGGTCGACGTGCTCGTAGGCGTCCTTGGCCCGCTTGATGGCGCTGACGTGCAAGCCGGCCTTGTGGGCGAAGGCCGACGTGCCCACGTACGGCGCCTGCGGGTTCAGCGGCCGGTTGAGCACCTCGGCGACGTGCTTGCTGACACTGGTGAGCCGCTCGAGGCGACCCTCGGGCAGGCACTGCATGCCCAGCTTCAGCTGGAGGTTGGGGATGACGGTGGTGAGGTTGCAGTTGCCCGTGCGCTCGCCCAGACCGTTGAGCGTGCCCTGCACGTGGCCCGCACCGGCGAGCACCGCGGCCATGGAGTTGGCCACCGCGCACCCGGTGTCGTCGTGGCAGTGGATGCCGATGACGGCATCCGTGCCCACCACCCGCTGCACGTCGGTGACGATCTGCGCCACCTCGTGCGGCAACGAACCGCCGTTGGTGTCGCACAGCACCAGGTGACTGGCACCGTTCACCACGGCGGCCTCGATGGCCCGCAAGGCGAACTCGGGGTTGCGCTTGTACCCGTCGAAGAAGTGCTCCAGGTCGACCATCACCCGGCGGCCGTTGGCGTGCAGGAAGTGCACCGAGTCGGCGATCATCGCCGCGCCCTCGTCGAGCGTGGTCTGCAGCGCCTCGAGCACGTGGTAGTCCCAGCTCTTGGCGACGATGCACACCGCGCTGGTGTTGGCGTCGAGCAGGTTGCGCAAGGTGGTGTCGTCATCGACCTTGCCGCGGGGGCGCCGCGTGCTGCCGAACGCCACCATCGTGCTGGTGGTGAGGTGCAGTTCGTTGAGCGCCCGCTGGAAGAATTCGATGTCCTTCGGGTTCGCCCCTGGCCAGCCGCCCTCGATGTAGTGCACGCCCAGGTGGTCGAGTTGTTCGGCGATGCGCAGCTTGTCGTCGACCGTCGCCGACACGCCCTCCACCTGGAGGCCGTCGCGCAAGGTGGTGTCGAAGACCTCGACGCGCCGAGATGTGTCGTGATGAGAGGTGTCGTCATGGAGCGGAGTGTTCACGGTGTGTCCTTCAGCAGGTGGGGGGTCGTCAGGAGAAATGAAAGAGCCGCCCGGAGGGGCGGCTCGGAGCGCAGATCGGCATGGGGCCGAGCTGCGCTAGCAAATGATGATGATCGCGGTGTGGGCGAGCACTGACACGTCGGCCATTCAACCCGCAAAACACGGCCCCGTCAACGTGAACATCCCGTGTGCAACTGGTGCAGCCTGTGCACAACCTGTGACTGAACGGTGGATGAACGAAAAACTTCTGTGACTAACGCACAATGTCGGGGGATAACCCTGTGTGGACAGAAAAACCCTCTTGACCAGGGGAAACAGCTGTTGCAGAGTGATCCACGTACCGGCAAGCGCAACGCCAACCGGAACCCGAGGAACGGTGCCGAGGAACCGAGACAGCCCGCAAGGGAGGTCGAGGGGAATCGGAGGGCCAACCGGGTTCACGAGGTGGAAAGCGGTGTCGGTGGAGGATGATCCTTGATCCTCACCGAAGAACCTTCACGGGGGAGGCGGTGGGGCGCTGGGGAGGACGAGCCGGGCAACCGGGGAGGCCGAACCGGTGGTCGGGGTGTCGAAGTCACCGCACGGGAAACCGGGTGGAGGGCAACGGCGCCACGGCATCGACGTTCGAGGTCGAGGAGCGGGGCAACCGGCGAGTCGGCACCGGGCCGGTGGTCGAACTGGGCAACCAGGGAGGCGGCTGGTGCGGGGATCGGGCCGAGGAGTTGGGCTGGGCAACCGGCGCGGCAACACGGTGCGGTCGTCGAGCGGTTCTGGACGAGGAACCGGGCAACCGGCGAACCCGACGGAAAAAGGGATCGCCCGCCGGGGCGCGAGCTCCGACGGGCGATGACATTGGTCGAGCGGAAGGCTAACGCCCCAAGATCGATCGGTGGTGGATCATCAGCCGCAAGGAGTCGCCCCGGGCGGCGCGCCGATTTCGGTTGGCAGCGCAGCCCGGGGCGCTTCGCTTTTCACGACCTCGTTCACGAGCTGGGATACGGTGCCGAGCGATGTCGTCGCACACCCGCACGCTGGATCAGATCGCCCGGCTCGCCGACGACACCGTGGTGGATGCGCTGTTCATCGTCCGCCGCAAGCCGTGGCACTGGCCCCTCGTCGCGCTCGGCATCGTCGTCGGCTTGGCCGTCGGCCTCGTGGTGGGGATGGCCATCGGTCAGGCGGTGTGGTTCTTCGCGTTGTCGGGCGTCATCGTCGGTGGCGGGCTGGGCATGAACGTCGGCACCGACTTCCGGTTCATCGCCCGCACCCCGTCGCAGATGCTGCTGCTCGACTCCAGCCGGGTGAGCGCCCACCCCACCCGCGTGGTGAAGACCGTCAACGCAGTGCGCGTGGAGCCGGCGGTGGTGTCGGCCGACCTCTACCTCGACGAGGAACTGCACGTGATGGCGCGCCAACACCTCACCCGCCTGGAACGCATGTTGTGAGCAACCCGGTCAGGCGTGCTCGCACCAGTCGGCGTAGCGGGCATCCTGACCACGCACGGCCTTGGCGTAGATGTCGGCGATGGCCCGTGTGGCGGGCCCCGGGCACGGCACCGAGCGGTCGTCGACCGAGTTCACCGAGCTGACCTCGGCAGCGGTGCCACACACGAAGATCTCGTCGGCGATGTACAGGTCGCTGCGGGCGATGTTGCCCACCTGCACATCGAGCCCCAGGTCGCGGGCAATGCGCGACACCGACGCCTGGGTGATGCCTTCCAACGCGCCGGCCGCGAGCGGCGGGGTGAAGATGGTGCCGTTGCGCGACACGAAGATGTTCTCGCCGGTGCACTCGGCGACCAGGCCGTTCGGGGCGAGCATGATGGCCTCGTCGTAGCCGGCCTTCAACGCTTCCACCTTCGCCAGCGAACTGTTGACGTAGTTGCCCACGGTCTTCGCCGCCGGCGGCATGGTGTTGTGGTCGTGGCGGGTCCAGGACGAGATCTTCATCCGCACACCCTTCTCCACCGCGTCGTCGCCCAGGTAGGCACCCCACGGCCAGCAGGCGATGGCCACGTCGACCCGGCAGGGAAGCGTGTTGAGACCCATCTCGCCGTAGCCGTAGTAGGCGATGGGCCGGATGTAGCAGCTGGGCAGACCGGTGCTGCGCACGGTCTCCTTGGTGGCCTCGACGAGCTCCTCCACCGAGTAGGGGATCTCCATCCCGAGGATCTTCGCCGAGTTGTGCATGCGCACCATGTGGTCGGTGAGGCGGAACACGGCCGGACCATCAGCGGTCTCGTACGCACGGATGCCCTCGAACACACCCGTGCCGTAGTGCAGCGTGTGGGTGAGCACGTGGATCTGGGCCTTGTCCCAGTCGACGAGCTCCCCGTTCATCCAGATCTTGGGAGTGGTGGTGATCGGCATCGTTGCCCCTTGGTGTCAGGTTCGGGAGTCGTGTTCGGTCGGGTGTCGTGTTCACACTGCCACGGCGGCAGCGAGTCGGTCACCGATCTCGGTGGTGCTGCCGGTACCAGGCTCGGCGCACGCCGCGCGGATGCGGTCGGCCGCCGGCGTCTCCCCCAGGAAGTCGAGCATCAGCGCGGCCGAGAGCACCGCCGCAGTGGGGTTGGCCTTCCCGGTGCCGACGATGTCGGGTGCCGAGCCGTGCACGGGCTCGAACATGCTGGGGCCGGTGCGAGCCGGGTTGAGGTTGGCGCTGCTGGCCAGACCGATGCCACCGCTCACCGCGCCACCGAGGTCGGTGAGGATGTCGCCGAACAGGTTGTCGGTGACGATGACGTCGTAGCGGTGCGGGTCCTGTACGAAGTAGATGCACGCCGCATCGACGTGGTTGTAGGCGGTGGACACCTGCGGGTACTCGGCGGCGACATCGTTGAACGCCCGCTGCCACAGATCGCCGGCGAAGGTGAGCACGTTGGTCTTGTGCACCAGCGTGACGTACCGGCGGCGGTTCATCGCCAGCTCGAACGCGTACCGGATGGCCCGCTCGGCCCCCATGCGGGTGTTCACCGAACCCTGCGTGGCCACTTCGTGCGGCGTGCCCTTGCGCAGCACGCCACCCTCACCCACGTACGGGCCCTCGGTGTTCTCGCGGATGACCACGAAGTCGTGCGGCTCGGTGCCACCGGGGGCGGTGCCGATGAACGGACGCTGGTTGATGTAGAGGTCGAGCTCGAAACGCATCTTCAGCAGCAGCCCGCGCTCGATGACGCCGGGCGGCACATCGGGTGTGCCCACCGCGCCGAGGAGGATGGCCTGGAAGTCGCGCAGCTGATCCAGCGTGGTGTCGCTCAGGATCTCGCCGTCGCGCAGGTAACGGGCGCCACCCAGGTCGAAGTCGACCGTGTCGATCTGCACGCCTGCGGCGCGCACCACCTTCAGGGCTTCGGCCGTGACCTCCGGGCCGATGCCGTCGCCGCCGATGACTGCAATGCGATGTGCCATAAGGGTGAGACGGTATCGCTTCACCCTGTCAGTCGAACAAACGGTCACCCCTGCAAACGGTCAGTCGAGCAAACGTCCGTGCCGGTGGCGGGTCTCGCTGATCGACTGCTCGCGCACCCATCGGCGCAGCTCCACCCGCGCATCGGCCACCACCGGTGTGCGATCCACTTCCACATCGGCGGCGAACCAGGCTGCGAGCCGTTCGTCGTCCACCGCGCCCAGCACGCGCACGCGCTCTGCACCCGATCGAAGCGGCACGCCGGCCACGGCGGCGGCCATGCGGGCGATGGCCACCTGCCAATCGGGCGCGTCCTCGCCGACCACCAGGTCGACCGCCGGCAACGGGCGATACCGCAGCACATTGCGCTCGCACACCAACTCCGACGGGTCGTGTTCCGCCGTGAAGTACTCACGCCACACACGCCGGAAGTCGTCCTCGGTGTCCGCGGTCCGAGGGCCACCGGCCCACGTGCCGAAGGCCTCCACGTAGTCGGGGCCGCCCGCCTTCGGGCCGCACCCCACCGACGAGCGCTTCCATCCGCCGAACGGTTGGCGCTGCACGACGGCACCGGTGATGTGACGGTTCACGTAGGCGTTGCCCACCTCCACCCGTTCCAGCCAGTGCGCCACCTCCGACTCGTCGAGCGACTGGATGCCGCCGGTGAGCCCGAACTCCCCGGCGTTCTGCAACTCGATGGCGTGGTCCAGGTCGTCGGCGCGCATCAGCCCCAGCACCGGCCCGAAGCACTCCGTGCGGTGGAACCACGAACTGGGGCGCACACCCAGGCGCACTCCCGGCGACCACAGGTTCGCCGCTGCGTCCAGGCAGCCCGGCTCCACCAACCACGACTCGTCTTCGTCCAGCTCGGTCAGCGCCCGTGCGAGCTTCGGTGATGGCGGGCCCACGAGTGGCCCCGTCATGGTCGAGGGTTCGGCCGCCGGTCCCACGCGCACGCTGCGCACTGCATCGGCCAACCGGCGGAGGAACGCCGGGTCGTCGTACACCGACGCCTCCACGATGGCGAGGCTCGCCGCGGAGCACTACTGCCCCGCGTGGCCGAAGGCGGACCGCACCAGGTCGCGGATGGCCGCGTCCTCGTCGGCCGCGGCCGTGATGACCATCGCGTTCTTCCCGCTGGTCTCGGCCAGCAGACGCATGGACGGACGCCAGCCGCGGAACAGCTGTGCCGTCTCGTAGGCGCCCGTGAGCACCACCATGTCCGCCTGGGTCACCAGTCGACGCCCCACTTCGTCGTCGGGGCAGGCCACGAACTGGAGCACGTCGCGCGGCACACCGGCGCGCCACAGCTGCATCGCCAGCTCGAAGCCCACCTCGCGCACCTCCGGCGCCGGCTTCAGCACCACTGCATTGCCGGCGGACAGCGCCGCCAGCACACCACCGGCCGGGATCGCGTAGGGGAAGTTCCACGGTGATGCCACCAGCACCACGCCGTGCGGAGTGAACGTTTGGCCGCTGGCGACGCGCTCCTCCAGCGCGTGCGTGCACCAGCCGTAGTAGCGGGCGAAGTCGATGGCCTCCGACACCTCGGGATCACCCTCCCCCACCGTCTTGCACGCGGTGTGGGCCATCAGCGCCAAGGTGCGACCCCGCGACCGCTCCATCTCGTCGGCCACCGCCGCGAGCAGCGAGCGTCGCTCGGCGAAGGTGCTCTCTGCCCACACCTTCGACGCGCCCGCGGCGGTGCACAGCACCTCGTCGATCTCCTCGGCCGTGGTGAGCACCCGCACCCCCGCATCACGACTCGGGTCTCGGTGCGCTGCCTCGAGGGCCTCGGTCATCCATGCTCGGTTCGCTGCCTGCGTCCAGTCCGTGTCGGGGGCATTGGCGAACACCGCGAGATCGGGGTCGGTGGGCGGTGGCGGCGTCGAGCGGTCCTGGGTGCGTCGACTGCGGGTGTCCACGTCGTCCTTCGCGGCGACGGCCGCCACGAACCGCGCACACTCGTCGGCCCATTCGTCGGTGCCCGGCCGCAGCGTGAACAGCGCGCGCAGGAAGTTGTCGGGCGACGTGTTCTCGTCGAGCCGCCGGGTGAGATAGGCGATGCTCGCGGGCAGATCGTCCTGCCGCACCACCGGCGCGTACAGCACCACCTCGCCGACGCGGTCGCACACCTCGCGAGACTGCGACGGGGCCATGCCCTCGAGCATCTCGAACTCGATGCGGTGGCGCTCGGGGCTGCCCATCGCCCACGCGATGTCGAAGAGGTTGTGGCTGGCCAACCCCAACCTGACCGCCCCCGCCCAGCGCGGGTAGAGCACCCGCTCGACCAACGCCTTGAAGCTGGCGTCCACCTCGGCCTTGCTCGCGTACGGCGCCTGCTCCCAGCCGTGCAGCTCAGCCTCGACGCGCTCCATGGCCAGGTTGGCGCCCTTCACCACCCTGATCTTCAGCGTGCCACCGGCACGGCGATGACGTTCGGTCGCCCACGCGCACAGGTCGTCACAGGCTCGATGCGAGTCGGGTAGGTATGCCTGCAGCACCACCCCGGCGTCCAGTCCTTCGAACTCTGGCTCGGCGAGCACCCGCCGCAGCGCGGCCAGCGTCAGGGGCAGGTCGCGGTACTCCTCCATGTCGAGGTTCACGAACGTGCCCGCGGCGATCGCGTCGCGGTACAACACCCGCAGGCGCTCGCAGATGCGATCCACCGAGTGGTCGAACGCGAACACGTCGAGGTTCGCCACCACCGCCGAGATCTTCAGCGACACGTGATCCACATCGGCACGAGCGATGCGCTCGCGCACCAGGCGCAGACGCTCGTCGGCCTCGGCATCGCTGAGGATCGCTTCGCCGAGCACGTTCACGTTCAGGCGGAACCCGTCGTCACCACGACGCGCGACATGGCGAGCGAACGCAGGGTCCGCGGCGTCGAGCACCACGCCGTTGCTCTCGGCCATGATCCGGCGTCGCACCAGCGGCATCACCACATGCGGGAGTCGCGCCGCGAGCGCGGTGCCCGTGCGCAACAGCACCCGATCCATCGCCGACAGCGAGCCAGGGACCCCGACATCACCCACGATCGCCTGCAGCCGGGCCGCGGACCGGCGATCGTCGCCGAACCGCAGCACCTCATCGGTGAGCGCGAAGGTGAGCGCGCGCAACGCCGGGTCGTGCACCACGGCGGCGAGGCGTCGCTGTTGCGCCCGCTCACGACGTGTGCTCCGCTCCAGCGACGTGCTGAGCAGAGCCTCAGCTCGGCGGACGGCCAGCTCGGTGGCGGAGGGGTCGTTGGCAGCAGGGCGTGACGCGGTCATACCTCCACTAGACCGCGGCCGGTCTTGCACTCACCGACGTCCTCCGCCGTCGCAGAAGTACAACGCGGCAAGAATGCGGCCATGCACCTCGTCGTGGTCACCCTCGCGGAAGTGTTCGCCGGGGTGCCACACGTGATGTTCTGCGTGAAGGCGCCCGACGGCCGGTACCTCGCCGTCAACCAGGCGTTCGCCGAACGAGCGGGCCACGCCGCGCCGGGCACGGTGCTCGGCCACACCGCGGCCGAGCTCTTCCCGGCCGACCTGGCGGCGACGTACCAGGCGCAGGACGACCGGCTGCTGGCCACCGGCACCGCCATGCGCAACGAACTCGAGCTCATCCTGCGACCCGATGGCAGCCGTGGCTGGTACGTCACCAACAAGACCCGCCTCGTCGACGAGCAGGGCGAGGTGCTGGGCATCGTCGCCGTCAGCTACGACCTGCACACCGCCGAGACGGTCGATCGCCGCCACGCCAATCTGCAGGCGGCCATCGATCTGGCCCGCGAGTCGTACGCCGAGCCGCTGAAGGTGGCCGACCTCGCCGCCGCTGCCGGCATGACCTCCACCCAGTTGGAGCGCTCGATGCGTCGCATCCTGGGCATGTCGCCCAAGCAGCTGCTCATCCGCACGCGCCTTGAGGCAGCCATGCGCCGGCTCGACGAGACGGACCACACGGTGGCCGCCATCGCCGGAGCCTGCGGCTTCTACGACCAGAGCTCGTTCACCCGCCAGTTCCAGCGCGTGGTGGGCATCACGCCTGGCGCCTATCGAGCCCGCGGCGCGCACAGGTAAGCTCGCGCCCTCTATGGCCAGCCACAAACTGTCGCGCAGCGCCTTCGAGCGCCTGCAGGAAGAGCACTACGACCTCACCACGCGCGGCCGCATCGAAGTGGCGAACAAGATCGAAGTGGCACGCCTCATGGGCGACCTCTCCGAGAACGGCGACTATCACGCCGCGAAGGACGAGCAGGGCCACATGGAAGGCCGCATCCGGCAGCTCGAGCACCTCATCGAGAACGCCGAGATCATCGAGGCCGGCGCCGAGGGCGAAGTGGCCGCCGGCACCGTCGTCACCATCATGTACGACGGCGACACCGAGGCCGACGCCGAGGCCTACCTGCTCGGCCACCCCGAGGAGACCCCACCGGCTGGCGCCGGCGTGATGAGCCTCAACTCCCCGCTGGGCACCGCACTCGTCGGCAAGCAGGTGGGCGACTGGGTGTCCTACGAGGCCAACGGCAGGTCCCTCAAGGTGAAGGTCCTGAAGGTGGAGTCCGCCTAGTGGCGATCCGCGACGGCAAGGGGGCGCCCGAGCACCCGAAGCTGCCGCACGGCGCGGCGATGGAACTGCCCGGTCGGGGCACCACGTTCGTGCGCACCATGCCGGGTCCGCCCGGCGCACCCACGGTGCTGTTGCTGCACGGCTGGACCGCCACCGCCGACCTCAACTGGTTCACCTGCTACCAGGCGCTCAGCGAGCACTACCGGGTGGTGGCGCTGGACCATCGCGGTCACGGCCGTGGCATCCGCAGCAAGAAGCAGTTCCGCCTGGAGGACTGCGCTGACGACGCGATGGCGGTGTGCGACGTGCTGGGCCTGCAGCAGGTCATCCCCATCGGCTACTCCATGGGTGGTCCGGTCGCCCAGCTCGTGTGGCGCCGCCACCGCGAGCGGGTGCAGGCGCTGGTGCTGTGCGCCACCGCCCCGTACTTCCTCAGTTCCCGCGAAGAGAAGCTCGGCTTCCTCGGCCTCTCCGGCATGGCCGCGCTCGCTCGGCTGACGCCGGTGCAGGCCCGCCAGTGGCTCACCGAGCAGGTGTACCTGCAACGCAAGACCGGCGAGTGGGAACCCTGGGCCATCCAGGAGGCGTCGTTGCACGATTGGCGCATGGTGCTCGAAGCCGGCCGCGCCATCGGCCGGTTCAACTCGCGCCCTTGGATCGACGAGATCGACGTGCCCACCTCGGTGGTCATCACCATGCGCGATCGCGTGGTGCCCACACGCCGCCAGGTGCGGCTGTTCGAGGGCATCCACAGGGCCGAGGCCTACCGCGTCGACGGCGACCACGACAGCATCGCGGTGCAGCCCGAGCGGTTCGTGCCCACCCTGTTGCGCGCCGTCGGCTCCGCGGTCGAACGCGCCGCGGAGCGCGCATGAACCGCCGCACGCTCGGGGCGGCGGTCGGCGCCGGCGCTGCCGCGGTGGCCGCCCTCGTCGTGTGGCAGCGGTCCTCCCCCGGCCATCACCTGCGCACCAGCCGTGTGCAACGCAACGCCGACGTCGTGAAGCTCGGTGCTGCCGTCGGCGCGAACTATGCGGGCACCGCGGCACGGAAGCTGTTCGCCAGTGCCGAGCGCCGCATCGAGCTCGACGAGGCCCGCGAGCTGAAGACCGCCGAAGCCGTCGCCGAACGGTTGGGCAACATGAAGGGCGCGCTGATGAAGCTCGGTCAGATGGCCAGCTACGTCGATGAGGGCCTGCCCGCACCGCTGCGCGCAGCCTTGGCCCAGTTGCAGTCGAGCGCCCCACCGATGAGCGGTGAACTCGCCGCCCAGGTGGTGGAGGCCGACCTCGGCAAGCACCCGCGCGACCTGTTCGTCGAGTGGGATCCCGTGCCCATCGCCGCGGCCAGCATCGGGCAGGTGCACCGCGCCGTCGCGATCGACCCGCTCACCGGCGAGGAACGAGCGGTGGCCGTCAAGGTGCAGTACCCGGGCGTGGCCGACGCCGTGTCCACCGATCTGAAGAACGCCGATCTGCTGGGCCTCATCCTGCAGCAGGGGTTCGGCGGGCTGAACCCCGACGAGATGGTGGCCGAGGTGAAGGAACGGCTGAGCGAAGAGCTGGACTACCGGCTCGAAGCGATGAATCAGCAACGCTTCGCCGACCACTACCGCGGCCACCCGTTCATCCACGTGCCCGAGGTGCTCCCCCACCTGAGCGGTCCGCACGTCATCACCAGCGAACTGGTCGACGGCGCCACCTGGCAGGAGATGCTCACCTGGTCGCAGGACGAGCGCAACCTGGTGGGCGAGACCCTGTTCCGATTCGTGTTCCGCAGCCTCTACGGCATGCACGCCTTCAACGGTGACCCTCACCCGGGCAACTACCTCTTCCACCCCGGTGGCAAGGTGACGTTCCTCGACTTCGGGTTGGTGAAGCACTTCTCCGACGACGAGATGCACACCTTCATCAGCATGGTGAAGGCCGCCGCCTACGACCACGACGGCCCCGCGTTCCGCCGCATCCTGGAACGGGCCGGCATGATCCGAGAGGGCTGTCCCGCCCCCGACGACGAGGTGGGCGACTACTTCAGTCAGTTCTACGAGAGCGTGCGCGAGGACAAGGTGGTCACCTGGAGCAGCGAGTACGCGAGCGGCATCGTGCGCCACACGTTCGACCGCACCAGCCCCATCGCCCAGTACGCCACCGTGCCGAAGGCGTTCGTGTTCATCCAGCGCATCAACCTCGGCCTCTACGCGTTGCTCGGCGAACTGCGGGCCACCGGCAACTACCGCCGCATCGCCGAGGAGCTGTGGCCGTTCGTGCAGGGCCCGCCCAGCACCCCTCTGGCCGAGGCCGAACAGCCCTGGCTGCGTGCGTCGAAACTCAAGTCCTGACGAGCCCAGATAGCGTCGTGCGGATGCGTCGCGCCCTCGCCCTGGCCATTCCGCTCGTCCTGTTCGCCACCGCCTGCGGTGACGACGGCGGCGAGAACGGGGCCGACACCACGTTGGCCGGCAGCGAGACCACCGCCGATGTCGGGGCCACCACCACCAGCATCCCCAAGCCCAACGTGAGCCTGCCCACCAGCCTGCCCACCGAGCTCGTGATCACCGATCTCACCACGGGCACCGGCCGCGAAGCCGTGGTCGGCGACACCGTGGTCGTGCACTACGTGGGCGTGCGTTCCGCCGACGGCACGGAGTTCGACAACAGCTACGACCGCGGCGACCCGCTCGACGTGCTGCTGGGCACCGGTCAGGTCATCCAGGGCTGGGAACAGGGCCTGATCGGCACGCAGCAGGGCGGGCGCCGCCAGCTCGACATCCCCGCCGACCTCGCCTATGGCGACCAGGGCGCGGGCGACATCATCCAACCCGGCGACGCCATCACCTTCGTGGTCGACGTCATGGCCGTGCTCCCCGGCACCACCGAGGACGAGCAGCCCGACATCACCGTGGAGGCAGCGGCGAACATCCCGGTCATCGAGCACACCGAGCTCGTGGAGGGCACGGGTGTCAGCCCGGTCAACGGCAACAAGTTCGCCGCCCAGATCATGCTCTTCCGTGCCGACACGGGCGAGCTGCTGAACAGCACGTGGGGCACCCCGCCCGTCGTGTTCGACTACACCACCGACACCAACACCTTCCCCGGCATCATCGCGGTCGCCAAGGGCATGAAGGTGGGCGGACGCCGCCAGAGCCAGGTGCCGTTCTCGCTCATGTTCGACGGACAGGGGAACGACACGATCGGCCTCCCGGCGAGCATCGACGTGGTCATCGTGATGGACCTGGTGGCCGTCTACTGACGATCACGGCTGCTGACGGTCGTCCTCGTCGTTCAACATCACGCGGACCGTGCGGATGCGGTCCTTCCGAGCGAACTGGCCGGGCCGCCCGGCGCTCGATCGGCGACGCTCCCACCCGTACTCCACGGTGGCCGCGGCGTCGAAGTCGCACACGCAGGCGGTGCCCGGCGCGGCGAGCACCGAGAACTCATCGGGTCCTTCGCAGATGAAGTACACCCGCACCGCATCGGGGCTGCCCGTGTCGAGGCCGTCGGCATCGACGATCTCGAGGCCGAAGAGTTGGGCGAAGGTGCCACGAGGCACGACGGTCTCGTCGAGGCGCACCTCGAACCAGTGGGTGAGTCGTTCAGTGAGGTCGTTCACACCTCCACTGGGCACGCCGAGATCGGCGGATCGGCAATCAGCGGACGAGCGCCGCCGACACCGCGCGGGCGGCTGCTTCGACGGCGTCGCCGTACTTCTGCTCGGGCGACTTCGTCAGCCGTTCCACCGGCCCGCTGACGCTGACGGCGGCCACCACCACGCCCTGCCGATCCACCACTGCGGCACTCACCGACGCCACACCGGCCTCGCGCTCCTCCACGCTGGCGGCGGTGTGCGGGGCGCCGCGGCCGGCCAACACCTTGCCCGCCGAGCCCACCTCCAGCGGCAACAACGCGCCGACCGGCACCAGCCATTGCAGGGCGTGGCTGGACTGCAGCGAGACCACGCAGCGGCGACCGTCGTGTTCGCGCACGAACAGCTGCACGCTCTCGCCGGTGCGGTCGCGCAGCGCAGTGAGCGCGGGTGTCGCCAGCTCGGCCAAGGGGAACGCCTCGGCCGCGACACGCCCCAGGCGGATGAGCTCGAACCCGAGGCAGAACCGCCCCTGCGAGTCGCGACGCACGAGGTGATGGCTCTCGAGGGCCACAGCCAGGCGATGCGCGGTGGCGCGAGGCAGGCCGGTGACGTCCTGCAAACCGGCGAGGTCGAGCGGCCCTGCCGCCAGCGCGTGCAGGATGGTGACGCCCTTGTCGAGCACACCCACTCGATTCGCGTCGGCGCGACTCTCGTCGCTCTGGCCTATGCTGTCCATCAACGGGAATCCTATCTCAGAAAGTGAGACGGCATGACGCCCAGAACGCTGGCCGAAAAGGTGTGGGATCGACACGTGGTGCACGCCGCTGCCGACGAGCCCGACCTGCTGTACATCGACCTCCACCTCGTGCACGAGGTCACCAGCCCGCAGGCCTTCGACGGCCTGCGCCTCACCGGACGCACCGTGCGCCGGCCCGACCTCACCGTGGCCACCGAGGATCACAACGTGCCCACGGCGAACATCGATCAGCCCATCGCCGACCCCATCTCGGCCCGCCAGGTGGAAGTGCTGCGCGAGAACACCGCCGCATTCGGCATCACCAACTTCCCCATGGGCGACCCGCTGCAGGGCATCGTGCACGTCATCGCTCCCGAACAGGGACGCACTCTGCCCGGCATGACCGTGGTGTGCGGCGACAGCCACACCGCCACGCACGGGGCGTTCGGCGCACTCGCGTTCGGCATCGGCACCAGCGAGGTCGAGCACGTGCTCGCCACCCAGACCCTGCCCCAGTCGCGACCGAAGTGGATGGCGGTCACGGTGGAGGGCCAGGCTCCTGCCGACGTCACCGCCAAGGACATCGTGCTCGCGATCATCGGCGCCATCGGTACCGGCGGCGGCATCGGGCACGTCATCGAGTACCGCGGCGCGGCGATCCGATCGCTCTCGATGGAGGGCCGGATGACCCTGTGCAACATGAGCATCGAAGCCGGCGCGAAAGCCGGGCTGGTGGCACCCGACGACACGACGTTCGAGTACCTGAAGGGCCGGCTCCACGCGCCGAAGGGCGACCAGTGGGACGCAGCCGTCGCCGACTGGCGCACACTGGTCACCGACGAGGGCGCGGTGTTCGACAAGGAGGTCGTCATCGACGCCTCCACCTTGCGGCCGCAGGTGAGCTGGGGCACCAACCCCGGCCAGGTGGCATCCATCGACGACGTCGTGCCGTCGCCCGAGCAGTTCACCGACCCCACCACGCGCGACACGGTCGCCCGTGCGCTCGAGTACATGGGCATCGCCGGCGGCACGCCCATCCGCGACATCACGGTCGACACCGTGTTCATCGGGTCGTGCACCAACAGCCGCATCGAAGACCTTCGTGCCGCGGCGGCCGTGATGAAGGGCCGCACCGTCACCGTGCCCCGCGTGATGGTGGTGCCCGGCAGCCACGCCGTGAAGGCGCAGGCCGAAGCCGAGGGCCTGCCCGAGGTGTTCCGCGCCGCCGGCGCCGACTGGCGCGAACCCGGGTGCAGCATGTGCCTGGCCATGAACCCCGACAAGCTCGCACCCGGCGAGCGGGCCGCGAGCACCAGCAACCGCAATTTCGAAGGCCGTCAGGGTCGTGGCGGTCGCACCCACCTCGTCTCCCCCGCCGTCGCCGCCGCCACCGCCGTGGCCGGCCACTTCGCCACCCCGGCAGATCTGGAGCAGTGACATGAAGGCAGTACAGGTCATCCAGGGTCGCGGCGTGCCGCTGAAGCGCAGCGACGTCGACACCGACCAGATCATTCCGGCCGAGTGGCTCAAGCGCGTCGAGCGCACCGGGTTCGAGAAGGGCCTCTTCTCCACCTGGCGCGACGACCGCAACTTCGTCCTCAACGACGAGCGCTACGTGGGTGCCAGCATCCTCGTCGCCGGGCCCTCATTCGGTGTGGGTTCGTCGCGCGAGCACGCGGTGTGGGCCATCCAGCAGGGTGGCTTCGACGCGGTCATCGCCCCCAGCTTCAGCGACATCTTCCGCAACAACTGCACCAAGAACGGGCTCGTCCCGGTGGTGGTGCCGGACGACGTCGTCACCGCCATCTGGGACGCGATCGAGGCCGATCACACGGTGGAGATCACGGTCGACGTCGAGCGGCTGCTCGTCGAGGTGCCCGCCGCGGGCATCACCGCGTCGTTCCCCATGGACCCGCAGACGCAGCACCGCTTCATCAACGGACTCGACGACATCGGCATCACGCTCACCCACGCCGGCGCGATCGACAGCTACGAGAGCGCTCGGCCGAGCTGGCTCGGCTGACCCTTCCCGCTCGACCTGACAGACTTCGGCCGTGATCGTCGACGCCACCCTCGTCCGCCGCGTCGAGCACAGCGCCGCACAGCACACCGCGCTGCAGGTGGACTCGCTGGCAACGGTGGTCCCCTCGTCGGGGGCACGCCGTCGCGACATCGGCGGTGGAGTCGCCGCGGCCATGGGGCCGGGTCGATACGTGAACCGTGCGGTCGGGGCCGTCCTCGGCGACGATCCCCCGGCAACACTCCTCGATGATCTCGAGGCGTTCTACGCCGACGCCGGACTGCCGGCGTCGTTGGAAGTGAGCCCGTGGGCGTCGACGGAGTTGGTGGCGGCGCTGCGGTCGCGCGGGTACGCCGTCGAATGGTTCCGCAACGTGTACTCGCGCAGCCTGCGCACCTTGCCGCCGCGGCCGCGTTTCGACATCCACGAAGTGGCTGAAGACCTCGAGCCGGCGTGGACCGCCATCCTCGGCTCGCAGTTCGAGCCCGGCACACCACAGCGCACGAACTCCGACGAGTTCTGCGCGGCTGTGCACCGGGTGCCCGGGGCCCTGGATCTGGTGGCGATGCTCGACGGCCGCCCGGTGGGCACCGGCTCCATCACACCCATCCGCACCGTCGCCTGGCTCGGGGGAGCAGCCACGTTGCCCGAGGCGCGCGGACGTGGCGCGCAGCACGCGCTGTTGGTCGACCGCCTGCATCGCGCACAGCGGATGGGCTGCACACTCGCCGCCGTGACCGCGGTGCCCGACGGCGTGTCGGCGCGCAACCTGCTGCGCGTCGGCTTCCAACTGCTCTACACCCAAGCCGTCATGACCTGCACCAGAACGTGAGTTCCGACGTCGGAACCTGCGTTCGCGTGCGGGCTGGCTCGTTCAGTCCTGTTCGAACTGGGTGAGGTCCTTCAGCTTGGGGTTGTTGCTGAACACCTCGACCGGCGGGTTGGGATCCAACCGCAGGGCTCGCTGCAGGATGCGCACCTGCGTGTGCTGGTTGTACTCGGCCAGCGTGATGGCCCAGCCGTCGCGACCGGCGCGAGCGGTACGACCACTGCGGTGCAGATAGTCCTTCACGTCGCCGGCGGGCTCGTAGTGGATGACCGCGCCGATGTCGTCGATGTCGATACCTCGGGCCGCCACGTCGGTGGCGACCAACACGGCCAACTCGCCGTCGGTGAACCGCTTCAGCGCCCGTTCGCGCGACGACTGCTGCAGGTCGCCGTGGATGGCCGACGCACGCACGCCGAGTTCCTGCAGCTTCTCCTCCACGCGATCGCACGTGCGCTTGGTCTGGCAGAACACGATGGTCTTGTCCATCGCCGAGGCGATGGAGGCCACCACGCGGTCCTTGTCCATGTGGTGCACGGCGAGCCACAGGTGGTGCATGGTGCCCACGGTGTCGGTGGCCGCGTCGATGGCCACTTCCTCGGGGTCGTTCATGTACCGGGCCACCAGGTGCCCGACGTCGCCGTCGAGCGTGGCCGAGAAGAGCATCGTCTGGTGCGGTGCGGTGATCTTGCGCATGATCCACTCGACCTGCGGGGTGAACCCGTCGTCGGCCATGCGGTCTGCTTCGTCGAGCACGAGGATCTCGACGGCGTCGAGCTGCAGTTCGTCTTCCTTCAGCAGGTCGATGAGGCGCAGTGGCGTGGCCACCACGACGTCGACACCCTGGTCAAGTGCACTGATCTGTTGCTGACGTGATGCGCCGCCGTACACGGCGAGCACGGTGCGACCGCACGCGATGGCCACCGGGGCCAACACCTCGGACACCTGCAACGCGAGTTCACGCGTGGGCACGAGCACCAGTGCGGCGGGCCGGCGGGGTTCGCCGACCTTGGTGAGACGGGCCAGCAGCGGCACGCCGAAGGCGAGCGTCTTGCCGGAACCGGTCTTGGCCCGGCCGCAGACGTCGCGGCCGGTGAGGGCGACGGGGATGGCCTTGGTCTGGATGGCGAACGGGGTGGAGAAGCCGGCGGCGGCGAGACCCATGTCGACGTCGGTGGGCACACCGAGGTCGGCGAAGCCAGTGGGGACGTAGTCGTCGGGGTTCAGGGTGAGAGCGGCCGGCGGCGGAGGAGTGCGGTGTTCGGCAGGCTTCGGCCCCCGCCGCTGACCGCGCCGCCGAGTGGGCGGACGTGAGTGATCAGACATGTCGCGCCCAGGGTACCGGCCATCCCCGGCCCAAGTTCGCGATGAGCGATGAACCCGCCGGGCGACCTCATCGCTCATCGCATGACGGGCGGGGACGGGCGTCGATAGGGTCGGCCTCGACTTCCTCCCTCCGCATCAACCCTGGGAGGAACCATGACTCCGCTCTACCCCCAACTCATGGGGCTGTCGGCGCAACAGCACGCCGTCATCACGAAGGTTCAGCTCGCCGCGGCCAACG
Organism: Actinomycetota bacterium; assembly: GCA_016213625.1. Lineage (GTDB taxonomy): Bacteria > Actinomycetota > Acidimicrobiia > Acidimicrobiales > Ilumatobacteraceae > UBA668. The sequence continues at coordinate 80,146 of JACQZZ010000075.1, forward strand.
TCTCCGCCGCACAACTGCGCCGGCTCGTCGGACTGGGAGTCCTCGTGCGACTGCTCGACGGCACATACCGCTTCACCGGAGCCCCGCTCGACCCGTTGGCGCGCTGCGTCGCCGCCTGTGCACGACCCAACGGCCTGGTGGTAGCCGGTCCAACGGCGGGCACGCTCTGGCAGCTCCGTCGACTGCCGAAGCTCGACAAAGTGTGCGTCATCGCTCCACCCGCGTCGAATCCGAGCTGTGTTCCGTGGCTGCAGCCATACCGGACCGGAACGCTGCTGCCGGAACACGTGATCCACCGGCCGGATGGCATCCGCGTCACGAACCCCGCCCGCACGGCGCTCGACCTCACTCGGTGGCTCACCCAGCCCGACCTCCGCTCCGTCATCGATCAGGTCGTCGCCGACAGGCTCGCATCGATCGACGACCTGTACACCGTCGCCGCACCACTCGACACCAGGGGACGACCGTGGGTTCGCAGGTTCATCCGGGTGCTCGACGCGCGGCCGGGCGGTGGAGCCCCGGAGTCCCACTGGGAGTCTCGAGTCGTGGCCGCACTCATCGCCAGGGGCATTCCGGTGACACCGCAGCGCTGGCTCGACCTGCCCAACTTCGGACGGATCCGACTCGACGCCAGCGTCGACGCGGTGCAGTGGGGCGTCGAGATCGACGGCCATCCAGAACACTTCACCGAACGCGGGGCAGCACGCGACCGCGAACGCGACCTCGCCGCCGATGCGTACGGCTGGCGGGTGAACCGAGTGGCGACGCTCAGCCTTCAACGCAGCTTCGACGCGTCGATCGATCTGCTCGAACAGGCCTACCGCCGCCGCCTCCGCGACCACATCGCGATGAGAGGTGATGAACCCTGACCGCATCATCGCTCATCGCGCCGTGCGGGGATCGCGAAGCGATGAGCGATGAGGGGCGGGCACCGCTTCATCGCTCATCGCAGGGATCGGCAATGATGGGCGCATGAAGGTCGCGCTCACCGTCAACGACTTCCTCCGCCGCGCCGAGGAGATCTACCCCCACCGCATCGCCTGTGTCGACGAGCCGCAGCAGCCGGCCGAGAGCTGGGGCGAGTTCACCTACGCCGAGATGGCCGCCAAGGCGAAGGCCCAGGCCGCAGCCTTGGACCGGCTGGACATCCAGGTGGGCGAGCGCGTCGCCATCGTCAGCCAGAACTCCGCCCGGCTGCTCACCGCTCTGTTCGGCGTGAGCGGATCAGGTCGTGTGCTCGTGCCCATCAACTTCCGACTCCACGCCGAGGAAGTGCGCTACATCGTGCAGCACAGCGGCGCCCGTGTGCTGATGGTCGACCCTGAGCTCGAGGCCGACCTCGCCGACGTGTCGTGCGAGTTCAAGTTCGTCATCGGCGCCGACACCGACGCCCCGGCCGAGCACCTCGAGCCGCGCCCGTGGGTGTACGACGAGGACGCCACCGCCACCATCAACTACACCAGCGGGACCACGGCGCGCCCCAAGGGCGTGCAGCTCACCCATCGCAACATCTGGCTCAACGCCACGGTGTTCGGGTGGCAGCTCGGCATCAACGACCGCGACGTGTACCTGCACACCTTGCCGCAGTTCCACTGCAACGGGTGGGGCGTGCTGTACGCGGTCACCGGCATGGGAGCCCAGCACATCATCATCCGCAAGATCGACGGCGCCGAGATCCTGCGCCGCGTGGAACAGCACGGCGTCACGGTGATGTGTGCAGCCCCGGCCGTGGCGAACGCCATCCTCGACGCGGCGGCCGGCTGGGACGGCCCCATCCCTGGCCGCGATCGCGTGCGCATCGTCTGCGCCGGTGCGCCACCGCCCACCAAGACCATCGAGCGCATCGAGACCGAGCTGGGCTGGGAGTTCATCCAGATCTACGGCCTCACCGAGACCACACCGCTGCTCACCATGAACCGCGGTCGTGCCGAGTACGACGAGCTCTCCCCCGCCGATCGCGCCGTGAAGCTCAGCCGGGCGGGCGCACCCGCGCTGGGTGTGCAGATGCGCATCAGCCCCGACGGAGAGGTGCTGGCCCGCGGCAACCACATCATGGCCGGGTACTGGGAGCAGCCCGAAGCCACCGCCGACGCCATCCACTCGTCGCGCGACGACCAGCAGGGACCCGAGTGGTTCCACACCGGCGACGGCGGCACCATCGACGACGACTGGTACGTCACCATCAGCGACCGCAAGAAGGACGTCATCATCACCGGCGGCGAGAACGTCAGCTCCATCGAGGTGGAGGACGCCATCTTCAGCCACCCCGACGTGGCCGAGGTCGCGGTCATCGGCGTACCCGACGAGAAGTGGGGCGAACTGGTCATGGCCCTCGTCGTGCCGGCCCCGGGGGCCACGCTCACCGAAGCCGATGTCATCACCTACACCAAGACCAAGCTCGCCGGGTACAAGTGCCCGAAGCGAGTGGAACTGCGCGAGGCGCTGGCCCGCACCGCCACGGGCAAGCTGCAGAAGTTCAAACTGCGCGAGCCCTACTGGGAAGGCCACGATCGCAAGGTGAACTGAGGAAGTTCACATCGACAAGGTGAACTGAAGAAGTTCACATCGACACGGTGAACTAGGCCAGGGTGCCGGTGACCTGACGGTAGAACTCGCTGTCGGCCTGAAGGCGTTCGGGTGTGTCGAACGCGACGACGCGACCGTCCTGCACCACCATCAGCCGATCGCAGACGTCGAGCGTGCTCATCCGATGGGCGATGATCACCACCGTCATGCGCGTGCCCAGCTCGGCGAGGGTCTGACGCACGAGAGCCTCGGACTGGCCGTCGAGCGCGCTCGTGGGCTCGTCGAGCACGAGCACCTGTGGCTCCTCCACCAACGCGCGGGCGATGCACACGCGTTGCTGTTGGCCGCCGCTGAGCGCGCCACCTGACTCCCCCACCTGCCGGGCGTACCCCTCGAGCGTCGCCACGATCTCGTCGTGCACGTGCGCGAGACGGGCCGCGGCCTCCACCTGTGCGTCGGACACGCCCGGCCGGAGGAAGCGGATGTTGTCGGCCACGGTGCCGCGCACCAACCGAGGCGTCTGCGGCACGAACGTGACGCGCCGCACCCATTCCGCACGCGACAGCGACGACACCGGCCGACCGTCGGCGAGCACTGTTCCGGAAGTCGGCGACCGGAGTCCGAGGAGTAGCTGCACAAGGGTGCTCTTGCCGCTGCCCGACGGACCGATGATGCCCACCACCTCGCCACGCCCGACGGTGACATCCACTCCGGTGAGCACCGGCTCGCCGGGCACGTACTCGAAGCCGACGTCGCGGAACTCGATGTCGCCGACGTCGCCCACCGGCAGGCCACCATCGCGGACCGCTGCGTCGCGATAGCTGTTGATCTCTCCCTCGAGCTCGGCCACGTACGGCCGCATCGTGCTGACGACCGCCGCCGACACCTGCAGCTGTTGGCCGTAGCTCAGCGATCGCAGCATCACCAACATGACGGCGCCGAGCGAATCCACGTCGGCGGTGTCGCTGCCCGAGGCGAGGGCCAGTGCTCCCACCAGCGCGACATACGCGAGCGAGGTGTAGAGGTGCGGCACGATGCCCCGCAGCACAGCGAGCCGGCGCGTGCTGTCGCGACCCTCATCGATGAGCGAGTCGACGCGGGCGGCCATCTCGTCCTGCACGCCGAACACCTGCAGCTCCAGGCCGAGTCCGGCCATCTCGCCCAGACCGGTGGCGAACGACATTCCGGTGTCCAACGTCTCCAACGACCGTCGCCGCAGACGCTCGCGCACCGGCCGGAGCGCGAGCGCCAGCACCGCTACCGCGGCGATGACGACGAGCGCCCCCACCGGGCTGACCGCGATCGCGAGGGCCAGCAGCGCGAGCAGCCCGAACGCCGCGGTGAGACCGTTGGTGAAGCCGGACACGAGGTTCGAACCCGACGTGGCGTAGCTGGTCATCAACTCCTGCAGCCGGCCCACCCGATCGCTCTGCTGTCGCTCCCACGACGCGTGCAGGAACGCACGTGACAGGTCGCGACGCAGCTCGGCAGCGATGGCCACTCCCATGTCGGCAGCGATGCGATTGGCGAACCACGCCAACAGGAATCGCACCACGAGCAATGCCAGGGCGAGCCACAGGCCGGCCGACATCGACATCGATCGCCCGAGGAACAGCTCGGCACGCTCGGCCCCGTCGCTGACGGCCAGCGCCAGCCGCGTGGCCACCACCAGGAACGCCGCCTCCGCCAACCCGCCGAGCGTGGACGCGACCGCCATCGAGACGGTGGCCATGCGATGGCCTCGGATGAGCGTGCGGATGTCCATGGAGCGTCGCCACGGTAGCCCGACGAACAGCATGGCGACCTGAGGGCCGCTGATGGACCAGTCGGTCAGACTGACCGGTCGATCAGTCTCACTATCAGTTGCATCAGTTCGTAGCAATGCCGTTGCGTGCGTCGTTATGGTCACCGAGCTTTCTCCATCAACGTCGAAAGGGGCAGCCATGAGCGCATCCACCCACACCACCGCCGTCTGCACCCAGCAGGTGTTCAGCCAGCACGGCCGCAAGGGCATCGCGTACGACTGGCAGAGCCTCTACGCCGCGGCCGAGGCCGTGAACCTCGACGAGAAGCTCGCAGCGCTCACCCCGGCGCTCGCCGAATGAGCCGGGCACCCGAACGGGTGCTCGTCCTCGGTTGCGGCTCGGTCGCCCAGTGCGTCGTGCCGCTCCTCGTTCGTGATCTCGGCATCGAGCCGGCGCGGGTCACCATCGTCGACATGGTCGACAACCGTGATCGCGTCGCGAGTTCCCTCGCGCTCGGGGTCGGGTACGAACAGGACCGAGTGACCCCCGAGAACCTCGACGCATTCCTCGGCGCACGGGTGAGCGACGGCGATCTGCTGCTCGACCTGGCCTGGAACATCGACAACCCCACCATCCTGCAGTGGTGCCGTGATCACGGCGTGCGCTACCTCAACACGAGCGTCGAGCTGTGGGACCCGTACGACGCGTTGGTCGACACGCCGCCCCTCGAGCGCACGCTGTACGTGCGCCACATGGATCTGCGACGGATGATCGACGGTTGGGGCGACAACAAGGGCCCCACCGCCGTGCTCGAGCACGGGGCCAACCCCGGTCTCGTCAGCCACTGGGCGAAGCAGGCGTTGGGCGAGATCGCCGAAGCCATGCTGCGCGACGGTCTCGCCGGCGGCAACGTCGGCGCCATCGAGTCCGCGCTGGCCGACCGCAGCTACGCGCACCTCGCGATGCTCACGGGCACCAAGGTCATCCACATCGCCGAACGCGACACGCAGATCACCGACGTGCCGAAGCGCACCAACGAGTTCGTCAACACATGGTCGGTCGACGGGTTCTACGAAGAAGGCGTCGCCCCCGCCGAACTCGGGTGGGGCACGCACGAGAAGCGCCTTCCGCGCAACGCGTTCGTGCACACCGGTGAAGGACCGTGCAACCAGATCTGCATCGCCCGCCCCGGCATGGAGACCTGGGTGCGCAGCTGGGTGCCCAGCGGCGAGACACGCGGCATGGTGGTGCGTCACGGCGAGTCGTTCACGATGTGCGAGCACCTGACGGTGCACGACCACCTCGGACGCGCCATCTATCGCCCTACGGTGCACTACGCCTACCACCCGTCCGACGCGGCCATCAACAGCGTTCTCGAGCTGCGCATGCGCGGGTGGGAGATGCAGCCCGAACAGCGCATCCTCAACAACGAGATCATCTCCGGACGCGACGAACTCGGCGTCCTGCTGATGGGCCACCCGTACAAGTCGTGGTGGACCGGCTCGCTGCTCTCCATCCACGAGGCCCGCGCCATCCTTCCCGACCAGAGTGCCACCACGCTGCAGGTGGCCGGCTCCATCATGGGTGCCGTGTCGTGGATGATCGAGCACCCGAACGAGGGCGTGAACGTGCCCGACGATCTGCCGTGGGACGACGTGCTCGCCGTGTCCCGTCGCTACCTCGGCACGTTGCACTCGGGCCCCGCCGACTGGGATCCGGTGAGCAGCCGGCGCGATCTGTTCGCCAACTTCGCCGACGAGGCCGACCACGTCGACCTCGACGATCCGTGGCAGTTCGTCAACTTCCTCGTCGACTGAGCCCGTACCCGAATTAGCCTGGGAGCGGTCATGGCCTCCCGCTCGCTCATCCACGAATCGATCGGCATCCTCCGTGAGGCGGTGGCGCAGTTCGAGCGTCCCGTGTTGCTGTTCAGCGGCGGCAAGGACTCGGTGGTCATGCTCCACCTGGCGATGGCCGCCTTCCGGCCCGCCCCGCTGCCGTTTCCAGTGATGCACATCGACACCGGGCACAACCTTCCCGAGGTCATCGAGTTCCGCGATCGAGTGGTCGCGCAGCACGGGCTGCGCTTGGAGGTCGCCTCGGTGCAGGCGTCCATCGACACCGGACGCGTGGCCGACGTGCAGGGTCCGCGCAGCAGTCGCAACACACTGCAGACCGTCACCCTTCTCGATGCGATCGCCGAGTATCGGTTCGACTGCGTGTTCGGCGGCGCCCGCCGCGACGAGGAGCGCGCTCGCGCCAAGGAACGGGTGTTCTCGCACCGCGACGAGTTCGGTCAATGGGACCCCAAGCAACAACGTCCCGAGCTGTGGGGGCTGTACAACGGTCGGCACCATCGCGGCGAGCACTTCCGAGTGTTCCCGCTGAGCAACTGGACCGAGCTCGACATCTGGCGGTTCGTCCGCGACCACGGCATCGAGCTGCCGTCCATCTACTTCGCCCATTCCCGGCAGGTGTTCCGACGCGACGGCATGCTGATGGCGGTGTCGCCGTTCGTGGAGCAGGCCGACGACGAACACGCCTTCGAGGCCACCGTGCGCTTCCGCACCGTCGGCGACGCCACCTGTACGGCGGCCATCGAGTCCACCGCCTCCACCCCCGACGAAGTGGTCGACGAGACCGCCGTCGCCCGCATCACCGAACGGGGCGCCACACGCGCCGACGACCGCATCAGTGAGGCCGGGATGGAAGACCGCAAGCGCACGGGGTACTTCTGATGAGCGGTCTGTTGAAGTTCGCCACGGTCGGTTCGGTCGACGACGGCAAGAGCACGCTCATCGGTCGCCTGCTGCTCGACAGCAAGAACATCTTCGACGACCAACTGAGCCACATCGAGGACGTCAGCCGACGACGCGGCAGCGAGTTCACCGATCTCGCCCTGCTCACCGACGGCCTGCGCGCCGAGCGCGAACAGGGCATCACCATCGACGTCGCCTACCGCTACTTCGCCACCCCGCGCCGCAGCTTCGTCATCGCCGACTGCCCCGGCCACGTGCAGTACACCCGCAACATGGTCACCGGCACCTCCACGGTCGACCTCGCGCTCGTGTTGGTCGACGCGCGGCACGGCGTGGTCGAACAGACGCGACGACACACGGTCCTCACGTCGCTGCTCGGTGTTCCTCACCTCGTGATCTGCGTGAACAAGATGGATCTGGTGGGTCACGACGAAGCGGCGTTCCAGCGTGTCATCGACGAGTTCACCGCGTTCGCCGCCAAGCTCGAACTGCGCGATGTCACGTTCATCCCCATCAGCGCACTCGCCGGCGACAACGTGGTGGATCGGAGCGACCACATGCCCTGGTACCAGGGTGGCTCGCTGCTGCACCACCTGGAAACGGTGTACACGGCCAGCGACCACAACCTGATCGACACGCGGTTCCCCGTGCAGTACGTCATCCGACCGCACACCACCGAGCACCACGACTACCGCGGTTACGCCGGCACCGTGGCCGGCGGTGCCCTGCGCGTGGGCGACGACGTCGTGGTGCTGCCCAGCGGACTGCCCGCCACGGTCGCTGCGATCGACGGATTCGACGGTCCGGTGACCGAAGCAGTGGAGGGCGACGCCGTCGTGGTGCGCCTCGCGGAACACGTCGACATCTCCCGCGGCGACATGCTGTGCAGGCCGCACAACCGACCCACCATCACCCAGGACCTCGACGCGATGATCTGCTGGATGGACGACCAGGCGCCGCTGCGGGTCCGTGGCATGTACGCGCTGCGACACACCACCCGCCAGGTGCGGGCCATGGTCACCGACCTGCAGTACGAACTGGACATCACCTCGCTGCACCGGAACCGCGACGCCACCTCGCTCGGGCTGAACGCCATCGGGCGCGTCACGTTGCGCACCACCGCGCCGTTGTTCGTCGACGACTACACCCGCAATCGCACCACCGGCAGCTTCATCCTCGTCGACGAAGCCACCAACGCCACGGTGGCGGCCGGCATGATCCGCCCTCGCGGCGAAGGAACTCACGGCGCATGAGTGGCATCACCATCTGGATCACCGGCCTGTCTGCCTCGGGCAAGACCACCATCGCCGCCGAGGCCGCGCGCCAACTGGATGCGATGGGCACCACGCCGTTCATCCTCGACGGCGATGCGCTGCGCACCGGCCTGAACGCCGACCTCGGCTTCAGCCGCGCCGACCGCCAGGAGAACGTCCGGCGCGTCGGTGAGGTGGCCCTGCTCCTCGCCGATGCCGGCCAGGTGGTGCTGGTGCCGCTCATCAGCCCGTATCGCGCCGATCGCGATCGGGTGCGGACGCGCCATGCCGAACACGGCGTGCGATTCGTGGAGGTGTATCTCGACGTCCCGATCGAGGTGTGCGAGGGCCGCGACCCGAAGGGTCTCTACGCGCGTGCTCGGGCCGGCCAGCTCGAGCACTTCACGGGCGTCGACGATCCGTACGAACCACCGCTGCACGCCGAACTGTCGATCACGCCGGGCGCCACCGCGGCCGACGACGCAGCACGACTCGTCGCGCACGTGCGCGCGGAAATCCCACGTTGACATTCGCCGCCGTTCTGGGCAGACTTGCCGGGATGACTCGCAACCGCGGCCTTCTGCTTCTTATGTAGGGCAAGCGCCGCATACTTCGCGCTTGCCCGCAGCCCCTGCCGAAACGGCCGGGGCTTCTTGCTTTTTCCGGTCCGCTCACGCTCCTCTCGAAAGAACCACTCGAATGCCTCCCCAGCCAGTCACCCCCAAGAAGATGCCCTTCCAGAAGTACGAGCGCTTCCTGCCCGTCGTGCTCACCGATCGCACGTGGCCGAACCGCGTCATCGAGCAGGCACCCCGTTGGTGCAGCGTCGACCTGCGCGACGGCAACCAGGCCCTCATCGACCCCATGGACCCGCAGCGGAAGATGCGGATGTTCGACGCACTGGTGAAGATGGGCTTCAAGGAGATCGAGGTGGGCTTCCCCTCGGCCAGCCAGCCCGACTTCGACTTCGTCCGCCAGCTGATCGAGGACGACCTGATCCCCGACGACGTCACCATCCAGGTGCTGGTGCAGTGCCGGCAGGAGCTCATCGAGCGCACCTACGAGTGCCTGCAGGGCGCCCGCCAGGCCATCGTCCACTTCTACAACAGCACCAACCCGCTGCAGCGCGAGGTGGTGTTCGGTCTCGACAAGCAGGGCATCGTCGACATCGCGGTGAACGGCGCAAAGCTGTGCAGGAAGCTGGAGGAGACCGTGCCCGGCACGGACATCCGCTACGAGTACTCGCCCGAGAGCTTCACGCTCACCGAGCCCGAGTTCGCCATCGAGGTGTGCCACGCGGTGATGGACGTCGTGGAGCCCACGCCCGATCGACCTCTCATCCTGAACCTGCCGGCCACCGTCGAGTGCTACACGCCCAACGTGTACGGCGACGTCATCGAGTGGTTCGGTCGTCACATCCGCCAGCGCGACAGCGTGCTGATCAGCCTGCACCCCCACAACGACCGTGGCACGGGTACCGCAGCGGCCGAGATGGGCATGCTGGCCGGCGCCGACCGCGTGGAGGGCACGCTGTTCGGCAACGGCGAGCGCACGGGCAACGTCGACATCGTGAACCTGGCCATCAACATGTTCGTCAACGGGGTGGACCCCGAACTCGACATCAGCGACATCGACGCTCTGCGTCGCGTGGCCGAGTACTGCAACCGACTGCCGGTGCACCCTCGTCACCCGTGGGTGGGCGACCTCGTGTACACCGCGTTCAGCGGCAGCCACCAGGACGCCATCAAGAAGGGCTTCGAGGCGTTGAACCGTCAGGCCGAGGCCAACGGCGGCGAGTACACGACGTGGGGTGTGCCCTACCTGCCGCTCGACCCGAAGCACCTGGGCCGCAACTACGAGGCCGTCATCCGCGTGAACAGCCAGAGCGGCAAGGGTGGCGTCGCCTACGTGATGAAGGCCGAGCACGGGTTCGACCTGCCGCGCCGTCTGCAGATCGAGTTCTCCAAGACCATCCAGCACATCACCGAGGACACCGGCACCGAGATCAGCCCGCTCGTGATGTGGGACGCCTTCCAGGCGTCGTACCTGCCCGACGAGCCGCAGTTCGTGCTCAGCAGCCACGAGCTGCGCAGCGACAGCGCCACGGGCAGCACCACCATCACTGCACAGCTGGTGGTGAGCGGCGAGCACGTCACCGTCACCGGCGAGGGCAACGGGCCCATCGACGCGTTCGTGCATGCACTGCGCTCGGGTCTCGGCAGCACCATCGACGTCCTCGACTATGCCGAGCACGCGATGGGTCAGGGCTCGCAGGCCACCGCCGTCGCCTACGTCGAGACCAGTGTGGAAGGCGGGCCCGAGGGCGGGTCGGTGAAGTGGGGCGTGGGCACCGACCCGAGCACCATCACCGCCGCGTTGCGAGCGGTGCTCAACGCGCACGAACGCCAGCAGGGCTGACGCCACCACACGCGGCCGACGGCTAGATTCGGCCACATGGCTCGACGCCGGGTGGTTCGCATCACGACGCTGATGGCGATCGGCGTGGCCGCGTCGGCCTGGTGGTGGTGCCGTGGTCGGCGCACCGCTGCGGCCACCGCCACGCCACACTTCGCGACCAGCGGCCCGCCACCGAAGACCGAACCGACGCCTGCTCCGGCCTCGTGGGTCGACCCAGTCGACGGCCAGTGCCCGCCCGGCTACCTCGTCAAGCTCAACCTCCAGTCCGGCATCTTCCACGTGCCGGGCGGTCGGTTCTACGATCGAACCGTGCCCGCGCGGTGCTACGCCAGTGCCGATGCGGCCGAGGCCGACGGCTACCGTCGTGCCAAGGCGTGACCCACCCCGCCAACAGCCCAGGAGATCCACGATGAAGGTCAGTGTCGACTACGACGTGTGTGCCAGCACCGGTGCCTGCATGCAGGTGTGCCCCGAGGTGTTCGAGGTGCGCAGCGATGGCTACCTGTACGTGTTGCAGGAGGAGCCGGGCGAGGAACTGCACGACAAGGTGCGCGTGGCGGCCGACATGTGCCCCACCGCGGCCATCACCGTCGAGGGCTGACCCCCCACCCCCCCCGGCCCGGTCCGTCCCTCGAAGGGGTCGGACTTCGACGAATCTTTACCGTTCCTTGGTTTGAGACCACCGGTCCTACGACCGATGACTGAACCATAGAAGGTGAGCGACACCCAGCCCGAGCGGGTGTGGCGCACCGCCGGGAGCAATCGGAACGGGTGGAAGATGGAACGACGTAAGGCAATGGCCACCGCGCTCGCTGGGGCGGTCACCCTTGGTCTCGGGACCGTGTGCCTGGCAGCAGTCGGTGGGGCACCGATGCTGGGGCTCACCGCTGCCGAGCAGGTCAAGACGATGACGGGCGTCACCGAGGTGCAGATGATCGACCGAGTGGTGGTCATCCGCAGCGGCAGCACCGTGCCCGTCGAGCCCGCCGTCGTGCAACTCATCGCTCCCGAGACCGCCGCACCCGTCGGCCCGGCTCCGGCGCCCGGTCGCACGGCACCCGCCGGCACCACGGCAGGTGCCCCTGCGGCCATCTGGCCCGCTGCCACGCCGTCGCCCACCCCCGCCCCCACCTCGGGCACCATCGCATCGTCGCCGGCTGCTGCCGCGCCCGCCACGCCGGCGCCGGCGACGACCGCGAAGGCCCCGACCCCAGCCCCGACCCCAGCGCCGGTCACCACCGCCAAGCCGGTGGCCACCACCATCGCGCCCACCACCACCAAGGCACCCACCACGACGCTCCCCCGTGGCGTGCCCAAGGACTGGCCGGCCGGTAAGCCGATCCCGCCGATGCCCGCGAACTGCCAAGACCCGCAACTGGAACTCAACGGAGTGTGGAACTGTGACGACTGAACACGACGCCGAACTGGCAGCCCGAGTCGCGCGCCTCCAGCAGCGCCGGGGCAACACCGGTGCCAAGTCGGCCTCGGCTCGCAGCACCACTCCGAACGTCGCCGACGCTGCACCGGCGGCGACGCCGAAGGTGGCCGGCTCCGACTCGCACTTCGCCTTCCGGCCCACCACCTCGACGGTCACCTCGACCGCCACGACCGGAGCGGCCGGCAGCGCCGGCTCGTGGGCGCCGCCCGCGGGCAGCACGCTCGTGTCGTCCACTCCGCCGGCATCGATGTTCGCCAAGATCGCCACCGTCACCGGCATCCACAAGATCGTGCAGGTGGCCAACGCCCATCACGAAGCGCAGATCGCCTACGAGGCTCAGCCCGAGGCGAAGATGATCGACAAGCAGACGAATCTCAAGGTCACCAAGAGCCGTCGCCGCCACGCCGCTGCCGCAGGACGAGTGCTCGCCACCGGCCTCGCCACGTCGGGGTTCTTCGGCACCATCACCGCACTCGCCCAGGCCGACCAGCACCCCGAGAAGTCGGCCGACCCCGCAACCGATGGTGAGGTCGTGGTCCGCACCATCGAGCGCACCATCTACGTCGACGAGTTCGGCAACCCGGTGGCACCGCCGGTGAGCACCGTGCCTGCCGGTGTCGTCGACCCGAACACCACCGTCGCCGGCGCCGTCGTCGACCCGAACGCCACCGTGCCCGCCACCACCCTGGTCGCCGGCCAGGTGTTGCCCGTCACTCCGGTGCCGGGCGCACCGACGCCCGCACCCGTGCCGGGTGCCCCGGTGGCCACCGTGAAACCTGGCTCCGCACCCGTCACCACCGCGAAGGCCGGAGCCCCTGTGGCGGCCGCTCCCGCCCCGACCCCGGCAGCACCCACCCCGGCAGCACCCACCCCGGCTGCACCCACCCCGGCGGCTCCCACCCCGGCACCCGCACCGGCGCCCGCTCCCGCACCGGCCCCAGCGCCCGCCCCCACCCCCGCACCGGTCACCACGCAACCGCCCGCACCCGTCACCACCGCCGCTCCCGCACCCACCACCACCGCCGCCCCGGCGTGCACCGGCAGCAAGTGCCCCTGACATGAGCTACGCCCTCCTGGACACCCGCACCTGGCATCGCACCTCAGCCGTGGTCATGGGCTGCACGGCGGAGTTGATGTTCGACGGCTCGAGTTCGCTCGCCCCGATCGCGTTCGATCGGCTCCGCGAACTCGAGCATGCATGGAGCCGATTCCTTCCCGACAGCGAACTCAACCGGCTGCACGCGCGGCCGGGCCAGTGGGTGCACGTCAGCCACGAGCTGTTCACCGCGCTGCACTGGTGCGACCGCCTGCACGGCGAGACCGAAGGTCGGTTCGACCCGTCCATTCGCACCGCCCTCGAAGCGTGGGGATACGACCGCACGTTCCGCGAGATCGATCAGTCCGCGTCGTCGCCGACGCACACTCCTCCCGCCCCCGGCCTCGCCGGACTGGAGCTGCGACGCGACGACGAAGCCGTCCGGTTGGCCCCGGGTCTGCGCCTCGACCTCGGGGGTGTGGGGAAGGGCCTCGCCGCCGACATGGTGTCGGGCGAACTCATCCTGATGGGCGCCTCGGGCGCGTTCGTGTCCATGGGCGGCGACATCGCCGTGGCCGGTGACACTCCTGACGGCGGATGGTCGGTGCCCCTCGAGCACCCCGACACCGATCTGCCCTTCGACACCCATCTGCTCTCCGACGGCGCGCTGGTGATGAGCACCACACGCATGCGCCGCTGGCAGCGGGGCGGCATCACCGCACACCACCTCATCGACCCCTTCACCGGTGCACCTGCGGTCACCGATGTCATCGCGGTCGCAGTGGCGTCGATGAGCGCTGCTCGCGGCGAGGCACTGGCGAAGGCCGCCGTCGTCGCCGGCAGTGCTGCGGCGGTCGAGATGCTCGACGGCTTTGGCGTGGCGGGGTGGGTCCTCACCTCCGACGAGGTGATCCGGGTAGGTTTGCCGGCGTGATCGCTGTCACCGAAAAGCTGGCCTGGTATGTCAGCCGAGCGAGTGGTGTCGTCGCGTGGGCGATGGTGGCTGCCAGCATCATCTGGGGCATCACGCTGTCCAGTCGCCTGTTGAAGCGTCGCGGCATTCCCGCCTGGCTGCTCGACCTCCACCGCTATCTCGCCGCGCTGGCCGTGGTGTTCAGTGTGGTGCACCTCATCGGCCTGGTCTTCGACAACTTCGTGTACTACGGCTGGAAAGAGCTGTTCATCCCGATGGCCACCGACTGGAAGCCCGGGCCCACCGCCTGGGGCATCGTGGCGTTCTACGTGTTGCTGGCCATCGAGATCACCTCGCTGCTGATGCGCAAGATGCCTCGCAAGTACTGGCACGCGGTGCACCTCACCGCCTACCCGCTGTTCGTGATGGGCACCGTGCACGGCTTCCAGGCCGGCACCGATCGCTCGAACAAGGTGCTGCAGTGGACGGCGCTCGCCATCATCGAGCTCGTCGTCGGGCTCACACTGTTCAGGGCACTCACCTTCACGCCGCGCAAGCGCAAGGCAAAAGCGGCCGACCAGGCCGCCGCGGTGCCTGCCGGCGCCACTCACTAGAGTCGGCCGCATGGCCTTCCACTCCCAGCTTCGTCGCGCCTGGACCACGTCGGGCTCGATGCTGTGCGTGGGGCTCGATCCCGATCCCATCCGTTTCCCGCAAGTGGTGCACGGTTCGGTCTTCGACTTCTGTCGCGCCATCGTCGACGCCACTGCCGACACGGTGTGTGCGTTCAAGCCGCAGATCGCCTACTTCGCCGCTGTCGGCGCCGAGGGTGAACTCGAGCGGCTGTGTCGCCACATCCGCGAGCAGCATCCGAACGTGTTGCTGGTGCTCGACGCCAAGCGCGGCGACATCGGCAGCACGGCCGAGCAGTACGCGCACGAGGCGTTCGACCGCTACGGCGCACATGTCGTCACGGTGAACCCGTACCTCGGCACGGACTCGGTCGAGCCGTTCCTGCGACACCCCGACGGCGGGGTCTTCGTGCTGTGCCGCACCAGCAACCCGGGGAGCGGCGACTTCCAGTCGTTGCAGGTGGGCGACGAGCCGTTGTACCTGCACGTCGCCCGCAGGGTGGCGTCGGAGTGGAACGACATCGGTGATTGCGGCCTGGTGGTCGGCGCCACCTACCCCGACGAACTGCGCCAGGTGCGCGCCCTGGTCGGCGATCTGCCGCTCCTGGTGCCCGGTGTGGGTGCCCAGGGAGGCGACGTCGCCGCCACGGTCGACGCGGGGTCCGACAGCGTCGGCCAGGGCATGGTGATCAACTCGTCTCGAGCCATTCTGTACGCATCGTCGGCCGACGATTTCGCCGACGCGGCTCGTGCGGAAGCCATCGCGACGCGCGACGCCATCCGCGCCCGCGCTCCGCGCTGAGGACCTCAGCCGTCGAGCTGGACGACGCTGGTGATGCCGGGCGCCTGACGCAGCTCGGCGATCACGTCGTCGGGCACCGAGGCGCTGGGGGCGATGAGCATGACCGCGGTGCCGGGCACGGCAGCGCGACCCACGTCCATGTCGTCGATGTTGACCCCGGCGTTGCCCAGCAGCGTGCCGACGGTACCGATGACACCGGGGCGGTCGTCGTTCTTCACCATCAGCATGTGGTCGGCGGGCGGCACGTCGAAGTGGTGCTCGTCGACCATCACGATGCGCATCTCGCTACGTCGACCCACCAGGGTGCCCGAGATGCTGTGCCCGGCACCGCGCAGGGTGAGCAGGTTCACGAAGTCGGCGCTGGTGGCGCAGTTCACGTCGCGCACCTCGATGCCGGCGGCCTGCGCCAGCTGCGGGGCGTTCACGAACGTGACCTGCTCGTCGCTGACGGCGGAGAAGAATCCCTTCAGCGCGGCGAGGCTGAGGATGCGGGTGTCGTAGCCGGCGATGTCGCCCTCGGTGCACACCTCGATGCTGGGCCGGTCGTCCTGCTGCAGCGAGGTCGCCACGAGCGAGGCGAACAGCCGGCCGAGGTTCTCGGCCAGGGGCAGGAACGGGCGCAGCGTCTCGTTGGCCTCGGCGGCATCGACGTTCACGGCGAACGGCACGAAGTCGCCTGCCAGCGCGAGGAGCACCATGTCGGCGATGGTGTCGCCGGCCTTGTCCTGCGCCTCCCGCGTGCTGGCACCGAGGTGCGGGGTGACCACGATGCTGTCGAGTTCGAACATCGGTGACGAGGTGGTGGGCTCGGTGACGAAGACGTCGACCGCTGCGCCGGCGATGATGCCGTCGCGCACACAGTCGGCCAGCGCCTGTTCGTCGACGATGCCACCGCGCGCCACGTTGATGACCCGCAGCGACGGCTTGGCCTTCAGCAGCAGATCGCGGTTGATGAGGCCCGTGGTCTCCTTCGTGCGCGGCAGGTGCACGGTGAGGAAGTCGGCCTCGGCGACGGCCTGGTCGAGCGGCATCAGCTCCACACCCATCTGGCGCGCACGTTCGGCGGACACGAAGGGGTCGTAGGCGACGAGCCGCATGCCGAACGCCTTCGCCCGGTCGCCGACCAACTTGCCGATGCGCCCGAGACCGATGATGGCGAGCGTCTTGTCGGCCAGCTCCACGCCCTCCCAACGCGACCGCTCCCACCGACCGGCCTTGAGCGCGGCGTGGGCCTGGGGCACGTTGCGTGCCTGCGACAGCAGCAGGGCCATCGTGTGCTCGGCGGCCGACACGATGTTGCTCTGCGGCGCATTGACCACCATGACGCCTCGGCGGGTGGCGGCCTCGACGTCGACGTTGTCGAGCCCGATACCGGCCCGGCCCACGACGACCAGCTCGGAAGCGGCCTCGAGCACCTCGGCGGTCACCTGGGTGGCGGACCGGATGATCAGCGCATGAGCACCGACGACGGCCTCGAGCAGGTGGGACAGGTCGAGCTCGACCTGTACCTCGTGACCGGCCGCGCGCAGGCGGTCGAGCCCGCCTTCGGCGATTTCCTCGGTGACCAGAATGCGTGCCATCGACCCATCGTTACCGGACAATGGGCGCGATCGGAAAGGGATTGAACGTTCTGTTCAACCTCCGCTCCGTACGCACCCGCTCCGCCGGATACATTCTCCCCACCGATCACGTCTCCGAGGAGCATCACATGTCGTACCCCTTCCTGTCCGAGGAATGGATGAACGCCGCCAAGGCGATCCGCGAGAAGTACGCCGACCAGGCGTCGAAGCCCACCGCGATCATCCGCATGAACCAGGTCGTGACCGACGTGCCGTTCGGCGACGGCACGGTGAAGAGCTACCTCGACACCTCGTCGGGCGACGTCGTGATGGAGCTGGGCGAGCTGGAGACCGCGGATGTCACCGTCACCACCGACTACGCCACGGCCCGCGCCGTGTTCGTCGATCAGGACCAGGCCGCCAGCATGCAGGCCTTCATGGCCGGCAAGATCAAGGTGCAGGGCGACATGATGAAGATGATGGCCATGCAGACCGGCATGCCCCAGGACGACGTCGCCAAGACCATCGCCCAGGAGATCAAGGACATCACGGCCTGACCATCAGTCGAGACGCGGTGTGCTGCGGACGAAACCCGCAGCCACTGCGCCCAGTGCCGCCATCACCGCGCCCACCAGGAACGCGACGTGGAACGGTCCCAGGTCGTCGGAGCTGGCCGACACGCTCACCGTCGCCATCACTGCCGCGCCCATCACGGCACCGATCTGGGTCATCAGCTGCTGCAGCGCGCCAGCGACGCCCAGGTCGGCCTCGTCGACAGCGTTGGCCATCAGCGAGGTGAGCGCGGGTGAGGCGATGCCCAGGCCCACCCCCGACAACGCGGTGGCGGCGATGATGTAGGGGTACGACGTGTCGAAACCGACGGTGCTCCACAGCACCATCGACACCACCAGCCCGAGCGCGCCCACCACCCCGGCGATGCGCTCGCCCACGCGCAGCGTGACCAGCGCGGCCAGTGGCGCGGTGATGGAGAACGCGAGCGGGCGAGAGATCACCAGGTTGCCCACCGTGGCGGTGTCGAGCCCCAGCCCGCGCGGCTTGCCCAGCACCTGCGGGATCAGGAAGAACCCGCCCATGTAGGCGAAGTTGGTGAGCATCTGGCTGAGCACCGGCAACGCGACGTTGCGCGTGCGGAACCAGGCCAGCACCACCAGTGGCGCCTCGGCCCGCTGCTCCACTTTCACGAAGGCGTAGAGGGCGACGACCGAGATGGCCAAGCAGCCGAACGTCGCCGTGCTGGTCCAGCCCCACGCCCGGCCCTGGCTGATGGCCGCCAGCAACGACACCGCACCGATGCCGAGCGTCACCGAGCCCATCACATCGAACTTCACGCCTTCGATGCGCTCGGTCTTGGGCAACAACCACAGCGCGACCACGAAGCCGATCAGACACAGCGGCGCCTGGATGGCGAAGATGGCCCGCCAACCGATGGCGTCGACCAACGGCGCGCCGATGACCACACCGATCACCGGCGAGCCGGCCGTGACGAAGCTCCAGTAGCTGAGGGGCTTCACCCGTTCGGTCGGCTCGAACATGCGGTTGATGTAGGCCATCGCGGACGGCCCACACGCGGAGCCCGCCGTGGCCGACAACACACGGAACAGGATGAGGGTGGCCGCGTTCCATGCGACGGCGGACAAGGCGGCGAACACCGCGGCGAAGAACAGGCCGCCGACGAAGATGCGTTTGTGCCCCCACAGGTCGCCCGACTTGCCGAAGGCGGGCCCCACCACACCGAACGCGAGCATCGGTCCGGTGATGGCCCAGGTGAGCACCGACACCGAGGTGTCCAGTTCCTCGGCGATGCCTTCGAGCGACACCACGAGCAGCGTGATGGTGAAGCCGGTGGTGAACAAGCCACCGAGCACCACCCACAGCACCGCCCAGCGGTGCGGAATGCCCACCTTCTGCGCCAACCGCCGGCGCAGCAGGATGGGCCAGGGAGCGACCTCGACTTCGCCGGTCACGGACGAGCAAGCGGAGCGAGCGCTTCGCTCAACTCGCTGACCGTCCACTTCGAGTCGCGCTCGACGTGCGCGCCGCGCTGCCAGCTCTCGACCATGGTGACCGAACCACCCTGCACCAAGAAGGTCTCGCCGGTGAACGCACACTCGGCGGACGCCAGGTATGCCACGAGCGGCGAGATGTTGGCGGGGTCCCACGGATCGAACCCGCCGGTGCTGGGCTTCATGATGGTCTCGATGCCGGGGGTGGCGAGCGTGAGCCGGGTTCGGGCGCCGGGAGCGATGGTGTTGCTCTTCACGTTGTAGCGGATGAGCTCCTTGGCGATGATCTGGCTGAACGTCGCGATGCCGGTCTTGGCCGCGCCGTAGTTGCTCTGACCGGGGTTCGAGAACAGCCCGCTGGTGCTGCTGGTGTGCACGATGTTGCGCGGCTTGGTGACGCCGGCCTTGTGCTGTTCGCGCCAGTAGGCGGCGGCCCAGCGGCTGGGAGCGAAGTGGCCCTTCAGGTGCACGGCGATGACCGCGTCCCACTCCTCCTCGGTCATGTTCACGAGCACGCGGTCGCGCAGGATGCCGGCGTTGTTGACGAGGATGTCGAGGTCGCCGAATGTCTCGATGGCCTGGTTCACCATCCGCTGGGCACCTTCCCACGACGCGACGTTGTCGCCGTTCACGACGGCCTCGCCGCCCAGGTCGCGGATCTCCTCCACCACCTGTTGCGCGGGCGTGATGTCGGCACCGGTGCCGTCGTTGGTGCCGCCGAGGTCGTTGACGACGATCTTGGCGCCCTCGGCCGCGAAGAACAGCGCGTGTTCGCGACCGATGCCACGACCCGCGCCCGTGATGATGGCCACGCGACCTTCGAGAGAACCCATCCCAGAACCTCCTGCAACGACGATGCCGACGCCGACGACCACCGCACGTTAGTGAGGCGGACGCGTGCGGGCAGAACCGGCGTGAGCCGAGTGGTCAGACGAAGCTGTAGAACAGATCGATCGTGGTGCCGCGGAGCAGCGGCATGCCCGACAGCACCAGCTGGCCGTTCGCATTCATGCCGATGAACGGCAGGGCGATGTTGCCCTGCACGGTGCCCACCACGAAGCCCGCTCCCTGCAGCGCGGCCACCCGGCCGGTGTGGTCGAGGCCGGTGAGATCGGGGATGACCACCAGGTCGGGACCCTTGGAGAGCACCACGGTGACGGTGGAGTCGCGGGCCACGGCCGTGCCCGGGGCGGGGTCCTGTCGGAGGACACCACCGATGGGGATGTCGTTGCTGAACTCGTCGGGCGCCTGAGCGATGACCAGACGGAGATCGGTGAGCGAGGTGGTGGCCACGTCGAGGGCCAATCCGGTGAGGTCGGGCACCGACCGCAGCGCCGGGCCGGCGGAGGGCACCAGCTGGACCGTGGTGCCCTTCATGACGGTGCCACCGGCGACCGACGTGGGCGACTCGGGGACGGACCAGCTGACCACGGAGTCGACAGGGATGTTCTCGTCGTTCACGGCGTCGGCGAGCGCGACCACGAGACCCTGTGCCTCCAGCTTCGCCGTGGCATCGGCGACGGTGAGGCCGGTGAGGTCTTCCAACGTGCGAGGCGCCGGCCCGGTGCTGACCACGAGCGTGATGGTGGAGTCCTTCTCCACCTCGGTGCCCGCGGCCGGCTCGGTGCGGATGACCATGCCGGCACCGACCGTCTCGCTGGCCTCTTCCCGGGAGAGACCGGTGAAGTCGCCGGCGATGGTGTTCAGCGCAACGCCGAGCTGCAGGCCCGACAGGTCGGGGACGGTGCGCATCTCGGGACGCGTGGTGTACCAGGCGAGCGCACCACCGGCGGCGGCCATCACCAGCAGGAGCGCGATGAACCACTTGCGCGTGCGGCCCGGTGTGGGCGGGGCGTCGGGGAACTCGTCGGCGGGATCGATGTCGTCGTCGGCCACGGTGGCAGCGGCGGCAGTGGTGACGGGCTGGGCGACCGTCGCCGTGGCGGCGAGCGGGGCAGGCTCCTGCACCAGCGGCACAGCCAAGGTGGCCGCACCGTTCACGACGGGCGGCGGGGGCGGCGGCAGCGGCGGACGTTCGCCGGGCATCGCCGCCAAGGGGCCGGTGGGGTCGACCGGTTCACCGACGCTGCCGGTGTCGGCGCCGAACAAGCTGTTGGCCAGGATGGGCAGTGCCGCAGGGCGCGGCATGCGCTCGGACGCTGCCACCAGGGCACGACCGAACTCGGCGGCGGTGTAGCGGTCGCCCGGCTCGGGGCGGCCGGCGCGTTCGAGCACGGAGGCGAGCGGACCGAGGTCGGCCGACACGGGCATCAGCTTGTCGACACGGTTGGCCAGCGTGGCGACGGTGCTGTCGCCCACGAACGGCACGACTCCGGTCATGGTTTCGAGCATGGTGAGGCACAGCGCGTACACGTCGCTCTTCGCCTCGAGGTCGCCGCCGCGCGCCTGCTCGGGTGAGGCGTACTTGGCGAGGTCGTTGGGGCGGTGCGCCGGACCGCCAGCTGCGCGGCTGAGCACTTGCGACAAGCCGGGGTCGACCAGGCGAAGCCGTCGGTCGTCGCCGAACACCAGCGTGGACGGGCGCACGTCGCCGTGAAAGATGCCTCGCCGGTGCAACACGTCGAGCGCCTTGCAGGCCTCGAGGCCCACCACCAACGCCTGCGACGGCGTGAGCAGGCGACCCCGATCGAGCATGTCGCGCAGGCTGCCACCGGTGAGCTGCTCGCTGACCACGTAGAGCACCTTGTGCCCGTTCCACTCGGTCTGGCCCCACGAGTGGGCGACGGCGATGTTCGGGTGGTGCAACGAGGCGACGGCCTCCATCGCCCCGCGGAACTCGGCCTGCAGTTCGAGCTTGGCGGACAGCTCGGGGTGCATGATCTTGACCACGACGGGTCGCTGCAGCTCGGGGTCGTATGCCTCGAAGAGTGCGGCGTCGACGGACGAACCGCGGCGCGCGCCGAGGAGGTATCGCCCGGCGATCACCCGGGGCGAGGGCGTTGCGGTGGGGTGTTCTTCCGTGGCCGACATGGCGGTACTTGAAGCTAGCCGCAGCATGGCGAAGGCGGTACGCGCGGTGCGAATTCGCTCGCCGCCAGCGAGAATGGCGGCCGTGGTGTCCATCCGTCGTCCCCAGACCCCGTTGCTCGTTGCCAGCCTGGTCATCGCCCTCTGTCTCGTGGCCATGGGGTATGCGCTGGCCCTGGCGGTCACCGGCGACGACGGGTACAAGCTGCCCGACACCATCGAATCCGTCGACCCCGTGCCGGCCGCGCAGGGCGTGCCCTCGCAGACCTCGGTGTTCGTCGACCTGCTGGCCGGGTACACCGGCGTCCTGGTGGTCGATGGGCTCGAGCTCGAGACGGTCAACATCGAGGACCTGCAGGACAAGAACAAGCCCGGCCAGCAGATCACACTGCCGCCCACCACCATCTTCGAGCCCGGCAACGCCACGCTCACCTTCCGTCCGTCGGCCGACTCCGAGATCGAGGCGTTCACCGAGGGCGAGCACATCGTGCAGGTCATCTACTGGAAGATCATCGACGGCCGCGGCGCCGCCCGCAGCTACACCTGGACGTTCAATGTCTTCTAGGCAATGTCTTGTCGGCAACGTCTGCTGATGCCTGCCATCGCGACCTCCATCCTCGACCTGGCGATGATCGGTCGCGGCGACACGCCTCGCGACGCGCTCGAGGGCAGCGTGGCCATCGCCCGCCTGGCCGAGGACGCCGGCTACCAGCGCATCTGGTACGCCGAGCACCACAACATGGCGTCCATCGCCTCGTCGGCCACCAGCGTGGTCATCGCCCACATCGCCGCGTGCACCCGCACCATCCGCCTCGGCGCCGGCGGCATCATGCTGCCCAACCACTCACCGCTCACCATCGCCGAGCAGTTCGGCACGCTCGCCACGCTGCACCCCGGTCGCATCGAACTGGGAGTGGGGCGGGCACCGGGCAGCGATCAGGTCACGGCGCGAGCCCTGCGCCGCGACCCACACGCAGTCGACACCTTCCCCGAGGACGTGCTGGAACTGCAGGGCTACCTCGGCGGGCGCAGCCGTGTACCCGGCGTGGAATCCATTCCTGGCCGCGGCACCAACGTGCCCATCTACGTGCTCGGCTCGTCGCTCTACGGCGCGCACCTGGCCGCCGCGCTCGGCCTGCCGTACGCCTTCGCCTCGCACTTCGCTCCTGATGCGCTGCGCGAGGCAGTGGCCATCTACCGCCGAGAGTTCCAGGCTTCCGAGCAGCTCGAGCGGCCGCACGTCATCGCCGCGGTCAACGTCATCGCTGCCGACACCGAGGTCGCGGCGCAGGACCAACTGCTCGCCGTGCGCCGTCGACGCGCGGCGTTCTTCCTCACCCGCACCAACGACTGCACCGACGAGGAGGCCGACCGCCTGCTGCAGTCACCCCAGGCGCACCACGTGAACCAGATGATGCACTACACCGCCGCCGGCACCCCGCCCATGGTGCAGCAGTACCTCGAGCAGTTCACCGCCATCGCGGATGCCGACGAGCTCATCATCGCTCCCAGCTCGCCCACCATCGAGGCCAAGCTGCGCACCCTGGAACTCGTCGCCCCCTGACCATCCCGAATGCCCAGCGCCCGGCTGTCGAGCGCTCAGCATTTTGCGGGGCTATTGCAGCAGCACGAACGCGGCGCCGGCTGCAGTAGCGAGCGGGACGAAGACCAGCGGCACCATGAGCAGCGGCGACCGGTCGTGGAACTGGACCATGGCCACGACTGCCACCACGAACGCGGCCCAGCCGAGCGACGCGGCGAAGTAGATCGGGAGCGTGGTCCTCGTGAACGACCACAGCAGCAGACCGGCCGCGAGGACGACGAGCGACCAACGTCCTGCCGCCGAGATCTCCACCGCATGATGCGCACCGAGTCCGTCACCGCTGGTCGTCACGTGCGCGTGTCGACGACGAACGGTGTACACGATCCCCACGGCGACCACGACGACGAGGAGTGGAACAAGGATCATCCGGTGCTCCTTTCAACGATGGAGCTGCATTCATCGTGGATCCTGTGGCTCGATGTCGACAGGGACGAAGGTCATCCACCAAGGGCGGTCAGTCGCCCCAGTGGCGCTGTTCCTTGAAGGGGTCGCCGTACTGGTGATAGCCGTTGCGCTCCCAGAAGCCGGGCTTGTCGTGGTCGCTCAACTCCAGCGCGCGCACCCACTTCGCGCTCTTCCAGAAGTAGAGGTGGGGCACCACGATGCGCACCGGGCCGCCGTGGATGGCTTCGATCTCCTCGCCCTCGTAGGCGTAGGCGACGATGGCCTCGTCGGTGGTGATGTCGGCGAGCGGCAGGTTGGTGGTGTAGCCGAACTCGGCGTGCTCGATGACGTGTGTGGCGGTCGACTGGACGCCCGCCTGTGCGAGCAGGTCGCGCACACGCACCCCCGTCCACGTCGTGTCGAACTTGCTCCACTTCGTGACGCAGTGGATGTCGAACGTGAGGTTCACGGACGGCATCGCCTTCAACTCGTCGAGCGTCACGACGCACGGCCGATCCACCAGACCGGTGATCGTGAGGTCCCATTCGCCGGGCGCATAGTCGGGCACATCGCCCACGTGCAGCACCGGGAAACGTTCGGTGAGGTACTGCCCGGGCGGCAGTCGATCAGGGTCGTAGCCCTTCTCCACCAGTTCCTTGCGATTGCGGTCGAAGAAGCCCATCCGCACAGTGTGCACCCACGTCGGAGATCGCGCCACGCGTAAGGTGTCCGCCATGACGGACTTCCCGGCTCCTCCCCCGCCCCCGCCCGACCACCTCATGCCCCCGCCCGGGTACGTGCCCTACGGCGGCTTCGGACTCGGCCAGGGGAGCTTCCAGCCGATCCGTTCGCTCACCAAGTGGCTCGTCATCCTGCTCGGCGTCACGTTGGTGGTGCAGACGGCCGCGCTGCTCGTGCAACTCACCCTGCGGGGCTCGGCGTCCGACTTCCTCGACGGGTCCATCAACTCGGGCACGTTCGACGACAAGCTCGGCACCTATCTGGCCATCGCGCTGCTCGCCGCGGCGGTGGGCGTCGGCCAGTTGGTCGTCCTCATCCTCTGGACGTTCCGCATGGCCAAGAACATGGGTGTGCTCGGCCGTCAACCGCAAACCTTCAAGCCGGGGCTCACCATCGCGGTCAACATCCTCGGCGGATGCACGCTCGGCATCCTGAACTTCTTCATGTGGCGTGAGCTGTGGATCGGCAGCGATCCCGAGACGGCACCCGGCGACCCGGTGTGGAAGCGCCGCCCGTTGGGTGGCATCGTTGTGGCCCATCTGGTCCTGACGCTCGTGTCCGTGGCCGTCGGGTTCGCCGTCGGTATCGGCGCCGGCATCGCCGGGTTCAACCAGAGCAACTCCACCGATGTCGCCGAGAACCTCACCGACAAGTTCGGCGTCGTGCTCGCCAGCGGCGCCCTGCAGATCGCGTTGGGCGTGGTGTTCATCATGCTCGTGCGTCAGCTCGCCGCCCGGCACATGCAGTCCACCCGCGAAGCCTGATCCGGAGCATGCTCTATCTCGTTCGTCATGCGAAGGCGGGAAGTCGTAGCGAGTGGAAGGGCGACGACCGTCTGCGGCCCTTGTCGAACAAGGGCCGCATCCAGTCCGATCTCCTCGCCGCGCGGCTCGCGCCGTTCGCATCCGGCGAGCTGGTGAGCAGTCCCTACCTTCGCTGCATCGAGACCCTGCAGCCGTTGGCAGCGCACATCGACGGCGCCGTCCGAGCCGACGAGCGACTCGGCGAGGACACCGGCTTCGAGGGCGCCCTGGCGTTGCTGGGCGAACTGCCGGACGGATCGGTGCTGTGCAGCCACGGCGATGTCATCCCCGAGACCATCGGCGCGCTCCAACGGCGAGGATGCAACATCGTCACCGAACCCGATTGGCGCAAGGCCAGTGTCTGGGTCATCACCCGCGATCCCGACGGTAGGTTCGCCGAGGCCGCGGTGTGGCCACCCCCGAACGAGTGAACGACAGGCGAATGAGGACGCACCCATGATCACCCCCGACGACATCGAGCGCGCCGCTTCCCGTCTGCACGGCCGCGTGCGCGTCACGCCCGTGCTGCAGCTCGCCGCCGGCGAACTGGATCTGCCGATGCCGCTGACACTGAAGCTCGAACTGCTGCAGCACGTCGGCAGCTTCAAGCCCCGGGGCGCGTTCAACCGCGTGCTGGCTGCGCGCGACCAGATCCCCGAGGCCGGCATCGTGGCGGCGAGCGGCGGGAACCACGGCGCCGCGGTCGCGTTCGTGGGCCGCGCGCTCGGCATCCACGCCGAGGTGTTCGTACCCTCCAGCAGCCCGGCGATGAAGCGCGATCGCATCGCCGCGCTCGGTGCCACCGTGCACGTCATCGACGGCCTGTACGACGACGCCCAGGCGGCGGCCACCGAGCACCAGGCCCGCACCGGCGCGCTCGCCGTGCATCCCTTCGAACACCCCGATGTGGTGGCCGGCCAGGGCACCATGGCACGCGAGCTGGAGCAACAGTTCGACGCCTTCGACACGGTGCTGGTGGCCTCCGGCGGCGGCGGGTTCACCGCGGGCCAGGCGGCGTGGTTCCAGAGCCGGAAGCGCGTGGTCAGCGTGGAACCCGAGACCAGCCAGTGCCTGCACGCTGCCCGCATGGCGGGCGAGCCGGTGCCCGTCAGCGTGGCAGGAGTGGCCAGCGACTCGCTGGGCGCGCGACGGCTGGGTGAGGTCGCCTGGAGCGTGGTGCAGCACCACGTGGCCCACTCGGTGACCGTGAGCGACGACGACATCCGGGCCGCTCAGCGTCTGCTGTGGGACCGGCTGCGGCTGGTGGTGGAACCCGGGGGCGCCACCGCCCTCGCGGCCTTGCAGAGCGGCGCGTACGCACCCGACACCGGCGAGCGAGTCGTGGTCGTGGTGTGCGGGTCGAACTGCGACCCGAACACCGTCATGTGAGCGAGTCGAGCAACCCCTGGATCATCGGCACCATGTCGCGCGGCGGGTTCGCGTCCAGGCACAGCTGGCCCTGTTCCCTCGCCGTCTCCACGTCGGGTGTCTCGAGGAATCGACCCGTGGCCACGGCCAGGAGGCAGTGCGGATCCGCGTAGGTGGCGTCGAGCGCCGCTGCGTCCTTCAGCAGGTCGATGCCCTGCTGGATCTGCTCGTCATTGCCCGCCTGCTGCCCGGTGAGCACCACCAGCCAGCCCGAGTACGTGCGGGCCTCCACGTTGTCGGGCTCGAGCTCCAGCACACCCTGATACGCCGCCACGGCGCCGGTGGGGTCGGTGTTCAGCAGCGACCGGCCCTCGGCGAGCAGCTGACTCACCTTGTCGGCCGGTTGCCCACCGGTGAGGGTCTGGCCCGGCAGTCGTTGGCCCGCGTACTGACTGACGGCGATGCCCAGCGCCACCGCCACCGCCACCGTGCCGACGGGCACCGCGATGCGCCGCCATAGCGGACGCGCGGGCTTCGGCGGCAGCGCCGCCTTGCCGTCGTCGATCTCGCGCAGCACCGCCGCGGCGCGCGCGACATAGCCGTCGCGCAGGGTGCGATAGTCGTCCTCGTCGACATCGCCGGCTGCGAACTCCTTCTCGATGTCGCGGATGCTGGTGAGCAGGAACGCGCGTTCCTCTTCGAGCTCGGCGAGGCGATCAGGGTTCATCGGGTTCGTCCTGCTCGGCCAGCGCGGCGTCGACCAGTGCGCGGTCGGCGTCGTCGGGCACGGTGTCGATGGTGGTGCGCCAACGACGGAACGCGAAGAACAGCCCCACGCCGGCACAGACGAACGCGACCGCCGGCAGTACCCACACCAGCGATTCGAATCCGGAGGCCTTCGGCACCAACTGCGTCTGCGCCCCGAACTGCTGCACGATGTAGGCGACGATGTCGTCGTCGGTGGCGACACCGCTGGACACCTGCGCCTTGATCTCCTGGCGGATGGCGGCCGACGCCGGGTTGGCCGACTCGTAGACCGACTCGCCGTCGCACACCGGGCAGGCAAGACGCTTGGCGATCTCCTCCACCCGTTCCTCGGGCGTGCGCGCACCGGCATCGCGGGTGCTGCCATAGACCAGGAACCCGACCACCACGAAGAGCAGCAGCACCCATCCCGGCCATCGCTTCAACGACGACGTACGACTCATGTGGCTCCGAACAGGTCGCGCTGCTGCTGCACCAACTGCGAGAGCGTGTTGGCATCGATCTGGCCGGCCCAGCGGACCACCACCTCACCGTTCGGGTTGATGATGAACGTCTCGGGCACCTGCGCCACGCCGAACGCGACGTTGATGGTGCCGTCGTCGTCGCGCACGATGGGCCAGTCGCCGCCTCGATTCAGGAAGAACGCCTTCACGTTGTTCACGTCGTCGAGATACTGGAGCACGGTGTACAGCTCGGCACCCTCGTCGCCGAACGACGCCTGCTGCTCGGTGAACTCCACCAGCGCGGGGTGCTCGGCGCGGCAGGGTGCGCACGTGGAGTTGAAGAAGTTGAGCACCACCCAGCTGCCCTTGCGCCGGGCGAGGTCGAAGGGCTCCTCGTCGAGCGTGGTGCTGCGCAGGGCCGGTGCAGGGCGACCGAGCAACGGGCTCTCGATGACGCCCGATTCGTCGGTGGGACCCGAGGCGCTGCTGGCGAGCACCCAGAACAATGCGCCCAACACGGCGGCGACGACCAACGAGATGACGGGTGCGAGTCGACGCGGCTTCGCCGGTTGCTCGGCGGGGGCTTCGGTGACCGGTGCGTCAGACATCGGCCACCTCGTCCAACGGCACGGGCGCGGAGACGGGGTCGGTGGGCCGGCGACGGTGCTTGCCCGGGAACGCGGCCAGGATGGTGCCGGCCGCGCACAGCAGGCCACCCACCCACAGCCAGACGATCATCGGCTTGATGAAGATCTTCAACTTGGCGGTGCCGGTACTGGGCTTCGACCCGTTGCCGAGCGTGAGGTAGATGTCCTTGAACAGGCCGGTCTTCACGCTCGGCGTCGACACGTCCATACCCTGCGCCGTGAACTTGCTGATGGCCGGCGCGTACGGCTGGCCACCGTCGATGGACACGAGCGCCTTGATGCCCACCGACGTGGGGTTCTCGAATTCGACCACGTCGACCAGTTCGAACTGGTGCCCGGCGAACTGCACCGTGTCGCCCTTCACCATCGTGAACTCACCGGCGCGGGTGTAGCTGTTCGAGGCGGCCAAGCCGACAGCGATGAGGATGATGCCGATGTGCACCACCATCCCGCCGTTGGCACGACCCAACAGCCCGCGGTAGCCCTGGCGTCGGGTGGCCAACACGAGTTGCCGCATCGCGGAACCACCGGCGAACCCGGCGAGCGTGAACGCCAGCAGCGGGGCGAAGTCGGTGGCACCGAAGATCACCGCGATGGCCAACGCGGCAGCGCTGCACCACGCGGGCCAGAACAACCGGTCGCGGAGCAGCTCCATGCCGGCCTTGCGCCACGGCAGCACCGGGGCGATGGCCATCAGGAACAGGAGGACGATGCCGATGGGCTGGCCCAGCGTGTCGAAGAAGGGCGAGCCGACCGCGATCTGGCGGTCCTCCTTGGCCTCGACGATGAGCGGGAACACCGTGCCCAAGAGGATGATGAACGCGAACAGCGAGAACACCACGTTGTTGGCCAGGAACGCTCCCTCGCGCGAGATGGGCGAGTCGATGGCACCCGGTGACCGCAGCCGGTCGCCACGCCAGGCGATGAGCCCGAGCGACACGACGACGATGACGCCGAAGAAGCCCAGCAGGTACGGACCGATGGTGCCGTCGCTGAACGCGTGCACGCTGTTGACCACACCGCTGCGGGTGAGGAACGTGCCCAGGATGGTGAGCGAGAACGTGGCCACCAGCAGGCTCAGGTTCCACACGCGCAGCATGCCGCGCCGCTCCTGCACCAGCACGCTGTGGATGTACGCGGTACCCGTGAGCCACGGCAGGAAGCTGGCGTTCTCGACCGGGTCCCACGCCCACACGCCACCCCACCCGAGCACCTCGTAGCTCCACCAGCTGCCGAGGATGATGCCGAGCGTGAGGAAGCCCCACGCGAACAGCGCCCAGCGACGGGTCTCCATCAGCCAGCCCTCGCCGACGCGGCCGGTGATCAGGGCACCGATGGCGAACGCGAACGGCACGGTGAATCCGACGTAGCCGAGATAGAGGATCGGCGGGTGGAACAGCACCAGCACGTGATTCTGCAGCAGCGGGTTGGGACCCTTGCAGCACTGGTCGAAGTTGGGCACACCGCCGGCCTGGAACGCGTCGGTGGGGCCGAGCGCGAGGAAGAAGAAGAAGGCGCTGACCACCAGCATCGTGACCAACGCCCACGCCACCAGCGGGTCGGACATGCGGTCGCGGTAGCGGCGGGCGACGATGAAGGTGTAGATGGCCAGCAGCAGCAGCCAGAGCAGGATGCTGCCCTCCAGGGCGCTCCACAGGGCGGTGAAGTTGAACAGCGGGGGCGTGTCGTACGAGCCCACCTTCTGCACGTAGGCGATGCTCCAGTCGCGTGTGATGAGCGCTCGCTGCATGACCACCACGGCGAGCACGGCACCGATGAGCGCCACCATCACATAGGCCTGCACGGTGCGCACGAGGCGCTGGTCCTTCAGCAGCGTGGCCGTGGCCAGTGCACCGGCGCCGAACACCGACGCAGCGAGCCCGATGATGAGCGCGGTGTGGCCGAAGAGGCCGTTCACCCCTTCTGCGAGCACTCGCTTGCCTCCGCGTTCGACTGAGCCAGTCGGTCCTGGTTCTCGGCGTCGTACTCGTTGTCGTGCTTCACGATGACCTCATCGCCCTCGAACACGAGGTCGTCGCCGGAGCCGGCCACCTTGCCGCGCACGACCACGGGGATGCACTCCTGGAAGATGCCACTGGGCTCGCTGCCCACCGACACCGGCATGGAGACACCGTTGTAGGCGATGACGAAGTTGGCGCCACCGGAGTCGCCCTTCGCGTAGGTGTCCTTCTGCACGACACCTTGGATGCGGATGTTGCGACCCACGTCGCACCCGTCCTTCACGCCCACTTCGTCGACGTTGCAGTAGTAGTCGACCGCATTGGTGAGGAACTTCACCACCAGCACGCTGCCACCGATGAGCACCACGGCGAGCACCGCGATGGCCGCCCACGGGCGCTTGCGCGGCTTGGCCTGTGCGGTGGGCACGACCTCGCGGGGGCTCAGGTCCACGGGCGATCCTTCGGCGGCACCTTCGCCGCGATCTTGCGGGCTCGGGCCAGCATGCGCCAGGCGTACGCGCCGATGGCACCGAGGGTGACGACGTAGCTGGCGACGACGTACGGCAACTGGTCGCTCGTGCTCATGACCGCGATCATCAGACCTGCGCTCCTTCTGCTCGACGTTCGGCGAGTGCCTGGTCGAGCCCTTGGTCGTCGAGTGAGTCCTCCATGGCCAGCACGCGCTGGCGGTGCAGCACCAGCCACACGTAGAGGAGCGTGAACGAGACGATGCCGACGAACAGGCTGAACAACATCAACCCGGAGAGCTTGCCCTCGGCCACACTCTCCTGCTGGTGCAGCGGCCGCCACCACTTCACGCTGAAGTGCACCAGCGGCACCTCCAGCACCGCCAGCAGGGCGATGATGGCGCTGCGGCGTGCTCGCTGCTGGTGCGAGCCACCCAGGCCGCGCACCGCCAGGTAGCCGATGTAGGTGACGAACAGGAACGCCGTCGTGGTGAGGCGGCTGTCCCAGGTCCAGAAGATGCCCCACGAGATGCGCCCCCACAGGCTGCCGGTGATGAGCGCGACGCCCATGAACAGCACGCCCACCTCGGCGCTGGCACCGGCGATGCGGTCCCAGGTGAGGCTGCGGGTGCGCTTGAAGAGGTACGCCGCGCTGGAGACGCCGGTGACGATGAACGCCAGGTAGGCCAGCCACGCCGAGGGCACGTGGATGTAGAGGATGCGCACGCCGGCCTTCTGGCTGGCGTCGTTGGGCGACAGGAACAGGCCGAACAGCACCAGCCACACGATGCCGACGAGCGAGGCGACGCCGAGCGCACGCGTGAACGCCGTGCCCGTGGGTCGCCGGACAGCGGCGGCCGGGTCGATGGGTGAGGTGTCGGAGGTGGGGGTGTCGGTCGGGGTCATGTGTCGTTTCTGTCTCGTCTATTCGTCGATGAGCGACCCGAAGGCGAGCGTGCCACCGGCACCGAAGAGGACGGCGAACAAGATGAGCAGACCGATCCACGGCCAGCCTTCACTCGACGACGCCCCATTGGTTCCGAACGCCGCTTCCGTCGCCCGGGTTGCACCGATGAGCACGGGTGCCACCACCGGGAGCATCAGGAGCGGCAACAAGGTTTCGCGCCCTTTGGCCCCGGCAGCGAGACCGCCGTAGAGCGTACCGACGAAGGCCAGTCCGGTGGTCGCGGCCGCGAAGGTCGTGACCAACAACACCGCACCGCTCGCCTGGAGCTCGGCCTGATACAGCACGACGGCCGCGATGAGCAGCACCGTCTCCAGCACCGCCAGCTGCGCGGCCAGCGCCAGTGACTTCCCCAGGAAGATGCCACCGGGCCGCACACCAGCCACCTGCAACGCGTCGAGCGCGCCGTCGGCGGTCTCCACCGCGAAGGCCCGCTGGACGAGCACGAGCATGCTGAACATCGTGGCCAGCCACACCAGGCCAGGGGCGACGCGGGTGAGCACGTTGTCGTTGTCGAGCGCGAACGCGAACAGCACCATCACCAATGCGGCGAAGGGCAGCACCTGATTGGTGACCACACGGCTGCGCCACTCGATGCGCAGGTCCTTCGCCGCGATGAGCCGGGCGATGCGCCAGGTGCTCACGGTGTGCCCGCCTGACGCACCTGGCCGCCCACCACTTCGACCACGCGAGTGGCCAGGGCACCGGCTCGTTCCAGCTCGTGGCTGGCCACCATCACGGTCGCACCCGAGGCCGCCGCCTCGCGCAGGGTGGCGTCGAGTTCGTCGCGGCCGGCAGCGTCGAGGCCGGCGTGGGGTTCGTCGAGCAGCCACAGCTCGGCACGCCGAGCCACCAGACAGGCGAGGGCCGTGCGACGCCGCTGACCGGCGCTGAGCCGGCCGACGTGCACGTCGGCCAACCGGCCGTCAAGGCCCATCCGGGCCAGCGAACCGGCCACTTCGTCCTTGGTGGCGCCGACGGTGGCACCCCAGAAGGCGACGTTGTCGGCCACGGTGAGGTCGGCGTACAGCCCGTTGGCGTGGCCGAGGAGACCCACCCGGCTTCTCACGACGGTTCGATCGACCGCGAGGTCGCAGCCGAGCACCGTCGCGGAACCCCGCTCGACGGGCAGCAGCCCGGCGCACAGGCGCAGCAACGAGGTCTTGCCGGCACCGTTCGGCCCCCGCAGCAGCAGGATCTCGCCCCGTTGCACGGTGAGGTCGGCACCCGCGAGCACAGGGAACCCGCCCAGCACCGCGACCACGTCGGCGAGGTGGACGACGGGTTCCATCACGTCCAGCGACGCTAGTGCCCGGGTGGAGCGAGCGCCCAACGGGTGGGACAATCACCGGCATGCGACCTCAGCGGATCGAGCCCGGAGCCGGGCAGGAGAGTGTGTGGGACTACCCGCGGCCACCGGCGGTGGTGCCGTTCCCCGGCCGAGTGCGCATCGTGCACGGCGGCCATCTGGCGTTCTACGCACAGCTGATGGACGAATGCTGGGTGGACGACGAGCAGGTGCAGCCCAACCCCGGCAACTTCTACGGCGGATGGATCACGTCGGCCGTCGTGGGCCCGTTCAAGGGCGGGCCGGGCACGAGGAGGTGGTGAAGCCGCCCCTGCAGGTCACGCCGGTAGCGTGAATGGCCGTGGACAGCGGCCGGCAGCGAGTGCCCTATTTCGAGCGGCCCGCACCGCCCCACGACTGGCGGTGGACCGTCGGGCTCGTGGGCAAGGTGTTCATCACCCTGGGCATCCTGATGTTCGCGTTCGTCGCCTACCAGCTGTGGGGCACAGGCATCCAGACGGCACAGGCGCAGAACGATCTGGAGAACCAGTTCCAGGAGTTGCTCGAGAGCACCACCACGTCGACGACCACATCGACGACGGTGGCCGACACCGTGCCTGACACGGTGCCCGACACCGTGCCCGAGTCGGCCACGACCACGATTCCGGTGGCACCCGCCGGGCCGCTCACCGAAGGGTCGCCCGTCGCCCAGTTGAAGATCCCGTCCATCGGACTCGACTGGACCGTCATCGAGGGTGTCGGCGTGCAGGATCTGAAGGAGGGACCGGGCCACTTCCCCGAGACGCCGCTGCCCGGTCAACTGGGCAACGCCGCCATCGCCGGCCACCGCACCACCTACGGCGCACCGTTCTTCGATCTCGACAAGGTGAAGGTGGGCGATCTCATCGAGGTCGACACCCTGGCCGGGGCGTACACGTACCAGGTCACCGGCTCGACGGTGGTCAAGCCGTCGGAGTACGCGGCCGTCATCCCCACCATCGACCCCAACGTGGCCACGCTCACCCTCGCCACCTGCACCCCGGCGTACACCGCTCGCGACCGCCTCATCATCGTGGCCACGCTGGTGCCCGAGCAGAGTGCGCAGGTGTACCGACCGGCGAGCAGCACGGCGACCGACGACACCGTGCCGACCGTGCTCCCCACCGAGACCCTGCCCGACGAGAGCGTGCCCGACACGACCGGCGACACGACCGGCGCCACGACCGGCGCCACCACGACCACGGTCGCCGGCGCCGTCACCATCGATGAGGCCGCTCCCGACACCGACGCATTCGCCCAGGGCTGGTTCGACGACGCGGGCGCCATTCCCCAAGTGCTGCTATGGGGACTCGCGATGCTCGGCGTGGTCATGTTCGCCTGGTACATCGGCAAGCGCGCCAACCGGCTGTGGGTGAGCGTCCTGGTCGGGGCCATCCCCTTCGTGGTCGTGCTCTACTTCTTCTTCGAGAACGTCAACCGCCTGCTGCCCCCGAGCATCTGACCCGAGCGATCGAGCATGACCGACACCCCCACCCCCACCCCACGCGTCGACCCGGTGCGCGCCAAGCGCGCGAAGGTGGCCAAGTACACGCTGCTCGCCAATCGCATCGGCTACCTGTTCTTCGCGGTGGCCATCGCCACCTTCGTCATCGGCTTCGCGATCAGCTTCAACGGCGCGGTGTCGGCCATCGTCATCGGCTGCATCATCATCGGGTCCGTCCTCCTGGCGCCGGCCATCGTGCTCGGCTACGCGGTGAAGGCCGCCGAGCGCGACGACCGCGAGCGGGGTCTCTGACCAGGTTTCATCACTGCCACCGAGTTGTTACTCTCTGGTAACCCTTATGAGCATGCGCCTTCCCGCCCCAGCCCGACGCGAACAGATCCTCGACGTGTCGGTGCAGGTGTTCGCCCATCGCGGCTTCCACTCCACCTCGATGAACGACGTGGCCGAGGCCGCCGGCGTCACCAAGCCCGTGCTCTACCAGCACTTCGACAGCAAGCAAGATCTCTACATGGCCCTGCTCGAAGAGGCCGGCACCCGCCTGCGCAACGCGGTGCGCAAGGCCGTCACCGACGCCACCTCCGGCAAGGAGCAGACCGAGCGCGGCTTCAAGGCCTACTTCCGTTGGGTGGCCGACGACCACGATGCGTTCCTGCTGCTGTTCGGCTCGCGAGCCAACCGCGACGAAGAGAGCACCATCGCCATCCGCCGCATCACGGCCGAGGCGGCCAACGCCATCGCACCGCTCATCGCCGCCGACATCGAAGGCGAACACCAGGAGATGCTGGCCCACGGGCTGGTGGGTTTGGCCGAAGGCGTCAGCCGTCACCTCGTGGAGCGGGGCGAACGATTCGACCCCGAGGTGCTCGGCCAGCAGATCGCCGACCTCGCCTGGGCCGGCCTGCGCGCCGTGCACCGCAACGGCTGACACGCCCACGCCAGGACACACGCTGGGCTGAAGGTCAGAACAGCGGCACCACACCGGGAAGGTCGTGGCGGAACTCGCCGTGGTCGAGGTAGTGGCGGAGCTTGACGAACGTGTTCGCGGCGTAGGTGGGCAGCATGTCGCGGAAGTCGGCGCTCGACGTGCCGAGCAGTTCGTTCAGCAACAGCACGTTGCGACCGACCAGGAGCGCCTCGAACCGATCGTGCGACACGGCGGGCAGCGGGCGCAGGCTGGCATAGCCCTCGAAGAGCGCGTCGACGAGCTCCCGGCGAGGGCGGAGGTAGTAGGTGGAGACGCCCAGATCGTGCGCCGGCACACCGATGACGCAGTCGTCGAAGTCGAACACCGACAGCCGGCCGCGGTACCACTTCATGTTCGCGAGGTGGAGATCGGCGTGCAGCACGTGTGGAGTGGCCGACCCGAACACCGCAGCGAAGTGCTGCTGCACCTGAGGAATCACGTGCTCCAGTACCTCGCGTCGCTCCGGTGTGAGCAGCGGATGATCGACCTGCAGGTACTGACTTCCGTGCATGAACAGTTCGTCGCTGGCCGGCAATGACGCGTCGGGCGGCAGCGACCACTGTTCGGCATGGGTGTGCATCCGGGCCGTGGCCTGACCGGCCGCACGAAGATGGACCGGCGCGGCGCGTTCCTCCACGTTCGGGCCCGACAGCCATCCGAACAGTGCCGCCGGCAACTGTCGACCGAGCGAGGGCACCCACACTGCGGTGGTGAGGCCACCGGCGCTCGTGAGCTGCGGCACCGGCACCGACACCTCGGTGTCGCGCGACAGCGCGTCGATCCAGGCCATCTCGGCCCGCAGCTCGGAGGCGGTCTTGTGCGAGTTGACGTTGATCCGCAGTGCGAACGTGCGCTGATCGATGGTGTCGACCCGGAACGTGGTGTTGTAGCCGTGGTACACCAGGCGAAGGCGTGCCACCTCCAGCGGATAGGCGGTCAGGGCCTCGAACGCGGCCGCGCGCAGCCGCACCACCTGCGACCGGGCCGACAGCAACTCGAACTGCTCGGCGGGGGTCACGCGCGCATCACCCAGCCGCGGTAGCCCTCGACGAAACCGGCGAGTTGCAGCGCGGCGGACCACGTCGACTGCGGGGTGATGGCTTCACCGTTCACCTTGCGCACCTCCACGGTGCGCACCCGACCGTCCTTCACCAGCCCGGCCATCGCCTCGGCCCAGGCCGTGTCGCGCTCGGCCAACGGGAAGGTGACCAGGTGGTGAGACCGTCGATCGAACCACACCATGGGCACACCGTCGCGCAGCACCACCGAGGCACCAGCGGCTCGGGCAGGTCGACCGGGCGAGTCGGGCCAACCGATCGCGGCACCGTACGGCTGTGCGGGGTCGGTGGCAGCGAGCACCACGGGCGGCGCAGCGGTGTCGGGGTGGAGCAGCGGATCGGCCACCTCTCGGGCCGAACGCAGGCGGTCGACCGCGCCCGGCAGACCGAACTGCGCGGCACCGAGGCCCGACACGAAGTAGCCACGTCGGGCGTTGCCCCGTTCCTCGAGCACCTTCAGCACGCCGTAGACGCTGGCGTACCCGCCGACCACGTTCTCGGCCAGCACGGCCTCGCGGGTGACCACGCCGTATCGCTCGAGCAACTGCAACGCGGTGGTGTGCGCCACCAGCGTGGGCGCCGGCACGGGTTCCAGCAGTGGCGCCACGAGACTCCATCGGCCGGCGCCCATCGGCGGCCCGATGCGGTTCAGGCGACCAGGGCGCGGCCGCGCCCGCACGCCCGGCTTCGCCACGGCGCCCTTGGAGCCGAGACCCTTCGACGACAGCATGGTGCGCAACGGGGCGAGCGAGTCGTTGGTGACCTCGCCGCACCACACCAGATCCCACAGCGCGGCCAGCACCTCGGCCTCGGTGGCGTCGTTGGCCGCGCCGCGCAGCGCGCTCCAGAAGCTCGCCCCTCGCTGGGCCAGATGTGCGCGGAGCAGGTCGTGCACTGCGCCCTGAGGAGGATCGACGGGTTCCCACGCCCCGGCCAGCAACGGCAGTTGATCGGCGAAGAACAACCGGATGCGTCCGTCGCTGGCGCCGAGAGCGCCCGCCCCCACCCACACCAGGTCGCCGGAGGTGCACAACTCGTCGAGGTCGGCCGAGCGGTACCCGCGCAGGCGAGCCGGCAGCAGCTCGGACTCGAGCGAGCTGGCCACGACCGCCGCTCCCTGCAACTGGCCCAGCGCCTCGATGAGCGCGTCGACGCCTCGTCGGTCGCTGCCGATGCCGTGCCAGGCCTGCACGAACCGTGCGTACGCCTCGGGTTCCACCGGCTCGACCTCGCGGCGGAGCGCGGCGAGTGAGCGCCGGCGGATCTGTCGCAGCACATCGCCGTCGCACCACTCGCGACCTGATCCGTTGGGACGGAACTCGCCGTGCACCACGCGGTCCTCGGCCTCCAACGCCACCAGCGCACCGGTGGCGCGATCCGCGGAGATGCCGAAGCGGGCCGCCAGGTCGTCGACGAGGAACGGCCCGTGTGTGCGCGCGTAGCGGGCGACCAGTGACTCGAGTGGATGCGGCACCGGCTCGGTGAAGGCACGGGGAAGGCCGAGCGGCACGTTGCACCCGAGTGCGTCGCGATAGCGAGCCGCATCGTCGGCGGCGATGAACCGGCGGACGCCCGCCACCGCCACCTCGATGGACCGGCGGTCGTGCACCAGCTCGGCCAGCCAGGCCGCGCCATCCGTGCCCTCGCAACGCAGGTCCACCTCGCCGGGGTCGAGATCGCCCACCTTGCGCAGCACGTCGTGCAACTCGTCGGCCGTACGGGCGCGCCGGCCGTCGGCCAGCAGTTGCAGTTCGAGCTCGATGTCGGCGAGCGCGCCGGGGTCGAGCAGCTCGCGCAGTTCTTCAGCGCCGAGCAGGTCGCGCAGCAGGTCGCGATCCAGCGACAACGCGGCGGCCCGACGCTCGGCCAGTGGCGCGTCGCCCTCGTACATGTACGCGGCGATCCAGTTGAACAGCAGGCTCTGGGCGAACGGTGAGGCCTTCACCGTGTCGACGGTGACGACGCGCACGGTGCGATTTCGCAACTGCGTCAGCACCTCGCGCAGCGCGGGCAGGTCGAACACATCCTGCAGACACTCTCGAGAGGTCTCCAACAGCACCGGGAACGTGGGGAACTTCGAGGCCACCGCCAGCAGGTCGGCCGCACGCTGGCGTTGCTGCCACAACGGGGTGCGCTGGTCGGGCCGACGGCGCGGCAACAGCAGCGAACGTGCCGCGCACTCACGGAATCGGGCCGCGAACAGCGAGGTCTGCGGCAGCGCGTCCATCACCAGTTCGTCGATGTCGTCGGGCGAGATGATGAGGTCGTCGAGCGGCAGTTCGTCGGCGGCCTCGGGCAGGCGCAGCACGATGCCGTCGTCGGTCCACATCATCTCCACCGGGATCTCGAACCGCTCGGTCATCCGTCGTTGGATGGCCATGGCCCATGGCGCGTGCACCGGTGTGCCGAACGGGCTGAGGATGCACACCCGCCAGTCGCCGATCTCGTCGCGGAAGCGTTCGACCACGATGGTGCGGTCGTCGGGCACCACACCGGTGGCCGCGGCCTGCTCGTCGAGGTAGGTGATGACGTTGGTGGCGGCGAGCGCGTCGAGCGAGTAGTCGTTGATGAGCGAGCCGAGCGCGGTGTCGACCGGCATCTGGCGCACCTCGCGCTGGAACGCACCCAGCGCACGACCGAGTTCGAGCGGACGGCCCGGTCGGTCGCCGTGCCAGAACGGCATCTTCCCCGGCTGCCCGGGCGCGGGCGTGACGATGACCCGCTCGAACGTGATGTCCTCGATGCGCCAGGTGCTTGCACCCAACAGGAAGGTCTCGCCGGCTCGGCTCTCGTAGACCATCTCCTCGTCGAGTTCGCCGACGCGAGTGCCATCGGGCAGGAACACGCCGAACAGGCCACGATCGGGGATGGTGCCGCCGCTCATGATGGCCAACCGCTTCGAGCCGTCGCGGGCACGCAGGGTGCCGTTCACCCGGTCCCACACGATGCGCGGGCGGAGTTCGTTGAAGTCGTCGCTCGGGTACCGACCGCTCAACAGATCGAGCACGTTGCGGAAGAGGTCGTCACTGAGCTCGGCGAAGCAAGCCGCGCCGCGCACCATCGCGGCCACCTGGTCGACCGTGCAGTCGGGGTGCATGCTCACGTGGGCGACGATCTGCTGCGCCAACACGTCGAGCGGGTTGCGCAGGAACCGCGACGTCTCGATGAGTCCTTCGCGCATGCGCCGGGTGACGACCGCGGCCTCCAAAAGGTCGCCGCGGTGCTTGGGGTAGAGCGTGCCCTTGCTGGGCTCGCCCACGCTGTGGCCGGCGCGCCCGATGCGCTGCAACCCACGCGACACCGCGCCGGGCGACTCGACCTGGATGACCAGATCGACCGCCCCCATGTCGATGCCCAGCTCCAGGCTGCTGGTGGCGACGATGGCGCGCAGCTCGCCGCGCTTCAGTTCGTCCTCGATGACCACTCGTTGCTCTCTCGCCAGTGAGCCGTGGTGTGCCTTCACCAGCTCACCTTCCACTCCGTTGTCGGCGGCGAGCTCGTTGAGGCGGGCGGCCAGCCGCTCGGCCTGACGACGGGCGTTGCAGAAGATGATGGTGCTTCGGTGCGCGAGCACCTGTTGCAGGATGCGCGGGTAGATGCTCGGCCAGATGCTGTTGCGCTGCCCAGCCAACGCTTCGCTGGCAGGGCCGCTGCGCAGCTCGCTGACCACCTGCCCCATGGCACCCATGTCGTCGACAGGCACCACGACTTCCACGTCGAGCGGCTTGCGGATGCCGGCATCGATGATGGCCACCGGTCGGCGCCGACCGTCGGCGCCGTGGCCGCCCAGGAAGTGGGCGATCTCCTCCAGCGGACGCTGCGTGGCGCTGAGGCCGATGCGCTGCGGCGGCCGCTTCGTGACCTGTTCGAGCCGCTCGAGGCTGAGCATCAGGTGGGCGCCGCGCTTGGTGGTTGCCATGGCGTGGATCTCGTCGATGATGACCGTGTCGACGTTGACCAGGGTGCTGCGCACCTCACTGGTGAGCATGAGGTACAGGCTCTCGGGAGTGGTGATGAGCAGGTCGACCGGGCGGCGCTGCAGCGCCTGGCGGTCGCGCGGGCTGGTGTCGCCGGTGCGCATGGCCACCGTGGGTTCCACGAACGGCACATCCAACCGCTCGGCGGCCAGGCGGATGCCCATGAGCGGCGAGCGCAGGTTCTTCTCGACGTCGAACGCCAGCGCTCTCAGCGGCGAGATGTAGAGCACCCGGGTGCGCGCCTTCGGATCGATCGGCTCGCCCTCCACCGGCGTGACCAATCGGTCGATGGAGCTCAGGAACGCGGTGAGGGTCTTGCCGCTGCCAGTGGGCGCGCACACCAGTGTGTGCTGCCCGCTGCGGATGGCCGGCCACCCCTGCACCTGGGGCGGCGTGGGCTCGGGGAAGGACGCGCCGAACCACTCGCGCACCGCGGGCGAGAACCCGTGCAGCACCTGATGGTCGGCCATGCCCGAAGGCTACGCCAGGGGTGTGACGTACGGTCGCTGGTCACAGCGGCGGATCGGGCAACGGCAGGGCGGGGGCGCTGAACGGGTCGGGTGCCGGTCCTGCGGGGTCGACCGTCTGGTACTGCGACATCATGTCGTGGTCCTCGTGGACGCCGTTGTGGCAATGGATCATGTACTTGCCCGGCAGGTCGAAGCACACCAGGATGCGGAGCTTCTCGTTCTCGCCGACGTGGAACGTGTCCTTCGGACCCACCTCGTACGGATACGGCGCCCTGCCGTTGCGGCTGAGCAGCCGAGCATCGACTCCGTGCGTGTGCATCGGGTGACTCCATCCACCTGAGTTGTTCTGGTACTCCCACACCTCGGTCGTCCCGAGCAGCGGCGAGGCCTCGACCAGCCGGAACCGACTGTCGATCACGTCGTGCCACGTGTGCCCGTTGATGGTCCACTCGCCGCCCTGTCGCTTCGTCCGCAGGTTCCGCACTCTCCGCGAGTCGGACGCCGGCCTCGTCATCACCGGGTTGTCGGGGGCCAACAGGGCCGGCACGTCGTTGTTCGCAGG
This sequence comes from Actinomycetota bacterium, assembly GCA_016213625.1. Lineage (GTDB taxonomy): Bacteria > Actinomycetota > Acidimicrobiia > Acidimicrobiales > Ilumatobacteraceae > UBA668. Next base: position 122,208 of record JACQZZ010000075.1, read on the forward strand.
GTCGAACGGCTCGTCGACCACATCGAAGGCCATGATGCGATCGGTGTTCGGGAAGTCCTCGTTGTACGGAAGGCTGTCGTTGCGCAATTCGACCCGCGTGCCGGGTGGGTACTTCGCGAAGTCGATCACCACGTCGAACCGCTCACCGTTGACGTGACGCACCTTCGTCACCGAGATCGGCTGCGGAACGAGGCCGGCGTCGGTGGCGACGACGACGACCGGGTCGCCCGTGCTCAGCCGCCAGAACAGCGTGCGGGACACGCAGCCGTTCACCATCCGGAAACGGTACTTCCGCCGGTGCACGGTCATCCTCGGCCACGGGCGCCCGTTGACGAGCATCACGTCACCCCACAGACCCTTCAGGTCGTCGAGGTGCAGCGCCAGTTCACCATCGGCCTGGAACAGCGCATCGCTGAAGTGGAGCGGTACCTCGTAGTCGCCGCGAGGCAACCCGAACACGTCGTCGGCCGGGTCGTCGATCCAGTACTGCGCGGCGAGACCCATGTGGACGTTCGACCACGTGTGGTGCACCGCATGGTCGTGGAACCACATCGGGCGTGCGCACTCGTGGTTCTCCCAGACGTAGTCCTTGTACTGACCAGGATGGATGATGTCGCTCGCGTAGCCGTCGTACTGCGGCTTCGACGCGCCGCCGTGCAGATGGATCGAGGTGTAGGCCTCGTACCCCAGCACGGGGTGCAGGAACGGCAGCTCGTTGACGAACCTGGCCACCACTCGACGGCCGCGAGCGACCCTGAGCGTGGGACCGGGCACCGAGCCGTTGTACGCCCACAGCGTGGTCGAGAACCCCGGGATGATCTCGGCGCGGATCGGCGCCATCACGATGCGGTGGTAATCGGTGGAGGCATCGGTCCGCAACGGAACGGCGAGCGGCGGCCGGGCGAACGGCACCGAGTACGGCTTCGGGAGGCGGCTCGTGGGCATGCGTCGGGGTGTCCCGGAGTGGGCGCGGGCCGGCAACGCGGCTGCTCCCACCAGTCCCGCCCCAACGATGACCCCCGCCCCCAACAACTGCCGCCTCGAGATGCCCATTCACGGAGTGTGAGATGTTCTCCCCTCGTTCGTCCAGCGGACGTCCAAATTTCGTCAAAATGTTGGTCCTAGGACCACGGAACGTGGGGACGGAGGTGCGGGCGGGCCCGCGTACAGTGCAGGGATGTCCGAACGCGAAGCGATCGAGGCCGCGACCGCTCCGGCCACCCGATCGAGCATCGTCGCTGCCCTGCATCGACTGGGTCCGAACCACCCGCCATCACTGACCTGAGCGACCGGTTTCGCGGGCGCGAGACCGCTCGTCCATGAGTGGTCTCGCGCCCGTGGGCGCGGGACCGCTCAGCCCTGAGTGGAATCGCGCCCGACCAAAGCCAGCGATCGAACGGCGACAGGGGTATTTCGGCCCTGACCTGGGGCGCGGCGACGCGTGCACACTGAGGGCGTGGAGATGCACGAACTTCAAGAGCGCGCCCGAACCCTGGTGCAGGACCCCGCGCTGAGCTACGACCAGAAGCTGCGCCGACTGGCTGCGCTGGCCACCGAGGCGCTGCCCTACCCCGAGCTGTCGCCGGCGTGTCAGGAGGCCCTGGAGAAGCGGGTCATCTGCGACATGTACGAAGGCCACGCGCCGTTCACGGCGCGCTACATCCTCCCCGACTACGAGAAGGCGATCCGCCGCGGTCTCACGTACTTGGAGATGCCTGCACCCACGAACCTCGACGACGCGCTCGCGTTCCTGTTGGTCATGTACGCCAACGTCCCCAGCGTCACCACCTACCCCGTGTACCTCGGCGACCTCGACAAGGTGCTCGAGCCGTTCGTCACCGACGAGATCACCGACGACGACCTCGACACGCGCCTGCGCCGGTTCTGGATCAGCATCGACCGCATGTTCCCCGACGCGTTCGTGCACCTCGACCTCGGCCCGCACGACAGCCGCATCACCCGCAGCGTGTTCCGCGTTGAGCGCAGCCTGCGCCAGAGCGTGCCCAACATCACGCTCAAGGTCGACCCGGTCGTCACCCCCGACGATCTGGTGGAGGACGGCGTCCGTACCGTCTTCGAGACCGGCAAGCCGCACTTCGTGAACCACCCGATGATGGTGGGCGACCACGGTGAGCACTACGCCGCGGTCAGTTGCTACAACTCGCTGAAGATCGGAGGCGGCGCACACACGCTCGTGCGGCTGAACCTGAAGGAGGCCGCACTGCGTCACGACGGCACGGCCGACGAGTTCCTCACGAGCACACTCCCCCGGTTCGTGGAACTCACCGCCGAACTGGCCGAGGCCCGCGTTCGCTCGTTGGTGGAGGGCCAACACTTCTACGACACCCACTGGCTCGCCCAGGAAGGGCTCATCGACATCCACCGCTTCTCGGCGATGTTCGGCATCTTCGGGCTCGCCGAATGCGTGAACCTGCTCATGCAACACGACGGGCACGACGGCCGCTATGGGCACGACGACATCACCAACGCCTTTGCCGTACGCCTGGTGGAACATGTGGCCGACCTGGTGTCGGTACGGCCGCTGCCCTACTGCGACGGCGGCGGCGGGTTCGCCTACCTGCACAGCCAGAGCGGCATCGATCTCGACCACGATGTCACCGCCGGTACTCGAATCCCCGTGGGCGACGAGCCCGACCTGCTCGCGCATCTCACCACCTGCGCGCCGCACCATCAGCTGTTCGCCTCGGGCGTCAGCGACATCTTCCACGTCGACGAGACCGCGGTCCGCAACCCGCAGGCGATGGTCGACATCATCCGCGGCGCGTTCCGACAGGGCATGCGCGACTTCACCTTCAATCTCGATTCGAACGAGTTCGTCCGCATCACCGGGTACCTGGTGCGCAAGAGCGACCTGGCCTCCATCGCCGCCACCGGCTCGGCCCGCCACAGCAGCGATCACCTCGCGGCCGGCGCCGAGCACAACTTCCACCTCACGCAACGAGCCGTGAAGCGCATCGGGTGCCATGAGCGCGACCCACGCTGACCCGCGCCCGCATCCCGAGTCGGTGACCGGCTTCGTCGCCGACACCATCACCTTCAGCAACGTCGACGGACCCGGCAACCGGTTCGTCGTGTTCCTGCAGGGCTGCAACTTCGACTGCGTTGCCTGCCACAACCCGCAGACCATCCCACTCGCGCAGGGCGACCACTTCCGCACCAGCGTCGCCGAGATCCTCGAACGCATCCGTCCCGCCGAACCGTTCCTCGGTGGCATCACCGTCTCCGGCGGGGAGGCCACGCTGCAACTCGACTTCGTGGAGGCCCTGTTCACCGCGGTGAAGGCCGACCCACAGCTGTCGCGGCTCACGTGCTTCGTCGACTCCAACGGCTCACTCGACGACGCCGGGTGGCAACGACTACGGCCCGTCATGGACGGGGCGATGATCGACCTGAAGTGCTTCGACGACGAGATCCATCGGTCGATGACCGGCCAGTCGAACGCCGACGTACTGCACTCCATCGAGATGCTCGCCGGCTGGGGAGTGCTCGACGAGGTGCGACTGCTCATCCTTCACGGGGTGAACGACAGCGCTTCATTGCTGCGCCGAACCGGCGAGTGGCTCGCCTCCGTCGACCCTGCGATGCGGGTGAAGGTCATCGGGTTCCGGGCGCACGGCGCACGTCCTCATCAGCCGCCGCTGGTGGAACCCACGGTGGGTGAGCTCACCACCGCGGCCGCGAACCTGCAGGTCGCGGCACTGAATCTCTGCATCGTCTGAGCCGCTCCACACCGATTCGGGCGAGGTTCGCGAAAGTTCGCTTGTGCGCGGCCAGACTCCATGGTTCCCATGTCCGACCGTGTGCAACTCCGTCCCTGGCAGCGCGAAGCATTCGACAAGTTCGCCGCCAGCGAGAACCCGGACTTCCTCGCGGTGGCCACACCCGGCGCCGGGAAGACCACCTTCGCCCTGGCCTGCGCCAGGTGGGCGCTGGCGAACGAGCGGCGCCGGCTCATCATCGTGGCCCCCACCACACATTTGAAGACCCAGTGGGCGCTCAGCGCACATCGCATGGGGCTGCACGTCGACCACAACTGGTCGCCTGCCGACGGCGTCGCCAAGGACGTGCACGGCATCGTCACGACCTACCAACAGGTGGCCACGGCCGACACGTCGAAGAAGCTGCGCGGGCTGGCCAACGACGCGTTCGTGGTGCTCGACGAGGTGCACCACGCGGGCGACGAGCGCGCGTGGGGCGACGGCGTCCGCACCGCGTTCGAACTGGCCAACCGCCGGCTCAGCCTCAGCGGCACACCCTTCCGCAGCGACACCAACAGCATCCCGTTCGTGCGCTACGAGGAGACGGGCGTGGGCGGCGAAGCCCAACCCGACTTCACCTACGGCTACGCCGATGCCCTGCGCGACGGCGGCGTGGTGCGGCCGGTCTACTTCCCCCGCTTCGACGGGATGATGGAGTGGAGCGCGCCCGACGGCAGCATCCTCAGCGCCAACTTCCACGACGAGCTCGACCGCGCCGGGGCCTCGCACCGGTTGCGCGCCGCGCTCAGCCTGGAGGGCGACTGGTTGGCGGCCGTCATCGACCAGGCGCACGAGCGGTTGATGTTCATCCGCCGCACGCACCCCGACGCGGGCGGCCTGGCCATTGCCGCCGACCAGGAGCACGCTCGCGACATCGCCCGCCTCATCCGCACTCGCTACAAGGTGGAAGCCGAAGTGGTGGTGAGCGACGATCCCGACGCCAGCAAGAAGATCGCCGCGTTCAGCGGCAGCACCCGCCCGTGGCTGGTCGCGGTCCGCATGGTGAGCGAAGGCGTCGACATCCCCCGCCTGCGAGTGGGCGTGTACGCCAGCACGGTGGTCACCGAGCTGTTCTTCCGCCAGGCAGTCGGTCGATTCGTGCGCTGGACCAGAGGCCTGCCCAGCCAGAAGGCGTACGTGTACCTGCCCGACGACCCGCGGCTGCGCACGCACGCGTTCCAGATCGCCGAGGCGCGCCGGCACGTGCTCACGCCGCCCAAGGATCACGACGACGAGTTCACCCCCGAGCAGCTCGAGGCCGAGGCCAAGCGCGAGCTCGACCTCATGCCCGAACAGCTCTCGCTGTTCAGCGTGCTCTCGTCGGTGGCCACGGGGATGAGCGTGCACGCGTTCACCGAGGCCGGGCTCACCATGTTCGACGACGAACCCGACGTGCCCGAGCCGGAGTCCACCGAACTCGACGATCTGGCCATCGAGCTGCCCGAGGTGCCCACCGACGCGGGCTTCCCCCTGGTCGGTTCGAAGAGCATCGCCGAGCGCAAGGAAGAGCTACGCGTCCAGAACATGGAGCTGGCCAAGCGATTGGTCGACAACACCGGCTGGGGCCACGCTCGGGTACAGGCCGAGCTCAATCGGCTGTCGGGCATCACCTCGGTGGGCAGTGCCACCAACGACCAACTCGAACGCCGACTGCGCTATGGCGAGTCCTGGCTGCGCCGCCGCTGACCCCGGGTAGCCTTTCGCCCATGCCCGCGAGCGGAGAACACCACCCGGCGTTCGAGGAGTACTGCGAGTGCATCTTCGAGCTGCAGGAAGACGACGTGGCCGTCATCCAGGCCCGCATCGCCGAACGCCTGCAGGTCAGTCGCCCCGCCGTCAGCGAGATGATCAAGCGGCTGGAGGCCGAGGGGCTCATCGACAGCGCCAAGGCCATTCGCCTCACCTCCGCCGGTCAGGCGCTGGCGCAGCGAGTGGTGCGCCGTCACCGTCTGGCCGAACGGTTCCTCACCGACCTGCTCGGACTGTCGTGGGCCGACGCCCATCACGAGGCCGGCAAGTGGGAGCACGTCATGTCCGACGCCGTGGAAGCGGCGATGGACCGAGTGCTCGGCAATCCCACCACGTGCCCGCACGGCAATCCCATTCCCGGCTCGTCGTACGATGCGCCGCTCATGGTGCCGCTCAGCGACATCGAGGTCGGCCAGCAGTTCACCGTCAGCCGCATCCCGGAGGAACTCGAGTTCACCCCGGGTTTGCTCGACTTCCTGGAGGAGTCCAGCATCCTCCCCGGCCACACCGGCCTGCTCACCGCATCGTCGCCCGACGGCACGGTCACCATCGAGATCGAAGGGCGTCACATCGGGGTTGGTTCCTTCGCCAGCGCCCGCATCCTGGTACTCGCATGACGTCTCGCATCACCCTTGCCGCCCTGGTCGGCATCCTGGCCCTGTCCTCGTCCATCACGGCCTGCGCCAGCACCTACGACCCGTCCCTCGCCAGCACCGGCGACACCGTGGCGGCCACCACCACGTCACTGCCCACCGGCACCGTGGCCGAGTTGTTGCCGCTGATGTTGGCCGAGGTGAAGGCCCTCAGCGAGCGCGTGGCCGCCAGCGACGATGCGATCGAGGCCGCCGACCGCATCGAGCAGTACTGGAACGCGATGCGCGACGAGATCACCGCCGACCACAAGGACCTGGTGGAGGACTTCGAGTTCGTCGTCCGCCGCGCCCACGCCGCGGCCGATCGCAAACGGCCCGCCGATGCCGACCGCGCCTACCGCAACCTGCAGACCCTCGCCGATTCCATCCTCGGCTGAGTCAACCCCTCAGAGCCGGAACGACGCGTCGGCCAGCACGGCCACGCAGGCGTCGACGACGTTGGCATCGAACAGTGTGTACTTGTTGGCCTGCAGGTGTTCGACGGTGGTCTGCTCATCGAGCCGATTGCGATAGGGCCGAGCACGACCCATCGCCTCGGCCACATCGGCCACGGCGATGATGCGCGCGGCGAGGAGGATCTCGTCACCCTTCAGCCCGCGCGGGTAGCCGGAGCCGTCGAGACGCTCGTGGTGCTGACCGACGATGGTGGCGAGCGGCCAGGGGAAGTTGATGGTGCTCAGCACCTCCTCGCCGATGGCCGCGTGGTCCTGGATGAGCGCCGTCTCGGCGGCGCGCAGCACGCCCGGCTTGGTGAGCAGTTCGGTGGGGATGCCGATCTTGCCCACGTCGTGCACCAGGCCCGCCATGCGCACCTCCTGCACCTCGAAGTCGTTGAGGTCGAGATGTCGGGCGATCTGTTCCGCCAACGCCGACACCCCTGCTTGATGGCCGGCGGTGTAGGGGTCTCGTGCCTCGAGCGCGCGGGTGAGCAAGCGGATGGTGCTCTCCAACGCGTCGTTGACGCGCGCGCTCGCGCGCACCCGCCCCAACCCCACGCCGATCTGATCGCCCAGATTCGCCAGGGTCGCGACCGCGGTCTCGTCGAACACGTCGGGAGCATCGGCGTAGATGGTGAACACGCCGTCGACCTCGCCGTTCACCAACACGGGAAACGACACGAGCGACCGCACGGCGAACTGCACCGAGTGGGCCCGCCATGCAGCGAACAGCGGGTCGGTCAACGTGTCGGTGGTGAACACCGGTGCGGTGGTGGCCACGGCCAGCCCCGCTGGACTGCCCGGCGCCACATCGAGCGCCCATGCCACCCTGAACTCGTCGAGGTACTCGACCGCCGGCCCGGAGGCGGCGATGGAGTGCAGGCGGAACTCACCGTTGTGATGCACCCTGCCGTACCAGGCCAGGAGATAGCCGCCGGCTTCCACGGCTGCGTCGCAGACGTCGGCGAGCAACTGGTCCTCGTTCTCCGAGCTGGCGAGCGCGGCGGTGGCCGCCAGCACGGCGCGCCATTCGGGTTCTTGGATGGCGCGCCACGCAGGAGTACCTGCGGCGACGATCGGTGTGTGGCCCATGGCCACCCCCTGACAGCGAGCACTCGCGGGAAGTTCCGCGGCACCTCGCTGGTGTCACCCTACTCCTCAGAGCATGGCTGCGGGCAGGGGCTCGCTGTGCACGATGGTGAGTCGCTTCGTGCTGCGGGTGAGGGCCACGTACAGCGCACGGAGGCCCTGTTCCTCGTCGCGCACGATGCGCGCCGGCTCGACGACGATGACCCCGTCGAGCTCCAGGCCCTTGACCACGCTGACCGGCACCACCGTGATGCCCATCTCGAGCCCCGAGCGAGTGGCCTCGCCGTGCTCGATGCCGGCCTCGGTGAGCGCCCGCGCGACGTGTTCGAACATGCTGTCGGGCACGACCACGGCGATGTTGCCGTCGCCGATGTCGGTGTCGAGTTCCTTCACCGACGACACCACCGCCGAGAGCAGTTCGGACTCCGCCACCCGCAGGTACTCGGGGTGCTCGTCGCCGGTGCGCACGCTGGTGGGCGCACGAAGGGTTGGCGTTGCCGCCATCATCACCTTGTTGGCCAGCTCCATGATCTGGCCGGGGATGCGATAGCCCACGCTGAGCCCGATGACCCGCGCGCCGCGGTGGTCGGGCAGGTGGCGCAGCACGTCGTCCCAGTCGTTCGGCGCGAGCGCGCCCGTGGCCTGGGCCAGGTCGCCGACGACGGTCATGCTGCCGTTGAGCGAACGACGAGACACCATCGACAACTGCATCGGCGTGAGGTCCTGCACCTCGTCGACCACGATGTGGCCGTACGTGCGGATGTCGTCGTGATCTTCCGACTTGACGCCCTTGGTGGGCTTGGACCCCAGGTACGAGCGGGCCTCGTCGAGCAGCGCGACGTCGTGTTCGGTCCAGCGCACGTCGGCCACATCGGCCTGGCGCGGGCGGTACAGCGACAGGTACTCCTGCTCGGTGAGGTGCTTGGCACCGGCCAGCTTCAGCAGCGCCTTACTGCCGAACAGGTCGTGCAGCAATTGCGCAGGAGTGAGCACTGGCCACATGCGTTCGAGCGCCTCGCGCACTTCGGGCATGGGGCGCAGGGCCTCGCGCACCTCGTTGGCGCTCACGTCGCTGAGCCGCGACGACGCGGCCATGACCTGCCAGATCTCGCTCTCCACCCAGCGCCGAGCGGCGTTGTGCCGGCGGAAGCGTCGCTGCGCCGCGCGGATGATGCGCTGCGACTCGTCGGCGCGCAGCCGCACGTAGCCGGTGCGGAACGGCACCACCAGGTCGTCGCGCAGCGGCCGTTCGCGGTCGGTGACCGCCTGATCGATGACCAGGCTCATCCGCATGTCGCCCTTCACCCGGGCCGCGAGGTGTGAGTCGGCCGGGTCGATGCCGTACCGCGCCCACAGCACGTCGGACACCAGATCGGCGAGCACCACCTGCTCCACACCGGCCTCGCCCAACGACGGCAACACGCGCTCGATGTAGCGCAGGAACACGCGGTTGGGGCCGATGACCAGCACGCCCTGGTCTTCCAGCGGGAAGCGGTACGTGTAGAGCAGGTAGGCCGCACGGTGCAGCGCGACCACGGTCTTGCCGGTGCCGGGGCCACCCTGCACCACCAGCACACCCGCCTGTGGCGACCGGATGATCTCGTCCTGCTCGCCCTGGATGGTGGCGACGATGTCGCCGAGCTGACCGGTGCGCCCACGCTGCAGCACCGCGAGCAGCGTGCTGTAGCCGCGGATGCCCTCGGGCGCGGCCGCGCTGTCGTTCAGGGTGTCGTCCTCGGCGCCGATGCCCAGGTGGCCCTCGCCGAACAGTTCGTCCTCGATGCCCAGCAGCTGGCGGCCCTGCACGTGGAAGTGACGGCGGCGCACCAGGCCGAGCGGCTCGCGCCCGGTGGCGCGGTAGAACGGCTCGGCGATGGGTGCCCGCCAGTCGACCACCACGGGGTCGGCGTGCTCGTCGGCCACGGCCAGACGGCCGATGTGGAAGCTCTCGAACTGGTCGGGACTGTCGGTGCCACGGTCGATGCGACCGAAGACCAGCGCCATGTCGCCCAGGTCGAGCTGGGTGAGACGGTTGAAGACGGCCTCGTCGAACACATCGCGCTCGTACCGGGCCTGGAAGGTGCCGCCGAGCGTGCCTTCATGGAGTCCACGCATCTTCCACGCGTCCACCTTGCTCTGTTCGAGGCAGTGGTACGCGTGGTCGATGAACTCCTGCTCAACGGGGAGATCGGGGTGATGCTGCGTCATGAGAACTGGGGGCCCACATCCGGGAGACGACTCGAAAATGCGGTCTGGAAACTCTATCGGCACCACTCCGGCCAACAACCGGGTGGCTCAGATAAGCGTATTCGCTAATATGTAGACATGATCGACGGCGCCACCCTTCGCGATCTCCGGCACAGAGCACGACGCACGCAGGCCGACGTCGCCTCGGCCGTGGGCATCCCGGTGACGGTGCTGAGCGCCTACGAACGAGGGCGCCGCCAGCCAGGCGTCGAGGTCGCCACCCGCATCGTCGACGCACTCGGCTTCCATCTCCGCTTCGTTCCCATCCCCGATCCTGCGGTCCAGGCGCGCCGGCTGGCCGACGTGCTCCACCTGGCCGAGACGCTCCCGTACACACCCCGTCCCGTGCAGCAGGCACGCCGATGACCTCCCTCGTCGAGCGCATCGTCGCGGTCGCCGAGTCGCTGGAGCGGTCCGAACTGCCGTGGGCGCTCGGCGGCGCACTCGCGCTGGCATACGCCACCGAGGAGCCCCGAGGCACCCGCGACATCGACATCAACGTGTTCGTGCCCGCTCGTCGCGCGCTCGAGGTGTTCGCCGCGCTGCCCGAGGGCGTCACCACCACCGACGCCGACGCCGACGAGGCGCTCCGTACGGATCAGGTGCGCGTGTGGTGGGACGACACACCGCTCGACCTGTTCTTCGCGGCCGACCAGTTCCACACGGAGGTGGCGCGTCGCTGCCGCGACGTGCCCTTCGAGGGACGCACCATCCACGTGTTGTGCGCCGAGGACCTCGCGGTGTTCAAGGCGATGTTCGACCGCACCAAGGACTGGGCCGACATCGAGGCGATGGCCGAGCTCGGCGCGATCGACCTCGACCTCGCAGCCGACCGCCTGCACTCGGTGCTGGGCGACGACGATCGCGTCGCCCGCCTTCGCACCCTCCACCGCTGACTCGGTTCGAAGCGCAGGCGGGTCAGCTGGTGGTGGCGATGCCGCCGTCGACCGGGATGACGGCGCCGGTGACGTAGCTGCCGGCGCGGCTGCTGAGGAACACGGCCACACCGGCCATGTCGTCGGGGCGGCCGATGCGACCGAGCGGCGACGACTTGGCGATGTTGTCGCCGAAGGCGCGCAGTGTGGCGGCCATCATCTTGCTCTCGAACGGGCCGGGGGCGACGGCGTTGACCGTGATGTGCTCGGGCCCGAGCTTGCGAGCGAGCGCACGGGTGAGGTGGTGCACCCCGGCCTTGCTGGCCGCGTAGCTGTAGGTGTCCATCGGGTTCACGTGCAGGCCATCGATGGAGCCGATGTTGATGACGCGGGCGGGGTCGTCCTGTGAGCCGCCGGCGCGCAGGTTCGGCAGCAGCTTCTGGGTGAGGAAGAACACGCCCTTCACGTTGGTGTCCATCACCTTGTCCCACGCGTGCTCGTCGAAGTCGTCGAGCGGCATTCCCCACGTGGCGCCCGCGTTGTTGACGAGGATGTTGAGCACCGGGAAGCGCGAGCTGACCTCGGCGGCGAGCCCCTCCACTCCCTCGAGCGAGCTGACGTCGGCGCGAATCGCCTCCACATGGCCGTAGGCCGACAGCGCCTGCTGGGCCTCGTCGAGCTCGTGCTGCTTGCGCGAGCTGATGATGACGCTTGCACCCGCTTCCAGCAGGCCACGGGCGATCATGGCACCGATGCCGCGACTGCCGCCGGTGACGAGTGCGGTCTTGTCGCGCAGGGAGAAGAGTTCCGAAGTCATGGCGGACATCCTGCTCCACGGCACTGGCGGATAGCGTGCCGGACGATGTCTGGAGTGCCGTTCCTCGATGCCGCGCTGGGCAGACCCGCGTCGCACACGCCCGTGTGGTTCATGCGTCAAGCGGGCCGCAGCCTGCCCGAGTATCGAGCGCTGCGCGGCGAGGGCAGCATCCTCGACGCCATCAAGCAGGTCGACCTGTCGGTGGAGCTCACGCTGCAGCCGGTGCGCCGGTACGGGGTCGACGCGGCCGTGCTGTACAGCGACATCGTGGTCCCTGCCCACGCGGTGCAGTTCGGCATCGACGTCGCCCCGGGTACCGGCCCGGTGTGCGAGCAGCCGTTCCGCACAGAGGCCGACCTCGCTCGGCTGCGCGTGTTCGAGCCCGAGGCCGACACGCCCTATGTGCTCGCCACCGTCGACGCGCTCGTGAAGGAGCTGCCCCACGAGGTGCCGCTGCTGGCCTTCGCCGGCGCACCGTTCACCGTCGCCAGCTATCTCATCGAGGGTCGCCCCAGCCGCACCTACGAGCACACCAAGCGCATGCTCCACACGCAGCCCGAGCTGTGGCATTCGCTGATGGAGCGCCTCACCCAGCACGCCGTGGCGTCCATCGCCAGCCAGCTCTCCCACGGCGCCCGCGCGTTCCAGCTGTTCGACAGCTGGGCGGGCACCCTCGGCCGAGCCGACTACGAGCAGTTCGTGCTGCCCCACTCGGCGTCCGTGTTCGCCCAACTCCGCGAGCTGCACCCCGACGCCCCGGGCATCCACTACGGCGTCGGGTGCGACCACTTGCTCGAGAGCATGAAGGCCGCCGGCCCGCAGGTCCTGGGGCTCGATTGGCGCACCACCATCACCGATGCGCGAGTCCGCATGGGTGCCGATCTCGTGGTGCAGGGCAACCTGGATCCCGTGCTCGCCTTGGCCGGCACCGAGGTGGCGCTGGCCGGCACCGATCGGGTGCTCGCCGACAATGCCGGTCATCCCGGCCACATCTTCAACCTCGGCCACGGGGTTCACCCACCCACCGACCCCGACGTGCTCACCGCCGTCGCCGCCCGAGTGCACGAACGGACCGCAGCATGAGCTCCTCCACGAACGGCGCACACACGAACGACATGGGCAGCGAGCGCATCGCAGTGCTCCTCATGGCGTACGGCACGCCGCGCACCCGCGACGAGATCCTGCCGTACTACACCGACATCCGCCGTGGCCGACCGCCCACGCCCGAGGCACTGGCCGATCTCACCGCTCGGTACGACGCGCTCGGCGGCACCAGTCCCCTCGCCGCGCACACCGAGGCCCAGCGCGACGCGCTGCAGGCCGCGCTCGATGCTGCGGCGCCCGGCCGGTACGTGGTGAGCCTCGGGCTCAAGCACGCCGAGCCGAAGGTGGAGGCCGCGGTCGACGCCATCGCCGTGCAGGGCTTCCGCACCATCGTCGGTCTGGTGCTCGCACCGCACTACTCGGCGTTCTCCGTCGGCCAATACCTCGACCGCGCACGCGCCGCCGCCGAGCCCCACGGCATCACCGTGCACGGCATCGAGAGCTGGGCCACCGAGCCGGCGTACGTGACGTTCGTGGCCGACGACCTGCGCGCCCGGCTGGCCGAGCTACCCGCCGACACCAAGGTGCTCTTCACCGCCCACTCGCTGCCGCAGCGCATCATCGACACCGGCGACCCCTACCCGCAGGAGCTCCGCGCCACCGCCGAAGCGGTCGCCGCCCAGGTGGGGCTGAGCCAGTGGAACCGGTGGGCCATCGCCTGGCAGAGCGCTGGCCGCACGCCCGAGCCCTGGCTGGGGCCCGACATCCTGCAGGTCATCGACGACCTCGGCGGCGCCGAGAACGACGCCGAACACGAGCGCGGCGTGCTGGTCAGCGCGGTGGGATTCGTGTCGGATCACCTCGAGGTGCTCTACGACCTCGACATCGAGGCCGCTGCTCGAGCCCGGTCGCACGGCCTCGCCTTCGCCCGCACCAAGTGCATGAACGACGACGCGACGGTGATGGCCGCGCTCGCCGCACGAGTGATCGCCGCCCACGGATGAGCACCACCTCGCGTCGCGTGGCCGTCGTCGGCGGCGGCATCGCCGGCCTGGCCGCCGCGCTCGCGCTGCGCACCGGCGACGACGCGCCAGAGGTCGTCGTGTTCGAAGGCGACCAGCGCGTCGGCGGCAAGCTGCACACCTCACCGTTCGCCGGTCACCCCGCCATCGACGAAGGGCCCGACGCGTTCCTCGCTCGCCTGCCGTGGGGCACGGCGCTCGCCCGCTCCGTGGGTCTCGGCGAGCAACTGGTGTCGCCTGCGGCGGGCAAGGCCGCGGTGTGGTGGAACGGGCTGCACGACATTCCGCAGGGGCTGCTGCTGGGCATGCCCACCGACGTGATGGCCTTGGCGAAGTCGAAGCTCATCAGTTGGCCCGGCAAGATCCGCGCGGCCACCGAGCCGTTCCGCCGTCGCACCGATCTGCAACCCGATTCGCTCGGCGGCTACGTGCGCACCCGCTTCGGGTCCGAGGTGCACGTACGGTTGGTGGACCCGCTGGTGGGCAGCATCTACGCCGCCGACACGGATCACTTCAGCCTCGCTGCCGTGGCCCAGATCGCCGACCTGGCGGCCAAGCACCGCAGCATCCTGGTGGCCGGCCGGAAGATGCCGGCACCCCCCACCAACGCCGGCCCGGTGTTCTACGCGCCGAGCGACGGCATGGGTGCTCTGGCCACTCGCACTGCCGCGGCCGTCACCGAGGTGGGTGCCGAGATCCACACGTCCACCGTGGTCGCCACGCTCGAACGCGATGGCGGCCGCTGGCGAGTGAACGGCGGGGCGTTCGACGCGGTCGTGCTCGCCTCGCCCGCAGCGGCCAGCGCCACGCTGGTGCGGCCGTTCGCACCCGAGACGGCGGCGTCCCTGGCCGCGATCCCTGCTGCCGATGTCGCGATGGTCACCCTGGCCGTGCCGAGCGCCGACTGGCCCGAGCACCTCCGTGCCCTCAGCGGTTACCTCGTGCCCAAGCCGATGCAGCGGTTGGTCACCGCCACCTCGTTCGGCTCGCAGAAGTGGGCCCACTGGGCATCGCCCGATCAGGTGGTGTTGCGCATCTCCCTGGGCCGCGACGGCCTGCCCGTGCTGCACCTTTCCGACGAGCAACTGCTGGCCGCGGCCGTCGACGACGTGAGCCGTCACATCGGCCTCGCCCTGCAACCCACCCACACCCGAGTCACCCGCTGGGCGGGTGCGTTCCCGCAGTATCGGCCGCACCACGCCGAACGTGTCGCCGCCATCCAGGCCGATCTGCCTCCTGGCCTTGCCATTGCGGGGGCCAGCTACCACGGCATCGGGGTGCCGGCGTGCATCAACTCCGCGCAGAAGGCCGCCGCCGCGGTGCGCACGTTGCTCGACGGGCTGGCACACTAGACAGGAATGATGCTCCGACGGGTCCTCGTTGCATCCACGCTCGTGGTGCTGCTCGCCGCATGTGGCGACGACGGAGGATCCGCCGCGGTCGACACCACGGTGCCGGCCACCGCGTCGTCCACCACGTCGAGCACCAGTTCCACGACGAGCACCACGTCCACCAGCACCAGCACCACGGTCGCGCCCACCACCACCGAGCCGCTGCCCGTTCCGGCCCCCGCGCCCGACCCGCGGGCCAAGGAGCCGAAGGTGGAGGTGGCCGGCATCGAGATCCCCGCCATCGGGGTGCAGAAGACCATGTACGAAGGCGTGTCGCTGACGGTGCTCGACATCGGCCCCGGCCACTGGCCGGGCACGGCGATGCCAGGCCATCGTGGCAACGTCGTGGTCGCCGGCCACCGCACGAGCCATGACCGGCCGTTCCGCAACATCGACGCGTTGGTGCCCGGCGACGAAGTGGTGTTCACCACGCTCGAGGGCCGGTTCGTCTACGAGGTCACCAGCACCGAGGTGGTGACACCCGACGCGATCTGGATCATCGACCAGACCGACGGCTTCACCGCCACCTTGTTCGCGTGCCACCCCCCGGGTTCCACCAAGGAGCGCATCGTGGTGCACCTGACGATGCGCCAGCCCGCAGGCTGACGCACCGCCAGATCACCTGAGGTCAGCGGGTGGCCGGTCGGCGGCGCACCATCAGCATCGCCGCACCCAGTGCCGACAGGCCGAAGCCGATCAGCAGTGTGGGCAGTGGCGTACCGCCGCTCACCGGCAGCGGCCCCTTCGGCACCGTCGTGGTGGGCGGCACCGGGCCACCCTGACGAACCGTCGTGGTGG
The DNA here is from genome assembly GCA_016213625.1 of Actinomycetota bacterium. Classification (GTDB taxonomy): domain Bacteria; phylum Actinomycetota; class Acidimicrobiia; order Acidimicrobiales; family Ilumatobacteraceae; genus UBA668. Next base: position 138,109 of record JACQZZ010000075.1, read on the forward strand.
TCGCGCCGGGGGTCGTCGTGGTGGTGGCGCCGGGGGTCGTGGTGGTCGACCCCGCCGGGGGCGGGGGCGGCGGCAGGACCTGCGAGTAGCCGTTGGTGACGACGATGCTGATCGTCTGGCCGAGATGCCCCGACACGGTCAGCGAACTGGGCGTGACGACGCTGTTGGCCGCGGTCCCCGTGGCGGTCTCCACCACGTCGTACTGGATGCCGGCGGGGTCGAGCGTCGAGGGCAGCGCGACCGTCTTGGTCTCACCCGCCACCAGGTCGATGGCGACCTCGGGCGTCAGCGTCTCGCCGGTGACCCGGTAGATGGTGACGGTGTAGGTCTCGGGCGACTCGGGCAGGCCGATCACCTGCTTCTGCACGGTCACGGCCCGGCTGCAGACCACGTTGGTGGCCTGCGCCGAAGCGATCTCCACACCGTCGTGCGTGAGCGTGATCACCGCCGAGGTGGTGGCCACGGTGCGCGACTCGCCGGCGGGCACGGTGGCGCTGCCACCATCCCACGCCACGTCGACGTCGGTGGACTCGTTGTTGGTGATGGTGAACCAGAACACCTGCACTTCACCGTCGGAGCCGATGGTGTTGCACTCGGCGATCACGTCGAACGCAGGGTCGCAATCGAAGCTGGCGACGATGTCGGACTGTTCCACGCCGTTGATGGCGAGCGTGATGGTCGTGGTGCCATCCGGCAGGCCAGTGACCGTCACGGTCTCCGAACCGAGCGGCGCGACCACGTGGTCGATGCCGTCGATGGTGAACACCGCGTCGACGTCGTCACCCAGGTTCTCGAGCTCCAGCAGCAATGTGCCGTCGAAGTCGACGCACTGCTGCGACACGGTGACCGTCGGTTCGAGGTCGCAGTCGACCGTGACGTCGAACGACAGGTCCTGTTCGCCCGCCATCACGCTGAAGTGATGCGTGCCGTCGGGCAGACCGCCCACGACGATGTCCTTGGTGGCGCCGGGGCGAACGGTGTAGGTGACGCCGTTGACCACGAAGTCGAGATCGTCCTCGCCGCTCACGTGCACCAGGGTGATGGTGACCTGACCGTCGTGGTCGACACACGCCTTCGACACCTGCACAGCGCCCTCTGCGTCGTCCTCCTCGTCACAGTCGTTCTCGTCGTCGTGATCGCCGTCGTCGTCGTGATCGCCGTCGGTGCTCGACGACTCCTCGCCATCGGTGCTCGAGGAGCCGCCGTACTTCGTGGTGGTCGACGTGCTGGAGCTGCTCGACGAGCTGTAGGAGCCGGCGATGCCGTAGCTGCTGTCGGTGTCGGTGCTGGTTGACGTGCCATCGTCGTGGCCGTCATCGTCGTGGCCGTCATCATCGGGGCACTCGGCCGGCGGCTCCGGCGCGCAGTCGTCCTCGCCGTCACCGTTGCCCTCGGTGCTCGACGACTCCTCGCCATCGGTGCTCGAGGACGAGTTGTCGTAGCCGCTGACGCCGTAGCTGCTGTCGCTCTCGTCGTCGGTCGGGCATTCGTCATCGGGGTCGTCGCCCTCGTCGTCGTCACAGTCGACGGTGAACTGCTTGGTCAGTTCCTGTTCGCCGGCGTACACCGGCACCACGTACTCCCCATCGGCGAGACCGCTGAACGTGCGGCTGGCCGACTGGTTGGGCTGCAGCGTGAGGTGTTCCACCTCGCCGGTCACGGGGTGCTCCACGGTGAACTCCACCGCATCGCCACCGGTGTTGGCCAGGTTCACCGTGATGGAACCATCGCCGGCCACGCAGGCCTGAGACGTTTCCACCGATGGCATCGACTCGTCGCAGTCGATGTCGAACTCTTCGTCGTGTTCGTCGTCGCCGACCTTCACGTGTACCGTGTGGTGGCCATCGGGCAGACCGTGGTACGTGACCTGCTGGTGCTCGCCGCTGGGCACGTGGTACTCGCCACCCTCTTGGCCGTCGGGGCCGGAGATCGTGAAGTCGGCGTCGTGGCCGAACGGACCGGCCGGGTTGGTGAAGGTGAACGTCGCGGCGCCGTCGCCGTAGCCGGGCGCGCTGTCCTCGCACTCGAGCGACGAACCGACCTCGGGATGATGGTCGCAGTCCTCGGGCTTGGTGATCGAGATCTCGTCGTCGTCATCGGAGGTCTCGCCGTTGCCCCACGCACCGTTGGGCGTGCTGTGGATGCGCATCGACGTCACGCCATCGGGCCACTCGAGGCTGCCGGAGAACTGGTAGCCGTTCTCGCTGGAGAACGAGCCGTGCTCGAGATCATGCGCCTCGCCACCGTCGTACTCGCTCCACACGCGCACGTCGCCGTGGCTGCCTTCTTCGCCGGAGCTCCACGACTTCGTGGTCCACGACACCGTCCCGTCGCACGACACCGAGGCGTCGATGTGCGACTGATGGGCGCTGGCGTTGGCCGAGAAGGCGGGCACCGCGGTGACGAGACCGAGCAACAACAGACCCACCGCAGCAACGCGGCCCATCCTCGACGCCACTGCGTCGCGCAGTCGGTCCATTCGAACACCTCCAGGTCACGGTCCGCGGCGGGAGCGGCGGACATTCATGGCGTGGGGCGGTTTCGCTCTCACTCCCCGCCGGCGAAGCGACCAATTGCAGCCGGCGGATCACAGTTTCCCCGTGCCCGAGTGGACACGGTTGCTACGGTAGGTGGTGAAGAATGCCCTGGCAATACGCTACGTGGTCAAGAGATTGGCAACCGTTGCCACCGAACGTGACGAAATGACCACATTCGTCAAGAACATCGCACGATCCGGCCCTCCCTCGCCCACGACAGCCACCACTGTCCCCGTGCAGCCGAGTGCGCACCGCTAGCGTCGCACGGCAGTGTCGTCACGTCGGTTCCTCCCCTCCCGTCACGCCGTCCAGGCCCTCGTCGCCGGGCTGCTCGTGGCCGCCGCGCTCCCTCCATGGGGGTTCTGGCCCTTGGCCATCGTCGGTGTCGCCGCCTTCGAATCCGCGCTTGAGGCCGCCGACACCTCACGTCAGCGTCTGTTGCGGGGCTGGCTGTTCGGCGCCGGATGGCTGTTCCCCGGCATGGTGTGGATGTGGTTCCTCACCGCGCCCGGCTACCTCGTGGCCACGGCGATGTTCGCCCTGTTCCACGGCGTGGCCGCGCTGGTGGGCCCGCGCGGTGCGTGGCGTGTGCTCGGCCGGCCGGCTGCACACACCCTTGCGGAAGCCTTGCGGTTCTCTTTCCCCTTCGGCGGGGTGCCGCTGGCGAGCCTGGCCATCGGGCAGGCGGGCGGCCCGTTCATCGGCGTGGTGCGCGTGGGCGGCGCGCTCCTGCTCACCTGGTTCGTGTTCCAGGTGGGCTTCGCGCTCGTCGGTCCGTCGCCCGTGGTGCCGGCGCTCGCACGCAAGCGCGGTGTCACCGCCCGCGGCGAGTGGCACGGCGTCATCGGCCTCCTGCTCGCCGTCGGCATCTGGGCGGTGAGTCCGCTGGCCGATGCTGCCGACACTCCGTCGGCGTCCCCATTGCGAGTGGCCGCGGTGCAGGGCGGTGGGCCACAGGGCACCCACGCGGTCGACACACCGTCCGACGAAGTGTTCCGGCGACACCTCGAGGCCACGCAGCAGATCGAACCCGGCGAGGCCGATCTCGTGGTGTGGCCCGAGAACGTCATCGACGTCGCCGTGCTCGAGGGCAGTACCGAACTGGCCGCCGTCGCCGCCGAGGCCGCTCGGCTCGACGTGCCGTTCGCGGTGGGGGTCACCGAGGACACCGCCGACGGCGACCACTTCGTGAACTCGCAGGTCATCGTCACGCCCGAGGGCGAGGTGTTCGATCAGTACGACAAGGTGCGGCGAGTGCCCTTCGGCGAGTACATGCCGATGCGCGGCCTGCTGCACGCACTGGGCGCACCCACCGATCTCGTGCCACGCGACGCCGTGGCAGGCACCGGCCCGGCGAAGTTGTCCTTGCCCGACGGCACGACGATGGCAGTGGCCATCTCGTGGGAGGTGTTCTTCGGGGGGCGCGTCAACGACGGCATCGAACAGGGCGCCACGTTCGTCATCAATCCCACCAACGGCAGCAGCTACACGTGGAGGGTGCTGCAGACCCAGCAGGTGGCGTCGTCGCGCCTGCGCGCCGTCGAGCAACACCGCTGGGTGGTGCAGGTCTCGCCGACGGGCTTCAGCGCGTTCGTGAACCCCGAGGGCGACGTGGTGCAACGCAGCGGGAGCAGTCAGTGTTCGGTCGCCGACGCCGAGGCGGGCGAGGCCTGCGAGCAGGCCGTGTTGATCGCAGAGATCCAGCAGTTCGACGGGCGCACCTGGTACTCGAACACCGGCAACTGGCCCTGGATCCTGCTGCTGGTGCTGCTGTTCGCCGGCTGCTGGGTCGTGCCCGCCCGCCAGTGGCAGCGCGAGCGCCAGGTCAGCCCGCCGGCACCGGAATCGGAGTAGGCGGCTCCACGCCGGCCAACACGTTCACCGCGTTGTGCGCGGCGAGGCGGGCCATGGCCGAACGCGTCTCCACCGTCGCGGAGCCCAGGTGCGGCACGAGCACAGCCTGCTCGCACTGCAGCAGACCCGGGTGCACCGCCGGTTCGTGCTCGAACACGTCGAGGCCGGCCCCGGCGATGCGGCCCGACTGCAACGCCTCCACCAACGCGGCTTCGTCGACGATGGGGCCGCGTGCGGTGTTCACCAGGAACGCGCTCGACTTCATCATCGAGAACTGCGGCGCGCTGATGAGGTGGTGCGTGGCCGGCGAGTAGGGGCAGTTGATGCTCAACACATCGCTGGTGGCGAGGAGCTCGTCCATGCTCATGAACTCCGCACCGAGTTCGGCTTCCACCTGCGGCGCCACCGGCTTGCGGTTCGAGTAGGCGATGGTCATGCCGAACGCGCGGGCGCGACGGGCGAGGGCCTGGCCGATGTCGCCCATGCCGACGATGCCCAGGCGACGACCCTGGATGCCAGACCCGAGCATGTAGAACATGCCCCACTGCCACGGCTGCTGGTCGCGTATGACCCGCTCGCCCTCACCCAATCGACGGGTGGCCATCAACACCAACGCCATCGCGATGTCGGCGGTGGCCTCCGTGAGCACGCCCGGCGTGTTGGTGCAGACCACACCACGCTTCGCGCATGCGGCGACGTCGATGTTGTTGTAGCCGACGGCCACGTTGGCCACCACCTTCAACTGCGGACCTGCGGCGTCGAGGAACGCGTCGTCGACCTTCGTGGTGAGCAACGTGAGCACGGCGTCGGCTCCGCTCACCATGGCATGGACCTCGTCGACCGTCGGCACGTCGAGGGAGTCCCACGCGACCACGTCGCCGGCCTCGTGGAGCAGTTCGAATCCGGCGTCGGGGATGCGGCCGGTGACGGCGATGCGCGGGGTGGCCATCTCAGTTGCTCTCGATCCAGCTGCGCAGACCCGACAGGCCTTCCTGGATGTCATCGACGCTGAGCCCGGAGTAGGCGAAGCGCACGAAGTGATCGGCCTCGCCGGGTTGGGGGCGGCCGAAGTGTTTGCGCGTGCAGAACGACACACCGGTGTGGTGCAACGCCGCGGTGGCGAACGCACCCACCTCGTCGAAGCCCATGCGGGCCATCACGTCGGTGACCTTCGGGAACAGGTAGAAGGTGGCATCGGGCTTGGGGCACACGAAGCCGTCGATCTTCGCCAGCTCGCCCCACGCGGCATCGCGGCGACGCTCGAGTTCGGCGAGGATGGTCGTCGGGCCATCCTGCGAACCGACGATGCCCTCCACGCCGGCGGCCTGCACGAAGTGGGTGGTGCAGCTCTCGTCGTTGGTGTTCAGCTTGGTGATGCTGTCGGCGATGGGCTGGGGGGCGATGGCCGCGCCGAGGCGCCACCCGGTCATCGCGAACTTCTTGGAGAACGTGTACAGCAGCACCGTGCGGTCGTACATGCCGGGCAACGACGCGATGGAGCGGCTCTCGCCCGCGTAGCGCATCTCGAAGTACGCCTCGTCGGCCAGCACCACCAGGTCGTGCTCGATGGCGATGTCGGCGATGGCCTGCATCTCCTCCGGCGAGCTCTCGCAGCCGAGCGGGTTCTGCAGGTTGTTGTAGATGATGGCCCGGGTGCGTCGTTCACCGGTGCGTGTGATGAGCGAGCGCAGGTGATCCAGGTCGATGGCGAACCCGGTGTCGGTCTGCACGTACCGGTACGCCAGGCTCTGGCCGCCGTAGTACTCGATCATGCTCTCGTAGATCGGATAGCCCGGGTTGGGGTAGAGCACCCCTTCACCAGGGTTCATCACGGTCTGGATGAACTTGCCGATGACCGGCTTGCCACCCGGCTGCACCACCACCTGCGTGGGCGAGTAGGTGAGCCCACGTCGGGCGCCGGTGTCGGCCGCGAGGGCCTCACGCAACGGCATGATGCCGGCCGCCGGGCAGTACCCGGTCTTGCCCTCGGCGATCGCCCGGTTCATGGCCTCGACCATGTTGGCCGGCGTGGGCAGGTTGATGTCGCCGAGGTGGAACGGAAACACCCGGTTCCCCTTCGACGCCCAATCGGCGGCCGCCAGCGACACCGCGAACGCGGTCTCCGTGCCGAGATTGGTGAGCCGTTCTGCGAGCGCCATTGCTCTCCTGCCTTCCCACCCGAGGTGTACGAAAAGTTCAGGAAATGCTAGCGCATCCGTTTCACATGCCGGAACGGTTCCGCATCGTGGACCGTTCTTCGACCCGAGTGCCACACCCCCGGTCCGAGTGCCACCTGACCATCCGAGTGCCACGTGTTCGTTCGAGTGGGTACTCGCACCCAGGGTGCGAGTACCCACTCGGATGTGCGCGAGCCACTCGGACGTGCACGACCCACTCGGACGTGCATGACCCACTCCAACGCGGTCAGAGCTCGAGGAGCACGGTGACGGGGCCGTCGTTGTGGATCTCCACCAACATCTCGGTGCGAAAACGTCCGGTGGCCACCGTGGCCCCGAGTGCGCTCAGCCGCTCGACGACGGCGTCCACCAGCGGCTCGGCCACCTCGGGCCGGGCGGCGGCGATCCAACTCGGCCGACGGCCGGCAGTGGTGTCGCCATACAACGTGAACTGACTGATCACCAACACTTCGCCCGTCGTGTCGGCGACGCTGCGATTCATCACACCCGCGTCGTCGTCCATCACGCGCAGGTTCCAGATCTTGTCGGCCAACTTGCGCGCCGTGTCGACCGTGTCGTCGTGGGTGACGCCCACCAGCACGCACAACCCGCGCCCGACCGCACCGACCACCTCACCGCCGACGGTGACACTTGCCCGTTCCACCCGCTGCACCAGACCTCGCATGTCGTCTCATGCTAGAGAGTGGTCGATGATCGAAATGGAAGCTGGCCAGGCCGTCGTGTTCATCGACCCGGAGGCAGGCGGGCGCATCGCACAGATCCGCGTCGGTGAGGTGGCCCTGCTGAAGGACGACCGTTCGGGCGGCCCGATGATCTGGGGCTGCTACCCGATGGCTCCCTGGGCGGGCCGGGTTCGCCACGGCCAGTTCGAGTTCGACGACCAGCGGGTGCAGCTGCCGCAGAACCTTCCCCCGCACGCCATCCACGGCACCGTGTACACGAGCGAGTGGCAGGTGGTCGACGCCGGGCGTGACTACTGCGAGATGCGATGCGACCTCGCCTGGCAGTTCGGTGGCACCGCTCATCAGCACCTCACGCTCGACGAACACGGACTCACGTGCATGCTCAGCGTCTACGCCGTGCAGCAGGCGATGCCGGCCGTCGTCGGGTGGCATCCGTGCTTCCGCAAGCCACTGCAGGCCGATCTCGAGTTCGAGTCCATGCACGTGCGCGACCACGAGTACATCGCCACCGCCACCCTGGTCGATCCGGCGCCGCATCCGTGGGACGACGCGTTCGTGCAGCCCCGATCGCCGCTGCGCCTGCACTACCCCGGACTCACGCTCACGCTCGACAGCGATTGCGACACGTGGGTGGTCTACGACGAACCGGCCGACATCACCTGCGTCGAACCGCAGAGTGGACCCCCCGATGCGTTCACGATCGGCGGGTTCACACGCCTCGAACCGGGCGAGTTGCTGCAGCGCCGATTCAGCCTGCTCTGGGGTCGCTGACCAGGCTTTTCATCAGCGAGCGGTGGTCGTGGGCAGGCGTCACACCGCGTTGCAAGCGCGTGACGCTTACCGGCCGGTAACCCCCTGGCGATAGCGTTGTTTCCCATGTCTGCCGTCAACCCGGCCGGAGCGCGTGGTCTCGACCCCGACGCCCCGCTGAAGATCGCCTACCTCACGTACCGAGGCAAGCCCCACGTGGGTGGCCAGGGCGTGTACACCCGTCACCTCACCAAGGCGCTGGTCGACCTCGGCCACACGGTCGAGGTGTTCAGCGGTCAGCCGTACCCGGTGCTCGACGACCGCATCACGCTGCACAAGTTGCCCAGTCTCGACCTGTGGAACGAGCAGTACCCCGGTCGCTTCCCGGCGTACTGGGAAGTGAAGTCGAAGGGCGATCTGGCAGAGACCCTCTCCCACCTGAAGGGCACCTTTGGCGAGCCGCTCGGCTTCAGTGTCCGCGTGCTCGACGTGCTGAAGCAGCGCCAGCGCGAGTTCGACCTCGTGCACGACAACCAGTGCCTCGGCTACGGCATCCTCGGCATCGAGAAGATCATGCCCACCATCGTCACCCTGCACCATCCCATCACCCGCGACCGGGCGTTGGAGATGGAGCACCAGACCAAGCGCAGCAAGAAGCGCAGCATCGGTCGCTGGTACGGGTTCGTGAAGATGCAGGGACGCGTGGCCAGTCGCATGCCGCGCGTCGTGGTGGTCAGCGAGAACAGCATCAAGGACATCCACGCCGACATGGGGGTCAGCCTCGATCGCATGCGCCTCGTGCCCGTTGGCGTCGATCCCGAGTTGTTCCTCCCGATGCCGCACGTCACCCGCCGGCCCGGTCGGCTCATCACCACCGCGTCGGCCGACGTGGCGTTGAAGGGGCTCAGCTATCTGCTCGAGGCAATGGCCAAGCTGCGCACCGAGCGCGACGTCACGCTCACCATCATCGGCAAGCCCCGCGAGGGCGCGAGCAACGACCTCATCGACCGGCTCGGTCTGCGCCCGCACATCGAGTTCGTGTCGGGCGTGAGCGACGAGCGCATCGTCGAGCTGTACGCCGAGGCCGAACTGGCCGTGGTGCCCAGCCTGTACGAGGGCTTCAGCCTCCCGGCCATCGAGGCCATGAGCACCGGCATCTGTCTGGTGGCCACCGACGGCGGCGCGCTGCCCGAGGTCACCGGCCGCGACGGCGAGACCGTGCTGCAGTGCAAGGCGGGCGACGTGGAAGCACTCGCCACCGCCATCCGCCGCGGCCTCGACGACGCCGATCTGCGCGCCCGCATCGGCGCCGCCGGCCGCACCCGCGTGGTCGAGCGGTGGAGCTGGAAGCACTGCGCACAGCTCACCGTCGACCAGTACCGCGAGGTGTTGGCCATGCCCGCCAATGTGCAGAAGTTGCGCACGAACGGTCGGATCTGACTCTTGCTCACCATTCGATTCCATGAGTTGGGCGTGCAGCCCGGCGACCTCGTCCTCGACGCGGGCGCGGGGTTCGGGCGTCACGCGTTCGAGCTCGCTCGCCTGGGCGCCAACGTGGTCGCGCTGGACTACTCGGCGAACGAGGTGGTCACCACCCGCGGCACGTTCGGCGCGATGGTGGAGGCCGGCGAGATCGCCGAAGCCCGCTACGTGGGAGCACTGCAGGGCGATGCCACCCGGCTGCCGTTCGACGACGGTTCGTTCGACCGTGTCATCACCAGCGAGGTGCTCGAGCACATCCAGGACGACGTGTCGGCCATCAGCGAACTCGTGCGTGTCCTGCGCCCCGGCGGCACCTTCGCCTGCACGGTGCCCACGTGGTACCCCGAGAAGATCAACTGGCTGCTCAGCGATGAGTACCACGCACCCAAGTCGGTGGGCGGCCACGTGCGCATCTACTCGGCCACCGAGCTGAAGGCGAAGATGCGCACCGCCGGCCTCCGGGTCACCGCCAGTCACCACGCGCACGCACTGCACTCGCCCTACTGGTGGCTGAAGTGCGCCGTCGGCCCGCGCAAGGACGACCATCCGCTCGTCACCAAGTACCGCCACATGCTCGAGTGGGAGATCACCGAACAGCCGGGGTCGATGAAGGTGGTCGAGAAGGTGCTCGCGCCCGTGATGGGCAAGAGCTTCATCGTGTACGGGACGAAGCTGTGAGCAAGATCCCGCACATCGAGGGGGTGCTCACCGACGACGAGGTGGTGCAGACCGCTGAGTCGATCGCCTCGCTGCAGCTCGACACCGGCATGATCCCCTGGTTCCCCGGCGGTCACTGCGACCCGTGGAACCACGTCGAGACCGCGATGGCACTCGACGTGGCCGGCCTGCACGCGCCCGCAGAGCGCGCGTACGAGTGGCTCATGGACATCCAGTTGCCCGACGGCAGCTGGTGGAACTACTACCTGCCCGACGGCTCGGTCGAAGAGGCGAAGCTCGACACCAACGTGTGCGCGTACATCGCCACCGGCGTGTGGCACCACTGGCTGTGCACCTGGGACCGCGGCTTCGTCGACCACCTGTGGCCCACCGTGCAGCGTTCGCTCGACTGGGTGCTCAGCATGCGCAAGCCCAACGGCACACCGCTGTGGGCCCGCAACGCCGACGACGCACCGTGGGACTACGCGCTGCTCACCGGCTCGTCCAGCATCGCCCACGCCCTGCACTGCGGCGCCCGGCTGGCCGAGCTCATCAACGAGCCCCGGCCCGATTGGACCGACGCCGGCGACGTGCTGGCCCACGTGGTGGCCACCGAGCCCGACGCCTTCGAGCCGAAGGAACGCTGGGCGATGGACTGGTACTACCCCGTGCTCGCCGGCTGCCTCACGGGCGAGCCCGCGAAGGCGCGCCTCGCCGAAGGGTGGGACGTGTTCGCGATGGAGGGCAAGGGCATCCGCTGCGTCAGCGACGAGCCGTGGATCACCGCCAGCGAGACCGCTGAGGCCAGCATCGCCCATGCGGTCATCGGCGACCTGTCCACCGCCACCGACCTGCTGGCGTGGACCCGGCCGCACCGCCGCGACGACGGCGCGTACCTCACCGGTCTCGTGTACCCCACGCTCGAGAGCTTCCCGCCGCAGGAGACCAGCGCCTACACCGGCGCCGCGGTCATCCTGGCGGCCGATGCCATCACCGGCGCCAGTGCCGCGAGCAACGTCTTCGTACCGCGTTGCTTGGACTAGGGCTGCCTGGATCCGTCCTGCCGGCCTAGGCGAAGTAGATGGGTTCGTCGGACTGACTGAAGGTGAAGCTGCGCGGGGTCTGTGAAGCGCCGGGGTACTTCGGGTCGGGCGGGTAGTACCAGTAGTCGATCACTGCGTACTTGTGGCCGGTCTCCAACACGTCGAGCGTGAACGTCGACGTCACCCCAGTGTCGCTGGTGGCCACCACCTCGTGCGGGCCTGGCGCCAGTTCCAGCTCGAAGGGGATCCACCCGTGCTGGCTGCCGACGTCGAACGACTGGTCCACCACCACGTTCCCGTCGATGGAGATCGTGATGTGCACCGCCGGGTCCTCGAAGCTCTGGTTGCTGACGTGCAGGGTGACGTTCTCGGGTCCCACCTCGAACGGCAGCCAATCGAGCACCGAACCGACCGTGCGGCCCTCCAGCACGGATCGCTCACCGAGCGGTGACGACAGCAGCACCACGACCGGCTCGTCGGGGTTGCCCTGGCAGGTCTGGTCCCCGTCGAGCGGCACGACGCCGAACGTGATGCGCACCTCGGTGGCGGTCTCCATCACCCGCGGCCCGATGAGGCGGTCGCCCATCGGCTGGCCGCTCGCGCACGCTGACTCGTGCACGAGCAGATGCACCTCGGTGTCCTCCGCTGCGGCCGCGAACGCAGGATCCAACGACCACGGCACCTCGCCGAGCCCGGCCGGCATGGCCGTGTACAGGGTGCACGGCGTGCCGAGCGAGCCGCCGCCAGCGAAGGTCCACTCGCCGCCCGACAGGTGCAGCTCCAACTCCGACTGATGATTCGCGTCGAACGCGACCAGCAGCACGGACTCCGCGTCGCTGCGTAGCACGCGCCACTCCTGCGTGGCCAGTGCCGGGTCACCCATCAGCGTGGCCGACTCCTCGATCGCGGGGTACAGGTCGGGGCGATTCGCATTGGCCAGGAGTGGGAGCGCCGAGAACGCACTGAGCGGCACGATGATGCCGCCGCACTCCACCAGCGGATCGCCCTCCCAGCCGCCGTCCTCCATCGGGAAGACCACGTCGTCGAGCAATGGCGTCACCGACGGCAGGGTGGTCGTGGTGGCCGGACTCGTGTCGAGCGTGACGAGGACCGCGGTGGACGGCAGCGGATCCACCGAATCGCCGGGACCCACGGCGTCAGGATCACCACAGGCCGCCGCGAGCAGTGCCACCAGTCCCATGCACAGCAATGTCCCCCGACGCATTCCCCCATCCTCCCACGACAGCTCCGGCACGGAAGTCGCGGCTCGTCGGTCGGCGTGGCAGCATGGCGGCGTGAGCTTTCCCACTGCCGATGCCCTTGCTGCCCTCGCCAACGACGCCCTCACCGCCTGCGGTGCGGTGCCACTCGGGTCGGGTCCGCACCCGGCCCGCTCGCCCATCACCGGGCACACCATCGGCGACGTGAGCGCCACCATCGACGCCGCGACCGCGGTCGAGCGCGCCACCACCGCGTACCGCACCTGGCGCACCGTGCCCGCCCCCGTGCGCGGCGAGTTGATCCGCCGCCTCGGCGAGCAGCTGCGCCGGCACAAGGCCGACCTCGCCCGCTTGGTGCAGCTGGAAGCCGGCAAGATCGAGAGCGAGGCGCTCGGTGAGGTGCAGGAGATGATCGACATCTGCGACTTCGCCGTCGGGCTCAGTCGACAGCTGCACGGCCTCACCATCTCCAGCGAGCGTCCCGGCCACCGGCTGATGGAGCAGTGGCACCCCATGGGGCCCACGCTCGTCATCACCGCGTTCAACTTCCCGGTCGCGGTGTGGAGCTGGAACACCGCCCTCGCCGTGGTGTGCGGCAACCCGGTCATCTGGAAGCCCAGCGAGCTCACGCCCCTCACCGCGCTCGCTGCCGATGCCTTGTTCCGGAAGGCAGCCGCTGGCATGGACGTGCCGGCGAACCTGAGCCAGGTGGTGCTGGGCGACGGAGCGGTGGGTGCGCAACTCGTGGCCCACGAGGGCGTCGCCATCGTCAGCGCCACGGGTAGCACGGCGATGGGCCGCAAGGTCGGGCCCGTTGTGGCGGCCCGCTTCGGCCGCAGCATCCTGGAACTCGGTGGCAACAACGCGGCCATCGTCACGCCGAGCGCCGACATCGAACTCGTGGCCCGGGGCGTCACCTTCTCGGCCGCGGGCACCGCCGGCCAGCGCTGCACCACGCTGCGCCGCCTCATCACCCACCGCTCACGCGTCGACGAGGTGCTCGGTCGGCTGTCCACCGCGTACGCCAGCCTTCCCGTGGGCAGCCCGCTCGAGCCGAGCACGCTGGTCGGCCCACTCGTCACCGTGCCCTCGATGGACCGGATGATGGCGGCACTCGCCACGGCTCAGTCCGACGGCGGCAGCGTGGTGGTGGGCGGCACTCGTGAACTCGCCGACGACGCACCCGACGCGGCGTACGTGCGCCCGGCCATCGTGTCCATGCCCGGCCAGACCGCCATCGTGGCCGAGGAGACGTTCGCTCCCGTGCTGTACGTGCTCACCTACGACGACTTCGACGAAGCGGTGGCGCTGCAGAACGGTGTGCCCCAGGGACTGGCCAGCAGCATCTTCACCACCGACCTGCGCGAGGCCGAGGCGTTCATGAGCGCGGCCGGCAGCGACTGCGGCATCGCCAACGTGAACATCGGGCCCAGCGGCGCCGAGATCGGTGGCGCCTTCGGCGGCGAGAAGACCACCGGCGGCGGCCGCGAGAGCGGCAGCGATGCGTGGAAGGGCTACATGCGCCGCGCCACCAACACCGTGAACTACTCGAACGCCCTGCCGCTCGCCCAGGGCGTGCAGTTCGGCTGAGCGCAGCCGCCGACGACGGTCCACCACCGACGTCGGTGTTCCAGTTCGTGACGGAGTCTGGAACGGACGTGCCAGACTATTGGTATGGCGTTCGATCGGGTCGCAGTGTTGGGTCTGGGCAAGGTGGGGCTGTTGGCCGCCACCCTGCTGCACGAAGCTGGCTTCGAAGTGGTGGGCATCGACACCCGCCCGCCACGCGCGTCCACGCCGTTCCCCACCCGCGTCGCCGACATGTCGTCACCAGCGGTGGTGCGCGGTGAGCTCGGCAACGCCCAGGCCGTGCTCTCCTGCCTGCCGTACCACTTGAACCTCGGGCTGGCAGAGGTGGCCCACGGACTGGGGCTGCACTACTTCGACCTCACCGAGGACGTCCCCACCACCAAGGCCATCATCGAGATGAGCGCCACCTCCAAGGGGCTCATGGCCCCGCAGTGCGGCCTCGCCCCCGGGTTCGTCGGCATCGTCGCCGCCTCGCAGATCGCCAGCTTCGACCACTGCCGCTCCACGCGCCTACGCGTCGGCGCGCTCCCCCAGCACCCCACCGGGCTCCTGGGCTACGCGTTCAACTGGTCGCCCGAGGGCGTGGTGAACGAGTACCTCAACGACTGCGAGGTCATCGAGGAAGGGGTGCGCAAGACGATCTCGGGGATGGAGTGGAAGGAGACGCTCATCATCGACGGACGTCATCTCGAGGCGTTCACCACCTCGGGTGGGTTGGGCTCGATGTGCGAGACGTACCACGGCGTGGTCGACAACATCGACTACAAGACCATTCGCTACCCGGGTCACATGGACCTGATGAACTTCTTCTTCCATGAGCTCCTCATGCGTGATCGGCGCGAGCTGGCCGGCGAGATCCTCACCCATGCCAAGCCGCCGGTCGACGACGACGTCGTGTACGTGCACGTCGCGTCGGAGGGTCTGGTGAACGGCCAACTGCGCCGTCACGAGTTCGTGCGGTCGTTCCGTCCGCTCGAAGTGGCGGGCGTGCGCCGCACCGCGATCGCCTGGACCACCGCCGGCTCGGTGGCCGCCGTCATCGAGATGGTGCGCGCCGGCACCCTGCCCCGAAAGGGCTTCCTGAAGCAGGAGCAGATCCCCCTCGCCGGCTTCCTCGACACCCCCACCGGCCGCCTCTTCACGCGAACTTAAGTTCCGACGTCGGAACTTAAGTTCGCGGGTCAGTCGACGCGGCGGAGGACTCGCAGGCTGCCGGTGGCGCTCTCCAGGCGGAAGCGGCCGCTGTCGAGCGCCGGCTTGAAGATCTGCTCGTACGGGGGGCGACCGCCGTCGGCAGGGTCGGGGAACACGTCGTGGATGGCGAGCGTGCCGCCCATCACGACGTGCGGGGTCCAGCGCTCGTAGTCGAGTCGGGCCGGCTCGTCGCCGTGGCCACCGTCGATGAACAGGAACGCCAGCGGCGTGGCGAGATGTGTGGCGACGTGTGCCGACTGGCCCACCACCGCGTACACCACGTCCTCCAGACCGGCGTCGTGGATGGTGGCGCGGAAGAACGGCAGCGTGTCCATCTTGCCGATGCGCGGGTCGACCACCGAGGTGTCGTGGTGCTCCCAGCCGGCCTGGTTCTCCTCGCTGCCGCGGTGATGGTCGACGGCGAACAACCCGGTGCCGCTGGCGCGCGCCGCGCCGCCCAGCCACACCGTCGAGCGTCCGCAGTACGAGCCGACCTCCAGGAACGGCAGACCGGGCACCGCCCGACCCGCGGCCACCGCCGCGTCGTACAGCGCGTCGCCTTCGTCGGCCGGCATGAACCCTTTGGCGGCGAGCGCGTGCTCGCGCAGTTGCGGATCCAGCGTCACCACTGGTCCCAGTGGATGATGGTGTCGGCCGTCGGACGAGCCGCCGGCTTGAAGTCGGTGCCCTTGGTGAAGGCGAGCGGCGACAGGCATGCCTGCTGCACCGTGTCGAACGGGATGCCCAGGATGTCGGCCACCTCCTGCTCGCGGAACAGGTGCAGGGTGGTCCACGCCGTCCCCAGGCCACGGGCACGAGCGGCGAGCATGAAGCTCCACATGGCCGGGAGGATGTTGCCGAACATGTTCGCCGACATCACCGCCGGCATCTTGTCGGCGCGTGCGCCCGCGTTGCAGGCGATGATCAGCGCGGGCGCCTCGCCCATCCGTTCGCCCAGATAGTCGGCCGAGCTGGCACTGCGGGCCTGCTGCTCGTTGGCGTCGGCGCTGCCCTTGTCGATGCTGCCGATGTACACGCCATCCCACGTCTTGTACATCTCGAAGCACTCGCGATAGATCTGCCCGACGGCGGCCTTCTTCGCCGCGTCGCGCACGACGACGAACTGCATCGAGGGGTTGTTGGATCCGCTCGGCGACTGCATCGCGATGGAGACGCATTCGCGCACCAGGTCGTCCGGAACGGGTCGATCGAAGTCGAGCCGCTTGCGAACGGCCCGGGTGGTGGAGAGCAGTTCATCGGGATCGAGGGGCAGGAGCGACATGCGGGGCACCATAATCTCCACCGTGAGCGAACGCGAAGGGCTGCGACAGCTGCGGCGACGGATCCTGCCCTTCGCCGACCGCCATGCGGCGATGCTGCTGTTCCTGCCCATCGTGTGGTGGATGGCCATCCAGACCCATCGCCTCGGCCACTCGTGGGGCGACGACTTCGCGCTCTATCTGCGCCAGGCGCGCAGCCTGCTCGACGGCAACGTCGGCCAGGTGATCGCCGACAACCACTTCAATGTCGACAACGCCGCCAAGCCCGGCTTCAGCCCCTACGTGTACCCCTGGGGCTGGCCGATGTTGCTGGCCCCGTTCGTGCGCCTGTTCGGCATCGACTACGCCCGTCTGAAGCTGGTGGAGGTGGCCGCCCTGTGCGGTTTCCTCTGGGTGTTCCACGAGGTCATCCGAGCCCGTATGCCCCGATGGGTGGCGTTCGGCGTGGTGGTCAGCCTGGGCACCACACTCGCCTACCTCGTGCACACCGACCACCTCATCAGCGAGTTGCCGTACATGCTGGTGGTGGCCATCACCTTCTGGTGGCTCGATCGCTGTCGACACCTCCGCCGCCTCGATCAGGCGAGCCAGCGCCGACTCGTCGTGCTCGGCCTGCTCGCCGTCGCCGTGTTCAACGTCCGCCGCGAGGGGCTCGCCATCGTGGCCGCCATTGCCGCGGTACAACTGCTCGACCTGCGCGGCCACTGGCGCACCGCCGACCGCCGACGCGTGGCCACGCCCTACGTCACCTTCGTGCTGGGCGTCATCGGATTCCAGTTGCTGGTGCCGAGTTCGCTGGTGCCGTCGTACGACGAGGCCGGCCTGCACCAGACGTGGAAGAAGCTGCAGGGCCCGTTCCGGGAGGCCTTCGGCGACCAGCTGGGCCTGCCCGGTCTCCACGGCGTCGCCCTGTTGGTCATCTTCCTGCTGGTGGTGGCTGGTGTGATCGTGCGGCTGTGGCGGGCACCGAAGCAGGACCTGCCGCTGTTCGTGTTCGCCGTCGGGTCGATGACCATTGCCGGCATGATCCCCGCGCTGTCCGACCGCTATCTGCTCGCGGTCACCCCGTTCGCCCTCTACTTCGCCGTGCAGGCGCTGGCGGCCATCCCCCTGCCGCGCCACGCGGGTCGATGGGTCGCGGTGGCCGCGCTCGCGGTGCTCACGGCGCTCCACCTCCCCGACGTGACCGACGCGATCGACGCAGCATCGAGCTCACGCGACAAGGGCCAGATCATCGATGGTCCGGAAGCGCCGTACGTGCAGCCCGCCTGGGAGGCCATCCGTACGCTCACCCACCAGGACGACGTGGTCGCCTTCCAGAAGGTGCGCGCGCTCACCTTCTACACGGACCGCCGCGGCGTGCAGTCCAGCGACCTCGCCATCGTGCAGCAGCGTGCCGACTTCTTCATGATGCGGCGCGACAGCACCTTCAGCCAGCCGCTGGTGTCCACCCGCGAGGGCGAATCGATGGGCTGGACCGTGGCGTGGCAGGACGACAACTGGGTGTTGTGGCGCATCGTGCCGCCTTCGCCCTGACGGCCTGCGACAATGCAGGGCACATGACTGCACTCGACGATCTCGTGAACCTGCTCGACCTGGAAGCGATCGAGGTGAACCTCTTCCGTGGCGTCTCTCCCGACGAGAACCGCCAGCGCGTGTTCGGCGGCCAGGTGGCCGGGCAGGCACTCGTGGCGGCCACCCGCACCGTCGACTCCGACCGCTTCGTCCACTCGCTGCACGCGTATTTCCTGCGTCCGGGCGACCCCACCGTGCCCATCCTCTACGAGGTCGACCGCATTCGCGACGGCAAGAGCTTCACCACCCGCCGTGTGGTGGCCATCCAACACGGCAAGGCGATCTTCAACCTGCAGGCCAGCTTCCACGTGACCGAGCCCGGCCTCGACCACCAACCGCCGATGCCCCAGAACGTGCCCGATCCCGAATCGCTGCCCGACTTCAAGACCCGCATGGCCCCCTACAAGGACCGCATGGGCGAGTGGTACGACCGCCCGCGCCCCATCGATCTGCGCCATGTGTCGGGCGACCCGTTCAGCCGCCAGGGCAACCCGGCCTTCGGGCAGCAGGTCTGGATGCGCGCCGACGGCGAGCTGCCCAACGACCCCACCTTGCACGCCTGCATCGTCACCTATGCCAGCGACATGACCCTGCTCGACACGACGGTGCTGCCGTTCGGGCTGTCGTGGGAGACGGCCGGCATGCAGATGGCAAGCCTCGACCATGCGATGTGGTTCCACCGCCCGTTCCGCGCCGACGACTGGTTGCTGTACGACCAGCACCCCATCAGCACCGGCGGCGCCCGCGGCCTGGCCGGTGGTGCCATCTACACCGCCGACGGCCACCTCGCGATCAGCGTGGTGCAGGAAGGACTCGTGCGGGTGGCCCAATCGTGAGGCGGGCGCTCGCACTGGCGGCCGTCGCCGCCATCACCCTCGCCGCGTGCAGCAGCGACACCGACTCGTCGCCCACGGTGGCGCCGCCGCCCGACGTCACCTTCGCGCCGGCGACGACGGCATCCACGAGTTCCACCAGTACCACCGTGAGGTACCAGCCGACACCGCTGCCCACCACGACGACCATCCCCCTCGCCACCGGGGCGGTCGGCTTCACCACGTTCGTCGAAGGTCTCACCAAGCCCGTCGACATCGCGTTCCGGCCCGACGACCTCACCTTCTTCGTGGCGCAGCAGGATGGCCTCGTCGTCCCAGTGCGCGACGGCACCGGCGTCGCCGGCGAGCCGGTGCTCGACGTGCGCGGCGACGTGTCCAACGGCGGCGAGCAGGGCCTCCTCGGCTTGGCGTTCCACCCGTCGAAGCCGCTCGCCTACATCGACTACACCGACACCGCCGGCGACACACAGATCGTCGAGTACTCGGTGGCGGAGGACGGCACGTTCGACCCGGCCTCGGCCCGCACCGTGATCTCCGTCGATCAGCCCTATGCGAACCACAACGGCGGCGAGATCACCTTCGGCACCGACGGCTACCTGTACATCGGCCTCGGCGACGGTGGCTCCGCCAACGACCCTGAGCGTCGAGCGCTCAACGTGAGTCAACTGCTCGGAAAGATCCTGCGCATCGATCCCACGGTCTCCGCGGACGGCCAGCCGTACACCGTGCCCGCCGACAACCCCTTCGTGGGTGTCGACGGTGCCCGCCCGGAGATCTGGTCGGTCGGTCTGCGCAACCCCTGGCGGTTCGACTTCGACCCGGCCACCGGCGATCTGTGGATGGCCGATGTGGGTCAGAACGCCTGGGAGGAGGTCAACGTCTCGCCCGCCTCGGCCGGCGCCGGCCGTGGAGTGAACTTCGGCTGGAGCGCGTTCGAGGGAACGCACCGGTTCAACGACGATCAGTCGGCCGAGGGCGTCACCCCGCCGGTGTACGAGTACCCGCACGGTGACGACGGATGCTCGGTGAGCGGCGGCGCGGTGTACCGAGGTTCGGCCATCCCCTCGCTCGTGGGTTGGTACGTGTTCAGCGACTACTGCAGCGGCAAGGTGTGGGCCCTCCAGCCTGACGGCACGTTCGTCACGCTCGGCGCACTCGGCCAGGTGAGCGCCGTCGCCGACGGTCCTGACGGTGCGCTGTACGTCCTCGCCCATGGCGAGGGCACTCTTTACCGCCTCGACCCCGCCTGATCAGGCGACGCGTTCGAAGGTCACCGTGCGCGCCTGCGTGTCGGCCGACAGCAGCTTCACTCGGCACTCGTCGCCGGGATGCAGGTTCTTGGCCTTCACCTTGGCCACCACGGCGAGCTCGGTGAGTTGGATGCGGCTGACCTCGTCGTCGTCCTCCACCACCACGGCCTGGAAGGTCTGGCCCTCTCGACCGTGCAGCATGACGGCCTCCGCGAGATCGATGACCGCACGCTCCACGCGACTCGACTGCATCGACGCGCGAGCCATGGCTTCGGGCAGCCGGGGCAACGCTGTGGCCACGTGCTCGGGGACCGCGGCGCCGTTGGCGACGGCCAGCGTGGCCTGCACCACGTAGCGATCGGCCAGGCGCCGCAGCGGTGCCGTGGCGTGGGCGTAGGTGGCGGCGATGGCCGCATGCCACGGCACCTCGCCGTCGCGGTGCGTCACGTACTCGGCGCCACCACCGGCGCGGCGCACGGCGAGCATGAACGCCGCGTGCTTGGCATCGTTCGCGTCGAGCGTGCGCGAGAAGTCCTCCAGCGACTGGTGCTTGGGCCACTGCAGGGCGAACGCATGCGCCGTGTGTCGGAGGCGACGGATCGCTCGCTCGTCGGGCTCGGGCATCACGCGGAACAGCCCGGTACCGGCGCGATGCAGCGCGTCGCCCACGGCGATGTTGGTGGCCAGCGACAGCGCCGCGTTCTGCGCTTCGCTGCGCAACCGCGGACGGAATGCCAGCCGGTACCCGTGGTCGTTTTGTTCCACCACCTGCTCGGGCGGGTCGACCACCGCCGCGCCGCGGGCGACCTCCGCGAGTTCCACGCGGCGAGCGAACTCGGCGAAGTCGTCGGGTAGCTGGTCGGCTGCGACGGTGTCGTACGCCAGCTTGGCCCGCGAGCGGATGATCGCTCGCTCGGCACCATCGAGTGTGGCGATGCCGTCGGCCGTGAGCCGCACGTGGAACACCACCGCCGGCCGTGGCCCGTCGGGCAGCAGGCTGGCCGCACCTTCGCCGAGCGCGGCCGGGTAGAGCGATGCGCGCCCGTCGGGGAGGTACAGCGTGGTGCCGCGCGACCATGCTTCCGTGTCGAGTGGGTCGCCGTCGCGCACGAACCACGCGACGTCGGCGATCGCGTAGTGCAGCAACAGATCCGCGCCCGAACGCGACATCGCGAATGCCTGGTCGAGGTCGGTGCTCGACGCCGGGTCGAGCGTGACGAAGTGCCAGTCGGTGCGGTCGACATGCTCGGTCGGCGCACGGTGCGCCGCGACGTCGGCCGCGGCGAGCACGTCCGGGGGAAACGCCTCCGGGACCTCGTACTGGTGACGGATCTGGGCGAGGCCGGTGTCGAGCGCGTGCGTGGTGTCGCGCAGCGACTTCACGAGCGGCGGGCACCCATGAACATCGTCTTCAACGCGTCGTAGTGCTCGATGCAGTGGCCGGCACCCATGACCACTGCCTCCAGCGGCATGTTGCTCATCTTCACCGGCACCTGGGTTTCGCGTTCGATGCGCGGGGCGAGGCCACGCAGCAGACCGCCGCCACCGACGAGGTACATGCCGCGGACGAGGAAGTCCTGCGCCAACTCGGGCGGCGCCTTCGCCAGGCAGCGCACCACCGAGGCGATGATGCTGGACACGACGTCTTCGATGGCGAAGCGAATCTCTTCGGGCGTGAGCACCACGGTCTTCGGCAGACCGGTCATCAGGTCGCGACCGCGCACCTCTGCCTGGCTCTCGTCGTCGGTGGGTGCGGCCGAACCGATGGCCATCTTCACTTCTTCTGCGGTGCGCTCGCCGATGGCGATGCCGTGCTCGCGCCGCACGTAGGCCTGGATGGCGGCGTCGATGTCGAAGCTGCCGACGCGCACGGCCTCGAGCGCCACCACGCCACCGAGGCTGATGACCGCGGTCTCGCTGGTGCCGCCGCCGATGTCGATGACCATGTTGCCGACTGGCTCGTCGATGGGCAGGTCGGCGCCGATGGCCGCGGCCATGGGCTGCTCGATGAGTTGCGCATCGGCCGCACCGGCACGCCGGGCTGCGTCGGTGACCGCGCGACGTTCGACCTCGGTGATGGCCGACGGCACGCAGATGACCACCTTCGGCCGCGTGAAGCGGCTGACACCCACGCGCTGCAGCAGGAGGCGGATCATGCGCTCGGTGATCTCGAAGTCGGTGATGGCACCGCCGCGCAGCGGGCGAACGGCGACGATGTAGCCGGGCGTACGGCCGATCATCTGCCACGCCTCGCGCCCAGTGGCGAGCACTTCCCCGGTCTGACGGTTGAGGGCGATGACGGACGGCTCGTTGAGCACGATGCCGCGGCCCTTCATGTAGACGAGCGTGTTGGCCGTACCGAGGTCGATCGCGAGGTCACGTGCCATGGCTCAGCGTCCCGGCCCTTCTGTGTCGTCGGCTTCGGGCGGCCGAACGCGGTCCATCACTTCGCGACGGGCCTCGGGTGAGAGCGCGTCGATGTGGCGACGGAAGCTC
>JACQZZ010000073.1 GCA_016213625.1 Actinomycetota bacterium
GATGTGCACCCCTACGCCCCTGACGACGAGACCGAGGGCTACCGCGAGATGATCGGCCAGCTCGAGGCGATGCTGGTGGCGGTCACCGGCTACGACGCGGTGAGCCTGCAACCGAACGCCGGCAGCCAGGGTGAGTTCGCGGGTTTGCTCGCCATCCGTGCGTTCCATCACAGCCGCGGCGATCACCACCGCTCGGTGTGCCTCATCCCGTCGAGCGCGCACGGCACCAACGCGGCGAGTGCCGTGATGGCGGGGATGACCGTGGTGGTGGTCGCGTGCGACGAGCACGGCAACATCGACGTCGCCGACCTGCGCACCAAGGCCGCCGCCAACGCCGCCAACCTCGCGGCGGCGATGATCACCTACCCGTCCACGCATGGCGTCTTCGAGGAGGCGATCGTGGAGATCTGCGGCATCGTCCACGAGCACGGTGGCCAGGTGTACGTCGACGGTGCGAACCTCAACGCACTCGTCGGCATGGCACGCCCCGGCGCGTTCGGCGCCGACGTGAGCCACCTGAACCTGCACAAGACGTTCTGCATCCCGCACGGCGGCGGTGGGCCAGGCGTGGGGCCGGTGGCCGTGCGTGCGCATCTCGCGCCGTTCCTTCCCGGTCATCCGCTGCGTACCGGTCAGGCAGCAGGTCCGGTGTCGGCGGCGCCGTTCGGCTCGGCCGGCATCCTGCCGATCTCGTGGGTGTACATCGCCCTCATGGGCGCCGAGGGCCTCCGCGCCGCGACGGCCACGGCCATCTTGAGCGCGAACTACGTCGCCGCTCGCCTGCATCCTGCGTTCCCCGTGCTCTACACCGGCGCCAACGGTCGAGTTGGACACGAGTGCATCGTCGATCTGCGGCCCATCACCAAGGCCACCGGGGTCACCGTCGACGATGTGGCCAAGCGGTTGATGGACTACGGCTTCCACGCGCCGACGATGAGCTTCCCGGTGTCAGGCACCTTGATGATCGAACCCACCGAGAGCGAGTCGCTGCGGGAGCTCGATCGGTTCTGCGACGCGATGCTCGCCATCCGCGCCGAGATCGACCGAGTGGCCGCGGGCGAATGGCCGCTCGAGCAGAGCCCGCTCCACCTCGCACCGCACACCGCGGAGGACCTGCTGGGCGAGTGGAACCGTCCGTACTCCCGTGAGCTGGGTGCGTACCCGGTGTCGGCGCTGCGGGCCAACAAGTACTTCCCGCCGGTGTCGCGCATCGATGCGGCCTATGGCGACCGCAATCTCATCTGCACGTGCGAGCCGCTGGAGTCGTACGCCACCACCTGACCATGGCGCGGCTGCGCTACGGTCAGCCCATGGCAGACGGTGCTTCTTCGACGTATGGCTCAGTGGGCCTCGGTGAACTGTTGGCACTGGTCGGCGGGGCCAACCCGCTGGCCGGCATCAGCAAGTCCGTGGCGCAGTTCCAACGCGGCGTCACGCAGTTCATGGACAGTGTCGACAAGTTCAACGACACCATGGACCAGCTCAACCAGGTCTCACGGCGGGTGAACTCGCTGCTCGACACCGTCGAGGAACCCGTGCGCGCGATGGTGCCGCAGCTGACGCGCACCATCCGCACGGCCGATGCCGTGGTGGAGCAGCTGAACGCCCTGCCCAAGGAGCTCACCCAGTTCATGGAGGTCATCGGCGATGTCGCCCGGCGCCTGCAACCGCTGGGTCAGCTGGCGGAGTCCGCCGGCAGCATGTTCGGTCTGCGCCCGCTCGCCGCACTTCGGTCGGGCAGTGGCACTCGCCCGGTCCCGGCGCCCGAGCCCGCGCTCGCTCCGGTGAAGAAGGCTGCGCCGAAGAAGGCGACGCCGGCGAAGAAGACCGCGGCGAAGAAGTCCCCCGCCAAGAAGACCGCGGCGAAGAAGAAGGCCCCCGCCAAGAGGTAGCGATCGTCAGCGTCGGCCCCTCATCCCGATGGCGGCGGTCACCGAGACGAGTCCCACGATGGCCACGACCCACGTCGTCGTCGTGGGGACATCACAGCCAGAGAACGTGTCGGCGTCGACCGCGCCGAACTCGTCGCCGAACATCGAGTTCGGCCATCCCACACGCTCGCAGACCTCGGTCTGCTTGGGGCCGACGATGATGACCGCAGCGGCAATCGCCAACCCGCAGATCAGCCCGACCGTCCAGCGGGCAATCCGCATCACCACTCGCCTGGATCCGGTCCCCATCAGCGCACTGTGCCCGCTCCCGTTCAACACGTCAACCCGTCCTGGAACGGCAGCCATGGGTTTCACAAGCGGGTTGTGCGATCCTTGCGGGAGTTCGTGCGGGCGAGTGCACGCGCAGTATCGGGACAGGAGGTGGATCGTGTCCTTGCGGATGACGGTGAGCGCCGCCGCATTGGCCGTTGTCGTGTGCGCAGGTTGTCAGAGCCCTTCGGGAGGCTCGGTGCCGATCAGCTTGTTCGTCGCGAAGTCGGCGGACGTCCTCGAGGTCGGGTTCACAGACGATGTGTGCATTCCGCAGGACTTCGAACTTGGGCTTGACCTGTTGAGACTCGGAAATAGCGACCAAACCGTGTGGCAGATCTCCGCGTTGACCGATGCGGCGGCGACTCCAGGGTTCGTAGAACTCGGCGTTGTTCCGGAGGGCTACCGGGAGGACGAGCGCGACGATGAGGCGATAGCCCGCATCGTGGGAGGAACTTTCGACGGGGTGCTGGGTGCCACGGAGGTGCTTCGTACTGGACGAGAGGTGTCCGGCTCGGTCGATCTCTCGAAGCTGAGCCAGGTGCGGCCAGGCGAGGCGATCTGGGGCTCGACAATCGCGGACCGAAATGCAGTCATCTGTCACTAATCCTTGCTCCAGCCCCGCGGGCATTGCGACCCGCCGTCCGAACCACGCTCCGTTCCTGCGAATCGGTCCCACAGACCGGCAGATGTGGTGCTACACGGGAGGTCTGTGAATTCACAGAAGCGGACGTACATCTCTGTGAATTCACAGAGTCGGCGCTGTCGGAGACCGGCATCAACGGGTGGCGCCGAATGGTCGGTCTGCTCGCACCTAACGGCGGACGAAGGGCATCGGCACGACGGTGCCGGGGAGGGCTGAGCCGCGTACGTCGATGACCACCGCGGCGCCCTCGGCGACATCGGGCGGCAGGAACGCCATGGCGATGCCGTGTTCGAGCACCGGCGAGAAGTTGCCGCTGGTGACCACACCCACGGGCGCGCCATCGACGAGCACCGGACAGTCGGAGCGAGGGGGACGCCGGCCTTCGGTGGCGATGCCGCGCAACACGCGCGCCACGCCTCGGTCGCGTTCGGCCTCGAGCGCCGCCTTCCCGCGGAAGGTGGGCTTGTTCCACGCCACCACCCAGCCCAGTCCGGCTTGCAGTGTGGTGATGCCCGCACCGAGCTCGTGCCCGTGCAACGGCAACCCGGCTTCCAGGCGCAGCGTGTCGCGCGCCCCGAGACCCGCCGGCTTGACCCCGGCGTCGGCGATGGAGTTCCACAAGGCGACCGCGGCATGCACGGGGACCGCGATCTCGATGCCCGCCTCGCCGGTGTAGCCGGTGCCGGCGACGGTGCACTCGACACCGTTCCACTGCACCTGCTCCACACGGAACCGGCCGACGGCAGCAGCCTCCGGGAACACGGTGGCCACGCGCTCGCGCGCGTTCGGGCCCTGCACGGCGATGATCGCACGGGTCGCCGTGGTGTCCACGCCACCGATCGCGCCGACCACGCGGTCGGTGTTCGATGCGTTGGGCATCACGTCGAACACGTCGTCGGCCACCCACCACACGATGATGTCGTCGAGCACCGACGCGTCGTGCTCGTCGAGCAGGTGCGTGTACTGCGCCTTCCCCGGCGCGACCTTGGTGAGATCGTTGGTGAACGCCTCCTGCAGCGATGCCAGTGCCTGCGGGCCTTCCACCCGCACGGTGCCCAGGTGCGACACGTCGAACATCACGGCGTCGGAACGGCAGGCGAGATGCTCCTCGAGCGTGCCGCCGGCGTAGGCGACGGGCATGTCCCATCCGCCGAAGGGCACCATCTTGGCGCCGAGCGCGCGGTGCACCTGATCGAGTGGGCTGTACCTGAGGTCGCTCATCACACGGCCTCGGCGGTGGCCGTCGGCGTGACGGGTTTGCCGAGCTGCACGAGCTGCTGGTCGAGGTCGATCTTCAGCCCTCCGATGGCGAGCACGTTGAGGACGCCTTGCCCACGCCGCATGACGTCGATCAGCGTGTCGCCGTCGCAGAGCAGCACGTCGCTGCCGCTGATGACGAGATGCGCCGAGGCGATGTCGGTGTCGACGTGCTGGCGCAGGTACTCGAACGCAGTGCGCACGGACTCGAGCTTGATGCCGGCGTCGAGGAGGCTCTTGATGACCCGCAGCTCGAGCAGATCGCGGTAGCTGTACTGCCGCCTGCTGCCGCTGCCGCTCGCGTCGGTGAGCGACGGTCGCACCAGGTTGGTGCGCGCCCAGTAGTCGAGCTGACGGTACGAGATGCCCACGATCGAGGCGGCCTTGGTGCCGCTGTAACCGACTTCACCCATGAGGGTTCCTCCAGTGTGCTCACACGCGCGTAACTACGGCGGTGTAACCGTGTGCATGGTACGACTCGTCGCGCGCGCCGTCAAGCACGGAGCGCGCGAGTGCTTCGCGCGGAACGCGCGATGTCAGCTGGCGAAGTCGTCGGGCGTGATGTCGTCGAGGAAGTCGCGGAACTCGTCGAGGATGGCCTCCTCGTCGTCGTCGTCCTCCCCCACCGCAGGCGCCTCGACGGCCGCTTCGTCGAGCAATGACTCCTCGGCGAAGATCGGTGCCTCGGTGCGCACCGCGAGGGCGATGGCATCCGACGGGCGGCTGGACACCACGGTCTGGCCGGTCGGTGTGCGGAAGTGCAATTCGGCGTAGAAGGTGTGCTCGCGCACCTCGGTGATGAGCACCCGTTCGAGCGTGGCACCGAGCGCCTCGAACACCGTGACCGACAGGTCGTGGGTGAGCGGACGCGGTGGCACGATGCCCTCGAGCGCGCTGTGGATGGCCGATGCTTCGGGACCGCCGATGAGGATGGGCAGCACTCGCCCGCGTTCGCCGTCCTCGCGCAACATGACCACCGGCGTGTTGGCCGGCAACTCCACGCGCACCCCGAGCAACTCCATCCGAATCACGGCGCTGATGGTATCCCGACCGTCAGGTGATCAGGTCTCGAGATGTTGCCGCAGCGCGGCAGTGAGCAGTGCCGCACGCAGCTCGGCACCCTGCGCCGACAACTCGCCCAGCGACAACGCGGCCTGGTGACGACTCTGCGGGTTCCTCTGGCGGAGCAGGGGCACCACCAACTGCTCGAACAGCGATGCCTCGCGCTCGGCGGACTGCTTCCAGCCACGCAGGTGGCGAGCCTCGACGCCACGCACGAGGAAGCCGGCCGCCGCTTTGACGATGGCCAGATCGCTGGTGGAGTACAGCGTGGTGTTGCCGGCGCCCTTGCCGCTGACGAGCCCGAACGACTCCAGCTCACCGAGTTGCTTGCTGGTGATGCCCGCCATGGTGCACAACTCGGCGGCGGAGAAACTGTCGGGGACCGAATCGAGTTGCGCGAGCGGTTCGCTCGGCGCGAAGAACTGGGCGGCAGGATTCGCCGGCGCGTCGGTGGGTTCGGGCTGCGCGGGAAGAGCCGGCTGCGCCACCGGGGGTACCGCGATGCGCAGCTGCGCAGCCGGGTGATGGCCGGTGGGCACCACCGTGCCCTCGGGCACGATCTGCTCGCCGGTCTCGTCGCTCTCCGACTCGCGTTCGAGCACCGTGACGTTACGGATGCCGCGCGGCGGCGTGAGCGCGCCCGAGTCGTCGATCTGTCCATTCTCGAGTCGGTCGCGGATGACGCGCAGTGGCAGGAAGTTCTCGCGCTGCTCTCGCAGGATGACGCGCAAGCGGTCGACGTCGGCGTCGTAGAACTTGCGGTACCCCGACGGGGTGCGTTCGGGATCGATGAGCCCCTGGCTCTCGAGGAAGCGGATCTTGGAGATGGTGACGTCGGGGAATTCCTCGAGCAGCAACGCCAAGACCTCACCGATGGACAGGTAGGGACGATCGGTCAAACTCGTCACCCTTCCGCCTTCTGGAAGAACACCAACCGGAACTTGCCCACCTGCACCTCGTCGCCCTGATGCAGCGAGACGGGTTCATCGATGCGCTGCTGATTCACGTACGTGCCGTTCAGCGAACCTGCGTCGCGCACCTGGTACCCGTCGGCGGTGCGCACGATCTCGGCGTGGCGCCGCGACACGGTGATGTCGTCGAGGCTGATCTCGCTGTCGGGGTGACGACCGAGGCGGGTGATGTCGGAGGTGAGGGTGAGCGCGGTGCCGGCCTGCGTGCCGTTGCGCACCACCAGCGACGCCACGTCGTCGGCCAGATCGCCAAGGTGCACCACGACGTCGTCGGCGGTACCCGGTGCGTCGAGCAACGGATCCACCTTGCCGAGCGTGATGGTGTGATCGTCGAGACGATCGAGCACCGAGCCGCACGAGGAGCAGAACGTGGACTCCGGCGGGTTGCGATGCCCGCACTGGTTGCAGAAGACGTACGCCACGGTGGCCCCCGTCAGCCTGCGGTGAGTGCCTGATAGGCAGCCGCGTCGAGCAGCGCATCCACCTGCGACGCATCGGACATCTCGATCTCGCACAACCACCCGGCGCCGTACGGGTCCTGGTTCAGCGCCTCCGGCGACGACGAGAGCGCGTCGTTCACGGCGACGATGGTGCCCGATACCGGGGCGTACACGTCGCTCACCGACTTGGTGCTCTCGACCTCGCCGAAGCTGTCGCCGGCCGACACCGACGCGCCGACCGTGGGCACTTGCACGTACACCACGTCGCCCAGCGCATCCTGTGCGTAATCGGTGATGCCGACTCGGGCACGAGTGCCGTCGACCGACACCCATTCGTGGTCGCTGGAGTACCGGAGGTGCTGCGGAACCTGCATGGGCACGACCTTAGCCGCGACCAGCGCGTCCAGCCCGAAGGCTCTGACGGATCGTCGGGATGTACGTGATGGCCGTGTAGTAGCTGAGGGCAAGACCGGGAATGACCAGCAGCCACGACGCGATCAGGAATGCCTGGTGCAGCGGAAAGTCACTCGCTCCGATCATGAATCCGGGGATCGCGAACATCAGCAGGAACGTGGCGGTCTTGCCCCACCAGGTGACGTCGAATCGTTCCATGCCGAAGAACACGGTGC
>JACQZZ010000076.1 GCA_016213625.1 Actinomycetota bacterium
CCGAGGAGCTGGGCATGATCGGCGTCGTGGCCGTGCTGGGCGGCTTCATGGTGCTCGCCTACGCCGGGGTGCAGGTCGCCATGGCCACGCAGGACCGCTTCCACAGCCTGCTCGCCGGTGGCATCGTCGGTTGGTTCGTGGTGCAGGCCATCATCAACGTCGGTGGCGTCACCGGCATGATGCCCGTCACGGGTCTCACCCTGCCGTTCTTCTCTGCCGGCGGCAGCTCGTTGTTCGTCACCCTCACGGCCACCGGGCTGCTGCTCAACGTCGCCCGCAACGTGCGATGAGCCCATCCGTGACGTACGCCGTGGTCACCGGCGGCGGCACCTCCGGACACGTGCTGCCCGCGCTCGCCATCGCCGATGCGCTGGTGGCGGCGGGGCACCCGCAGGCGTCCATCCACTACGTCGGTACGCAGCGAGGCGTGGAGACCCGGCTTGCTCCCGCGTCGGGCTACCCGCACACGCTGCTCGACGTGGTCGGTCTGCAACGCAGCCTCAGCCGCCGAAACCTCGCCTTCCTGCCCAAGCTGTGGCGGGCCACGCGTGAGGCCACGGCGCTGCTGCGCGTCCTGCGGCCGAAGGTGGTCGTCAACGTCGGCGGGTACGGCAGCTTCCCCGCCACCTGGGCGGCGCGGCGCCTGCACATCCCGTACGTGGTGGTGTCCTACGACCGCCGGCCGGGCCTGGTCTCGAAGGTGCTGGCGCGCAAGGCCGCCGCAGTGCCGGTGGCCTTTCCCGGCTCCGAATTGCCGCACGCCGAACTGACGGGCGCACCCGTGCGCCAGGAGATGATCACGCTGGATCGCGAAGCGTCGCGTGCCGCTGCGCGCCGGGAACTCGACCTGCCCGACGATCGGTTCGTGGTGGCCGTGATGTGCGGCAGTCAGGGCGCCGCCACCGTGAACGCCGTGGTCAGCGAGGCCGTGGAACGCCTTGCCGACCATCGCGACCTGGCAGTGCACCACGTGGTGGGTGACCGATTCCTCTCGCAGGCCGCGCCCGGTCGCGACGGGGCCGACGGCATCCTGTACCGCGTGATCGGGTACGAGGACCGCATGCCGCAGCTGTACGCCGCCGCCGACCTGCTGGTCACCCGGGGAGGTGCCGGCACCATCGCCGAACTCGCCACGGTGGGGGTCCCTGCCATCATCGTGCCCTGGCCCGGTGCCGCCGAGAACCATCAGGTCGACAACGCGAAGGTGCTGTCGGACCAAGGTGCGGCGTTGCTCGTCGAGCAGGCAGATCTCACCGCCGATCGGTTGATCGCCGAGATCCAAGGGTTCCAGTCCGAGCCCGGTCGGCTCGCGGTCATGGCGCACCGCGCCCGCGAGGCGGGCGCGGTGCACCGCAGTGGCGCGCTCGTGGCCACCGTGCAGCGAGTGGCGGCCGCATGACGCCGCTCGCCCCGCTCGACCTCTCGGTCCCCGGCAAGTACCACGTCGTTGGCGTCGGCGGCCCGGGGATGAGCGCCATTGCCATCGTCCTCGCCGAGATGGGACACGACGTGACGGGCAGCGACATCCGTGAACGCGCGGTGCTCGACCGCGTGCGTGCGGCCGGAGTGCGCGTGCACGTGGGGCACGATCGTGCGCTCGTGCACGGCCGCGACGCCATCACCTACTCCACGGCCATCCCCGCCCGCAACGTCGAACTCGACGAGGCCGACAAGACAGGCGTCGCCTCGCTGCATCGCTCCGGGATGCTCGCGTCCATCTGCGCGCAGGCGAAGTCGTTGGGCGTCGCCGGCACGCATGGAAAGACCTCCACCACGAGCATGCTGATGCTCATCATGGCGCAGGCCGGGTTGCGGCCGAGCTTCGTCATCGGTGGCGACGTCACCGACATGGGCACCGGCGCGCAATGGACCGGCGCGGAGTGGTTCGTGGTCGAGGCCGACGAGAGCGACGGCACCCATCTGGAGCTGCCGCTGCACGGCACCATCCTCACCAACGTCGAGGTCGACCACCTGGATCACTACGGCACCTACGAGGCCATCATCGAGGGGTTCGACCAATACCTCGGCCAGGTGTCCGGGCCCAAGGTGCTGTGCATCGACGACGAGCGCTGTGCGGTCCTCGCCGAGCGCCACGGCGCCATCACCTACGGCACCTCGCCCGACGCCGACTTCGTCGCCACCAACATCGAGCCCAGCGGGGGAGCGTTCACGTTCGACGTGGCGCACCGCGGCACCGTGCTCGGCAGCGTCTCGCTCCCGCTGCGTGGCGTGCACAACGTGCGCAACGCCACGGGCGCATTGGCCATGGCCGTCAGCATCGGCGTGCCGTTCGAAGTGGCAGCGGCCGCGCTCGGCAAGTTCGGCGGGGTGGCTCGTCGTTTCGACATCCGCGGCGTCGACGGTGGCGCGACGTTGGTCGACGACTATGCGCACCTGCCCAACGAGATCGCCGCGGTCCTCGCCGCGGCCAAGGGCAGCGGCGACGGCTGGCGCCGGGTGGTGGCGGTCTTCCAGCCGAACCGCTTCAACCGCATGGCCGTCATGTGGCACGAGTACCAGCACGCATTCGTGGATGCCGACCTGGTGGTGCTCACCGACATCTTCGCGTCGGGCACCACGCCCATCCCGGGTG
Source organism: Actinomycetota bacterium (assembly GCA_016213625.1). Taxonomy (GTDB): domain Bacteria; phylum Actinomycetota; class Acidimicrobiia; order Acidimicrobiales; family Ilumatobacteraceae; genus UBA668. Next base: position 2,594 of record JACQZZ010000076.1, read on the forward strand.
TCACCGGCAAGCTCGTGGTGAACGCAGTCCTCGACGCGCACCCCGACACATCGCTGGCCTGGATGCCGCGACGAGTCGACCTCGTCGACTTCCTGGCACGTCAGCTGGTCGACGGCGACGTGTGCATCTCGATGGGGTGCGGCGACATCGCGACGCTGCCCGACGAAGTACAGGCGCGCCGGGCAGAACTGCGGGTCGAGCAGCGGCAGCGGCCATCGTGAGCCTCGCCGAACAGCAGCGGCAGGCGATGGCGGTGCTGTCGGGGTTCGCCACCGCAGACGAGCCGTTGGCCCCGTACACGACGTACAAGCTCGGTGGTCCGGCGACCGTGTTCGCCACACCGCGTACCGTCGACGAACTGCGACGGGTGGCCGAGGCGATGCGCGCGTCCGGGTTGCCGGTGCTCGTCGTCGGCCGTGGCTCGAATCTCCTGGTCGCCGACGCAGGGTTCCCCGGTATCGCCGTGTCGCTGGCCTCGCTCGCCGATGCGGTGGAGATCGATGGCACCACCGTGGTCGCAGGTGCGGCCGTCGCGCTGCCGGTGTTGGCACGCCGCACGGCTGCGTTGGGTCTCACCGGTTTCGAGTGGGCCGTGGGTGTGCCGGGCAGCATCGGCGGAGCGGTGCGCATGAACGCCGGCGGGCACGGCAGCGACATGGCCGCGTCACTGGTCGGCGTGCACGTGCTCGATCTCCACTCGGGACACCACGGGTGGGTGGAGGCGTCCCGCCTGCATCTCCGCTTCCGCGGGTCCGAGCTCGGCGACCACCAGGTGGTGATCGACGCCACCCTGCAGTTGGCGCACGGCGACGCGGCCACCGCCGAAGCCACCCTCACGGAGATCGTCCGATGGCGACGCGAGCATCAGCCCGGCGGTCAGAACGCCGGCTCGGTCTTCGTCAACCCCGTCCCGGGTGAGCTGGCGGCAGCGCAACTCATCGACGGTCTCGGGCTGCGCGGGTTCACCATCGGCGGCGCGCACGTGAGCGAGAAGCACGCCAATTTCATCCAGGCCACCGAGGCCGCGACTGCCGCCGACGTGCGGGCGGTCATCGAGCACGTTCGTGACGTGGTGTTCGAGGCGACCGGATTCCTGCTGCGCAGTGAGGTACGACTGGTGGGATTCCTCGATGTCGAAGGCGACCACCGGGAGGGGGTGGCATGGTGAACGAACCCGATCCGCAACCCGAACACGTGCCCGACGCGGTGCTCGACGAACTGATGGCGGCGTTCTCCAAGGAGCGCGACGACTCCGCCGAGAAGGCGTTCGACTTCGATGACCCGTCCATCGACCGTCTGCTCGCACTCGACCTCGACGACGACGACGATGACGACGACGATGACGTTGACGACGACGACGATGATGATGACATCGTGCTCGACGACGACGAGGTGACACTCGCCCCCGAACCGGAGTCCGAGGCGCACGCGGAGCCGCCGCCGGCCCCGCCGGTGGAGGCCGCGGCGCCACGGAAGACCATCGTCATCGATCACGAGGAACAACCCGACACCGTGTACCTCGACGCGGATCCGCAGGATCAGTCGGGGGAGCGGGCGACCGTGGTCATCGGCGACCTCGACGACGGTGCCGTCGCCGAACCCGCACCTGTGGCGGGCAGTGCGGGAGGTGTGGGCAGCGGCAGCATGGACCCGCGCATCCGCGCCCGCCGCATCGCCAACCGTCGCGCGGAGGGTCGACGTCGGCTGATCTGGGTGGCCGTGGCGAGCGCCGTCGTGCTGCTGCTGGTGGCAGCGGTGGCGGTCGTCGCCTCGCCCATCTTCGATGTGCGCGACGTGGTGGTGCAGGGTGCGGTGTACACCGATCCCGACGTGCTGCAGGAAGTGGTCGATTCCATCCACGGCGATCCGGTCCTGCTGGTCGACACCGAGGCCGCCGAGCAGCGCCTGGAAGCGGTGCCGTGGGTCGAGCGGGCGCGGGTCACCACCGACTTCCCACACACGGTGGTCATCGACATCCGCGAACGCAAGCCGGTGGCCACCTTCCAAGGTGGCGACGAGCAGTTCCGGGTCATCGACGTGCAGGGCCGCGTGCTCGACGTCATCGAGGGCCAGCCCATCGCGTATCCACTGATCACCGGCACGCACCCCGACACCGCCCGCGGCCAGTTCGCCGGCAGCCCGTACGCGAGCGCCGGTCAGTTGGTCATCGCCCTGCCGCCCGAGGTGCGATCCAACCTGGTCTCGGTGGGTGTGGACTCCAGTACGGGCTCGCTCTCGTTGGTGCTGCGCAGCCCTGACGACACCAATTCCGCCGACATCGACGTGCGGCTCGGCGACGACTCGGGACTCGACGACAAGCTCGCTCGGCTGCTCTACCAGGTGCGCACCGGACTCGAAGGCGTGTGCAGCATCGACGTGTCCACTGCCGAGGTGGGCGTGGTGCCCGGGTGCTGACGGCCACGGATCACCGTCCTGGCCCGAGTGCCACGCTACGATCTGGCACAACCAGCAGGTAGGGCCGTGCAGACACACCGTTTTTTCCAACTCGAAGCTCGCCGAATCTCAACATGGAGGTGCCGCTGATGGCCGCCGCTCCCCAGAACTATCTCGCCGTCATCAAGGTGATCGGCGTGGGTGGTGGCGGCGTCAACGCCGTCAACCGCATGATCGACGCGGGGCTCAAGGGTGTCGAGTTCATCGCGGTGAACACCGACGCGCAGGCGCTCCTCATGAGCGATGCCGACGTGAAGCTCGACATCGGTCGCGATCTCACGCGTGGCCTCGGTGCGGGCAGCGATCCCGACGTGGGCCGCAATGCCGCCGAGAGTCATCGCGACGAGATCGAGGAGATGATCAAGGGCGCCGACATGGTGTTCATCACCGCGGGTGAAGGCGGCGGTACCGGAACCGGTGCCGCGCCCGTCATCGCCGAGGTCGCGCGCACCATGGGTGCGCTCACCATCGGTGTCGTCACCCGCCCGTTCAGCTTCGAAGGCCGTCGGCGCGCCGTGCAGGCCGATGCCGGCGTGCAGCGGCTGAAGGAGAAGGTCGACACGCTCATCGTCATCCCGAACGACCGGTTGCTCACGGTCGCCAACGAGAAGACCAGCGTGCTCAACGCGTTCAAGATGGCCGACGAGGTGCTGTTGCAGGGCGTGTCCGGCATCACCAACCTCATCACCACGCCGGGCCTCATCAACACCGACTTCGCCGACGTGAAGATGATCCTCTCCAGCGCCGGCTCGGCGCTCATGGGCATCGGCCAGGCGAGCGGCGAGAACCGCGCCGTCACCGCCGCCAAGGCCGCCATCAGCAGCCCGTTGCTCGAAGCCGCCATCGACGGCGCTCGCGGCATCCTCCTGAACATCACCGGCCCGTCCAGCATGGGCCTGTTCGAGATGAACGCCGCCGCCGAGATCATCCACGGTGTCGCCCACCAGGATGCGAACATCATCTTCGGTACGGTCATCGACGACGAGATGGGCGACGAGGTCAAGGTCACGGTCATCGCCGCCGGCTTCGACCGCTGGGACAGCGCGGCCAACCAGGGCGGCGCCGCCAGCCGGCCGTCGCTGAAGCCGGTGCCCGATCAGAAGCCCACGTCGAGCCTGAAGGATCTCTTCGCCGACGAGCCGAACGATCCGCTCGACGATGGCGACGACGACTTCGACGTGCCCTCGTTCCTGAAGTGATCTGATGCCGGCCGTCGCGCCGAGCCTCCATCTGCGCCGCGGCACACGCGACATCCACATCCGCTGCAGCACGGTCGCCGATGGCGACTTCCACATCGACGGCGACCGCGTCGCGCTCCGGCATCGACGACAGGCGTTCGAACGCGGTCGCTGGACCCAACTCGACGAGGTGCACGGCACCGACGTGCTCGTCGTCGAGCAGCCGGGCCAGCACGACTTCGTCGTCGGCGACGCGGCGATCACCACCCGACTCGGCGCCGTGCTCGGCGTGTGGGTGGGTGACTGCGCTCCCGTGGTGCTCGTCGGCGACGACACGGTCGCTGCGGTGCACGCGGGCTGGCGTGGCGCGCTCGACGGCGTGCTCCAGCGGTCGGTCGCGGCGATGCGGAGCGATCACGTCACCGCGGTGTTGGGCCCGTGCATCCATCCGTGCTGCAACGAGTTCGGCGCAGCGCTGCTCGAGCAGTTCGTCGGACGCTTCGGCTCCGAGGTCGCCGGCACCACGTCGTGGGGGACGCCGTCGCTCGACCTGCCGGCCGTCGTGCGCGCGGCGTTGGCGGAGGTGCAGGTGCCGGTCACCGACATGTCGTCGTGCACGCGTTGCAACCCCGAGCAGTACTTCTCGCACCGCCGCGGTCAACTGCAACGACAGGTGATGACCGTGCGCATGATGCAGGTCGGATGATGCAGGGCGCATGATGGAGACGCTATGAGCACACTCGACGAACAGGTGGCCGAACGGCTGGCACACGTGCGCGATCGCATCGCGCGCGCCGGGGGTGTCGGCGTCACCGTGCTGCCGGTCACCAAGACATTCGGCATCGATGCGTGCTGGGCCGCACATCGAGCCGGCTGCACGGCGGTGGGCGAGAACTACGCGCAGGAGGTGGCCGCCAAGTTCGCCGACACGGCCATCCCGTTCGGTGTCCACTTCATCGGGCAATTGCAGACCAACAAGGTGCGCATGCTCGCGCCCATCGTCACGGTGTACGAGACCGTCGACCGGCCGTCGCTCGTGGCCGAACTGGCCAAGCGCGTCCCCGGCGCTCGGGTGCTGCTCCAAGTGAGCACTGCGGGCGAGGAGGGCAAGGGAGGTTGTGCGCTCGTCGACGTCCCCGCGTTGTTCGACACCGCGTGCGCGGCCGGCCTCGCGGTGCAAGGGTTGATGACCGTGGGTCCCACCGACGGCGGGCCCGAAGCGGCACGCCCCGGTTTTCGGGCGGTGCGCGCGTTGCTCGATCGGCTCGCGCTGCCCGTGCTCTCCATGGGAATGACCGACGATCTGGAAGTGGCGGTGCAGGAAGGCAGCACCCAGGTTCGAGTGGGGAGTGCCCTGTTCGGCGCACGTCCCCCCTTGAGCACGCAGGTGCGATAGCCTGCGCTCGGCAGGAGGACAGCGCATGTCGATGTGGAAGAAGGCGATGGATTATCTGGGCTTGGGGCCCGATGATGCCTATGACGACTACGAGGTCGCGCCCGAACCCGAGCGTCCCGTCCGAGCGGCCCGCCCGCCTCGCGAGGAGCCTGCTCGTTCGTCCCGCGGCTACAGCGACTACGAGGCCGAGCCCGCGCCCGTGCGCACCGTGCCCGCCCGCCCGAGCTTCCCCACCGACAACGTCGCCGTGCGTCGCCCTGTGCCGCCCACCGACGACAGCAACGTGCAGCCGCGGCCCATCAACCCGCGCCCCGCACCGGCCGCGCGTCCGTCGTCCACCGGCACCGCGGCCGACCCGTACACGGTGCGCCCGCGTCGGTTCGATTCGGCACAGGAAGTCGCCGACAAGTTCAAGGAAGGCCAGCCGGTCATCATGAACCTCGAAGCGGCCGACCGCGAGGTGTCGCGTCGACTCATCGACTTCGCCAGTGGTCTGTGCTACGGCCTCAACGGCAGCATGGAGAAGGTGGCCTCCGGTGTCTACCTCCTGAAGCCGCAGCCGCGCGGCTCGGGGTACGACTCCACCGGTTACGGCCTCTGACGCGCGTAACATCTCCTTCATGGAGATGAGCCCGCAGACCGTCCGCAGCACTGGCTTCAAGGTCGTCAAGAAGGGCTACGACCCTGCGGAGGTCGACGCCTTCAAGGAACAGGTCGCGTCCGCGGTCGAGTTCGCCCAGAACCAGGCCACTGCGATGGAGGCTCGTGCCCGTGCCGCCGTGGCCAAGTTGCAGGAAGTGTCGCAGCAGGTGGCCAGTGGCGCGACGCACGCGCCGTCGGCCTCTCCCGGAGGCGACGCCGAGGTCATCAGCCGCACCCTGCTGCTGGCGCAACGCACCGCCGACGCCACGGTGGCCGACGCCCGCGTGGAGGCCGAGTCGCTGTTGGCCAACGCCCGCGACGAGGCCGGCCGCGTGCTCGACTCGGCGCGCACCATGGCCGCCAAGGCGGTCGACGACGCCCGTTACGAAGCTCGCCGCGCGGTCGACGACGAGCGAGTGAAGGCCGAGAACGAAGTGCAGGCGCTGTTGGCCCGTCGCGACTTCCTGCTCGCCGACGTCGATCATCTCGAGCAGTACCTGCAGGCACAGCGCGAGCGGCTGCGCGACGCGGCGGTGCAGATCCACGAACTCGTCGAACGCGTGCCCGGCGGTCTGGGCGACATGCGTCGGCCCCTCTTGTCGGCGTCGGCCGACCCCTTGCCGGCGTCGATGTCGGCGTTGCCCCCCGATCAGGCGCCCACCGGCGAGATCGCCGTGCCGTCCGGTGCGTCGTCGGTCGACGACCTGCCGCCGCCCCCGCGTGTGTCGTTCGCCGAGGCACCCACCGGCGAGATCCCTCGTCCCGACACGCCGGCACCCGCCGCCATCTCGGCGCTCGCGATGTCCGCCGATCCCGATGCGCAGGACCACGTGTGGCGCATGCTCGACGAAGAGGTCGCCCAGCGCGGGCTCGACAACACCGGCGAGATCCCGCGGCCGGCGGAAGCCGTCGAGCCGAACCCGTTCCACATCGACGACGAAGAAGTCCAGTGACCGCGGCGGCACCTTGCCGCTACCATTGACCATCACGGCGACGACGAGGCCATCACCTCCGAGCCTTCGGAAGAACGGTCGGTGCACCACACCGGCTCACTAGAACCGAACGGGTCCAGCCCGACATCGCTGGCGAACACGAGTGGCACCGGCCCGTGGGCCGTCGGCAATCAGGGTGGTACCGCGGGTCTCGGCTCGTCCCTGGGGACAACGATTCCAGGAAAGTACCCAGGAGCACCTCATGGCCTACCCGAACGTGCAACCGCAGCCCTCGTTCCCCTCCGTCGAGCGCGACATCCTCGCGCGCTGGGACACCGACCACACGTTCCAGGCATCCATCGATCAGCGCGCCGACGCCGACGAGTACGTCTTCTACGACGGACCTCCGTTCGCCAACGGTCTGCCGCACTACGGCCACCTCCTCACCGGGTTCGTGAAGGACGCCGTGCCGCGCTACCGCACGATGCGCGGCCAGCAGGTGCACCGCCGCTTCGGATGGGACTGCCACGGCCTCCCGGCCGAGGTGGTGGCCGAGAAGGAGCTCGGCATCAGCGGTCACCCGGCGATCACCCGATTCGGCATCGACAAGTTCAACGACGCGTGCCGCACCAGCGTGTTGCGCTTCACCGACGACTGGCACCGGTACGTCACCCGCCAGGCGCGGTGGGTCGACTTCGACAACGACTACAAGACGCTCGACACCTCCTACATGGAGAGCGTCATGTGGGCGTTCAAGACCCTGTTCGACAAGGGACTCGTGTACGAGGGGTTCCGGGTGCTGGCGTACTGCTGGCGTTGCGAGACACCGCTCAGCAACACCGAGACCCGCATGGACGACGTGTACCGCGATCGGCAGGATCCTGCGCTGACCGTGGCGTTCGAACTGGAGACGGGTGAGAAGATGCTCGCCTGGACCACCACGCCGTGGACGCTGCCCGCCAACCTCGCGCTCGCGGTCGGTCCCGAGATCGACTACGCGGTGATGGAGGAGAACGGGCAGCGCTACCTCCTGGCGGAGGCACGGCTGGGCGCGTACGAGAAGGAACTGGCCGGCGCCACCCAGATCGGCACGCTCGCGGGCGCCGAGCTGGTGGGTCGCAAGTACAAGCCGCTGTTCCCGTTCCTCGTGGACACCCCGAATGCGTTCCACGTGGTGGCTGCCGACTACGTGAGCACCGACGACGGCACGGGTGTGGTGCACATGGCGCCGGGCTTCGGCGAGGAGGACCAGATCGCCTGCAACGCCGTGGGCATCCCCACCGTGTGCCCGATGGACGAGCACGGTCGCTACACCGCCGAGATCGCCCCCTGGAAGGGCATCCACGTGTTCGACGCGAATCCGGAGGTCATCAAGGACCTCAAGGCCCGCGGTGTGGTCGTGCGGCACGACTCGTACAACCACTCCTACCCGCACTGCTGGCGCTGCAGCGAACCGCTCGTGTACCGCGCGATCAGCTCGTGGTTCGTGGAGGTCACCAAGTTCAAGGACCGCATGGTCGAGCTCAACCAGCAGATCCGCTGGGTGCCCGAGCACATCAAGGAAGGCAGCTTCGGCAAGTGGCTGGCCAACGCCCGCGACTGGAGCATCAGCCGCAACCGCTTCTGGGGCTCGCCCATCCCGGTGTGGAAGAGCGACGATCCGGAGTACCCGCGCCTCGACGTGTACGGCAGCCTCGCCGACCTCGAGCGTGACTTCGGCGTGTCGGTCACCGACCTGCACCGCCCCTTCGTCGACGATCTGGTGCGGCCCAACCCCGACGACCCCACCGGGAAGTCGATGATGCGGCGCGTCCCCGAGGTGCTCGACTGCTGGTTCGAGAGCGGCTCGATGCCGTTCGCCCAGGTGCACTACCCGTTCGAGAACGCCGAGTGGTTCGAGAGCCACTACCCGGGCGACTTCATCGTCGAGTACATCGGCCAGACCCGCGGCTGGTTCTACACCCTTCACGTGCTGGCCACCGCCCTGTTCGACCGGCCCAGCTTCAACACGTGCGTCAGCCACGGCATCGTTCTCGGCGACGACGGGCAGAAGATGTCGAAGACGCTGAAGAACTACCCCGATCCGATGATGGTGTTCGACACCTACGGCAGCGATGCGATGCGGTGGTACCTCCTCAGCTCGCCCATCCTCCGCGGCACGGATCTGGTGGTCACCGAGGACGGCATCCGCGACACCGTCCGCCAGGTGATGCTGCCCATCTGGAACACGTACTACTTCCTGTCGCTGTACGCGAACGCGGCGGGTACCACCGGCACGTTCCGCACCGACAGCACCGATGTGCTCGATCGCTACATCCTGGCCAAGGCCCACGACCTGGTGTCCGAGCTCACCACCACCATGGACGAGTACGACCTGTTCGCGGCGTGCGGTTCGGTGCGGTCGTTCCTCGACGCGCTCACCAACTGGTACGTGCGCCGCAGCCGCGATCGGTTCTGGGCCGGCGACCAGGATGCGATCGACACCCTGCACACCGTGCTCGTGCTGCTGACGCGCGTGCTCGCGCCGTTGCTGCCGTTGATCACCGAGGAGATCCACACCGGGTTGACCGGGGAGCGCAGCGTGCACCTCACCGACTGGCCGGATCAGGCCACCATCCCTGCCGATCGCGAGTTGGTCGAGACGATGGACCTCGCACGCGACGTGTGCAACGCCACGCTGCGCCTCCGCAAGACCCACCAGCGCCGCGTGCGGCAACCGCTCGCGTCGCTGGAGGTGGCCGTTGCGGGAGCCGATCGTCTGGCGCCGTTCGTCGACCTGCTCGCCGACGAGGTGAACGTGAAGTCGGTGTCGCTCACCGACGACGTCGCGTCCGTGGCCACGTTCGACCTCCAGGTGGTGCCCGCCGCCGTGGGGCCGCGGCTTGGCGGACAGACCCAACAGGTCATCAAGGCGGTCAAGTCGGGCGACTGGCAGCGCACCGACGACGGCGTCGTCGCCGGGGGAGTGGCACTGCACGAGGGCGAGTACACCCTGAAGCTCGTCGTGCAGGGCGACGGTGCGAGCGCGCCGCTGTCGTCGTGCAACGGCGTCGTGGTGCTGGACACCGAGATCACGCCCGAGCTGGAGGCCGAAGGGGTCACCCGCGACCTCGTCCGCCTGGTACAGCAGGCTCGGCGCGACGCCGGGCTGCAGGTGAGCGATCGCATCTCGCTGACGCTCGGAGTGCCCGAGTCCATCCGGCGCCAGGTCACCCCGTTCCAACACCTGCTCACCGATGCCACGCTGGCCACCTCGCTGGCATGGGGGAGCGGCGAACCGAACGCCGAACTCGATGGCGAACCGGTGCACATCGCCGTCGCGGTGGCCTGACCGAACACCATGGGCGACCCGGTGCGGCCCCACCCCGATGGTGCCGTCGTCGCGGTGCGGGCGGTACCCGGTGCGAGCGCGGCGAAGTTGATGGGCCTGCACGGCGATGAACTGCGAATCCGGGTGTGTAGCCCACCCATCGACGGCCGGGCGAACGAAGAACTCTGCGAGGTCCTGGCGAAGGTGCTCGGCAGGCGCGCCCGCGAGGTGACGGTCGTGGCCGGGCACACGGCGCGCTCGAAGCAACTGTTGGTGGCCGCGACGCCCGCGGAGGTGCGGGCCGCGCTGTCGCCGTGGATCGGCCGTTCAGCGGCTCCGGAGCGATAGCATCCGGCGGTCACAAGCACACGGAGGTTGAGCTCGATGGCCACGGCCAAGAAGGCACCCGCGAAGAAGGCAGCGCCCGCGAAGAAGGCCGCTGCGCCTGCCAAGAAGGCCGCTCCGGCGCCGAAGAAGGCCGCCACTCCTGCGAAGAAGGTCGCTCCGGCGCCTGCCAAGAAGGCTGCTCCGGCGCCTGCCAAGAAGGTCGCTCCGGCGAAGAAGGCTGCTCCGGCGCCTGCCAAGAAGGCGGCCCCGGCGAAGAAGACTGCTCCGGCGCCTGCCAAGAAGGCCGCTCCGGCGCCCGCGAAGAAGGCAGTGCCCGCACCGAAGAAGGCTGCCGCTCCGGCACCGAAGAAGGCCACTCCGGCCCCGACCACGAAGGCAGCGACCCCTGTGACGAAGGCTGCCGCTCCGGCACCGAAGAAGGCTGCTGCGGCACCCTCCCCGAAGAAGGCAGTCGCTGTCGCCGAGGCGCCGGTCAAGAAGGCCGCTCCGGCCAAGAAAGCCGCACCGGTGAAGACCGGCCCCGAGAAGCCCGTGGTGAAGGGCGTCACCAAGGAGGGCATCGCCTACACCAAGGACTTCGACGCGAAGTTCCTCACCTCCATGCGCGCCCTGTTGCTCACCGAGCGGGCCGATCTCATCGGTCAGGCCGAGGGGCTCGAACTCGAGGCGCACAATCTCATCGAGGAGCAGGAGATGGGTGACGTCCAGTTCGACGACGAGGGCGGCGAGGGCGACACGATGGTCGTCGAGCGCGAGCGCGACCTCGCACTGAGCGCGCAGGCCCGTCAGATCATCGCCGACATCGACGCTGCGCTGTTGCGCCTGCTCGACGGTTCGTACGGCTACTCCATCGAGTCCGGCCGTCCCATCCCGCGTGAGCGCCTCGAGGCCATCCCGTGGGCGACCGTGCTCGTCGAGGAGAAGGTCGGCGGGATCGGTCGCCGATGACCGAGGGCGAGCCCAGCGCCTCGGAACGCACCCGCAGCCTGCTGCCGCTCACCCTCCTCATCGCTGCGGCGGTCGTGGTGGTGGATCAGCTCACGAAGCACTGGGCGGTCAGCAACCTGGCCGGTGCAGCACCGCGCCACGTCATCTGGACCCTGCAGTGGAATCTGTCGTTCAACAGCGGCATGGCGTTCTCCCGTGGACAGGGCATGGGTGTCGTCATCGGCCTCATCGCGCTCGTCGTGGTGGTCGTCATCATCGGTGCTGTCCGCACCAACACCGATCGGCTCGTCGCCGTCGCCGCCGGCCTCGTGGCCGGGGGTGCACTCGGCAACGTGGTCGACCGGCTGTTCCGGGGCGATGGGCTCATGCGCGGCGCGGTCATCGACTTCATCGACTTCCAGTGGTTCCCCATCTTCAACGTGGCCGACATGGCCGTGAACGTCGGTGGCGCACTGTTCATCATCTGGTCGCTGTTCGGCGCCAGGAAGGCCACAGCATGATCCAGGAAGAGATCCCGGCGGCGCTCGCAGGTGAGCGACTCGACCGTGTCGTGGCCCTCATCGCGGAGTGCAGCCGGAGCGATGCACAGGCGCTCATCGGCGCGGGCGGCGTGTTGGTCGACGGCGAACCGCACCCCGTGGGCAAGCTGCGGTTGAAGGAGGGTCAGGTGGTGCAGGTGGATCCCACGCTGCTGCCGTCGCCCACCGGCCCCGAGGCCGACCCCACGGTGGAGTTCACCGTGGTGTACGCCGACGACCACCTCATCGTCGTCGACAAGCCCGCCGGGCTCGTGGTGCACCCTGGCGCGGGCAACCCGTCGGGCACGCTCGTCAACGGCCTGCTCGCTCGCTTCCCCGAGATCGTCGATGTCGGCGAGTCACATCGCCCCGGCATCGTGCACCGTCTCGACCTCGGCACCTCGGGGCTGCTGGCCGTCGCCCGCACGCAGCGGGCGTATCACGAACTGGTCGACGCGCTCTCGAACCGCGACATGGGTCGGGTGTACCGCACGCTCGTGTGGGGCCATCCGGCGAATCCGCACGGGGTGATCGACGCTCCCATCGGTCGCGACCACCGCGACCCGATGCGCATGGCCGTCGTCGTCGACGGAAAGCCCGCCCGCACCCGCTATCACGTACTGCGACACTTCCGTGCTCCCGCGGAGGTCACGTCGCTCGAGTGCCGCCTGGAATCCGGCCGCACGCACCAGATCCGCGTGCACCTGTCGGCCATCGGCCATCCGGTCGTGGGCGACCCCACCTATGGTGGCGTGCGCAGCGGCGTGGTCTCGCCGCGGCCGTTCCTGCACGCGGCACGACTCGAGTTGGCCCATCCGGTGACCCGTGAGCCGATGGCCTTCGACTCGACGATGCCCGACGACCTCGCCGACATCGAGGCCTCCCTGGAGGAATGGCCGGCCGACTGAGTTGGCTGGCTGAGTTGGCTGGCTGAGTTGGCCGGCTGAGTTGACTGGGGGTCAGCCAGCGTCGAGCGTGGCAGTGAGCCGCGCTTCGGGCCACGACGCGGTGCCCTGTGCAGCGTCGGCCACCGACTGCAGCGTGAACGCGTCCATCAGTAGGCGCATCTGTTCGCCCGCCGATTTCCAGATGGCGAGCAGCACGCACTGCCCTTCGTGGTCGCACGCACCGTCCTGGTGCGGCTCGCCGAAGTCGCCGAGGCTGATGGGACCGTCGACGGCGCTGAGGATCTCGCTGATGCGGATCTCGGCTGCCGGGCGGGCCAGGACGTACCCGCCGCCGACACCGCGCTTGGACCGCACGAGCCCGGCCCCTTTCAGCGCGAGCAGGATCTGCTCGAGGTAGGGCTGGGGGATCCCCGTGCGCTCGGCGATGTCGCGCACCGACGTGGGGCCGGGCGAGCTCTGGTGCAACGCGAGCGAGAGCAGTGCCCTGCACGCATAGTCGCCTTTGCTCGAAACCCTCACGACGAGCAATCTAGTGGGCCGTACCCGGTCTCGCGGTGTTGCCCCGCCGACGTGTGAGTGGCGCCGGTGGTACTGGTCGTGGTGGACTGGCGAGACCGTGACCCCTTCGCCCGTGCTCCCCGATTACGCAGGCCCCAATGTGCGGGGCATCGTGCCCGCACTGTTGGCACCTCGCGGGGCCACCGCACCGGGTTGGATGCCCGCCGCCGCGTCCACGGCCACGCAGGTGGTGCTCCTGGTCGTCGACGGTCTCGGCTGGGAGCAGTTGCGCGAGCGCACACACCTCGCGCCCACGCTGGCGGCGATGTCCGGCGGACCCATCACCTCGGTCGCGCCCAGCACCACCTCCACTGCGCTCACCTCCATCACCACCGGCCTCACCCCTGGCGAGCACGGCATCGTCGGGTACCGCATGGACATTGCCGGCGACGTCATCAACATGCTGCGCTGGTGGGGCACCCACGGCGACGCCCGCCGGCAGGTCGAACCTCGGGCCACGCAACCGTTCTCCCCGTTCCTCGGCGAGTCGGTGCCCGTCGTCAGCAAGGCCGAGCTCGAGGGCTCGGCGTTCACCGAGGCACACCTGCGCGGGGCCCGTCCAATGGGCTATCGCGCCGCGTCCAGCCTGCCCGTCATCGTCGGCGAGCTGCTGCGGGCGGGCGACCGGTTCGTGTACGCGTACTACGACGGCATCGACAAGATCGCCCACGAGCGCGGGTTCGGTGCGTTCTACGACGCCGAGCTGCGCACCGTCGATCGGCTGGTGCACGACATCGTCGACCAGTTGCCCGCCGGCGCAGCGCTGCTCGTCACCGCCGATCACGGCCAGGTCGACGTCGGCGAACGCATCGTCGCGCCTCACCCCGACGTGATGTCCCTCGTGCGCCATCAGAGCGGTGAGGGTCGGTTCCGTTGGCTGCACGCGAAGCCCGGTGCCGCCGCCGATCTGCTGGCCGCGTCTCGTCAGCACCACGCCGACACCAGCTGGGTCCACAGCCGCGCCGAACTCATCGAGTCCGGGTGGTTCGGTCCGGTGGTGAGCCCCCCGGTTGCCGCCCGCTACGGCGACGTCGCGCTGGTGCCGCACGCCCCGATCAGCTTCCACGATCCCGCCGACAGCGGGCCGTTCCCACTCGTGTGCCGACACGGCTCACTCACGTCCGCCGAGATGCGTGTGCCCCTGTTGGTCGCCGCCCAGTGAAGGAGACCCCCTCAATGAACGACACACCGATGAACGACACACCGATGAACGACACACCGATGAACGACACGCCCGAACCCGAACCCGGTACCGAACTGGTGCCCGCCGAGCCGGAAGTGCCCTCCGAGACGGTCACCGAACCGGCGAAGGTGATGCGCATCGGCTCGATGGTGAAGCAACTGCTCGAGGAAGTGCGCGGCAGCACGCTCGACGAGGCCAGCCGCGAACGCCTGGCGGAGATCTACGAACGGTCCATCGTGGAGGTCAGCCAGGCACTGTCGCCCGACCTGCAGCAGGAGCTGCACATGTTGGCGTTGCCGTTCAAGGAGGGGGAGGTCCCGTCCGAGAGCGAGCTCCGGGTCGCGAAGGCGCAGCTCGTCGGCTGGCTGGAGGGCCTGTTCCACGGCATCCAGGCCACCCTGTTCGCCCAGCAGTTGGCCGCCCGCCAGCAGCTCGAGCAGATGCGCCAGCTGCCCCCGGGTGGCCCCGGGTCGCACGATCGCATGATCGACACCAGCGAGCGACCGGGCACGTATCTGTAGCCGCTAGGGTCGACCCTCGGAATCACACGGTTGTAATCCGGCCGCGACAGCCGGCCGAAGAGAAGGGAATCTCCGTTGGGCGACTCGTTCACCCATCTGCACGTCCACACCGAGTTCTCCATGCTCGACGGTGCGGCGCGACTGGATGAACTCGTCGCGAAGGCGGTGCAGGACGGCCAACCGGCGCTCGGCATCACCGACCACGGCAACATGTACGGCGTCCTCGAGTTCTTCAAGGAGTGCCGCAAGCAGGGTGTGAAGCCGGTCATCGGCACCGAGGCGTACATGGCGTTCGATTCGCGGCGCGAGCGTCCGGCGCGCCGTGGTCGGGTCGACGACTCGGGCGGCGACACCGAGGGCGGCAAGAAGCTCTACTACCACCTCACCCTGCTGGCCGAGACCGATCAGGGCTACCGCAACCTCATCCAGCTGGCCAGCCTGGCCTTCCTCGAGGGCTACTACTACAAGCCGCGCATGGACTGGGAGCTGCTCGAGAAGTACCACGAGGGACTCATCGCCACCACCGGGTGCCTGGGTGGGCACGTGCTGCAGTCGCTGCTCCAGGGCGACGAGAAGGGTGCCACCGAGAAGGCCGGGCGCCTGCAGGAGATCTTCGGTCGCGACAACCTGTTCGTCGAACTGCAGGACCACGGCCTGCAGGCCCAGCGCGACACGAACCCGAAGCTCATCGAGATCGCGAAGAAGATCGGTGCGCCCATCATCGCCACCAACGACTCGCACTACGTGCATCGCGCCGACCACGAGGCGCACGACGCGCTGCTGTGTGTGCAGACCGGTGCCACGCTGTCGGATCCGAAGCGCTTCAAGTTCGAAGGGCAGGAGCACTACCTGAAGAGCGCGTCGGAGATGCGCTACCTCTTCCGCGACCTTCCCGAGGCGTGCGACAACACGCTGTGGATCGCCGAGCGTGCCGATGTGAACATCGAGTTCGGCAAGCCGTTGCTGCCGAACTTCCCCAAGCGTCCCGACACGTTCGACGACGATGCCGCGTACCTCGACCACCTCACGTGGGAGGGCGCCCGACAGCGTTGGGGCGAGGTCCTGCCGAACACCGTGGTCGAGCGTGTGGCGTACGAGCTGCAGGTCATCAAGAACATGGGGTTCGCCAGCTACTTCCTCATCGTCGGCGACCTCATCGCCCATGCGAAGTCGTCGGGCATCCGTGTCGGCCCCGGGCGTGGCTCGGCTGCCGGTTGTGCCGTGGCCTATTGCCTGCGCATCACCGACCTCGACCCCATCAAGTACGACCTGCTGTTCGAGCGCTTCCTCAACCCCAGCCGCATCTCCATGCCCGACATCGACATGGACTTCGACTCCCGCTACCGCGACGACATGATCAGCTACGCGGCCGAGACGTACGGCCGCGACCACGTCGCCCAGATCATCACGTTCGGCACCATCAAGGCGCGCAACGCTGTGCGCGACGCGGCCCGTGTGCTCGGCTATCCGTACGGCATGGGCGACAAGGTGGCCAAGGCCATGCCGCCACTCGTCATGGGTCGCGACACCCCGCTGAAGTACTGCTTCGAGGAACACCCGAAGTACGCCGACGGGTACAAGGCCGCGGCCGAGCTCCGCGCGATGGTCGAGGCCGACCCCGATGTGAAGCGCGTCGTCGACGTGGCCAAGGGTTTGGAGGGGTTGAAGCGCAGTGACGGCATCCATGCCGCTGCAGTGGTGATCACCAAGGATCCGCTCACCAACTACCTGCCCATCCAGCGCAAGCCCGAGTCCGGACAGAACCCTGCCGATGCGCCGATGGTCACCCAGTTCGAAATGCACGGCGTGGAGGAACTGGGCCTGCTCAAGATGGACTTCCTGGGGCTGCGCAACCTCGACGTCATCACCGACACGGTGAAGATGGTGCGCGACACCAAGGATCCCGAGTTCGACATCGACGACGTGGCGCTCGACGACCCCGAGGTCTTCGCCCTGCTCGGGCGCGGCGACACGATGGGCGTGTTCCAGCTGGAGTCGCCGCCGATGCGTGCCCTGCTGCGCTCCATGGCGCCCACCACGTTCGACGACGTCGGAGCGCTCATCGCCCTGTACCGGCCGGGCCCGATGAGTGCGAACATGCACTACGACTACGCCGATCGCAAGAACGACCGCAAGCCGGTCGAGTTCTTCCACCCCGATGCCCGCGAGCTGCTCGCCGACACGTACGGCCTGATGATCTATCAGGAGAGCGTGATGCGCGTGGCGCAGAAGTTCGCCGGCTACTCGCTCGCCGAAGCCGACAGCCTGCGCAAGGCGATGGGCAAGAAGTCGCGCGAGGTCATGGCCAAGGAGCGCAGCAACTTCGAGGCCGGCTGCGAGCGGATGAACTACGGGCGCGAGCTGGGCGTGCAGCTGTTCGATGTCATCGCCAAGTTCGCCGACTACGCGTTCAACAAGAGTCACAGCTACGGCTACGGCCTGGTCACGTACCAGACCGCGTACCTGAAGGCGCACTACCCGGTCGAGTACATGGCCTGCCTGCTCACCTCGGTGAAGAGCAACCTCGACAAAGCGGCGGTCTACCTCAGCGACGCGCGAACCGCCGGGGTGAAGGTGCTCACGCCCGACATCAATCGTTCGGTCACCGACTTCGCCGCGTTGTCGGTCCACGAGGTGCCGCCCGACGTGCAGTTGCCGCCGAACAGCCCCGGTGCCATCACGTTCGGCCTGTCCGCGATTCGCAACGTCGGCGAAGGACTGGTCGACGTGATGCTCGACGAGCGCGACGCGAACGGCCCGTACGACTCGTTCTACGAGTTCGCCGAACGTGTGCCCGAGCCCGTGCTGAACAAGCGCACCGTGGAGTCGCTCATCAAGGCGGGTGCGTTCGACACGCTGGGTCACCCGCGCAAGGGGCTGCTCATGGTGTTCGAGCAGATCATCGACACCACGCTCGTACGCCGTCGCGAACGCGACCAGGGTGTGATGAGCCTGTTCGGCGAACTGGAGGCCGCCGAGGGCGGCGGGTTCGACGAACGCGTCGCCATTCCGTCGGTCGAGTTCGACAAGAGCGATCGGCTGAAGTTCGAGAAGGAGATGCTCGGCCTCTACGTCAGCGACCACCCCCTGCTCGGTGTGGAGGCGGCGCTGCGACGCAAGGTCGACTGCGGTGTGGCCGAGGCGGCCGAACGCGAAGACGGCTCGATGGTCGTGCTCGGCGGGGTCATCACCAACCTGTCGCGCAAGTTCACCAAGAAGGGCGACCAGATGGCCGTCTTCGTGCTGGAAGACCTCGACGCGGCCATCGAGGTCACCGTGTTCCCGCGGGTGCTGATGGAGCAGGGGCACAAGTTGCTCGACGATTCCATCGTCACCGTGAAGGGTCGGATCGACCGTCGCGACGAGTCGCGGCTGGGGTTCATGGCGCAGGACGTGCAGATCCTGGAAGGCCTCGACACGGCCTCGGCGGCTCCGTTGCGGTTGCGCGTGCCGGCCACCTCGCTCAACGAACTGAAGATCCACCAGATCCGCAAGATCCTGCGTGAACACCCGGGTGAATCGCCCGTCTACCTGCACATCGGCCAGGGAAAGGTGCTGCGCCTGGCCGACGACTATTGCGTCGATCTCGACCGGGTCGTCGGCGAACTGCGCATGGCGCTGGGACACGACGCGGTCGTGCTCTGACGATTCCGAAGCGCTGAGCGCAGGAATTCGGGCGATCCGGTGGCAGAATAGGAAGCTCAGGTCAACCAACCGCCCGCCGCCGGGCGGTTCGAATCGACAGGGAGCTCAAGGGCAATGGCACTCCAGGTGGAAACCAGGGACTGCGCGGCGCTCACCGACGGCGATCTCGATGAGATGGCGTCGATGGGGGGAGCTTTCGACATCGGCGCGCTGTCGAAGGCCAAGGAGGACTGGGTGCTCAGCACCACCTGCCGCATCGAGGGCAAACTCCACGGCTGCACGTTCTCCACGCTCGAGCGCATCGGTGGCACGCCCTGCGTGCTGCTCGGGCTGATGAGCGTGAAGCGCACGTCGAAGCGCGATCAGGTGTTGAAGGGCCTCATGAACGAGGCCTACCACCGGGCGCTCATGGCCTTTCCCGATGAAGACGTCGTGCTCGGGTCGCGCTTCGCCACGGCGGGAGGCCTCGAAGCCTTCAAGCAACTCGACGAGATGATTCCCCGTCCCGGCCATCGCGCCGTCGGCGAAGAGCGCGCCTGGGGCCGCCGTCTCGCCAAGCGCTTCGGCGTCGACAGCACGTACGACGAGCAGAGCTTCGTCGTGAAGAGCAACGGCCAGAGCGGCTTCCTCGACCACGAGACACTGAAGCCCGAGAAGGTGAAGCCGGAAGTGGCTGCGCTGTTCGCCGGGGTCGACCCGAAGAAGAGCGGCTCGCTCGTCGTGCACGGCTGGGTCATGGCCGAAGATCTCGTGAAGCTGGGTGCTCGCTGAGCCAGCCGCTCCACCAGATCATCCGGCAACGCCGGATGACACGCCGGTTCGCCACCACGCCGTTGGCTCCGGATCTGCTCGACGAGTTGCTGGATCTGGCACGACGCGCGCCGTCCGCCGGCTACAGCCAAGGCGTCCATTTCCTCGCGCTCACCGGCGATGCCCTGGCGCGGTTCTGGCGCACGACGGGAGCCGACGAATGGTTCGGCGCCGTGCAGGGTGGCGTGCTCGATGCGCCGGTGGTGGTGCTGCCCCTGGCCGATCCCGTGGCCTACACCTCGCGTTACAGCGAGGGTGACAAGGCCGGCCACGGGCTGGAGGTCGCGGAGAACTGGGAAGTGCCGTTCTGGCTCACCGATGCCGCCATGGCGACGCAGAACCTGCTGCTGTTGGCGCAGGATCGCGGGCTGGGCGCGCTGTACTTCGGCATCTTCCGCAACGCCCGCGCCGCGCTCGACGAACTGGGCGTTCCCAGTCATGTGCTGCAGGTGGGTGCCGTGGCACTCGGCCACCGTGCCCCCGACGACACCACGAGCGGTTCCGCGCGCACCCGCGTTCGCCGCGACCCGGTCGAGGTCATCCATCACCAATCCTGGTGAGTACTGTCGGCCGATGTGAACACGGTTGAGGCATCGAACGCCGACGACGTCGCGCTGCTCGCGGCGTACGAGCCCATCGTGCGGTTCAACGCCGGTGAACTGTTCTTCCCCACGGCGGTGGAGGATCACGTGGCGTGCTGCGATCTGATGGAGCGTGTTGCCGGCCAGCACCCCCGCGTCGTCGTGCCTCGCGGCGAGCTCACCCTGGAGCGACTGGCCGAGGTGGGCGCTGCCAATCCCGGGGCGGGGATGTACCTGCGCCTCGTCGACGAGCCGTTCTCGCACCCTCGCACCGTGAAGTGGCGCCACCGCTCGGATCGCCCGCGCTTCCATCATGCGAGTCGGCTGGCGCGCGTCGGCGTGCTCAGCCGCATGGTGGACGCGCTGAACCGCATCAGCCTGTTGTTCCGCGGCAAGGTGGCCAAGGGCACCGAGGCCGCGGCCGAGACGCTGTACCGCGAACGCATGCGCACCGATCACCACCCGTACTACGGGCGGGTGGTGCGTGCCGGCGGCTACACCGCCCTGCAGTACTGGATCTTCTACCCGTTCAACGACTGGCGGAGCCGCATCTACGGCGTGAACGACCACGAGGCCGACTGGGAGCAGGTGGTCGTGTACCTCGCCGAACAGACCGATGGTCCGCCGGTGCCGTCGTGGGTGGTGTTCTCGGCCCACGACGAGACGGGCGAGGACCTTCGCCGCCGGTGGGACGATCCCGACCTCACGCTCGTGGGAGATCACCCCGTGGTGTTCGCCGGTCTCGGCTCGCACAGCGGGGCGTACGTGCAGGGGGAGTACCTCACCAGCTTCGACCCGCCCGCGTTCAAGGGGTTCATTCGCCGGAGCCGCAAGATCACCCGCTGGCTGTTGCCGTGGTCGCGCGACAACGCGCAGGCCGGGGTGGGCATCCCCTACATCGACTACGCGCGCGGTGACGGCGTGGCCGTGGGGCCGGGGCAGGACCGTCCTTGGACGTGCGTGCTCATCGACGACGACACTCCGTGGGTGTTCCACTATCAAGGTCTGTGGGGCAACGACACCGCCGACCCGTTGGGTGGGGAACGCGGGCCCGCCGGTCCGCGCTACGAACGTTCCGGTGCCGTGCGGCAACCGTGGGGCGACATCGTGGGCTGGTCGGGTCTGTCGAAGGTGGCACCCAATCACGAAGCGGCCAACGAGCTCATCCGCCGTCGGCTGGATCTGCTCGACGACGAGGTGACGCACCTGGCCACCGAGTACGAGGCTCGGCGCACCAAGTTGCGCGCCGACGCCGCCAGCGGGGTGGCCGTCACGCCGTCGCAGGAAGCCGAGCTGCATGCGCTCGCCTCCGATCGCGTGAAGGCCGCCGACGAACGGCGCCGTCTGGAGACGCGACTCACCGCTCCACCACCCGAGCCCGGTCCGCACGACCATCTCCGCCACCGCCACCTGCCGCTCCCGCAGGAGACGAACGCAAGGCTCCGCCTGCTGTCGGGCTGGTCGGCCGTCAGCACCCCCTTGCTGCTCGGTGTGCTCGGTCTGATCTTCCTTCCCGACCGTCCGGCCGCCATCTATTCGACGGTCCTCCTCTGGGGGATCATCGTGCTCGGCATCGAGGCCGCGGCACGTCGACACTTCGCCAGGTACCTGCTCGCGGTCGTCGTCGGTCTTGGAGTCGCCCTGATCATCGGCGCCTTCGCGTGGTCGGTCATCGTCTGGGGATGGCGCTTCGCGGTGGCCGGCACCTTCTGGGTGCTCGGCATCATCCTCCTCGTCGCGAACGTGCAGGAGTTGGGTAGGGACTAGCGGGTTCGCTCCGAGCCGAATCGCGGCAGGGGAGCGCGTTACCGTTCACGCCATGGCGAATCAGATTCCCCTTGTCGACTATCTGGAACTGGGCGACCAGCCCCACCTGAAGGCACTCGAGTGCACCTCCTGCGGAGCGCGCTACTTCGACCGCCGCAATGCCTGCGCCAGCTGCTCCGGCACCGACTTCCGATCGGTGGCGGTGCCCAACGACGGCATCGTGAAGGCGTTCTCCATCGTCACCTTCGCCGCCCCCGGCGTGCCGGTGCCGTTCGTGTCGGCCATCATCGACTGCGACGGCACCAGCGTGCGCGGCAACATCATCAACTGCGAGCCCTCGCCCGAGGTGGTCACCCTCGGCATGCCAGTGCGGCTCGCCACCTACGTGCTCGGCACCGACGACCACGGCGTCGAGGCCATCGGATTCGGCTTCGAGCCCGCGAACTGAACAGGAGACCTCACATGAGCGACGACATCTGGATTCTCGGCATCACCATGACCAAGTTCGGGAAGCACCCGGACAAGGACACGGTCGACCTCGCCTCGGAGGCCGCCATGGGCGCGCTCGCCGACGGTGGCGTCACGATGAAGGACATGGGCATCCTGGCCGCGGGCTGCCTCATGCAGTCCAATGCCGGCATCGGCCAGCAGCTGCAGAAGCAGATCGGCCAGACCGGCATTCCCGTCTACAACGTGGCCAACGCCTGCGCCACGGGTGCCACGGCGCTGCGCACGGCCATCATGGCCGTGAAGTCGGGTGAGGTCGACATGGGCCTCGCGGTCGGCGTCGAGAAGCTCGCCGGTGCGGGTCTGCTGGGTGGTGGCGGTACGCCGAAGAGCGACAAGAAGGAATGGTCGCCGTCGGGTCGCTACGGCGCGGTCACCAACACCGATGGTCGCATCGGTGCCGCCAGCATGCCAGCAGTGTTCGCCCAGGTCGGTATGGAGTACGGCCACAAGTACGGTGGCACCAGCTTCGAGCTGTTCGCCAAGATCGCCGAGAAGAACCACGCGCACAGCACGTTGAACCCGCTGGCCGCGTACACCAAGCGGATGACCCTCGAAGAGATCATGAACGATGTCATGATCGCCTACCCGAACACGCGCAGCATGTGCTCGGCCAACTGCGACGGTGCGGCCGCGGCAGTGGTGGTGAGCGACGCCAAGTTGAAGACGATGTCGCTCGAGCAGCAGCGCCGAGCCATCAAGGTGAAGGCCTCCATCCTCACCAGCGACCCGTACCAGGAGGGCTGCCAGGTGCTGCCCGATGTGAACACGCTCACCAAGAACGCTGCTCGCCTGGCGTACGAGGCGGCCGGTGTCGGCCCCGAGGATCTCGACCTGGTCGAGCTGCACGACTGCTTCGCCACGGCCGAGCTGGTGCACTACGACAACCTGGGCCTGTGTGAAGAGGGCGGCGCGGCCGACTTCTTCCTCTCCGGCGCCACGTGGCGCGACGGGAAGACGCCGGTGAACGTGTCGGGCGGCCTCGAGAGCAAGGGCCACCCCATCGCTGCCACGGGCATCGCCAACATCTGGGAGATCTGCCACCACCTGCGCGGTGAGGCTGGCCCCCGTCAGATCGAGGGCGCGAAGGTGGGCATGGCCCACGTCATCGGACTCGGTTCCGCCTGCGGTTTGCACATCCTGGAGAAGTCGGGGCTCTGAGCCCCGACTCCTCAGGTGTCGTCGGACGGACGACCCGTCACTCGGGGCAGGTCTCGTCGAAGTAGCTGTTGATCCGGTCGGATGCTTCCTGCACCTTCGGATCGCTGAACAACGCGATCGCCGCTGCTGCCGCGGCGGGGTCGTTCTGCTTGCCCTCCATCTCCTTCGCGAAGTCGCCGAACACGCCGGTCAGGAACGTGACGTCCTTCTGGATGTCCTCGGGCAGCTTGCCCTTTGCCTCGCCGAAGACGGAGTCGAAGTCGACGTCGGAGCCAGGGCTCATGGCCGAGGCCATCGCCCCGATGAACGAGTTGTAGATGGCACGGCACTCCTCGGGGACGAGGCCGGCGGGAAGGCCACCGGTCGCGTCGCCGGAGGTGGCGTCCGGCGCCGTGTCGTTGGTGGCGTTGTCGGCATCCTCGACGGTGGTGTCGCTGGCGCCTTGGATCTTCTCGGCGACGCTGTCGCTGCTGCAGGCGCTGATGCCGAGCAGTGCGACCGCCGTCAGGCCGATGGCCAACCGGGTGCGGAACATGGAGATGCCTCCTCGTCGTGGGAGCAGTCGCGCAACGCTGGGTAGGGAAGCCGCCACTCCCGGGGGTGAGACCAGCTTGCCAGAAGTCACCCCAGTTGAGCCAGCATTTCCTCGGCGGTGGCGACGGGGAGCTGGCAGACGTGGTCCCGGCACACGAACGCCAACCCGTCGGGACGGCCCTCCCACAGCGGGCTGTCGTACCGTTCACCCCACGCGAGCACACTGTGCGGCAGCCATTGGCGTTGTGCCGCCGCCACGAGGTCGGGCCGGTCGCCGGTGACGACGATCTCGGTGGTGCCCTCGTTGCGCAGGGCCACCGCCATGAGGGTCTGCGAGAACGCACTGGGGGCCTGTGGGATGGCTCGTGCCACCAGCTGCAGGATCTGATCCACCTGGTTGGCGTAGCGACGCTCGCCGGTGAGGGCAGCGAGGCGCAGCAGCGCCCACGCGGCCGTGGAGTTGGCCGCCGGGGTGGCGTCGTCGACCAGGTCCTTCTGCCGTGCCACCAGGTGTTCGCCGTCGTCGGGGGTGGTGAACAGCCCGCCGCGTTGGGTGTCCCAGCAGTGGTCGAGCATCACGTCGGCCACCTGGCAGGCCTCGTGGATCCACCGTGCCTGCCCGGTGAGCTCGCCGAGCCGAGTGAAGGCGTCGACGAGACACGCGTGGTCGGCGGCCAGCGCGTGGTGGCGCGCTGGTGGAGTGCCGTCGGCGTGCCACGACCGGTGCCACCGTCCGTCGGGTCGGCGGAGCTCGCGCAGCAGGAACTCGCCATTGGCCACCGCAGCCGCGGTCCAGTCGGGTCGTTGGAACAGCGCGGCGGCCTCGCACAGCGACGACAGCATCAGGCCGTTCCACTCGGTGAGCACTTTGTCGTCGAGGCCGGGGCGTCGTCGCTGCTCGCGGGCGGCGAACAAGCGTTGCCGCGCGGCGTCGATCTCGGCCGGCCGGGCGAGTTGGCCACGATGGCGCACCCGGGCGGGAATGGTGCGGCCCTCGAAGTTGCCGTCGGTGGTGAACTCGTACCACTCGAGTGCGGCGGGAGCATCGGCCCCCAGCACGGCCTCCACCTCGGGGATGGTCCAGGTGTGGAACAGGCCCTCGTGCCCGTGACCGTGCTCGTCGGGCGAGTCGGCGTCCTCCGCGCTGTAGAACCCGCCGTCGGGATGGCGCAGGTCGCGCAACACGTACTCGACGGTCTCCTCCACGACCTGTCGGTAGCGCTCGCCCTCAGCAGTGCCGGCACCGAACGTGGCGGCCGCGTGCGAGTACAGCCGCACCATCAGCGCCTGGTCGTACAGCATCTTCTCGAAGTGCGGCACCAACCACTCGCGATCCACCGAGTAGCGGGCGAAGCCGCCACCGAGGTGGTCGTACATGCCGCCACTGGCCATCGCGTCGAGCGAGGTGGTGACGATGGCGCGGGCGTCGTCGCCCGCACCGCGTTGACACGCACGGAGCACCAGATCCAGGCTCATCGTGGAGGGGAACTTCGGCGCGCCGCCGAAGCCACCCCACTCCGGGTCGAAGGTCTGCGCCAACTGCTGCAGGCCGGCGTTCACGAGGTCCATGCCCGGCACCTCGGTGGCAGGCGTGACGTTGCCCGATCGTTGCAGCGCTTCGGTGAGGGCCGTCACGTTCTGCTGCACGTCGACAGGGCGCGTGCGCCACACGTCGTCGATGGCACTCATCAGTTGCAGGAACTGGGGCTTGGGGTAGTACGTGCCGCCGAAGAACGGGGCCCCAGACGGCGTGAGGAACACGGTCATCGGCCAGCCGCCGCGCCCGGTGAGCGCCTGCACGGCCTCCATGTACACCGAGTCGACGTCGGGCCGCTCCTCGCGGTCCACCTTCACGTTCACGAACAGCCGGTTCATCACCTCGGCGGTCTCGACGTCCTCGAAGCACTCGTGGGCCATCACGTGGCACCAGTGGCACGCGGAGTAGCCCACGCTCAGCAGAACGGGTACCCCCCGTTCCACGGCCGCGGCGAACGCCTCCGGCCCCCACGGGTACCAGTCGACCGGGTTGTCGCGATGCTGTCGGAGGTACGGGGAGGTCTCGTCGGCGAGGCGGTTCACACGGGGAACCTATGCCCCGATGGCGTGATACCCACCGTCGACGTGGATCATCTCGCCGGTGGTGGCGGGGAACCAGTCGCTGAGGAGTGCGACGCACGCCTTGGCCACCGCGCTGGAGTCGGTGACGTCCCAGCCGAGGGGAGCACGGTCGTCCCAGACGTCCTCGAACTTCTTGAAGCCGGGGATGCTCTTGGCCGCCATGGTCTTCACCGGGCCGGCAGCGACGAGGTTGCTGCGGATGCCTCGTGGCCCGAGTTCCTTCGCCAGGTAGCGGCTGACGCTCTCGAGCGCGCTCTTCGCCACCCCCATCCAGTTGTAGGCAGGCCAGGCGACGGTGTTGTCGAAGTCGAGTCCGACGATGGAGCCGCCGTTGGTCATCAACGGCACGAACGCCTCGGCCAGCGCCTTCAACGAATACGCGCTGATGTGGAGGGCCACCGACACGTCGGCCCACTGCGGCGCCATGAAGTCGTCACCCAGACATGCCTCGGGCGCGAAGCCGATGCTGTGCAGCACCCCGTCGACCCGGCCCCACTTGGCGGCGAGTTCGTCGCGCACCGCCACCAGGTGATCGGGCTGGGTGACGTCGAGTTCGTACACATCGACCGGGGTGGGCAGCTTGCGACCCGTGCGCTGTGTGAGGCTGAGGGCCCGGCCGGCGCCGGTGAGCACGATGTTGGCACCCTCCTGCTGGGCCAGCGTGGCCACCCCGTAGGCGAGCGAGGCATCCGTGAGGACGCCGGTGATCACGATGTTCTTGCCGTCGAGCAGACCCATGGACCGCGACTGTAGTGGTACGGCCTTCAGTCGGTGAGACCTCGTGTGCAAGGCTGAACGAATGCGCATCGGCATCTTGGGAGGAACCGGACCCGCCGGCTCGGCGCTGGCCGCACGGCTGGCGTCGGTGGGGTACGAAGCGGTCATCGGCTCACGCTCGAAGTATCGGGCGATGGAGGCGCGCGACAGCCAGGTCGAGAAGTGGCCTGCCCTGGCCTCTCGGCTCAGCTACGGCGACAACGCGGGTGCCGCCTCGTGCGACCTGGTCGTGATCGCCACTCCCTGGGACTCCGCGGCCACCACCGCCCATGAGAACGAGGAACTGCTCGAGGGCAAGATCCTGGTGTGCATGGCCAACGCACTCGTGCGCGTCGGTCACGAGTTCCAGCCGCTGGTGCCGCCGCGTGGCAGCGTCGCGGCGCACGTGCAGGCGGCGATGCCCAAGTGCCGCGTGGTCGCGGCGTTCCATCACCTGCCCGCCACCGAGCTGGGCCACATCGGCGAACCGATCGACAGTGACGTCCTCATCTGTGGCGACGACGCCGACGCGGTGCGCACCATCAGCGAGATCGTGGCCAAGATTCCCGGTTGCCGACCGCTCGACGCAGGTGAGTTGTCCAACGCGATGGCCATCGAGGCGTTCACCGCGGTGCTGCTGCAATTGAACGTCCGCTACAAGACCCGCGTGGCCCCCAAGCTCACCGGTATCAAGCGCGATCCGCGGGCGCCGAAGCCGCCGGTCACCGACAGCGAGCAGGTAGCGTCGCACCCGTGACGATGCGCCTGTACGACACGGCCCGCCAGGCCGTGGTGCCCTTCGAACCAGGTGAGCAGGTGCTCATGTACACGTGCGGCATCACGCCCTACGACGCCACGCACCTGGGGCACGCATCCACGTTCATCGCCTACGACGTGTTGCAGCGGCGTCTCATCGACCGCGGGCACACGGTGAAGTGCGTGCGCAACGTCACCGACGTCGACGACCCGTTGTTCGCCAAGGCGCGCGAGTTGGGCGTTCACTATCTCGATCTCGCCGCCGGCGAGGAAGCTCGTTTCGAGCGCGACATGGAGGCGCTGCACGCGCTGCCCACGTACAGCTCACCCCGCGCGTCGTCGGCCATCCCCGACATCCGCGGGTTCATCGGCATGGTGCTGGATCGCGGGTTCGCGTACGAGTCGGGCGGCAGCGTCTACTTCGACGTGTCGAAGTTCCCGTCGTTCGGCTCGGTCAGCCACCTGTCGGAAGCCGAGATGATCGCCATCGCCCGCGAGCGCGGCGGCAAGGTCGACGACCCCAACAAACGTCACCCGCTCGACTTCGTGCTGTGGCACCCTTCCGAGGCCGACGAGCCCAGCTGGGACACCATGTGGGGAGCCGGTCGGCCGGGTTGGCACATCGAGTGCAGCGCCCTGGCGCTGCGCGAGCTCGGCACCACCATCGACCTGCACGGCGGCGGCAGCGACCTCATCTTCCCTCATCACGAGTGCGAGCGTGCGCAGAGCGAAGCCGCCACCGGCGAGCCGTTCGTGAAGCACTGGATGCACGTGGCCATGGTGTACATGAACGGTCACAAGATGTCGAAGAGCCTCGGCAACCTCGTGTTCGTCGACGCACTCCGCCGCGAGTGGGACCCACGGGCCATCCGCCTCGCCATCATCGAGCACCACTACCGCCTCGAGTGGGAGTGGGACGACACGCTCATGCCACGCGCCACCGCCCGGCTCGAGCACTGGTCGCGTGGTGGCCACGGTGAGAGCGGCGTGGTCGACGACGTGCGCGCCGCGCTCGACGACGACCTCAACACTCCGGCCGCGTTGGCGCTCATCGACGAAGCGGCGGCGAAGGGCATGGGCGTCCACGACGCGGCGTCGCTCCTGGGCGTGCAGCTCTGAGCGAACGCGCCCCGCGGCGCGCACTATGATCCGGCGCATGAAGGCGCAGGGAGCGGGGAAAGCTCAGCAGAGGTTCCGTCGCGTCGTGCGTCCGGTGTCGAATCAGCTGTGGCGTTTCCACCTCGAAGGCTTCGAACGACTGCCCGCTGATGGGCCGGCCATCCTCGCCCCCAACCACGTCAGCTTCCTCGACTCCGCGTTCTTGATGCTGCAGGTGCCGCGCAACATCAGCTTCGTGGGCAAGGCCGAGTACATGGACTCGTGGAAGACGAAGTACCTCTTCCCGATGATGGGCATGATCCCCATCGACCGCGCCGGAGGCGAGCGCAGCCAGGCCGCGCTCGACACCGCCGAGGCAGTGCTGCGGCGCGGCGAGCTGTTCGGCATCTTCCCCGAAGGCACGCGCAGTCGCGACGGCTATCTCTACAAGGGGCGCACCGGCGCGGCGCGGTTGGCGATGAAGGTGGGTTGCCCCATCTTCCCAGTGGGCGTCGTCGGCACCCGCGAGATCCAACCTCCCGACGCCAAGCTGCCCAAGATCCGGCGCGACTGCACCATCAAGATCGGCCGTCCCATCAACGTGTCGCGCTACGCGAACCGTGGTGAGGACCACCTGGTGTTGCGCCAGATCACTGATGAGCTGATGTTCGAGATCCGCGAACTCACCGGCCAGGAGTACCGCAACGTCTACGCCGGCAAGACCGCCGAGACCGAGCCCACCGTCACGGCGAAGGTGGGCACCGTGGCCGACGACCGGCAACTCGTGCTGCCCGAAGCGCTGTCGGCCGTGGCCGGCGGTGGGCGATAACCACCCAGTGCGGGAAGAGGCTCGCCTCGTAGAATGAGCGGCCTATGGCCGAGATCACGATTTCCCTCCCAGACGGTTCGCAGCGCTCCCTCGCATCGGGTGCCACCGCGACCACCCTGGCCGAGAGCATCGGATCGCGTCTGGCGAAGGCCGCCGTTGCCGCGGTCGTGAACGGCGACGAATGGGACCTCGGTCGCGAGCTTCCCGATGGCGCTCGCGTGGCCATCATCACGGCCGACAGCGACGACGGCCGTCACGTGCTCCGCCACAGCACGGCGCACGTGATGGCGCAGGCCGTCACCCAGTTGTTCCCGGGTGCGAAGTTCTCCATCGGCCCGGCCATCAGCGACGGCTTCTACTACGACTTCGAGCTTCCCGAGGGTCGCACGTTCAGCGAGACCGATCTCGAGGCCATCGAGGCTCGCATGCGCGAGATCATCAAGGCCGACCAACCGTTCGTGCGCGACGAGTTGCCTGCCGCCGAGGCGCTGGTGGTGTTCGCCGACCAGCCGTACAAGCGCGAGATCATCGAGCGCGTGTCGAGTGGCGCTGCCGACACGGACGACACCGGCGAGATCGGCGGCGGCGAGACCATCAGCGTCTACCGAAACACGCCCGAGTTCGTCGATCTCTGCCGTGGGCCGCACGTGCCCAGCACGAGCAGGCTCGGTCACTTCAAGCTGATGAAGGTGGCCGGTGCCTACTGGCGCGGCAACGAGAAGGGCCCGATGCTGCAACGCATCTACGGCACCGCCTGGGCCACCAAGGCCGAGCTCGAAGCACACCTGCACCGCCTCGAGGAAGCCGAGAAGCGCGACCATCGCAAGCTGGCCGTCGAGCTCGACCTGCTCAGCTTCCCGCAGGAGCTGGGCGGCGGACTCGCCGTGTGGCACCCCAAGGGTGGCATCGTGCGCAAGCTCATGGAGGACTACAGCCGTCACCGTCACGAGACGGGCGGCTACGAGTTCGTGTTCACGCCTCACCTCGCGAACGCCAACCTGTTCGAGACGTCGGGTCACCTGGCTTGGTACAAGGACGGCATGTACCCGCCCATGGAAATGGACAACGGGACGTATTACCCGAAGCCGATGAACTGCCCGATGCACTGCCTCATCTTCCGCAGCCGTCAACGCAGCTATCGCGAGCTGCCGTTGCGGCTGTTCGAGCTGGGCACGGTGTATCGCTACGAGCGCGCCGGCACCCTGCACGGGTTGATGCGCATTCGTGGCTTCACGCAGGACGACAGCCACATCTACTGCACCGAAGACCAGCTGCAGGACGAGATCATCTCGTTGCTCGACTTCGTCATGAGCGTGCTGCGCGCGTTCGGTTTCCACGACTTCACGGCCAACCTCAGCACCAAGGACCCCGAGAAGTACGTCGGCACCGACGAGAACTGGGACCGTGCCACCGAGGCGCTGCGCATGTCGCTCGAGAAGTACGACCTGCCGTACAAGATCAAGGAAGGCGACGCCGCCTTCTACGGTCCCAAGATCGACATCGACGTGAAGGACGCCATCGGTCGTACGTGGCAGCTCAGCACCATCCAGTGCGACTTCAACCTGCCCGAGCGGTTCGAGCTCGAGTACGTCGGCGCCGACAACGCTCGTCACCGGCCCATCATGTTGCACCGTGCCCTGTTCGGTTCCGTCGAGCGGTTCTTCGGGGTGCTCGTCGAGCACTACGCCGGGGCGTTCCCCACCTGGATGGCGCCGGTGCAGGCGCGCGTGCTGCCGGTGGCCGATGCCCACCAGGGCTATGCCGAGCAGGTGGTCACCCGACTCGCAGCGGCCGGCTTCCGTGCGGATCTCGTGGGCGCCGACGATCAGCTGGGCAAGCGCATTCGCACGGCCAAGCTCGAGAAGCTGCCGTACGTGCTGGTGGTCGGTGACGACGACGTCGCGGCGGGCACACTGGGTGTGAACCCACGTGGTGGCGACGTCGAACGCGGTGTGGCGCTCGAGGACTTCGTGGGCCGCATGCAGGCCGAGATCGATCAGCAGCTCGCGGTGAGCTGACCCGACGTCAGGTTGCCGCGTCCAACAGCCCGACGAACTCCTTCAGGTTGAAGGGCTTGGTGATGAATCGGTCGGCCCCGAGGTCGAGCGAACGGCGTGCGGCCTGCTCGGTGGCGTCGGCACTGAGGATGAACACCGGCGTCCGCTCGGTGGCGGGGTCGGCGCGGATGGCCTGCAGCACATCCAATCCCGATCCGTCGGGCAGGTTGAGGTCGAGGAGCACCAACGCGGGGTGCAGGGAGACCGCGGCGGCGATGCCGCCGGCGACGGTGGGCTCCACCTGCAACACCCGCCCCGGCAGCAGCCCCACGATGCTCTCCATCAGCGAGGCGTTCAACGGCTCGTCCTCGACGTACAACACCAGCCGCACGGCGTCCTCGACGGCGTCGGTTGCACAGGGCGTGTCGTCGTCGGGGTGGGCGAGCGGCAGTTCGATGGTGAAGGTCGCCCCTCGCCCGGGCGGACTCGTGAGCGTGAGGTTTCCCTTCATCGCGCGCATGAACGACTCCGCGATGGACAGGCCGAGCCCGACACCTGCCACGCCCGTCGCGTTGTCAAGGCGTTCGAACGGGCGGAACGCCTGGCGCTGCAACTCGGGGGGGATGCCCGGGCCCTCGTCGGTGATGGAGCAGTGGACGACCGATCCGTGGACCGACGTGGTGATGCACACCGTCGTGCCCCGGCCGCCGTACTTCACCGCGTTCGACAGCAGGTTCAACACCACCTGCACGAGGTGACGGCGATCCGCCATCACGTGTTCGGTGCCGGCGTGCAGATCAATGCGGACGTCGAGATCGCGTGCCGTCCCGGCCACCAGGCCGAGGGCATCGTCGAGGACACCCCGCAAGGACACCGCGTGGAGCGAGGGTTCGAGCACATCGGAGTCGGCCTGCGCGTAGTCCAAGAGGTCCTGCACCAGGCTGTCCACGTGCGCACTCGCCGTGTGAATGCTGACGGCCATGTCTCGGTCGGGGCCGGTGGCGAGGTTGGCCTCCAAGAGTTGGGCGAATCCCGAGATGGTGGTGAGCGGGGTCCGCAGTTCATGGCTCACCCACGAGAGGAAGCGGGTCTTGTCGAGCACCGACTCCTCCGCTCGCTGCAGCGCTTCGTCGCGCTCACCGGCGTGCTGGTACACGTCCGTGAGGTCGGTGATCGCGGCGACCGATCCGACGAACTCGCCGGCATGGCGGACCGGGCTGCCCTGGACGCGCACGTGCCGGAGCTGATCGTCGGGTCGGGCCAGGCGGGCGTCGTAGGAGTCGCTCAGCCCGTCGCGACGCTTGCGCAGGTGCCGGAGCACGATCTGGTGGTCGTCGGGATGGAAGAACTCGAGCAGCGGCCTGCCGAGCATCGCCTCGGGCGACACCCCGAGCAACTCGGTCATGTACGGGTTCACGAACGTCGTGACACCGTCGCGGTCGATCATCCAGATGCCGACCATCAGCGTGTCGACCAGGTGATCGGGGAGTCCGGCGCCGTCCGACATCGCGCGTCACTCTAATCACGGGCGGTGTCGAGTGGACCGTGACGCTCGAGGTCCGGGGTCTATCCTCGACGCTGGTGAGCACGTCCGACGACTCGATCGACCGCACCGCGGCGGCCACGGCCGATGGCCGGGCCATGGCCGTGCTCAGCGACTCCGGGATGCATCTGCTCATCGACAGTGAGTCGCTGGACCAGGCGGTCTATCTGTACCGACCCGTGTTCGAGACCGGCAGCGAGCTCATCGTCGACCTCGAGATCGTGATGGTGAACGAGGCGGCACGACACGTGTTGTTGTCCACCCACATCGTCGAGGGCGTGCTCGCGTCCGATGTGTTCGTCGACATGCACGAGGCGCTCGTCGCCGCCAACGCCGCGTGGCAGGGACAACGCGCCGCGGTGTACCACATCGAACGCAAGGGCTTCCACGACGGTCAGCCGCTGCTGGTCCACTACGAGGTGGCCACGATGCGCGTGGACGACCACATCGTGCAGGTCTCCGTCGATCACACCATGGTCGGCCAGCTCGCCAGCGCCGACGCACGCTTCCGACTCATGGCGGAGGCCGACACCGATCCACTCCTGTTGCTCTCGCCCGAGTTGGCGGGTCAGCGCCACGTGGTGGTGTACGCGAACCCGGCGGCGCTCGCCGCGGCGCCCGAGCTGCGCATCGGCGCTCGCCTCCCGCAAGAGTTCGGGGAAGCCGCGTACGAAGCCATCGAGGAGTTGCGTCACACATCGCCGGTGCGTCGACGCTTCGAACGTGAAGTCCTCGCTCGACGGATCACGGTGGAGGCCACGTTCACCGCGGTCGGCGACGGTCAGGTGATGGTGGCGGCACGCGAACTCACGTCCGCGGACGCGGCGCGCGTGGAACTCGAACGGAGCGATCGCGTGCTGCGGGCCATCGGCGCCGGCGCCTTTGGCACCATCGCGGTGTACGAACCGGAGTTCCTCGGCGACCACCTGAGCGGACTGCACCTGCTGTGGTCCGCCGCTGGACATGGTCACGGCGGCGGGCATCGTCCACCGCTCGACCCCACGTCGGTGTTGTCCGCGAGCGACGTGTTGCACATGGCGCAGGTGATGCTCACGTCCGGCGAGCTGAAGCGATCGGGCTGGGTGCCGGTGTCCACTGCCGACGGCGACGAGCGAAGTGTGGAGTTCACGCTCGTGCTCGCCGGTGACCGGTTCGTGCTCGAGTTCGTCGAGCGCACCGAGGAGCTCGCTGCTCGCACCGCGCTGGCCATGATCACGGCCACGTCAGAGGCGCAGCGTTCGTTCCTCTCCCGAGTCAGTCACGAGTTGCGTTCGCCGCTGAATGTCATCCATGGCTACAGCCAGTTGCTGTCCCGGCTGCGGTTGCCGGAGCCCGCCAACGATCACGTGCTCCACATCGAGAGCGGAGTGCACCGCATGGTCCAGATCGTCGACGACCTGCTGCTGCTCGGTCAGCTCGACCAGGGGTTGTTGCGCTTGGAGGCTCAGACCGTCGACATCGGTGACCTCGCGGCCGACGTGGTGTCCGCAGCCGCGCACGAGTCGTGGTGGCGACCCGACCTGTTCGTGTCCGTCACCGAACGTTCCGTCGGCGTGCACGTCCGCACCGACCGCGCTCGGTTCGCGATGGTGGCGGTGCTCGTCGCAGAGGCGTCGATGTCCGCCGCGCCCGACGATGCGATCGAGATCGCATCGTTCGCGCGTGGCACCCGTGCCGGATTGCAGTTCGTCACGCCGTCCACGGCGTCGGTGATCGACGCCGTGTGGCGGCCGTTCGTCGAGAGCCACACCATCCCTGGTTCTGGCCTGGGGCTGGCCGTCGCCCGCGGGATGGCGAAGGCCCTCGACGTGGCGGTCGAGTTGCGCGACGTGCCGGGCGACGTGCCGAGTACGGCTCTGGTGCTGCTCACGCAGTCGGTCACCTGACCCGTCACCTCACCCTCACCTCACCCTCACCTCACCCTTCACCTCACGACAGCCCGCAGGTCCTGGGCGAGTTCTCCGCCGTCGGCGTCGATGCCGTGCGACGCGAACCACGCACACACGTTGTGGCAGTCGCGTTCCAGGTAGTGGAAGCCCTGCGGGTTGCCCACCAGGTCCACCGCCTGTGGGAGGTCGATGAGCACCAGACGGTCCTCGTGCACGAGGATGTTGTAGGGCGAGAGGTCGCCGTGCGCGTACCCGGCCTCCGCGAGCGCGAGCAGCACGTTGCGGAGTTGTTCGAACAGCGATCTGGCCGCTCGCGGTGAGGGACGAACCTGCGCAAGGCGCGGTGCGGCGGTGCCGTCGGCATCGCCGATGAACTCCATCATCAGTTCGGTGCCGTTCAACTGCACGGGGTAGGGCACCGCGGCACCGATCGACCACAGGTGGCAGAGCACCCGGAACTCCGCCACGGCCCATTGGCCGGCGATGAGTTCGCGACCGAATGCCGTGCGGGTGTCCATCGCTCGGTTCTCGCGGCTTCGCCGCATTCGTCGGCCCTCGAGGTACGACGCGTCACGATGGAACAGGCGATGGTGCGAGTCGCGGTAGCGCTTCACGGCCATCAGCGACGAGGAGTCGTCGTGGTCGCGCCGCAGCAGCGACACGTCGGCCTCCTTGCCCGACTTCAGCACGCCGAGGTCGGTGTCGATCGCGGCGGCCGAACGAATGACCCAATGTGGGATGGGTTCCGGGCCGTGGGCTGCGTCGGGGTACGTGCTCCAGCAAGGTTCGTCGGGCTCCTCGTCGGCGGTGACGTCGGAGGTGGGGATGGTGAGTGGGGTGGACGAGCGCGGTGACTCGTCGATGTCGTCGTCGAAGCGACGACGGCCGCGCGGGCGTGATGCCACGGTGTACTCCAGAAGGGATCAGTGCGAGTGGGACATGGGGGCGCGGAACACGGAGGCGATGGTCATGACACGGCCTCCTTTCGCTCACGCGCACGATGCGCACCGACTGATGAGTGTGACCGTATCGTGCCGCTCGGTCGCTCGCCAGGTAATTTCCACGTGTGACCCAACTCGATCGCATCTGGAACGGTTGGCGCGCGGCGTACGTCAACGACGTCGGCACCCGCCCTCTCTCCGACGACGGGAGCGTGTTCACCCAGATCCTTCAGTC
The DNA here is from genome assembly GCA_016213625.1 of Actinomycetota bacterium. Classification (GTDB taxonomy): domain Bacteria; phylum Actinomycetota; class Acidimicrobiia; order Acidimicrobiales; family Ilumatobacteraceae; genus UBA668. The sequence continues at coordinate 38,657 of JACQZZ010000076.1, forward strand.
GGGCATGTCCGACGATGAGGCGCACATCGTCCATCGCGGGCCGCTCACGTTCGTCATCTTGAACGCGTTCCCGTACACGTCGGGTCACCTGATGGTGCTGCCATACCGCGAGGTGGGCGACCTCGAGGACCTCACCGCGGAGGAAGCCGACGAGTTGTGGCCCACGGTCACTCGCGCGGTGCGAGCCGTGAAGGCCGCGTATCGGCCGGGTGGCGTGAACGTCGGCATCAACATGGGTCGCGCTGCGGGCGGCAGCATCAGCGAGCATCTGCACGTGCACGTCGTGCCGCGCTGGACGGGCGACGGCAACTTCATGACCGCCATCGCCGAGGCGCGCACGTTGCCGGAACCGTTGTCGTTCTCCGCGCAGAAGCTGCGCGAGGCGTGGCCGGCATGACGGTACCCACATCCACTGTGAGCGTTCGCCAGGCCGTCGCCACCGACGATCTCGCGGCGGCGGGCGATGTGGTGCGCACGGCCTACTTCGCGTTGCCGGGCTATCCACACGACCCCGAGTACGACGACATGATCGCCGATGTGTCGGCGCGCGTGCACGAGTCGATCGTCGTGATCGCGCTGCTCGACGACCGGCTGGTCGGATGTCTCACCTATGTGCCCGATCACCACGATCCGCACGCCGAGTTCCAGGACGAAGAGGGTGCGAGCTTCCGCTACTTCGGTGTCCTGCCCGACGTCCAGGGTCGGGGCGTGGGTCAGGCCATGGTGGACTGGTGCGTGCAGCGTGCCCGTGCCGACGGCCGTCGGCGCCTTCGTATCCACACCCTCGAGTCGATGCCGGCGGCCCAGCGGATGTACCTCCGCATGGGGTTCGAACGGGATCCCGGCAACGACGAGGAGTGGGACGGCATCAAGGGCATCGCCTTCGTGCTACACCTCTGATCCATGCGCGCTGTCGTCCTGCAATCCCATGGTGGTCCCGAAGTCCTCACGATCCTCGAGGTCGACGACCCCGTGCCCGGTCCCGACGAGGTGGTGGTGCAGGTCGCCGCGACGGCACTGAACCGAGCCGACCTGCTGCAACGCATGGGTCTGTATCCCGACCCTCGTGGGCGCACGCCGGAGATCCCCGGGCTGGAGTTCGCCGGCACCGTCGTGGCTCGCGGCGAGCGGGCCACCATGTGGCAGCTGGGCGACCGGGTGATGGGCATCGAGGCCGGAGGCGCCTACGCCGAGCGACTCGCAACCCACGAACGGCAATTGATGGCCGTGCCCGATCACCTCGATCTCGTCGACGCCGCAGCGATACCCGAGGTCTTCCTCACCGCATGGGACGCGCTGGTGCTGCAGGGCGGCCTCACCAGTGGCCGCTGGGCGCTGGTGCACGCCGGTGCCAGTGGTGTCGGCACCGCTGCCATCCAGATCGCCAAGGCCCTCGGTGCGCGCATCGCCGTCACCTGCTCCATCGGGAAGGCCGGCGTCTGCCGGGAACTGGGTGCCGACCTCGTGCTCGAGCGGTCGCCGCACGACTGGCTCGCCGACGCGATGGCGGCAGTGCCTGCCGGATTCGACGTGGTGCTCGACGTCATCGGCGGCGACGAAGTGGATCGCAACCTGCAGGCGGTGGCACTGCAGGGCACGGTGGTGCAGGTGGGCCTGATGGGCGGCGGACGCACGGCAGTGAACGTGGGGCTGCTGCTCGCCAAGCGCTCGCACTGGGTGGGCACCACCCTGCGCACCCGTCCGCTCGAACAGAAGGTGGCCGTCACCCGCCAGTTCGCCGCCGAGGTGCTCCCGCTGTTCGCCGCCGGGAAGCTCCGGCCGGTCATCGACAGTCGCTACGACTTCGCCGACATCGCCGAGGCTCACCGTCGCATGGAGGCCAACACCAACGCCGGCAAGATCGTCGTCCGGCTCTAGCTCACCTTCACGCGGATGGCGTGCCAACCGGTGGCGCCGTCGGGGGCGACGGGGGCTCGGTCCTCGGTCTGGGTGGCACCGGTCTTGTCGGTGGCCCGCACGGTGATCCTGTGCTCGCCGGCCGGAGCATCCCAGTCGAGCACCCACTGGCGCCACGCGTCGTCGCTGACGTCGGTGGCCAGTCGAGCCTGCTGCCACTCGCCGTCGTCCACCCGCACCTCGACGGAGAGGATGCCGGTGTGCTGTGCCCATGCGACGCCGGCGATCTTCTGCGGCCCTGCAGCCACCTTCGCGTTGGCACGCGGCACGTCGATGCGCGACTGGGTCTTGATCGGGCCGAGTCGGCTCCAGCCACGGGGCACCCAGTAGCCCTGACGATCCCACGTGGTGAGTTCGATCTTCTCCAGCCACTTCGTGGCGCTGACGTAGCCGTACAGGCCCGGCACCACGAGTCGCACCGGATAGCCATGCTCCAGGGGCAGGGTGCTGCCGTTCATACCCACCACCAACATCGCGTCGCGCCCGTCGAGTGCGGCCTCGACCGGGAACCCACAGGTCCATCCATCGAGGCTGGTGCTGAACACCTGCTCGGCGCCGGGTTGCACGCCGGCTCGGTCGAGCACGTCGCGCAGCATCACGCCCTGCCAGACCGCGTTGCCCACGTACTCGCCGCCCACCTCGTTCGACACGCAACAGAGAGTGACCACGCGTTCCTCCTGCGGCATCGCCAGCAGTTCGTCGTACGAGAACGACAGCGGGGTGTCGACCATGCCCTTGATGTCGACCCGCCACTTCTTCAGATCCACACGAGGGAACGAGAGCGCTGTGTCGATGCGGTAGAAGTCGCCCGTGGGCGTGATGAACGGAATCGACGGGTCGACCGTCGCGCCAGAGGGGATCTCGTTCACCAGGCCGGTGGGCGACGCACTGGGCAGGGGAGCGGCCGCCGCCTCGCGCAGGTCGTCGACCCGCTTGCCTTCGAGCGCGGTGGCCACGCCGGCGGCTGCAGCAGCAGCGACAGCCGTGGCACCACCGGTGACGAGGAAGCGACGCCGATCCCACCCGAGCGGCACCTGCGAGGGGCCGGGCACCTCGATCGGTCGCGGCCGCAGTGCACGCTGCAACACCCACCCGCCGACGAGTGCACCGAGCACGCTGGGCACCGCAGCACCCACCGACTCGCCGGGTCGGTGCGCCGCAGCCAACGCCCCGATGAGACCGAACACGCCGAAGCCCGTCCAGCCGATCCATGCTCGACGGCGCGCCGCCATGCCGAGCGCCGCAGCGGCCACGGCGAGCAGGGTGATGATGCCGATGCGCAGCGCCAGCTTGTCGTCGGTGCCGAACCAGCGGATGGCCAGTTCCTTCAGCCACAGCGGCGCGCGGTCGATCACCTCGCTGCCCACTGCGTCGATGGGCGACACGACGTCGGTGATCGCCGCGACCAGCATGCCAACGCCGACGGCGAGCGCGCCCGACACCAGGCCGGCAGCGGCGCCCTCGAGGCGGGAGGGCGCGTCAGTGGTCATGGACGTGGTTCGGAGCCGACCGTGTGACGGATCGGTCCGAGCGCCATGGGGTCAGCGGTTGCCGAGCGACACGTAGTCGCGGGGCTCGACGCCCGTGTACCACTGGCGAGGACGGCTGATCTTCTGATCCTTGTCGCCCAGCAGTTCCTGCCAGTGGGCCAACCAGCCGACGGTGCGGGGAATGGCGAACAGCACCGTGAACATCGCCACCGGGAAACCGAGCGCCTGGTAGATGAGGCCCGAGTAGAAGTCGACGTTCGGGTACAGCTTGCGATCCACGAAGTACGGATCGTTGAGGGCGGTCTCTTCCAGCTTGAGCGCGATGTCGAGCAGCGGGTTCTTGCCGGTGACCTCGAAGACGTCGTACGCGGTCTTCTTGATGATGGTGGCTCGCGGGTAGAAGTTCTTGTACACCCGGTGACCGAAGCCCATCAGGCGGCTTCCGCTGCCGCTCTTCACCTCGTCGATGAAGGCCGGCACGTTCTCGATGCTGCCGATGTCGGCGAGCATGCGCCCGACGGCCTCGTTGGCCCCGCCGTGCAGCGGGCCGGAGAGGGCGGCGGCCGCGGCGGCTGCCGAGGAGTAGGGATCCGCGTGGCTGGAGCCGACGACGCGCATCGCGGTGGTGCCGCAGTTCTGCTCGTGATCGGCGTGGAGGATGAACAACACGTCCATCGCCCGCTCGAGGCGGGGGTCGATCTCGTAGTCGCCGACCTTCCACATCATGTTCAGGAAGTTGGCCGGGAAGGACAGGCCGTTGTCGGGGTAGACGAACGGCTGGCCGACGGAGAACCGGTAGCACATGGCGGCGAGGGTGGGCATCTTGGCGATGAGCCGCAGGATCTGCTTGTCGCGGCTGTCCTTGTCGTGGATGTCCTTGGCGTCGTCGTAGAACGTGCCAAGGGCCGCCACGGCGCTGACGAGCATGCCCATCGGATGAGCGTCGTAGTGGAAGCCGTCGACGAACCGCTTGCGCATGTTCTCGTGGATGAACGTGTGATGGGTGACATCGTGCTGCCACTTCGTGAGCTGCTCGGGCGTGGGGAGCTCGCCGTTCAGCAGCAGGTACGCCACTTCCAGGTAGGTGCTCTTCTCGGCCAGCTGCTCGATGGGATAGCCGCGGTAGCGCAGGATGCCGGCGTCACCATCCAGGTACGTGATGGCGCTCTTGCATGCGGCGGTCTGCATGTACGCAGGGTCGTAGATGAAGAGGGACGGGTCGAGCTCGCGCACCGCCGATGCCGGGAAGACCCCGCCGGTGATGGGCACGGTGATGGTCTTGCCGGTGCGATCGTCCGTGATGGTGATGGTGTCGGGCATGTTCTTCCCTTCGACGACACGTTGCGTAGCTCGGGGCTGTTCTCCCCGAATGCTGAGACTAGCGGCGACCAGTGGCGGAGGCGCAGGTCAGCGGCAGGTCAGAGCGGGGTGTTGTCGTGAGGGCGTGCCGTGAGACGGTGCATCGCAGTCACCGTCACCCGGTGCTCACGACGCACCGACGAAAGCGGTGTGGCCGTGGGAGAATGGGCGCGTGAGCAGATCGGGCTGGTTCGTGTACTCGTCGTCCGGCCCGATGAGCCTTCGTCGCGCGACCCCGACCGCTCACATCGCGCGATGGCTCCGAACGGGCGGCTTTCGTCAGATCGACCTCAACATTGCAGGCTGGACTGCCGTGCTCGCCCCTGGTGCTGCGGTCGGGCTTGTCAGCGGCATCCTCCTCGATCAGGTTCTCCTCATCGCCGTACCGGCCGGACTGGTGTGCTCCTGGCTCGTTGCAGTGTCGATCGACCGGTGGCGTTGGAGCAGAAGTGAGTGCGGATACGACATCAGCGACCTGAGTCCTCAAGCGACGGACGATCTCACAGCCCGACTGACCAGCGATGGCATCCGGTTTCGTGTCGCAGTCGAAACGTTCGAACAGAACCAGCCCTGTCGGATCCTCCACGCCCAGATGCGCGGTCGGCGGCACATCGAAACGTGCATCGACGACATCCGAGCGATGTAGTCAGCACCGGTCTCGAACCGCCCTTCCCGAAGCCGGGGCTGCGTCAACCTCGATGGGCGATTGCGAAAACAGAGAGACGACATCCCAGACGCCTCGCCCGCCGTCGCCCGGAACTACTGCCGCTATGGCGTGCTGGACAAACGCGGCCACTTCGGGCAAAGTGCGCTCCCCTTCCGCCCGAACTCGTCACGCGCCGATCAGCGTCCGCCGTGATCGAGCCGCGACAGGTTGAGCAGATCAAGCTTCTGGGTGCTTTCATGCCACCCCGGGGTCGCGTGGATGCACCCAGACCAAGTCACGCAGAGCTGCCGATCTGTGCGGTCGTCGACGGAATGTCGCCGACGTGGTCAGAGCGGGGTGTTGTCGTGAGGGCGTGCCTGCAGCGTCTCGCGCTTGTCGAGCAGGGCGATGAGGGCCTCGCCGATGATGGTGCGCGTCTCGGCCGGATCGATGACCGCGTCGACGTAGCCGCGTTCGGCAGCGACATACGGGTTCAGCAGGCGCTCGGCGTAGTCGGCCTCGAACGCCGCTCGCTCCTCGGGGGTGGCGCGCCGTTGCAGGATGGCCGCCGCCTGCCCGGCGCCCATCACCGCGAGCTCGGCCCACGGCCACGCGAGGCACAGGTCGTTGCCCATCTTCTTCGAATCCATCACGATGTACGCGCCGCCGTAGCTCTTGCGCAGGATGACGCAGATGCGCGGCACGCTGGCACGCCCGTAGGCGAACACGAGCTGCGCGCCATGCCGGATCATGCCCCGCCACTCGAGGTCCTTGCCCGGATAGAAGCCGGGCGTGTCGACCAGGGTGATGATGGGCAGGTTGAACGCGTCGCAGCAGGCGACGAATCGCGCTGCCTTCTGCGAGGCCGGGATGTCGAGCGTGCCCGCCAGCGCGAGCGGCTGGTTGGCGACGATGCCCACCGGCATGCCGCCGATGGTGGTGAGTGCGGTGACCACGTTGCTGGCCCAACGCGGGCGTAGCTCCAGCAGTTCGCCGTCGTCGGCCAGTGCACGGATGACGGCCCGCACGTCGTAGCTGCCCGTGGACGACGGCGGGATGATGGCCCCGGCCTCGGGCACGGAACGCTGGATGTCGTCGTCGGTCTCCCAGCGCGGGGCTTCCTGGTCGTTGTGCTGTGGGAAGTAGGAGAGCAGCTGCGCCGCGGCATCGATGGCCGCAGGCAGGTCGGTGGCCACGAGCGTGGCGGCACCGGTGTAGCGGGCGTGGCTCGCCGCGCCACCCAACTCGTCGTTGTCGATGACGACGCCCGTGAACTCGGCCACCATGGTGGGCCCGCTGACGAATGCGTACGCCTCGTCGGTCATCACCACGTGATCGGCGATGCCGAGCAGCAGGGCGGGACCCGACACGGCGGGACCGTCGACGATGAACACCGTGGGCACCACGCCGGAGCAATCGGCGAGCGCCTTGGCCGCACGTCCCCAGCCGTGCAGCGCGGCGAAGCCCTCCACGATGTCGGCACCGCTCGAGCGCATGATGCACACCAGCGGGATGTGAGCGTGGAGCGCGGTGACGGCGGCCAGTTCCAGCATCGACGACGAGTCGCTGGACAGGGCGCCCTTGCGATCGGAGGCATCGACCTCCACCCACACCACGTCGCGGCCGTGGAACTCGCGGACGTCGGACCGGATGGAACCCGGCACCATGTGTTGCAGCGCGACGTTGGCCATTGGGGGAGAGACTAGACAGACCGGCCGAGAGGGAACGCCTCTGGGCCGACGTACACGCCTGGTTGCTTGGCGCCCTGTGTCGCGACCACCTCGCGGAGGACGCCCAGCAGGGCGCGGGTGGGGGAGCCCGGAGTGGGGCGGCGTCGCTGCACCCAGCCGACCACGCGGCGGGGGAGTTCGGGGATGGTGACCCGCTTGAAGTCGCCGCGCAGCCAGCGCGGCACGGAGGTGGCGGGCACGATGGCCCCGCCGAACCCCTCGAACGCGAGCGAGGTGAGGAGGCGCACGCCGTCGATCTCGACCTGGGCGATGAGCTCGATGCCCACCCCGTTGGCTGCCTTGTCGATGACCCGGCGCAGGGCCGTGCCGGTGGGCGGCAGCATCAGCGGCTCGCCGGCGAGGGCGGCGAGGGGGAGCGAGTCGTGCACGGAGAGGTGGTGCTTGGTGTGCACCAGCAGCACGAGGTCCTCGGCGAACAGCGGCTCGACCGTCACTTCCGGGTCGTCGACCGGGAGGTGCACGATGGCTGCATCGATCTGCTGGGCGACGAGGCGGGGGATGAGGTTGGTGGTGTTGCCTTCGTGCACCGTGACGTGCACGCCGGGGTGCTGGCGGGTGAGCTGGCTGAGCATGGTGGGCAGCAGCCACCGGGCGGTGGTGCCCAGCACGCCCAATCGGGAATCGCCGCGCACTTCGTCACCGCGCGACGCCATCTCGGCGGTGATGTCGTCGAGTTCATGGAGCACTCGGCGAGCCTTCTCGACCCCGTTGACGCCGTCGTCGGTGAGCCCGCCACGCTGACGATCCACGTGAACCACACCCAGCTCACGTTCGAGGCGAGCTTTGTGCCCGCTGA
>JACQZZ010000010.1 GCA_016213625.1 Actinomycetota bacterium
AGCCTCTGCGGCGTGGGCACGTGTCAGGGCGGGGTGTGCATGCCGCACCTGCGCTCGTTCGTCTCCGATCGCAGCGGCGTGGAGCCGAAGCCGTTCACGGCCCGCCCCGCGGCTCGTCAGGTGTCGCTCGCCGAGGCCGCGGCCGGCTACCACATCGACACGTTCCGCCGCACGCCGTTGCACGCGGCGCACGAACAGCTCGGCGCCAACCTCGACAAGTTCGGCGGCTGGTTCCGTCCGTGGAACTACGGCGACGCGGTGGCGGAGTACTGGGCGGTACGCGAGGGCGTGTCGCTGGGTGACGTCAGCACCCTCGGCAAGATGATGGTGTCGGGGCCCGACGTGGTGGAGGCGCTCGAGCGGCTGTACCCGAACCACGTGCACGACATCAAGGTCGGCCGGTCTCGCTACGTCATCAACCTCAGCGAGCGCGGCCACGTGCTCGACGACGGCATGATCTGCCGGGAAGGCGACACACGGTTCCTCCTCACGTTCACCTCCGGCGGCGCCAGCACCGCCGAGATGTGGGTGCGCGACTGGGTCGAGACGTGGGGACTGAAGGTGCACGTGCTGGACCGCACCGTGTCGCACGGTGCCATCAACGTCACGGGTCCGCTGGCGGGCGAGTTGCTCCGCCGTGCCGGGGTGACCGACGAGGACCGCCCGAAGTTCCTGCAGCACCGCCACCTCGACGTCGCCGGCATCCCGTGCCACGTGATGCGCCTGTCCTTCACCGGAGAGGCCAGCTTCGAGCTCCATCATCAGATCGACAGATCGATGGAGCTGTGGCAGGCCCTGATGGAGTTGGGCGTACCACTTGGCATCAAGCCGCACGGCCTGCAGGCGCTGTTCGGTCTGCGGCTGGAGAAGGGGCACGTCATCGTCGGCCAGGACACCGAGCTCGACAGCTCGCCGCGCCGCATCAACATGGACTGGGCGGTCAAGCTCGACAAGCCCGCGTTCGTGGGCCGCGACGCACTCATCCGTACCGCGGCGCTGCCCGACGAGCGGCGCCTGTTCGGCTTCACGATGGACGGCCCCGCGCCACTCGAGGGCAGCGTCATCCGCGTGCACGGCGACGTCGTCGGCCACGTCACGTCCAGTTGGGACTCGCCGCTGTTCGGACACGCCGTACTGCTCGGTTGGCAGAAGCGGATGCCACACGCCGATGTGGTGGAGATCGACGGCCGCGAGGCCCGGGTGAGCCCGGTCCCGTTCTACGACCCGGAGGGTGCACGTGCTCGCATCTGACTCGCTCACGTTCGTGTCGCTGCGCGGGTGGCGCATCATCGCCGACCCCGCCGCGCTCGACTCGGCACCATGGCCATCGGATGCCCACGTGGTGCGCATCTCACCCGACGACGCCTTCGTCATCGGCGCCACCGAGCCGACGGTGCCCGCCGACCCACACGCCATCGTCACGCCGGAACACGGTTTCGCGGGTGCGGCGCTGTCGGCAGAACGCACCGAGCACCTCGCGCTGCACCACATCGAGTGGCAGCTGCCCGGTGGGGCCAGGCCGCGCGTGGCACAGGGTCAGATCGCCGGCGTCCCGGCCAAGCTCGTGCTGCACGCCGATGGCTCCGCACTCCTGCTCGTGGCCTGCGCAGCTCGTCACGAACTGGAGGAGCGAATCGCATGAACGAGTTCGTCGAGACCCTGCTCGATCTGCCATGGCAGACCTGCGATCCCAAGCCCGCGTACGACGTGGTCATCATCGGTGCCGGCGGCCACGGACTGTCCACCGCCTACCACCTGGCCACGCGGCACGGCATCACCAACGTGTGCGTCCTCGATGCCGGTTACATCGGCTCGGGCAACTCGGGCCGCAACACCACCATCATCCGCAGCAACTACGGCATCCCCGAGAGCGTGGCCTTCTACCAGCACAGCCTGGAGATGTACCAGCAGCTCGAGGCCGAGACCGGGTGCTGGATCATGCACAGCCAGAAGGGCCAGATCTGGCTCGCTCACTCGGTCACCACGGCGCGCACCGAGCAAACCCGTGCCCTGATGAACCAGGCGATGGGTGCCAAGACCGACTACATCGGGCCCGACGAGATCAAACGGCTGTGCCCGCAGATCGACCTCTCCGGCGGTGGCCGGTACCCGGTGCACGGCGCCAGCTACCACCACGAAGGTGCCACCGCTCGCCACGACAGGGTGGTGTGGGCGTACGCGCAGGGCGCGCTGCGCGCCGGGGTGCACGTGTTCCAGCACACGCCGGTCACCGGGTTGCTGCGCGACGGTGACCGGGTCACGGGTGTGCGCACCACGCATGGCGACATCAGCGCCGGCACGGTGATCTCGGCCGTCGGTGGCAACGTCACCACCGTGGCCGACTGGGCCGGCGTCCGACTCCCCATCCGCACTCATGCGCTGCAGGCGTTCGTCACCAACGCGCACGCGCAGGAGTTCGCCCCCATCGTGAGCAGCAACGATCTCGTGTTCTACGTCAGTCAGGGGCCGCGCGGTCAGATGCTGCTCGGCGCCGAGTACGACCGCTTCGCCAGCTACCGCCAGGCCACCTCGTTCTCGTACCTGCAGTCGGTGTCGAAGAAGGCCATCACGATGTTCCCGTTCCTCGCCAAGCTGCGCATCATGCGCTCATGGACGGGCATCTGCGACGTGAGCACCGACTTCTCGCCCATCATGGGCGACACCGGTGTGCCCGGCTTCATGATCAGCACCGGCTGGGGCACGTGGGGCTTCAAGGCCATCCCGGCCGGCGGCGAGCAACTGGCGAGCCTGGTGGCCACCGGCAGCGCACCGCTCATCGAGCCCTTCGGTCTGGATCGATTCGCCAAGGAGGCCGCCATGGCCGACCCGAGCTCCGCGGGAACGAGGTAGTCATGCTGTGGGTCGAATGCCCCAACTGCGGGTCGCGTCCGTTCGAGGAGTACCGCTACGGCAGTGTCTTCCCGGTGACCCCAGCGGCGGTCACCGATCCCGACGCACGCAACGTCGACTACGCCTGGATGCAGGACAACATCGCCGGCATCACACTCGAACGCTGGTTCCACGAAGCCGGCTGCCGCCGCTGGTTCACCGCCAGGCGCGACACCACCACCGACGTCTTCCTCCCCGTCACCGACTGACCCTGCGTCGGGACTCACGTGCTGATGCGCGGCCTCACCGTGTACAGCGCCGGCCCTGATGGACGGTTGACCACCATGCCGACGGGTCGCGGCACCTTCCTCGAGACCCGGTCGAGGTCGAGGCGCTGCGCCAGTCGAGCGATGATGAGCGTCAACTCCATCTGAGCGAGCGCGAAGCCGATGCACATGCGAGCGCCGCCGCCGAACGGTAGCCACGCCCTGTCCATGTCGAGTTGCTGCGCAGGCGTCGGGTCGAGGAATCGATCGGGGTCGAAGTCATCGGGCGACGGCCATGTGTGTGCGTCGCGTCCGAGGAGATACGGCGACCACAGGATCAGCGTTCCCTTCTTGATGACATGGTGCCCGAGGTTGATGTCCGCCGCGGCCTCCCGTGGGGCGAACGCCCCGGGCGGGTGGAGTCGGAGTGTCTCCTTCATCACCCGCGTTGCCAGTTCGAGTCGGGGCAGCACGGTGTGGTCGAAGTGTCCCGTCTCGGTTGACCCGAGCACGTCGTCGGCCTCGGCGCGCAGGCGACCCCACGTCCCTGTTGCCAGGGTCGCTCGGGTGACCGACCACGCGAGCGCGGCGGCCGTGGTGTCGTGCCCGGCGCCGATGAGGGTGAAGACCTGATCGCGGACCTCGGTGTCGGACAGCGAGCCGTCGGCCACCAGCGACGAGAGCACGTCGAGGGGGTCGTCCACCGGTGTGCGCCGACGCGCCGCGATCTCCTCGTCGATGAGCCTGTCGAGCGCCAATCGGTCGGCCCGCACCCTCGCTCGCGCCGTACGCGGGAAGGGGTGCGGGAACTGTCGTATCGCCGGAGATTCGAGGTACGCCTGCGGCCGTTCGAACAGCCGCCCGAGCTCATCCACCCGCTCCGCGAAATGGGCTCCGAAGAAGGCGTGCGCAGCGATCGACATCACGAGCAGCCGGAGCGGCGGCGTGAGGTCGGACGCGTCTGCGTCCGCGTGCGCGGCCGCGACGATCTCGTCGATCGTGGCATCGGTTCGCTCGAGGATCATCGGAACCCATCCGTTCAGCCGGCGGCGGCTGAAGGCGGGTTGCACCGCAGCCCGTCGGCGACGATGCGGCTCACCGTCCGAGACGATCAACGACGTCGGTCCGACCACGAACCCCAGGACGTTGAACTTGTGTCCCCATCGGAAGTGATCGGTCGGCATTGCCAGGAGTTCTCGGACCATGCTGGGGTCACCGACGATGGCGATGCGGGCTGGGCCGGCCCCGAGCGCGGACACCGGGCCGAACTCGGCCGACATCGTCGTGAGCACCGGCTGTGGGTCCGTGAAGATGGTCCGCAACAGGCGGAGATGTGCGACGCCCTTTGGTCCGGGAAGCGTGTACTGCCCTCTCGTCATGGTGTGGTGGATTCTTGGTGAACGCCCACCGGCGTCAGCAGCGCGACGGCGGCGAGGGCGGGGACTGCAATGAGCGTGACGACGAGACCGATGGTGTCGGCGGTGCCGAGGTCGTGCAGATGCCGGGCATGGTGCGCGAGATGCAGCACCCCTTGCACGAGCCACGCGAGCGCGACGGCGGTGGTGGGGCCGCGCGTCCACACCGTCCACGCGGTGGCGACGATGAGTGCGAGGAACAGGCCGCCGACGTCTCGAACGAGGTGCTCATTGAAGGCCTCGCCGCCGGCGGAGATCCACCCTCGGCCCAGCGGGAAGTCGTCGAAGAACGAACGCGGCGCAAACGTGGCCTGTAGGCCAGCGGGAAGCATCGCCACCGCGATCGCGGAGATCGCGATGTGGCTCGTCGGTAGTCGGGTCATGATGGGACAGACGTTCGCGCACTACTCGGGGGTGACACGACCATGTCACCCGTTGGCGCAGGCTCGACGTCTGTGTCCGTGTGAGCCCTGTGCCGATCTTCCGCGTCTGTCGTCAGGCACCCGCGGTGGGTGGAAGTCTGTTCGCCGTGTACGTGCAGCCCGCTCGACCGGCGGCGCCCTGGGCGCTGTTGCAAGCGATCGAGGACGCGCGTGCCGCTGGTGAACCGATCTCTGCGGCGTCGGAGACGTTGGTCGTGGAGCTCTATCGGACGGAGGGGCGGTCGCTGGTCCGCCTGGCTCGTCTGTTCGTCGACGATCGAGACGCGGCGGAGGACATCGTGCAGGAGGCGTTCCTCCGCCTCGCCCGCCACGCCGGTCGCATCGAGGCAAGGGACCGTGCTCCGGCGTACCTCCGTTCGATCGTGCTCAACCTGGCGCGCGACCACAACCGGCGCGGCCTCGTGTCGCTGCGCCATCAATCGACCAGGGGCCGGGAGGTGGACGTCGTCGACGACGCTGCCGACCAACTGGTGGTGTCCGAAGAGCATCGCCGGGTGCTCGCCGCCGTGCGTGGCCTACCGACGCGTCAACGTGACTGCATCGCGTTGCGCTACTTCGAGGAGTACTCGATCGCCGACATCGCGGCCACGCTCGGGTTGTCCGCCAACTCGGTGAAGACACATCTCCAGCGGGGGCTCGGCTCCCTCGATCGTGTGCTGGGCGAGCCGTGAACGCTGCGACCGCCGAGCAGCGCGTCGTGGCCGCGTTCGCAGCCGCGAGATCGAACGTGCGCGAGAACCCGGATCTCTTCGAGCGGGTCCAACTCTCCATGGCCGAGGCACGCGAGCGACGTCGATTCCGGCTTCGCCTCGCGGGAGCGCTCGGCACCTTCATCCTCGCGAATGCCGCGTTGGCGCTCGCACTCTCCGACTTCGACAACGGGAGGTTCACCATGCACTGGTGGGTCATCGAACTGATCACCAACATCGTGCTGATCGCGCTGGCGATCGGCCTCGGACCGTTCATCAAACGCTTCGGCCGCTCCTACGCCGCCGACGTGTTCCGAGCGAACCCGCGCACGGGGAAGAGCTACCTCGTGCTCACCGACGTGGCGTACTACCTGATCTTCACGTCGTTCGTGCTGTTCACGGTCACCTTCGTCGCACCGCCCGAGTGGCTGGACTCCACCGGCGCCCAACTGAAGCACGAGGTGGCTCGCGTCGGTGGCATCCTGCTGATCATGGGCGTCCTCCATGCGCTCAACGTGGTCGCGCTGCCCGTCATCGGCGGCCTGCTCGCGACCAATCGCCGACGTGATGTCGCACAGGACGAAGGTCCGTCCCCGTCCTCGCTCGGTCCGGGCACCTGGCTGCTGCGCATCGAGCCCGCCGGCGGCGCCGCTGCGGAGCCGCCGACCGACTAGGCGAGTCCGGCGCCGACGATCGGCAACACCATCGCGAGCACGGCCGCGACCACCGTCGCGACTCGAACGACACCAGGCAACTGCCAGCCGTCGCGCTGTGGCGGCATGGAGCCGCGCTCCAACGCGATCACACCGCCATAGACGGCGAACAGCCCGGCCATGCCGGCCCACCAACGCCAACCCCATGCCCAGTGGTCGTGCAATTGCAGGCCGACGAACATGATCGAGGTGGACCCGAGGACGACGAACACCACACGAGTCCAGGTCGGCCAGTCGACTCGGTGCCGGGCCAATCCGCCGAAGATGACGGTCGGCATCATGATCCCGCCGGCCGCGACGAACAGGGGGAGGGTGCCGACGAAGCCGAACGTGCGCGCAGTGGTGACGATCCACCGTCGCTCGGTCGCCCGTCGGACGGCGAGCGCGACGCCCTGCGCGAAGCCGAACACCGTGAAGCCGAGCACGATGAAGATCGTGCCGTTCCAGGTGAACTCCGGATCGGTGGAGATCAACCGCATCCACGCCCGGGCGGCGATGCCGAGCGACGCGCCGAGCACGAGGCACACGATGGGGATCAATGCAGTGGGGAAGCGACGGCGTTCGTCCATGCCCCTACGGACGCCCGTACCCGCCCGACGGGTGACTCTGCACCAGAACTTCGGTGCCGTTGCCGGGGCTACTTCGTGCGCTTCTGCACGTTGGCCCATTCGTCCTTGAGGCCGACGGTGCGGTGGAACACGAGTCCGCCTGCGGGGTCGTGGGCGAAATATCCGAGCCGTTCGAACTGCACGACCTCGCCGGGCTTCGTGTCGGCGAGTGCCGGCTCGACTTTCGCCGCCAGCACTTCCTTGGAGTTGCGGTTGAGGTCGTCGAAGGGCTCGCCCGTGGCCTCGCCCGGTACCTCAGCGGTGAACAGACGCTCGTACAGCCGCACTTCGGCATCGACGGCCTCGTGCGCCGACACCCAGTGGATGGTGGCCTTCACCTTGCGACCATCGGGCGCCTGGCCCCCGGTGGTGGCCGGGTCGTATGTGCAGAGCACCTCGGTGACGTTGCCGTCGGCGTCGGTGGTGAACCCCGTGCACTGCACGAAGTAGGCGCCACGAAGGCGCACCTCGGCGCCGGGCGTGAGGCGGTAGTACTTCGGCGTCGCTTCCGCCTTGAAGTCGTCGTGCTCGATGTACAACTCGCCGCTGAACGCCACCTGGCGCGTGCCGTCGGCCTCGTTCTCCGGGTTGTTCTGCAGCGTCATGTGCTCCACGTGGCCATCGGGCCAGTTGGTGATGACGAGCTTGATGGGACGCAACACCGCCATGCGGCGCTGTGCCGTGCGGTTGAGTTCGTTGCGGATGAACGACTCGAGCAACTCGATCGCGTGGCGACTGTTGGTCTTGGCCACTCCGATGAAGCTGCAGAAGTCGGTGATGGCGCTGGCGGGGTAGCCGCGCCGCCGCAACGCCTTCAGCGTGGGCAGGCGCGGGTCGTCCCACCCGTCGACCACGCCGTCCTCGATGAGCTGGCGCAGCTTGCGCTTCGAGGTGACGGTGTGCGTGAGCTCGAGACGAGCGAACTCGGTCTGGCGTGGCTGATCGCCGGGCAACGGCAGGTGTTCGAGGTACCAGTCGTAGAGCGCGCGGTGGCTGTCGAACTCGAGCGAGCACAGCGAGTGGGTGACGCCCTCGATGGCGTCGCTCTGGCCGTGTGCCCAGTCGTAGGTGGGGTAGATGCACCACTGGTCGCCGGTGCGGTGGTGGTGCTCGTGGCGAATGCGATACATCACCGGGTCGCGCAACTGCATGTTCTCGTGCTGCATGTCGGCCTTGGCTCGCAGGACGTGGCTGCCGTCGGGCAGCCCTCCGGCGCGCATGGCGCGGAACAGTTCGAGGTTCTCCTCCACGCTGCGGTTCCGGTACGGGCTCTCGATGCCGGGCCGGCCGTACCCGCCGCGCTGCTCGCGGATGGTCTCTGCGTCCTGATCATCGACATAGGCGAACCCGTTGACGATGAGGTGCTCGGCCCACAGGTACAGCTGTTCGAAGTAGTCGCTGGCGTAGACGATGGGCCCGGACGGTTCGAACCCGAGCCAGCGGATGTCGTCGACGATGGCGTCGACGTACTCGGTGTCCTCGGTGACGGGGTTGGTGTCGTCGAAGCGCAGCTTGCACATGCCACCGAACTCGTCGGCGATGCCGAAGTCGACGCAGATGGCCTTCGCATGGCCGATGTGGAGGTAGCCGTTCGGCTCAGGTGGGAACCGCGTCTGCACCCGCCCGCCGAAGGTGCCGGCCTCGTTGTCGGCCTTCACCAGGTCGCGGATGAAGTTGGCGGCGCTGGGTGTGCTGTTCGTGCTGTCGGCGGTGTCGCTCATGAGGGTCTTTCCGAGTGCAATCGACCGATGACGGTACCGCCTACCATCGCCGACGTGCCATCTCGTTCTCGCCAGTTTCGCAACCGCGTGCTCGCGAGCCGAGCACACGCGTCCGTCACGGACGACATCGACTCGACCGCCTGGATGGTGATCGACTCGATCCTGTCCGGCTACGTGTAGCTCGTCGACTTCGACACGCTCGTCGATCTCGCCGCGCGGCTCGACATCGGATCGTGTGGCACCACCATCGAGCGAGTCGCCGCCGTCAGCTGCGGGGGACTTTGCTCCAGGGGAGGTCCTTGTCGACGCGGGGTTCGCCGGGCAGGCCCAGCATCTGCTCGCCGAGGATGTTCTTCATGATCTCGGTGGTGCCGCCCTCGATGCTGTTGGCGCGAGCACGCAGGAAGCTGTGACGGATGCCGTGGTCCATGCCGTCGACCGACAGCGCCTCGGGACGACGGAACGTGAAGTCGTAGTCGATGAGGCCGTTGGCGCCGAGCAGGTCGATGCAGAACTCGGTGCACACCTTGTTGAAGTTGCTCAGCGCGAGCTTGGCGATGGAACCCTCGGGACCGGGGTTGCCGGCCTTGGCGTTCTGTCCGGCGCGCACGTTGGTGAGCCGGAACGCCTCGGACTGCGTGTACAGCTGCATCAGCCGCTCGCGACGAGCACCGGTCTTCTCGTCGGCGGGAAGGGTCTCCCAGATGCGGATCGCCTCGGCGATGGGACCCGTGCGGCGGCCGCCACCACTGCCACCGCCGATGGCGGTGCGCTCGTTCATCAGCGTGGTGAGCGCGGCGCGCCAGCCCTCACCGATGGCGCCGATGCGGCAGTCGTCGGGCACGCGGGCGTCGGTCATGTAGACCTCGTTGAACTCGGCCTCGCCGGTGATCTGGCGCAGCGGTCGCACCTCCACGCCGGGCAGGCGCATGTCGAGCGCGAAGTAGGTCATGCCCTTGTGCTTGGGAGCCTCGGGGTCGGTGCGTGCCACGAGCATGCCCCAGTCGCCGAGGTGGGCCAGCGTGTTCCACACCTTCTGCCCGTTGACGATCCATTCCTCGCCGTCCTTCACCGCACGCGTCCCGAGGCCGGCGAAGTCGCTGCCCGCACCCGGTTCGCTGAACAGCTGGCACCAACGCTCCTCGCCGGTGAACATCGGACGAAGGAAACGGCGCTTCTGCTCGTCGTCGCCGTGGGTGACGATGGTGGGCCCGGCGAGCGCCATGAAGAACGTGCTCGGGTCGCCCGCCACAGCGCCGGCCTTGCGGCAACGCTCCTCCACGAGGCGGTTGAGCTCGGGACGTGCGTCGAGCCCTCCGAAGCCGGTGGGAAAATGCACCCAGGCCAGGCCGGCGTCGTAACGGTGACCGCGGAACTCCCGGTCGCTGCAGCTGGTGGGCGGGTGTTCGGTCAGCAGCTGGTCGAGTGCGGCGGTGACGCGGTCGAGATCGGTGTCGCTCATGGTGTGCAGTCTCGCTGGCGGGCATCACCGCGGGCAATGTGGAGTGCCGCGTAGCGTGGCATGCATGTCCGGCATCGGCGAACTGACCACCGACGAACGGGCCGCGATGCGGGCCTTTCTGCAACGGTGCGACGTTCGATTGTCCACGATGCACCGCGTGGCGACCGCGCTGCTCTCCGGTGCCGGCATCCTGGTGCTTCTCCCCGCCGTCGAGCGCGATGCCGTGCTCGAGGTGCTCCGCTCGCTGATGGTGGGTTCCATCACCTGGTCGCGAGGCCTGCTGGTGGTGGCGGTGGTGCTCTCGCTCGGTCTGGCGCTCGCGGTGCTGTGGCTGGTGCTGATCGAACTCACCCGCTTCTACTTCCACGCCAATCACGTCGTGCACGGAGCAGGTGAAGTGTTCACCCCACGGTTCACCCTCACGGGATTGCGCCTGCCGACCGACGAACTCACACCCGAGGTGAACCGTGGGTACGACGACATGCACGTCGCCGATCGCACGGTGCGGCTGCTGGTGCCGAGCAACACCCGGTCTCGCGCGCGCATCGATCGGCAGCTCGCGGCGTATCCGGGCCTCGTCGAGCCCACCGGCCACCCAGACCGCGATCGCGCCGAGAGCATGTTCTCGCTGGCCGCATCCGAGCGACGTACCCTCGTGGAGGAGTGCGCCAAGGTGGAATACGGCATGGTGCGTCACATGCTGCGCCTGCAGGTCATCGTGCTCCGGTACGTGAAGGCACTGCTGGTCATCGTGCTCACCGCCATCGCGGCGTTCGCCAGCGCCGCGGCCGTCAATGGTCAGGCGACAATCTCGGCCGCCGACCAACGCTGGATCGCTGCCACCTTCCTCATCTGGGCGCCGGCGGTGCTCATCGTGGTGTCGTCGCCCGTGCGCTGGCTGGAGAGCCTGCTGCGCTCCGAGGGTGCTGCGCACTCCGGCATCCGCGACCCCGAGCTGACGCAGTTGGAGGACGTGACGGCGAAGGTGTCGTTCGTGGTCTGGGTGGTGAGCGCCGCATCGATGGTGACGCTGCTGGTCCGTCATCCGATCTCCTCGCAGGGTCGGTTCGGCGCGTTCGGCGCGATCGCGCTGTCGGTGGTGCTCGCAGCGATCGACTTCGCGCAACGGTGGAAGCGTCGCGGAGGGTTCCACCCGTGAGGCGATCCATCGACGACCATCCGTTCTCCGAGGACGATCTGCCCGAGGGAGCCGACGACGCGATGCGGTTGTCATGGGCCGTGGCCATCAGCGACGACTACGACGACGCAGAGCCGCGGGTGGTGCTCACGGTGGAGGAACTCGGCTCCCCGGGTGCCGGTCTGGTGGCCCACCTCACCCCAGAGATGACCCGCCGCTTGCGGGTCGCGTTGCGCGACGCCCTGCGCGAGATCGGCGAGGATCCCGGCTCCTGAGCGTTGCCTCGGTGGTCAATTGGCCGTATTGTTGATAGGACTAGTCGGAATTCTGTGAGGAGCACGCCCGTGGGTGTCACCCCGATCATCCCAGCACCGCGCGACCTCGACGCCGAGCAACTGCGCGACATCGAACGCTTCGAGCGTGCGATCGCCCAGTACCTCGCCGGTGAGATCGGTGAAGACGTCTTCCGTGTCATGCGTCTGAACAACGGCATCTACGGCCAGCGCCAGGGCGGCACCAATCAGATGGTGCGCATCAAGCTGCCGGCGGGCACCATCACGCCCGAGCAGCTCGACGTGATGGCCCAGATCTCGGAGGAGTTCTCGCGGGGGTGGGGGCACATCACCACCCGCCAGAACGTGCAGGTGCACTACGTGGAGCTCACCCGAGTGCCCGAGGTCATGCGGCGCATCGGCGCCGTCGGGCTCACGAGCCGTGAGGCCTGCGGCGACACGGTGCGCAACGTGATGGCGTGCCACCTCGCGGGGGCCTGCCCGCACGAGGTGCTCGATGTCACGCCGTGGGCCGAAGCCGCGTTCGAACACTTCGTGCGCCACCCGCTCGGGCAGCGCCTGCCGCGAAAGTTCAAGATCAACTTCAGCGGCTGCAACACCGATTGTGGCCAGGCCATGTTCAACGACGCGGGCGTCATCGCCGTCACCCGCACGCTGCCCGACGGCACCGAGGAACAGGGCTTCCGCGTGTACCTCGCTGGTGGCCTCGGTGCCACGCCGCATCCCGCGTTGGCGCTGGAGGACTTCACCACGAAGGAAGATCTGCTGCCCACCATCGAGGCCGTGCTGCGGGTGTTCGACCAGACCGGCAATCGCGACAACAAGCTGCGCGCCCGGCTGAAGTGGGTGGTCGATCAGCTCGGCATCGACGAGCTCCGTCGGCGCGTGCTGAAGGTGCGACTCACCCTGCCGGCGTCGAGCAGCTGGCCCGGTGGCATCCCCGAGATCGTGCAGAAGTTGGGCGACGCTCCCGCTGGTCGGAGCAGCACCGTCGAGGCCACCGCGGTGGGTCAGGGCGTCGCCGTGGCCATCACGCCTCGCGACCCGTACGGCCGCTGGGTGGCCACGTCGGTCATCCGCGGCGCAGCGAACGGTTCGGTCTCCGCCGTTGCCTACGCCGCGCTCGGCGACGTCACCGCGGCGCAGTTCCGGGCGCTCGCCTCCATCCAGCGCGAACTCGGTGCCGACGTGCGCCTGTCGAACCGTCAGAACGTGGTGTTCCGCGGCCTCACCGAGGCGCAGTTGCCCGTGCTGTTCGAACGGCTCGAGGTCATCGGAATGGCGCGACCGGGGGCCGAGCTGTCGCGCGACGTCGTCGCTTGCCCCGGCGCCGACACGTGCAACATCGCCGTCACCCAGTCGCGTGGGCTGGCCAGCGCCATCGGGCAAGAGCTGGAGAACGAGGGCCTCGCCGAGGTGGGTGGTGTGCGCATCAACATCTCCGGTTGCACCAACTCGTGCGGTCAGCACCACATCGCCGACATCGGCTTCTTCGGTGCCGAACGCCGCGCCCACGGCAAGTCGGCACCCGGCTATCAGATGTTGCTCGGCGGCTACATCGGCCAGGAGCAGGCGCACTTCGGCGACAAGGCGCTCCGGCTGCCGGCGAAGGCGGCACCGCAGGCGGCCGCCCGGGTCATTCGCCGGTTCCACGACGAGCGCACCGCAGGCGAGGCCTTCCGTTCGTGGATGGATCGTGTGGGTGGCGCCGACGCCATTGCCGACGGCTTGAAAGACCTCAGCGTCTTCCCGACGCCCGAATTCGCACCCGAGTACTACGTCGACTACGGCGAGACCTCACCGTTCGTCGCCGAAGTCGGCGACTCGGAGTGTGCGGTCTGAACCAGCGGTACGAAGCCGCCGCGGTCGCCATCGACCGCGCCAACGAGCTCGACCCGAACCTCGTGCGCGTGCGCGGACAGGAGCTGCCGCTCGCGTTGGCGCACGGCCAGTACGCGACCGAGTGGGTGACGGCGTTGCACCCCGATGCCGACCCGTTGCTCCTGCTCGCGGCTCGCGCTCACCACCTTCGCCGGTGGGAGCTGCCGCGTTCGCAGTACCCCGAGGGCAAAGCCGGCTACCTGCGGTGGAAGCGCGACCAGCGCCAGCGCCATGCCACCGACGTGGCCGCGTTGCTCACCCCACTGGGCTTCACCGATGACGAGGTCGCCCAGGTGCAGTCGTGGGTGCGTCGCGACCAGCTCGCCACCGACCCTGGCTCGCAGGCGATGGAGGATGCCGCCTGCCTGGTGTTCATCGAGACCCAGCTCGCCGACGTGGCCGCCAAGCTCGACCACGATCACCTCATCGACGTCATCCGCAAGACGGCGAAGAAGATGTCACCCGCGGCGCTCGCCGCCGTCGCCCGCATTCCGCTGGGCGAGGCCGAGCGTCAGCTGCTGGCCGCCGCCTTGGCGAGCCCCTCGGCGTAGAACTCGGGCGGGTAGGCGCCCGAGACGCCGTAGCGCGAGTGCAGCAGATAGAAGGGCAGCGCCCGCACGCCGTATTTCCGTGCGGCTGCGATGTCGGCATCGACGGCCTCTGCGTAGGTGCGGGCGGCCAGCGCGGCGAGTACCTCGTCGCGATCCAGCCCCACCTCGGCGGCCAGGTCGGCCAGCTCGTCGTGGCGACCGAGGTGGCGCCCCTCGCAGAAGTAGGCCAGCTGCAGCCGCTCCATCAGTGCGCCCTGCAGTCCGTGCTGCTTCGCCATGTGCAACAGCTCGTGGGCCGTGCGGGTGTTGGTGTGCTGCAGGCGGGCGAAGTCGAAGGACATGCCTTCCTCCGCAGCGACCTCGGTGACGCGGGCGAGCATCGCCTCGGAGTCGGCCGCGGGGATGTGCTTGTGCCCCACCAGGAAGTCGGCCTCGCTGCCGTCGAAGTCGACGGGCGTGTCGGGCGACAGCTCGAACGAGTGGTATTCGATCTCCACGGCCTGCTCGCCGCCCTGCTCGTGGAACAGCTCGATGGCCTTGGCGAACCGGACCCGTCCGATGGTGCACCACGGGCAGGCGATGTCGCTCCACACGTGAACTGTCAGCACGTCACTCATGAGTCGCCCACGATACGGGCTGCGGGGAGGTCAGCGCTCGCCGCTGGCGAGGATGGGTTCCAGCATCAGTTCGGGCTCGTCGCTCATCAGTCGCTGCAGGCGGTACTTGTTCTCGAACAGCGCCACCAGCGCGCCGTCGCCGCGGGTGAGGATGCGGATGCCACCGATCTGGCGCAGGCGATCGGCCGACTGCTTGTCGGTGAGGCGGATTGCCTGATACGGGGCGGACACGATCTCGGTGGGGGCACCGAACTCGCTGCCGAGACGGTAGGCGAACACTTCGAACTGCAGCTGCCCGACGGCAGCCAGCACGTTCTCGGTGTCGCCCATGTCGGGGTCGCGCAGCACCTGCACCACGCCCTCCTCGTCGAGCTGTTCGAGCCCCTTGCGGAACTGCTTGGACTTGCCGTTGTCCATCGGACGGGCGCGGGCGAACACCTCGGGAGCGAAGCGCGGGAGCTGCGGGAACTCCACCGCACCGCCGTCGTACCCGGCGCCGAACAGTGTGTCGCCGATGAGCACACCGCTGGCGTTGACCAGACCGACCACGTCGCCGGGGAACGCGATGTCGACGGTCTCGCGGTCGGCGCCGAACGCGGTGGTGGCGTACTTGGTGGTCATGTCGCGACCGGTGCGCGAGTTGGTGACGCTCATGCCGCGCTCGAACGTGCCGCTGCAGATGCGGGCGAACGCGATGCGGTCGCGGTGCGACGGGTCCATGTTGGCCTGCACCTTGAACACGAAGGCGCTGAACGGCGCCTCCATTGGGTGCGGCGTGTCGTCGACGTCGAGTCGCGGCGCGGGCGCCGGCGCGAGCTCGACGACCGCGTCGAGCAGCTTGCGCACGCCGAAGTTGGTGAGTGCCGAGCCGACGAACACCGGTGTGGACTCGCCGGCGAGGAACGACGGCAGGTCGATGTCGGCGCCGATGGCCTCCAGCAGGCCCAACTCGTCGATGGCGTGCTGCCAGGCGCGACCGCCTTCCTTCGAGGCTTCGGTGAGGTCGATGTCTTCCTCGATGGCCGCCGAGGCGCCGCGGGCGGTGCGGGTGAACTTCGTGTACTGACCGGTGCGCCGGTCGACCACGCCACGGAACTCGTCGCCACTGCCGACCGGCCACGTGACAGGGGTGGGGCGCAGGTCGATCTGTGACTCGATCTCGTCGAGCAACTCCAGCGGTTCACGGCCGGGACGGTCGTACTTGTTGAGGAAGGTGAGCACGGGCAGGTTGCGCGAGCGACACACCTGGAACAGCTTCAGCGTCTGGCTCTCGATGCCCTTCGCCGCGTCGAGCACCATCACGACCGCGTCGACCGCTGCGAGCACGCGGTACGTGTCTTCGCTGAAGTCGCGGTGGCCGGGAGTGTCGAGGAGGTTGATGGTGTGCCCGTGGTACGGGAACTGCAGCACCGTGGAGCTGATGGAGATGCCGCGCTGCTGCTCGATCTCCATCCAGTCGCTGCGCGAACTACGGCGACCCTCGCGGGCGTGCACCGCACCGGCTTCCTGCACCGCACCGGAGTACAGCAGGAACTTCTCGGTGAGCGTGGTCTTGCCCGCGTCGGGGTGGCTGATGATGGCGAACGTGCGGCGGCGGTTCGCTTGTTCGAGCACGTCTCCGGTCACGTCCATGGCGCGTCGAGGCTACCGTGAGGCCATGGCCGACTCCCTCGTGCTGACGCTCGATTGCCACGATCTCGATGTGCAGACCGCCTTCTGGTGCGGCGCGCTGGGCTACCAGCTCGCGGGTGGCGTGAGCCAGTACCGCGCGCTCGTGCACCCCGGGGGAACCCAGCCGAAGTTGTTGTTGCAGCAGGTGGCCGAGCCGAAGTCGGCCAAGAACCGGCTGCACCTCGATCTGCACGTCGCCGATGCGGAGGCCGAGGCGACTCGACTCGAGGCACTGGGTGCCACGCGGTCGGCGCGCGTCGACGAGTTCGGCATTCACTGGGTGGCGATGGCCGATCCGGAGGGCAACGAGTTCTGCGTGGTCAACGACCCACCGCCGGCATGACCCGCCACTAGGCGATGCTGCGCCACGCGGCGAGTCGCTCGGCGCTGTCGTCGCCCGGAAGGGGCAGCTGACACACCACCTTGAGCGACGGCCATTCGCTGGGCGTGAGTTGCTGGTACTCGAACGCGAGGTCGCCCGCCACGGGGTGGTGATACCGACGCACTCGGGTCTCGAATTGGGCCACGTCGAGTTGGGGCCACCACTCGGCGAACTCCGGGCTCGCGTCGACCAGGCGTCCCACCAGCTGCACCACCTGCGGGTCGGTGCGGCGCTCGGCGGTGCCCGCTCGGAACTCGGCCAGGATGCGCCTCGCCTGTTCGTCCCAGTCGCCGACCAGCGCCCGGGCGGTGGGCTCGGCGAACATCACCCACAGCAGGTTCCGATCGCCGTCGGCCAGCTGATCGATCATCGGATAGAGCAGACGCTGCGCACGGTTCCAGGCGAGGAACTCCCAGCGAGGGCCCAGCACGTACGCGGGCGCTGGATCCATCGAGGCGATCAGCCGCACCAGGGCGTCAGGGGCGTGGTCGGTGTCGGGTATCGAATCGGTGGCTGGTCGGCCGGCAAGTGTGAGGAGGTGCTGGTGCTCGGCCTCGCTGAGCCGCAGCGTGCGGGCCAGCGCGTCGAGCACGTCGACCGAGGCGTTGATGGGCCGGCCCTGTTCGAGCCATGTGTACCAGGTGACCGACACACCGGCGAGCAAGGCCACCTCTTCTCGGCGCAGGCCTTTGGTGCGCCGTGCCCGTCCCTCGGGAAGCCCGACGTCGGAGGGGGAGAGTGCGTCGCGGCGTGCCCGAAGGAACTGGGCCAGGTGCTCACGTCGACGATCCACTGCTCCATCTGAGCACGGGCAGACCGGCGATGTGCGATCAGTTCGTCGGCTGGCTCAGGTCGTAGAACGTGGAGCCGTCGACCGTGACCTCGGTGAAGTGGTCGGTCACCCAGGTCGAGATCTCCGATGACGTGCCGCCGTTGGCGCCCGGACCCATGCCGCCACCGGCGAGGAAGTAGTGCACCTCGTGGTCGTCGACCAGTTGCTGGAACTGCTCGAGCGTGGGCCAGGCATCGGTGCCGTTGAAGCCGCCGATGGCCATCACCGGGTCGTCGGTGGCCAGCTGATAGCCGGCAGCGCGGTTGGCCCCCACCGTGGCCAGCGCCCATGTGTAGCCGTCGGTGCCGTCCTCGAGGAACTGCACCACCTCGTCGCTCGGCGTGCCGCCATCGAGCAGACCGCCGATGCCCCCGCCTTGGCCGCCGCCGGCGCCAGGGAAGGCAGGAGGCGTGCCGCCGCCGGGAAGTGCGGGAGGTGTGCCGCCGCCAGGGAATGCGGGCATCGTGCCGTTCCCGGGGAGCGTGGGCATCGTGCCGTCGTCCGGGAACGGCGGCAGTTGGCCGTTCTGGCCGGGGAGCACGTTGCCCCCGGGGAAGCCGGCCTGACCGCCGGGCCCGCCGCCGGGCATACCGCCGCGGCCCGGACCGAATGCGACGCTGCTCGGGCCTGCGGTGGGAATGGCGCCGCTCTGGGAGGTGGAGGCGGTCTCGATGCTGTAGGCCACTGGACCGGCGAGTGCGACGACCGCGGCTGCGGCGATGCCCCACTTCGCGGCCTCCTTGCCGAGCAGCAGGCCGACCACGGCCAGGCCGGCCGCCGCGAGCACGACGATGCGCAGCCACGAGTTCCAGTCGGGCACCCTGTTCAGCAGCACGTACGACCACCAGGCGGTGACCACGACGCTGGCCGCGAGCGCGCCACGGGCCCACCACTGCTCGCGCAGGGCCCACAGCACCGTGGCGCCGATGCCGATGAGTGCGCCGATGGCCGGGGCCAACGCGACCGAGTAGTACTCGTGGATGATGCCCTCGCCCAGGCTGAACACGGCACCGGTGACGAACAACCAGCCGCCCCAGATGATGACGGCCGTGCGGATGCGGTCGTGTCGGTTCCTGGTGCCGGCGAGCACCAGCCCCACCACGGCGAACAGCAGCGCCGCCGGGATCAACCACGAGGCCTGCGCGCCCCAGCTGTCGTTGAACAGTCGCGTCCAGCCGGTGGGACCCCACATGCCGGCCTGTGCCTGACCGCCGCCGGGGACGACGCTGCCCGTCTCGTTGCCCGTGAGCCGACCGAAGCCGTTGTACCCGAACACGAGGTCGAGCACGCTGTTGTTCGTGGAGCCGCCGATGTAGGGACGGCTGTCCTCGGGCCACAGCTCGACGGCGGCCACCCACCAGCCCGCGGCGGCCACCATGGCGGCACCGGCGAGCAGCAACTGCCAGATGCGCTTGCCGAGCTTCGGCGGACCGGCCACCAGATAGGCCAGCGAGAACGCCGGCAGCACGGTGAGCACCTGCAGCATCTTGGTGAGGAAACCGAAGCCGAGGAAGACGCCGGCCCACACCAGCCACTTGGTCCTCCCGTCCTCCACGGCGCGGGTCACCATGTAGGCGGCGGCCACCATCAACAGCACGAGCAGCGAGTCGGGGTTGTTGAAGCGGAACATCAGCACGGCGACGGGGGTGAGTGCCATCACCGCGCCGGCAATGAGCCCGGCGACGGCACCGAACCAGCGCTTGATGGTCAGATAGAGCAGACCCACCGCGGCCACGCCCTCCAGTGCCTGCGGCACGAGGATGCTCCACGAGTTCACACCGAAGATGCGCGCGGAGAGCTCCATCACCCACAACGAGGCGGGTGGCTTGTCGACGGTGATGAAGTTCGCCGAGTCGCTGGAGCCGAAGAAGAACGCCTTCCAGCTCTTCGTGCCGGCCTGCACGGCTGCCGAGTAGAAGTCGTTGGCCCACCCCGACGCGCCGAGGCCCCAGAGGTAGAGCACGCCGGTGGTCACCAACAGCGCGGCCACGGCCGGGCGTACCCATCGTGGGTCGGCGGGTCGGACGTCGGTCGCCTCGATGGACTCGATCGGCTCGATCGGAACGACGGGCTCGTCGATGACGGGAGGCGCCCAGGTGGACGCGTCGGTGCCTGTGTCGTCGGTGGAGGTGTCGACGGTGGTCATGTCGTGAGCATCGGACACCCAGTTGTGAACCGCCTGCGGGGTTCCTGTGAGGTTGCTGGGAGTGTCAGCCACCGTTGCCGGCGGGCTGGTACGGGCGGCACGGCTGGCCGCGCACAGAACCGCAGGCGGGAGGAGCGTCCGCGGGCACCGGCACGTTCGGCACCGTCGACAGCACCAGCCGCGACGGGTGCTCGCTGTCGGTGGCGATCTGCACCTGCTCGCCCTTGCTGATGGTGCGGAACTCCCAGATCGCTCGGTTGTTGCCCGGTGCATCCACCGTCAGGCGCAGGCGACTGCCGGCGCGGAAGGGGTGGGCGAACGGGAACAGTTCCACGCGCACCCCGGTGAACGAACCGTCGGTGGGCAGGTCGGTGGCGTCGGCCTCGGCGTGGGTGTGCACCGGGCGCAGGTCGGTGCTCGCCGCCTCGTCCAGCGCACGCTGGCTGGCGCGCAGCCAGCCGCTCTGCACGTAGATCTCCGTGCCGTCGGGGCGCACCTCGCTGATGGTGACCTCCAGGTCGGTGTCGGCCGCATCGCTGGCGATCCACAGGTCCACCGAACCGGGGCCCACGACCACGGTGTCCGCGTCGAACGGGGGCGTGACGAAGCCCACGCCGGTGCCGTCGGGCAGCGGCTGCCAGTCGTACTGGACGTCGGCACGCCACACGCCGTTGCCGCCGCCGGTGTAGAAGGTGGTCGGCAGCGCGGAGGGGTCGGCGGTGTAGGTCGCGGGCGTGGTGCCCGTTCCCTGCTGACCGGCCACGAGCGAGCCGCCGTCGCCGAGTCCCCACAGCGTGTTGACGGCCGACGGCACGGGCCACTGGTCGAACTCGGCGGTGAAGTGCGGCTCGGGTGTGCCAGGGGCGAAGGCGGGGTCGCCGCCCTGTTCGAACAGGATGCGGACCGGCTTCTCGGCTTCGAACGCGGCGAGCGCGTCGGCGTAGGTCATACCGGTGAAGCGATTCTCGAACGGACCGAACTCGTCGACGCCCCAGATCGCCCCGCCGAGCGCGGCGGCGATGAGCGTGCCGGCCGACAGGTCCGGCACGTTCTTGCCCACGTACAGCTGCAGGAACTCCATGTAGCGCCGGGCGACCGGCGGGCTGAGCGATTCCGTGTGGAGGCCGTTGGTGAGCGTGACGTACACGTGTGGCGAACCGGTGAAGTTCGGCAGCATCGCCGGGAAGTGGCCGCCGGTCTGCTCGTCCTGCCAGGCACCGGCGAGGAACACGGGCACTTCGATCCTGTCGACGAACGTGGCCGGTGCAAGAGAATCGCCGAGCGGGTTGGCGTAGAACGGGTTGTCGTCGATCTCCTGCACGAGATCCGGGTTCTGCAACCGGAGCTTCTGGTTGTCGGCGCACATCGTGTCGCCGGCATCAGCGCGAGCCTTCGTCCACTCCTGGCCGAACGGCTTGGACTGGTCGACGCGCTCCTGGGTCCAGCTGACCGCGAACCCGGTGTTGAGGATGCCGCCGGGGTAGAGCGTGCTGCGGTAACTGTCGTCGAGCACCGAGAGCGGCGTGATGCTGTTCAGGCTGGGCGGCTGCGTGGCTGCGACGAACAGCTGGCTGATGCCGGGGTAGCTGATGCCCACCATTCCGACTTCGTGGTCCAACACCCACGGCTGGGCGGCGATGGCTTCGATGGCGTCGTAGCCGTCGAGCGACTGCACCGTCTCGAAGAAGCGGAACGAACCGCCACTGCAGCCCATGCCGCGCATGTTCACGCCCACGTAGGCGAGGCCCTGCGCGGTGTACAGCGCGGCGAGGTCGGCGCTGTCGGGGTCGCTGGGCTGATAGCCGCTGTACTCGACGACGGTGGGGTAGGGGCCGTCGGCGGCCGGGCCGGGCAGGATGACGTTGGCGCTCAACGTCGTGCCGTCGCGGGTGATGATGTAGCCGAAGCCGCCATCGGCCGGCAGCAGGGTCTGCTGCTCGGGGCTGTAGATCGACGGATCGGGCACATCGCCGGCGTCGGCCACCTCGAACTCATCGGACGTGGCCTCCGCAGAGCGGATGGTGTAGGTGCCGGGCTTCAACTCGCGGAACAGCAGCGACCCCTGCTCGTCGACCGTGCCCTCGGCCAACGACTCGCCGTCGCGATACACCGCCAGGGTGGTGCCGACATCGGCGTCCAGCACGGCCACCTGATTGCTGCCCGGCTGCACCGTGAACGTCGCCGGTGCCAGCGGTGCCACGGTCTCGGCGACGGTGGTCTCGACGGCGCTCGTGGAAGCCGATGACTCGGACGCGGAGTTGCCGTCGTCGCTGCACGCCGCAGCGAGCAGAGCGAGGGAGAGCGCGACCGGGACGACACTTCGGCGGAACGACATGGCGGGGAGTCTGGCATCTGTTCGGCCAGCAGCCAGAATGGTGCGGTGATCGAATTGTCGTCCATGCTCGCCGACCTCGAGACGCTGGTGAACACCGAGTCGCCGTCGCTCGACCTTCCGCGCCTCGCCGAATCGGCAAGCGTGCTCGCGGACATCATGCGCGTGCGCCTGGGTTCCGCGCCGCGGATCATCGACAGCCCCAACGGTCCGCACGTGCTGTGGTCCGGTGGGGGCACGCCCACTGTGCTCATCGTCGGGCACCACGACACCGTGTTCCCGGCCGGCACGGCCGCCGAGCGTCCATTCGCCGTGGTCGACGGCAACGCCACCGGCCCGGGTGTGTTCGACATGAAGGCAGGCATCGTGCAGGCCGTGCACGCGGTGGCCTCGCTGGCCGATCGCAGCGGCGTGGAGATCCTCATCACCGCCGACGAGGAAGTCGGCAGTGAGGCCTCGCGCGAACTCATCGAGGAGCGCGCCGTCGCATGCGGCAACGTCTTGGTGTGTGAACCCAGCGCCGACGGCGGCGCGCTGAAGATCGCCCGCAAGGGAACCGGCACGTTCGAGCTGGTGGTGCACGGCAAGGCGGCGCACGCCGGCCTCGAGCCCGAGAAAGGCGTCAACTCGCTCGTCGCTGCGGCCGAACTGATCACCACGGTCATCACGTTCGCGGACCCCTCGAAGGGCACCACGGTCACGCCCACGGTCGCATCGGCCGGTACCGCCGACAACGTGGTGCCGGCGCAGACCCGGGTGAAGGTCGACGTGCGCGTGGAGCAGGCCGGCGAGGATCAGCGACTGGTCGATCTGTTCGCGGGGCTGTCCACCACGCTGCCCGGCGCCACGCTGGAGGTGCTCGGGGGGTTGAACCGTCCGCCCATGCCGGCGTCTGCCGCCGAGGCGTTGTTCCCGGTGGCGGTGTCCGCCGCGCGCGAGCAAGGCCTCGACGAGGTGCGCGGCGTTGCCGTGGGCGGTGGGAGCGACGGCAACTTCACCGCGGCGCGGGGCGTGCCCACACTCGACGGGCTCGGTGCCGTGGGTGGTGGTGCGCACGCCGATCACGAACACGTCGTGGTCGACACGATGGTGCCACGGGCGCGGCTGCTCGCTGCTGTTGTCGCCGCGCTCTGACCCCTCGTTACACTCTCGGCAGGAGCGGCCAGTCGATGCGAGACATGACACTCGAGGATCTGCAGGGCCACGCTGGCGTCGAGCACACGCTCACGTACGCCGACGGGTTCACGCGACGGGTGTACGTCGTTGACCGCGAGGTGCCCTTCCCCGACGGTCGACTCATCGTGTCGCGCACCGACCCGGCTGGCGTCATCACGCACGCCAACGAGTCGTTCGTGGCGATGTCGGGCTATGCGCTCGACGAACTCATCGGGCAGCAGCACTACATCCTCCGCCATCCCGAGATGCCCGCGGTCGCGTTCGCCGGGCTGTGGGACACCGTCGCCCGCGGCGAGAAGTGGACGGGGTACGTGAAGAACCTCCGCAAGGACGGTGCCTACTACTGGGTGTTCGCCTCGGTGGTGCCCAACGTGCGCGACGGCGAGATCGTCGGCTACACGTCGGTGCGCCGCAAGCCCTCCCGTACGAAGGTGGCCGAGGCCGCCGCGCTCTACGAGTCACTCCGATGACCGACGCGCCGGCCCCCGCAGCGCTCACCTTCACGGTGAGTCCCGACTTCAACGTTCGTCAGCTCCCTGGCTGGTATGTGGTGAACACCTGGCTGCAGCGGCACACGGGCGACGCCATCCACCTGCAGACCTTCGACGACTTCGGTGCGTTGCACCAGGCGCTCGACAGCGGCCGCGTCGACCTCATCTACGCCAACGCGTTCGACGCGGCGCGGCTCGTGCGCGACCAGGGCTACATCCCGCTCGCCCGCCCGCACGGTCGCCCCGACGAAGCGGTCGTCGCGGTGAACGCCAGCAGCGCGGTGCACGAGGTGGAGCAGTTGACCACCGGCACCCGCGTGGCCACCACCGACAATCCCGACGTGCACATGATGGGCATGATCATGATCGAGCCGGCCGACCTCGGCCCGGCCACGGTGCAGATCAGCCGCTGCCCGAACTTCGTGCTCGTCGCCAAGGCGTTGCTCTACGACGAGGCCGACATCGGCTTCTTCCTCGCTGAGACGTTCGACGAGTTGTCGTCCACCATTCGCAATCAGTTGCGGGTGTTGGTGCGCAGCGAGATCTTCGTCATCAGTCACCTGTTCCTGGTGCACCCGCGACTCGCCCATCGTGCCGACGCGCTGCGCCGCAGCCTGCTGCTGATGGACGCCGAGGACAAGGGCCGAGCGGCGCTCGACGACGTGGGCATCGAGCGCTGGGATGCGGTGGAGCAGGAAGAGGTCGAGTTCATGATCGACCTCATGGCCGCGCTCACGCAGTAGCGATCAGTCGCCCTGCTCCAGCGACATCAGGCTGCCGCCCGTGAGGGTGCCGGCATTGCGATACACGTCGAGCTTCGCCCGGCTGTCGTCGATGTCGAGGTTGCGCATGGTGAGCTGGCCGATGCGGTCGAGCGGCCCGAACGCGGCGTCCTCCACCTTCTCCATGCTCAGACGCTCGGGCGCGTAGGTGAGGTGCGGGCCCGACGTGTCGAGGATGGTGTAGTCGTCGCCGCGACGCAGGCGCAGCGTGACCTCGCCGGTGACGGCGGCGCCCACCCAGCGCAGCAGCGGCTCGCGCAGCATGAGGCTCTGCGGATCGAACCAGCGACCCTCGTAGAGCAGGCGGCCGAGGCGGCGACCCATGGTGCGGTAGTTCTCGATGGTGTTCTCGTTGTGGATGGCGGTGACGAGGCGCTCGTAGGCGATGTGCAACAGCGCCAGGCCGGGCCCTTCATAGATGCCGCGGCTCTTGGCCTCGATGATGCGGTTCTCGATCTGGTCGCTCATGCCCAGGCCGTGACGCCCACCGATGAGGTTGGCCTCCTGCACCAGTTCCACCTGCGTGGCGAACTCCGCGCCGTTGAGGGCCACCGGCCACCCCTCGTGGAAGCGCACGGTGACCACTTCGGGCTCGATGGCCACGTCGTCGCGGTAGTGGGCCACGCCCATGATGGGTTCGACGATGTCCATGCCGGTGCCCAGTTCCTCGAGCAGCTTGGCCTCGTGGGTGGCACCCCAGATGTTGGCGTCGGTGCTGTACGCCTTCTCCTTGCTGGCCCGGTAGGGCAGATCGCGCTGGGTGAGGAACTCGCTCATCTCGGCGCGCCCGCCGAGTTCGGTGACGAAGGTCTCGTCGAGCCAGGGCTTGTAGATGCGCAGCGCCGGGTTCACCAACAGGCCGTAGCGGTAGAAGCGCTCGATGTCGTTGCCCTTGTAGGTGCTGCCGTCGCCCCAGATGTCGACGCCGTCGTCCTGCATCGCTCGCACCAGCAGGGTGCCGGTGACGGCACGACCGAGCGGCGTGGTGTTGAAGTACGTCTTGCCGGCCGTGGTGATGTGGAACGCGCCGCACTGCAGCGCCACGAGCCCCTCGTGCACCAGTTCGGTTCGGCAGTCGATGAGGCGAGCATGCTCGGCGCCGTAGACCTTGGCCCGGTCGGGCACGCCGGGCAGGTCGTCTTCGTCCTGCTGGCCGAGATCGGCGGTGTAGCAGTACGGGTGGGCGCCCTTCTCGCGCATCCACGCGACAGCGGCAGAGGTGTCGAGACCGCCCGAGAACGCGATTCCGACCCGCTCGCCGACGGGCAACGACGTCAATACCTTCGACATAGGGTTCCGACGCTATCGACCAGCAGGGGCAGTGCCGAATCCGATGTCAGGAAGTGGGTTCGGGTTCACCGGCCCTGAGCACGCCGGAGAACGCGGCCACCGACACCAGCAGACCACCGAGCGCGAGCGCGAACTCGGTGGCGGCATAGCCGTTCACCCGGCCCACGTCGCCCCATGCCACCAGCGCCGTGACGGCCGCGCCGGCGATGCCCCACCAGGGCAGTCGGCGGGCACCCACGAAGCCGGCGATGGCCAGCGCGATGGGAGCCAGGAACGGCAGGATGCTGATGAGGATGAGGCGCGGCGCGGTCTCGGGGCCGAGCCACCACGTGGAGAAGCCGGTGACGCGAGCGCTGTACCAGACCGCCGCGAAGCCACCCGCCACCGCGGCCCAGGCGATCCAGAATGCGGTGCTCCACCGATGCGTCAGCTGCCCGGGGTGTACCGGTCGAGGCACGCGCACGCGCTGCGTCGGCGGCGGAGGCTCGGGCAGCGCCACGGGTGCGGGGTCGGTCGTCGGCTCCATCTGGCAGGGGAGGGTATCGGACGGGTAGCGATCCCTGCCCGTCACCAGGCGCTACCCTTCCGCTGGTGACTGGCACCCCCTTCCAGAAGCTCAGCATCTTCTTCCCGATGTGGAACGAAGAGCTCTACATCCACCGGGCCGTGGGCTACGCGAAGGACGAGTGCGAACGACTCGTGGCCGCGGGCGAGATCCTGGACTACGAGCTCATCATCGTCGACGATGCCAGCACCGATTCCACCCCGCAGCTCGCCGATGCGCTCGCCGCCGCCGACCCCCACGTGAAGGTGGTGCACCACCCGGTGAACCGCAAGCTGGGTGGGTCGATGAAGACGGGATTCGCGACGGCCTCCGGCGACCTGGTGCTGTACAGCGACGCTGATCTCCCGTTCGACATGGCGCAGGTGGCGCAGGCGGTGCACCTGCTGCGGTATTACGAAGCCGACATCGTCAGCGCCTATCGGTTCGATCGCACCGGCGAGGGCAGTGCCCGCGCCATCTACACGTACTTCTACAACCTGTTCATCAAAGGGTTGTTCGGCGTGCGCATGCGCGACATCAACTTCGCCTTCAAGCTCTGCCGCGGCAGCATCTTCGAGCACATCGAACTGAAGAGCGAGGGCTCGTTCATCGACGCCGAGCTCATCATCCGGGCGCGCAAGCTCGGGTTCGACGTCATCCAGTTCGGCGTCGACTACTTCCCGCGGACGCGTGGAGAGAGCACGCTTGCGTCCGGTTCGGTCATCAGAAAGATCCTCAGCGAGATGTTCGCGCTGCGCAAGGAACTGAAAGGACTCCAGCCCGTCGCCGGGCTGAAGTCCTGATTCCACGACAGTTCTCGGCCCCGCAACCCGCCCGTGCGGGGCCGAGAGAACTGTCGTCGATGGTGTCGATCGTCGACCATGTCAGTCGTCGATCGTGTCGGTCGTTGCTCGTGGTCAGTCGTCGTTGACGATGGTGCCCCGCCCCGAGGAGTCGGCCAGCGTGATGCCGGTCGCCCGGCTGAGGCGCACCGTGTACGTCTCGTTGGGTTCACGGGTGCGATCGCCCACGATGGTGACGTTCACCGTTGCCGTGAGCTGACCCGCCGGGATGGTCACCGTGGTGCGCAGCGCCCGCACGTCGGAGGGGATGCGGGCGGTACCGGCCGCCACTTCGGCGAGCACGCTCACCGACGCCGTGGGGGCCTTCGACAGCGTGATGGTGAACGAAGCCGTCTTGGTGCCCGTGTCGCCCTCGGTGATGGACACGTCGTTGATGACCGCCGAGGCGGGCGTGTCGTCGTCGAGGATGGTGCCCGTGGCGCTCTGCTGACCGACCAGCGCATTGGTGACACCGGTGATGGTGAGATTGAGCGTCTCGTTGGCCTCGGCCGTGGTGTCGCCGATGACGGTGGCGGTGACGATCTTGCTCACTTCACCCGGAGCGAAGGTGGCCGTCCCGGTGCCCCGCACGTAGTCGGTACCGGCCCGGGCGGTGCCGCCGCCGAGGGTCCAGCTGACGCTGACCGTGTTCGGGCTGGGCTGATCCAGCTGGAGTGAGAAGTTCAACGGCGTGCGAGCGTTGCGCCCGCCCTCGAGCACGCTGACGTTCGGCCCCGCGATGACCACGGGGATGTCGTTGTCGACGATGGTGCCGGTGATCGACGTGGTCAGCGGGGCATTGGCGCCGAACACCGTGAGCGGGTCGAGTTCCAGGGTGAACTGCTCGTCGAGCTCCACTTCGGCGTCGTCCACCAGCGCCACGGTCACGAAGGCGACCGTCTCGCCGGGGAGGAACGCCACCGTGCCGGTGCTGTCGGTGAAGTCGACGCCGGCAGTGGCCGTGCCCGAGAGGAGCGTCCAGTCGATGCTCACCGGTTCGAATGCCGGCTGGTCCAGCGTGACCTCGAAGGTGATGGAGTTGGCCACGCCGTTGGCGTCGGCCTCGACCGCCACCTGGTCGGCGCCGGCCACGATGGTGGGCTGGTCGTCGTTGGTGATGGTGCCGGTGAGGGCGGCGGCGCCGGTGACGATGCCGCCGGTGACGCCGGTGATGGCGAAGTCGATCGTCTCGTCGGCCTCGACCAGTTCGTCGCCGACGACATCGACCGAGATGATGGCCTCGGTGGTGCCGGCCAGGATGGTGGCCGTACCGCCGACGCCGACGTAGTCGGTGCCTTCGGTGGCGTCGACGCTGGTGGCGACCCAGTCGACCGTCACGTCGGTGGTGACCGCCGCATCGAGTGCGATGGTGGCCGTCAGCGGCGTGGTGGTCCCCGAGCCCGCCTCGTCGACCGTGTCGACGGCGACGAGACCGACGCCGGCGTACTCGGCGACGAGGAACACCTGCGGTGCGTCGATGATGGTGAGGTTGGGGTCGGCCGGGTCGATGGCCTGTGCTGAGAAGGTGAGCTCGGTGCCGGGCACGTCGGTGATGGAGAACACCGTCGATGCGACACCGTTGGCATCGGTGAAAGCCGTCTGCGTGGTGCCGTTGAGGTCGAAGACGACTTGAGCGTCGGCGATCGGCACGTCGAGGCCGTTCACCGGCTTGGTGAACAGGGCCGACACCGGGATGTTGGTCGGGTCGGTGACCGGGTCGACCGTCAGTGCCAGCACCGGAATCGGCAGCACGCCGCCCGCCACCACCGGAGCGGTGGGGTCGCTGATGACCGACTCGAAGTTCCCGGGCACGTCGAAGAAGCTGTAGACCACGCGGATCGGCTGACCGAGCTGGGCCGGCTCGACGAGCAGCGAGGGGCCGGCGCCGATGAACTCCCAGATGTCCGTGCCGAAGAACGGGTCGACCCCTGTGAGGGCCTCCCAGGTGTAGCCCTCGGTGGTGAGGTCGATGCCGTCGGGATCGACCACGGTCGGGGTGGCGTTGAGCGTGTCGCCGACGATCGGATTCTGGACGTCGATGCTCACGATGCCCGAGACCGGGCTGTTGATGTCGGCCGGGGTCACCGAGATGGTGCCGTCCGCGAACTGGATCTGCTCGATGTTGAGCAGGATGTCGGTGCCCTCGTTCTGGGCGCCGCCACCGCCACCATCGTCGGCGCCACCACCGCCGCCATTGGCCGGCAGGTGCGACACGGTGACCTTGCCGTCGGGGGTGAGACCCACGAAGTACTCGGCCTGGGGGAAGCGGTAGACAGCGGTGTCGATCGCGCCGCTCGGTGCGGGGTACTGGATGCTGCGATCGATGTCGCAGGCGTTCGGCTCGATCGAGCGGTCGAAGAACAGTGTCTGGACGAGCGACGCGCTGTTGACACCGATCGGCGACTGTGTGGTCTTCTCGGTGCAGACGAGCTGCACCTCGAGCGACGCATCGCCATCGATCAGGTCGGCGCCGCCGCCGCCCTCCAGCATGTCGGAGCCGTCGCCGCCGATGACGATGTCGTCACCGGTGAACATGCTCGGCGAGCCCGGGGGGTTGAGCATGTCGCCGTCGCGGAGCAGGGTCTCGAGGCCGGTGACCTTGGCCATGCTGTCCTCGGTGAGTTCGTGACCCACGGCGCGGACGCGGTCGTCGCCGCGCAGCGTGTCGTCGGACGGGCCGCCCGAGATGCCCTCGGTGAGGGTGAACCGGTCGCGGGGGTTGGCCACGCCACCCACCGCGAGCGGGGGCAGCGTCAGGTCGCCGAACGCAGGGACCGCGCTCTGCGAGTAGGTGGCGAAGTCGAAGCCGAGGCCACCGTTGCTGCTGTCCACGCCGCCGCCGCCGATGACCATGATGTCCATGCCGCCCTCGGCGAGGTAGCGGTCGTCGCCGGAGCCGCCGACGAGCACGTCGTCCTCGCCGGTGAGCAGCGCGAACGCCGGGCGCTCGTCGCCCACCAGGAAGTCGCTGGCAGGGCCGCCCTCCAGCCAGTCCTGGCCCGGGCCGCCAGCAGCGGCGTCGGCGCCGCCACCACCGACGACGACGTCGTCGCCGGCACCGGCGAAGGACTCCTTGTCGTCGGACCCGTGGAAGATGGCGTCGTCGCCGTTGTCGCCCGTGAGGATGTCGAGGCCCGTGCCGCCGTGGACGACGTCGTGGCCGTCGCCGCCGGCGATGATGTCGTCGCCGAAGGAGTCGGTGAGCACGTCGTTACCGGCGCCGCCCTCGATCATGTCGGCGCCGATGCCGCCCTCGAGCGTGTCGTCGCCGTCGTTGCCCCACAGGCTGTCGTCGCCTTCAGCGGAGGTGACCTTGTCGTTGCCGTTGGTGCCGAGCCAGGTGGAGTGGTTCTCGGTGAGGCTGCTGCCTGCACCGCGCAGCCGGATGCCGCCGTTGGCCCGCTGCAGCTTCGCCCAGCCGTCGAGGTTCGTCTCGTTGTAGGGAGTGTTCGGGTCGTCGATGATGCTGGTCGGGTTGGTCTGGGCCGAGAGGTCGAACGTGTAGTCGCTGCGGGTGAACGCCATCACCGGCACGTTGCTGGCGTCGGTGGTGCGACGGATGAGATCGGAGAACGTGTTCACCTCGAGCTCGGCGAGGAGCGGCAGTCCCTCGGTGCGGGCGAGGTAGTACATGCGGTCGTTGGCCTGCAGGGCCTCCATCTGGTGCTCGAACACGAAGTTGAACGTGCTGCCGAGCATGCCGCCGAACAGCGGGGGTGCTTCGGCGAGGCCGCCGATCCACAGGTCGACGTCTTCGAGGCCCGTCACCGAACGGCCGCCGACGTTCAGCCATGCGCCGGTGCCGTCCATGAAGTCCTGGGCGTCGGTCGGGGCGCCGTCGACGCCTTCGACGATCAGCTGCGCCGCAGCGCGCTTGCCCTCGAGCGTCGTCTCGCTGGTGATGGAGGGGTGCGTGCCGTAGGCGGCGACGAAGTTGACGAGCGAACCGGCGTGGCGCAGCGACATGCCGAAGTCGTTCCAGTCGGTGTACGGGCGCAGGATCGTGCTGCCCGACGCACCGACGACGGTGCCGTTGTACAGCTGCCGGCGCACTTCGTTGAGCGGGGCGATGCCCTCGCTGCGAGCACGAGTGAGGTTCAAGGTGGCGAGGTCGAGGGGAAGACCGACCAGGTTGTTGCGCAACGCCTCGGTGACGAACTCGTCGATCTCCTCGCCGCGCTGGTTCACCATGCCGCGGATGATGGCGCCGGCGCCTGCAGCGGCGCTGAGCTGCCCCGCCGACCCACCGTCGGTGAAGGCGAGGGGGTTGAGGAACGCATCCATCAAGGAGATGTCGTTCGTGGTGCCGTCGGTGTTGGTGCGGGCGACCGTCTCGGTGAGCATCGAGTGGCCGAAGCGGTAGACGGCATGCGCGAACTCGGCGGTGATGGCCGGGTTGGCGGAGGGGTCGTAGCCGGCGAAGAGGTTCACGGCGGGCTGGATGGCCCGAGCGAACTCGCCGAACACGATGTGCTGGTACTCCATCTCGTTGACGAACTTGGCCGCCTGGAACAGACGCTCGCCGTTCCACTCACCGTTCGGCAGGGTCCAGTTGGCGAGAGAGGCGGGCGAGCTCACCGGCAGCGTGGGGATGAGCTGCTCGAGCTGACCGACGAGGCCGTTGTGCTCCTCGTGGAAGACGTGGTGCATGGCCGTGAGGCCGATGTTCTCGTTGCCGCGGCCATCACCGGTGATGAAGTGGGCGCCGAGCATCTCGTCGTCGTAGGTGGTGGGGTCGTGGTCGTCGGTGGTGCCGGGGTCGACGTCGGCCAGCATCGGGAGGCCGGGGGTGGCCGGGTTGTGGTCGTGGTCGAACGTGCCCGGCGCCGCGTGGTGGGCGATGTCGTCGAGGAACGCGTGACCGGTGCGGACGAGGCTGCTGCCGAGGTCGGCGGTGCTCACCGGCTGGGCGGGGTCACCTTCCATCAGCTCGTTGGTGTTCAACACCAGCTGGGGGTAGCCGTTCGGGCCGAGGAGGAACTTGCCATAGGCGTCAGTGGCCACCAGCGGCACGTTGAGGACGTCGGTGTCCTGCAACTCGATGCCGAGCTTCTCGAGCGCCTGCGTCTTCACGTCGTTCCAAGTGGGAAGGCCACCGGCCGCGCCGTCGAGCAGAAGGCCGGTGCTGAAGGCGCCGGATCCGGTGTCGCCGTATTCACGCAGGAACACCTGGTGTGAAGGGTGCGAGGTGTAGGTCTGGTTGTTGTCGATGTAGGGCGTCACCATGTTGGTGGCGTCCTTGACGTCGTCGGCCGTGCCGAGCACGCCGTCGTCGCCCGGCTGATTGGTGGCTCGGGTGAGCACCATGAAGTTGGTCTGGCTCGTCGGGTCGTACAGCGGGTCGTCGGGCTGC
Organism: Actinomycetota bacterium; assembly: GCA_016213625.1. Lineage (GTDB taxonomy): Bacteria > Actinomycetota > Acidimicrobiia > Acidimicrobiales > Ilumatobacteraceae > UBA668. Next base: position 32,468 of record JACQZZ010000010.1, read on the forward strand.
AGGGGCACGAACACGGTGCCGCTGCCACCCTTGGCCGCCAGGTCGAGACCGTGGTCGAAGAACTGACCGAACATGGTGAACAGCGAGTTGTACGACGCCGAGAAGCCGGCGTCGGGGGCGACGTTGGGGATGACGTACTGGGTGATCGTGGGCGTGAGCGGGTCGCGGTCGTGGTCGACCTGCACGGTGGAGGCGCCGAAGCCGTGGCCCTCGGTCTGTGCGGCGGCCGATGCGGCGGCGGGGTTGTGCTCGGTCTGGTCGGCGATCAAGTTGCTGATCATGCGCGGCTCGGCGTCGAACACCATGCCGCTGTTCTGGTCGTAGGAGGTGGGGGCGCCGCCGGTCATCGGGCCGGGGCCGTCCATGTCGGGGGTGGTGTCGGCCTGCAGGTAGGTCGGTGCCGTGAGCCGGGGGAAGGTCTGGTCGGCGGCGCCGTACAACGCGTTCTCGGGGATCAGGTTGTTGTTCTGGCCGTTGGTCTGGCGCAGACCGAACGGCAGTGTGTCCTGCAGCACCTCGGTGGGGCAGGCAAAGGGGTTGGTGAGCTTGTCGGGGGCCACGCACAGGGTGCCGTTGCCATCGGGGTGTGCCTCGGCGATGAGGATCTGACCCATGATGAACTCGAGGTCCTGCTGAGTGAGGTTGATCCGGCTCGGCTCTGCCGGTAGCACGCTCTGGGCCATGACGGGCGACTGCCCATCGGCCACGGTCAGCACCACGCCGGCGACCAGCGCGGCGGAGGTCAATGCGGCAATCGAGCGTCGGGTAAGAATCCGACCACGAACAGTGATGTTTGATGTAAAGGCTCCCACGGGACGGCACCATAAACAGTTGCGCAGCGGAGGGCCATAGGTCCGGACCTCAATGGGTCCCCCGACCTACCTGCGACTTTTACGTCTCTTGGATGAACGCCTCAAGACCTACGACCATCGTCCTACGACTACGCAGAGTGATGGTTGCGGGTGCTGCGCCCTCGACTCGAATCCGCCTTGGTAGATTCAGTCGACGGACTTCCCCCGGAGCACTCGTGAACACCCGCCGGCCCCCCAGCCCACCGCAGCGGCGTCAGCCGCCGCCCCCCACCCCTTTGAAGCGATGGATGCCCGCCATCGCTGCCGCGGGCGTACTCGGGGTCGTGGTCTTCGCCGGCTTCTCGGGCAACGACGATGCCTCGAACGCCAGCTCGCCGGGCACGAACCCGGGCGCTGTCGACGGGTCGCTCACGGCACCCACCAGCACCGTGGCACAGGTGGTCGTGGTCACCGACCCCGCCCAGCAGAAGACACAGCTCAGCCAGACCCTTCGTCGCGGCATGTTCGGCGACGAGGTGAAGGCGATGCAGCAGCGCCTGAAGGACTTCGGGTTCGACCCGGGTCCGGTCGACGGTCAGTTCGGCAGCGGCACCGAGCAGGCGCTGTGGGCCTTCGAGGGTCTGGTGAAGAACCTGAAGTACGACCAGCAGACCGGTGAGCTCACCGACGAGCTGTGGCAGGTGATGCAGGACCCCATCGTCTTCGGGCCTCGCCGGCAGGGCGGCGCCGGGAACACCCACATGGAGATCTACCTCGATCTGCAGGCGGCCATCGTGTTCACCGACGACAAGCCCACGCTCATCACCCACATCTCGTCGGGTACCGGCGAGCAGTGGTGCGAGATCATCACCCAGGACACCGACGAATACGGCGTGCCGTTGCCCGAACCGGTGAAGAAGGACGTGTGCGGCATCTCGAAGACGCCGGGCGGCGTGTTCAAGTTCTACCGACGCGTGGCGGGCAACCGTCAGGGGCCGCTGGGTGGCATGTACAACCCGGTGTACTTCAACTACGGCATCGCAGTGCACGGGGCGCGCAACGTGCCCGACGAGCCGGCGTCGCATGGGTGCATCCGCATCCCCATGTGGATCTCGGAGTACTTCCCCTCGCTGGTGTCGAACGGCAACCGCGTGTACGTGTGGGACGGTGTGAAGGAACCTGAGCAGCAGTCGGAGAAGGACATGCTGCCGGTGTTCAACTTCAAGAACCCCGACGCCACCACCACCACGAGCACCACCACGACGACCACCACGCTGCCGCCGGCCACCACCAAGCCGCCGGCCACCACCACGACCACGGCCAAGCCGGTGGTCACCACCACGTCGTCCACCGTCGCGGTGGCCACGACGACCACCGCGCCGTAGGGCTGATCAGCCGATCTCGTTGCGGCAGACGTTCAGTCCGCCCAACACGCCGGTGCGGAACGCGTCGATCTTCTCGAATGCGCTGCCGTTGACGTTCGTGTCGGTGCTCTCGTCGGCTCGGGCAATGGCGGTGACGATGGCTTCGTCGAGGTCGCCGGCCGACAACTGGAGCACTGCGTCCTCGGGTGGGTTGATGGTGGAGGCCACCCAGGCGCCGGTGAGGCAGTCGTTCATCAGCGCTCGAGGTTCGCCCGTGCGGGCACTGCGCAATGCCGTCTGGATGGCGTCGCTGTAGGCGTCGGAGAACAGATAGCCCACGCTCATGTCGCCCGTGAGCGGGTCGGTGGACATGGCGAGCGCGAAGTCCTCGTCCCAGTAGATGGTGTTGTCGCCGGGGCAGAAGACGACGTTGTTGGTCCACGACGCCGGGTCGACGCCATCGCACTCCGGGAAGGGGCCGGCGCCGGGGAACCGTTGGAACGTGGGTGCCGTGAACGGCACACCGTTCGCCTCCGCCAGCGCCACCCAGAACTGGTCGAGTCCCTGTGGGATGAGGGTGACGATGTCGACTGGGCCGTTCGTGGGGTCGGGCGCGGGATCGTCGAGCGGCAGGTTGCCCGCATTCGGGTCGCTGGCGTCGAACTCGATGTTCACCATCGTGCTGATGCGGTTGTCGGTGAAGAACGTCGCACACCGTTGCGGGCCGCCTTCGAAGCCGTCCTGGAACGCGCCGACTCGGTCGAAGCCGGTGCCGTGCGCATCCTCGCTCGCGAGGCCACCGGCCTCCACGGGGTCGCGTACGTAGATCATGGCGACGAGTCCGGCACGGATGGCCGCGTCGTCGAAGGTGATGAGGTCGCTGCCGCCCGAGGCGACGTGCGCGGTCCACGCGCCGGCGAAGCAGTCGGCCTGCTGTTCCTTCAGGACGCCGATGTTGTCCCACTCGTTGGCTCGCGCCTGGATGGCGTGGCCGAACTCGTGGGCCAGCACGACCGCGACCGCTTCCTTGCCGAGCAGATCGACCAGGCCGGGAAGACCCTCGTAGTCGTCGTAGGCCATGAAGTCGCCCACGATGCAGTAGAACGCGGTGCCGGCCTGCACGTCCTCGTAGCTGGACGAGTCGGTGCCGCAACCCGGGATGGGCGACTGGCGTTCGGGATAGGCGGCGAAGATGCCGCCGGACAGCGGCTCCCACGGAGCGTTGTAGGTGGCGGGGAACGCTTCGGACCAGAAGTTCTGGATGTCGCCGAACGCAGCGGTGAGGTAGCCGTCGTAGAGCGGGTGCTGAGGGCCGGCCTCTCCGAAGTCGACCACGCCGTCGAGCACTGGGTAGTCGCGCTCGGGTGCGGGCGTGGAGTTGTCGGGGGTGGAGTCGGTGGTGAACAGGCCGCCGCCCGCGTCGCCGCCCGAGCGCGAACGTGTCGCGATCACTCCGGCGTCGGAGGCGCCGCACGCCACCGTGACCAGCGAGACGAGGGCGGCCATGGCGATGACGCGAGTACGCACACGGCGAGCATACGTCCGTGTCCCTGCGGCAGAATGAATCCGTGACCCCCGGCACCTCCACCAACACCGTGTTCCTCGATCGACTGGCGCGAGCCCGAGCCACCATGGACGAGCGCGGCGTCGACGCGTTGCTCGTCAGCGTGGGCAGCGACCTGCCGTATCTCACCGGCTACGAGGCGATGCCGTTGGAACGGCTCACCATGTTGGTGGTGCCACGCGACGGCGATGCCACGTTGGTGATCCCTCGGCTCGAGGCACCGCGAGTGGTGGAGCAGCCCGGCGCCTTCCGCATCCATCCGTGGAACGAGACCGACGATCCCGTGGCCATCGTCGCCTCGCTGGTCGGTACCCCCGCGGTGGCTGCGGTGGGCGACACGATGTGGGCTCGGTTCCTCGTCGAACTGCTGGGGCACTGGCCGTCGGGTGCCACGCAGTACGTGCGCAGCACACACGTGATGAACGCGTTGCGCATGCGCAAGGACGACGCGGAGATCGCCGCGCTGGCGGCCGCCGGCGCCGCGGCCGACCGCGTGGCTGCCGAGCTGCACGCCGGCGCCATTCCGCTGGCGGGGCGCACCGAAGCGCAGGTGAGTGCCGACATCTCGGCGAGGTTGCTCGCCGAGGGTCACGACGTGGTGAACTTCGCCATCGTCGCGGCCGGCGAGAACGCGGCGTCGCCACACCATCACCCCGGCTCGCGTGTCATCCGCGAGAACGAGATCGTGCTGTGCGACTTCGGCGGCACGATGGCGGGCTACTGCAGCGACATCACGCGTTGCGTGTACCTCGGCACACCGCCGGCCGACGTCGCCGAGGCGTACGCCGTGCTGCACGAAGCCCAAGCCGCCGGCGTGGCCGCCGGGGTGGTCGGCGCCGCGTGCCAGGACGTCGACCGTGCGTCCCGTCGCGTCATCACCGACGCGGGTTGGGGCGAGTACTTCATCCACCGCACCGGACACGGCATCGGCATGGAGGCGCACGAGGACCCGTACATGGTGGAAGGCAACGACCTCCCCATCGAGTCCGGGCATGCGTTCAGCGTCGAACCCGGTATCTACGTGGCCGGCAAGTGGGGCATGCGTCTGGAGGACATCGTGGTCGCCTCGGCCGACGGCCCGCTGTCCATGAACCACGCCGACCACGCCCTCGTCACCCTCTGACCTGCACGCGAACTGAAGTTCCGACGTCGGAACTTCAGTTCGCGTGCACCTCGTCACGTTGGGGGTTGGGGGATCGCGCGAAGCTGACGCGATGACTGCACTCGACGACTCGGTGTCGCAGCGGCGGCTGCCGTGGCACATGCGCGGACCGTACGCGCCGGTGTCCGAAGAAGTGGAAGCGTTCGATCTTCCCGTGCGGGGCCGCATCCCCGACGAGCTGAACGGTCGGTACGTGCGCAACGGGGCCAACCCGAAGCACGGCCCCACCATGCACTGGTTCGGCGGCGACGGCATGTTGCACGGCGTGCGCCTGCGCGACGGCAAGGCCGAGTGGTATCGCAACCGATGGGTGCGCACTCGTTCGCTCGAAGGTGCCACGCGCCGTGATCCCGTCACCGGCCAGGCCGACCTCACCGTCGGTCTGGCGAACACGCACGTGGTCCGTCACGCCGGGCGCATCTTCGCCCTCGAAGAAGCCAGCCTGCCCAACGAGGTCACCCCCGAGCTCGACACCGTGGGACCGTTCGATTTCGGTGGTGCGCTGCGCACACCGTTCACCGCGCATCCGCACACGTGTCCCGAGACGGGCGAGATGCACTTCTTCGGCTACGAACTGCTGCGGGCGCCCTTCGTCACGTATCACGTGGTGGATCGTGACGGAGCGCTCGTGCACACGCAGCCGATCGAAGTGGGTGGCCCCACGATGGTGCACGACTTCGCCATCAGCCGGAACTACGCGATCTTCCTCGACCTGCCGGTGGTGTTCGACCTCGACCTCGCCATCACCGGCACCATGCCGTTCCAGTGGCGGCCGGACTACGGCGCTCGAATCGGCCTGCTCCATCGCGATCGGGCACGGCAGGGCGAAGCACCCCGCTGGTTCGAGGTGCCGCTCTGCTACGTGTTCCACATCATGAACGCGTGGGACGACGGCCCCGACGGTCGCTACGTGTGGCTCGACGCAGGTCGCCACGCGTCGATGTGGGACGGCGGACCTGACAAGTTCGTGCCCAGCCTCATGCATCGCTGGCGATTCGATCTGCACACCGGGGCAGTGCACGAGGAACAACTCGACGACGTGTCGCATGCGTTCCCGCGCATCGACGATCGGCTCACCGGCTTGCCGAATCGCTTCGGATGGGCGGTGGCGCCGCGCGACGGTCGCGACGACGGCATGGAAGCACCCAGCCTGGTGGTGAAGTACGACCTGCAGACGGGCGGTCGTACGGTGCACGACTTCGGCCCCACCAGTCTCAGTGGCGAGCCGGTGTTCGTGCCGGCCGACGACCACGCGGGCGAGGACGATGGTTTCCTCGTCACGTTCGTGATGGACATGGCCTCCGAATCGTCGAGCTTCGTGGTGCTCGATGCGGCCGACATGAGCGCGGCACCGCTCGCCGTGGTGCCGCTGCCCCAACGAGTACCGCAGGGATTCCACGGCAGCTGGTTCGCTGACGACTGACCCCGCACTGAGCGACAGGAGAACGACATGCTCGATCTGAAGATCACCGGTGGCACGGTCATCGACGGCACCGGTGCCGCCGGTGTCCGCGCCGATGTGGGAGTGCACGAGGGCCGAATCGTCGCGGTCGGCGCGATCGACGACACCGCGGCGCGCACCATCGATGCGCGCGACCTGGTGGTGGCGCCCGGGTTCATCGACCTGCACACCCACTACGACGCGCAGGCGTTCTGGGACAGCACGCTCAGTCCCTCGCCGTTGCACGGTGTCACCACGGTGATGGCCGGCAACTGCGGGTTCACCATCGCCCCGCTCACCGCCGTCGATGGCGGGCCGGTTCGCGCCGACGACGCCGACTATCTGATGCGCATGCTCGCCCGCGTGGAGGGCATGCCGCTGGAGAGCCTGCAGCAGGGTGTGCCCTGGAACTGGGGGACATCGGCCGAGTACTTCGATCGGCTCGACGGCACGCTCATGCCGAACGCCGGCTTCATGGTCGGTCACTCGGCGTTGCGGCGAGTCGTCATGCACGATGCGGCCAGCGAACGCGAGGCCACCGCCGACGAGATCGAACAGATGAAGGGTCTGCTGCGCAAGGGCCTCGCTGCCGGCGGCATGGGGTTCACCAGTACCTGGTCGCCCAGCCACAACGATCACCTCGGGCACCCTGTCCCGTCGCGCTGCTCCAGCCGCGACGAGCTCATCGCGCTCTGCTCGGTGGTGAGCGAGTTCCCGGGCACGCAGCTCGAGTTCATCCCTGCGGTCGGCCAGTTCAACGACGACACGTTCCGCCTGATGGGCGCGATGAGCGCCGCCGCCAATCGTCCCCTGAACTGGAACCTGCTGCAGGTCTACGCGCAGAACTGGGACCTCGTGCAGCATCAGCTCGCCGGCTTCGACATCGCCGCCGCCGAAGGCGGCCGGGTGCTCGCGCTCACACTGCCCGACACGTTCCGGCTGCGGCTGAACTTCACGAGCGGGTTCATCCTCGACATCCTCCACGGTTGGGACACGCTGATGGCCCTCCCGTTGGACGAGAAGCTGCGCCAGTTGCGCGACCCGGCGATGCGCGCCGAGTGGAACCGGCTGGCGCAGAGCACCGAGGGCACGCAGCGCGCCATCGCCAACTGGGGCGGCTACTGGGTGCTCGAGACGTTCAGCGACGAGTGGAAGCCGTACGAGGGGCGCATCATCGGCGACATCGCACGCGAGTTGGGTCGGGAAGCGTGGGACGTGCTGTGCGACATCGTCATCGCCGACGACCTGCGGACCGTCATCGCGAACCAGGACCGCGGTCAGGACGACGCCACCTGGGCGCGCCGGGTGGAGGTGTGGCGCGATCACCGTGCTGTTGTGGGCGCGAGCGACGCCGGAGCGCACCTCGACATGATCGACAGCTTCAGCTACAGCACCACGCTGCTCGCCCGCGCGGTGCGCGAGCGCGACCTGCTGCCAATGGAGGAGGCGGTGCACTACCTCACCGGTGCACCTGCCGAGCTCTACGGCCTGCACGAGCGTGGACGCATCGCACCGGGCCTGTGCGCCGACCTGCAGGTGTTCGACCCGACCACGGTGGGGCCGGGGCCGGTGTCCATGCGCTTCGATCTCCCCGGCGGTGCCGGACGCGTCTACGGCGAAGCCGTGGGTGTGCACCACGTGCTGGTGAACGGGGTGCCGTGCGTGGAGCACGGCGAACTGCTGTCGGCCCGCCCGGGCAGGCTGCTGCGCAGTGGTACCGACACGCACACGGTGTCCGTGCGCTGACGGGTGCCTTGACTCAGGCAGGCGGCGTGAACGCGCTCGCGTCGACCGATTCGCCGAACAGCGTGAGCGTGACCGCGACGTCGCCGTCGTCGAGCCTGGCCAACAGGCCACTCGCCAGCGCGCAGTACACGGCGGTGCCGCCGACGACAGGAACGTCGACACACGTGGCCTGCTGATCGGCGATCGTGTCGTCGTGGCCGATGGCAGGCCCCAGCTTCGCCGCGGCATCGCGACGCAGGCGCTTGGCCGTGTCGGCGGCGTAGAAGTCGACCGTGATGAGGGTGTCGCTGATGCGCTGCGGATCGAACCCGTCGACACAGGGGATCGAGCGATCTTCGGTGCACGTGACCGCGGTGGTCTCGGTCTGGATGTAGCGGGTGTTGCCCACCGTGATGCTGCGCTTCCCCGGTGACAAGGCGACCAGCGCAGGGTTGGTGGTGTTGCCGTACTTGGTGAGCACGGTGTACGCCGCGGTCGCGTCGCCAGCGGTGGGGTTGTCCAATCGAGCGAGCACGGCGTCGATGGCGGGGTCGCCGCTCGTCGAGCCGGGAGGGAACGTCTCGGAGTCGCTGAAGTACGGGCGCTTCCCGGTGAAGCAGCCGGCCAGCAGCACGGTGCAGAGAGTGAGGGCCAGCGCGGCGCGTCGGGACACGACCGTGGAGCGTACGGGTTGTGGCCGACGAAAGTGCGGCAGCACCTGGGAAGCAGCGGCGGAGATTCGCTCGCCGCCACCGACGACGACACCCGGCGGGCGGGAGCATGGCATCGTCATCGGTGGCTGGCAGAGTGAATCAATCCGCAGAAACCACGTCGGCGCGGGCTGCTGACGTCATTGCTGCGACTACTGACGCTGTTCGGGACGGGAGATCCGGTCGCAACATCGAACATGACACGACTGTTGCGACCGAAACGTTTGGCGATCGCGAGAAATTTTCGTGACGACGTCGGGTCGTTAGCCTCGACATCGTGATCAGCCTCGATGCCGCCACGGTCCTCCTGCAGTGGGCGGCTGGTGGACTGTTCTTCCTGTGGTTCACCACCCGTCGCCGCGAGGTGGGTGTGGGCTATGGCTGGCTCCTGCGCGGCACCAACCTGCTGCTCGCGCTGGGTGCCGCATGGTGTGGCTTCCGGTTCGGCACCGTGCCCGTGCGCGAGGCCAGCTCCCTGGCGGTGGCGGCGGCGGCCCTGTTCGCCCTGGTGGTGTCCATCGTGCGGCGCAAGGCGGGCGTGTCGGGCCAGGACGAGGAGCACGACCGCCGCAGTGAGCGAGTGGCCGCCATGACCGGCATCGAGCGCGACGTGGTACGGCGTGAGGGCGGGCCCGAGTTCCCGCCGCTGCTCGATCTGGTGGCACCCATCCTGGCGGTGCCGGGACTCATCGCCGCTGGCATCGACGCCGCGAGCAGTGGTGGCGTGGGCGACACGGTGGTGTCACTCATCCGCACCTTCGCCGGGGCCCTGTTCCTGGGTGCCGTGACCGATGCGATGTTGCTGGGGCACTGGTACCTCGTGCAGCCGGGTCTGCCTCGCCGGCACCTGAACGACCTCGTGCGTGCGCTCGGCTGGATGTGGCCCGTCGAGGTCGTCGCCATGCTGTTGCCCGTGGGCATGTTCGCCGTGTTCTCCGGGCGCATCGACGACGGCTGGAGCGGTCAGCTCGGCTGGATGTGGGTGGCGTGCGCGGTCACCACCATCGTGCTCGTCGTCGTCACCAAGGCGGCGCTGAAGGAGCGGTACTACTCGGCGGTCATGGCGGCCACGGGTCTGCTCTACCTGGCCATTCTCACTGCGTTCGGCACCGACCTGGTGGCCCGCGCCGTGCTGTCCGGCTGACGCGCGCTGTTCAAACACTGATTTCTCGGGCAGACTTTGCCGCATGCCCCGACCCGTCTGGAGTGGAACGATCAGCTTCGGCCTCATCGCGATCCCCATCAAGCTCTACAACGGCGTCAGCAAGCGCAGCGTGTCGTTCAACCAGCTCGACGATCGCACGATGAGCCGCATCAAGCTGAAGAAGACCTCGGCCGAGACCGGTGAGGACGTGCCCGACGAGCACATCGTGAAGGGCTACGAGATCTCCAAGGGCCGCTACGTGGTGGTCGACCCCGACGAGCTGGAACCGTTCATCCCGTCAGCCACGAAGAGCATCGATCTCGAGGAGTTCGTCGACCTCGGCGAGATCGACCCGGTGTACTTCGACTCGCAGTACATCCTGGCCCCCGACAAGACCCCGAAGCCGTACCTGTTGTTGGCCCGGGCGATGGAGGCGGCGAACAAGGTGGCCATCGGTCGGTTCGTGATGCGCAACAAGCAGTACGTGGCCGCCATCCGCGCCGTCGACGGTGCATTGGTGATGAGCACCATGGTGTTCGCCGACGAAGTGGTGCCGCTGTCGGCCATCGACGAACTCGACGTGCTGGGCGACGTCGAGGTGAGCGACAAGGAAGTGCTCATGGCCGAAGCGCTCGTCGAGTCGTTGTCGGCCGAGTTCCAGCCGGGCAAGTACCGCGACAACTACCGCGAACAGGTGCTCGATCTCATCGAACGCAAGGCGGCCGGCGAGGCGTTCGAGACCCCTGCCGCGGTGGCCGCAGCGCCGGCGGTCGTCGACCTGATGGCCGCGCTCGAGGCCAGCGTGAAGGCTGCCAAGGCTGCCCGCTCGCGGCATCCTGCCGGTGGGCCGGAGCTCGAGGTGGTCGAGTCCACCGCCAAGCCCAAGCGCGTGCGCAAGTCGGCGTGAGTTCCGAGCGCTCCACCGTGCGGGTGGGCGAGCGCGAGCTCAGCCTCAGCAACCTGCACAAGGTGTTGTACCCGGCGACGGGCACCACCAAGGCGGAGGTCATCGAGTACTACGCGCGCATCGCGCCCGTGATGCTGCCGCACCTGGCCGATCGGTGCATCACGCTCAAGCGGTTCCCCGACGGGGTGGAGAAGGAGGGCTTCTTCGAGAAGCGCTGTCCGAAGCATCGCCCCGAGTGGGTCAACGTGGCCATCGGCCCGGGCGACCGCAACGGCAACATCGGCTATTGCCGCATGGACGAGCCCGCATCGCTGGTGTGGGCGGCCAACATGGCCGCGTTGGAGTTGCACGTGCCGATGGCGTTGGCCGCGGATCTGGAGACCCCCCGAGCCGTGGTGTTCGACTTCGACCCCGGCTTGCCTGCTGCGATGAAGGAGTGCTGCGAGGCAGCGATGTGGGTGCACGACGTACTCACCGCGGTGAACCTGCAGGGCTTCTGCAAGACCTCCGGATCGAAGGGGCTGCAGATGTATGTGCCGCTCAACACACCCTGCACGCACGAGACGGCGAGCGACTTCGCCCTGGCCGTCGGTCAGCTGTTGGAACACCAGCACCGCGACCGGATCACCACCACCATGGCGAAGGCCGTCCGGCCGGGGAAGATCTTCGTCGACTGGAGCCAGAACGCCCGGCACAAGACCACCATCGGCGTCTACTCGATGCGCGCTCGTCCCGAGCCCACGTGCAGCACGCCGGTCACATGGGACGAAGTGGCCGCCTGCGCCGAGGGTGGACCCGAACTGCGCTTCACGTGGCGCGAGGTGCTCGAGCGCGTCGACGAACACGGCGACCTGTTCGCCCCCGTCCTCACCCTCCATCAGTCGTTGCCCCGCGCGACCTGACCATCGAACCACCCGTTCATGTCATCGCTCGACCACGAGCGCTCCAGGCCGGGCCATGACATGAACGGGGAAAAGTGGTGCGGGTGGGCGGTGCGATCGGGCAGACTGGGGGAGATGAGCACCTGAGCCCCGACCCGTCCTGTTCCTGATCGAGTCCTGGAGGTTCCTCATGTCTGCCGCTCTTCACGCCCGCGGGCTGTCACTGGCGCTCGGCGCCCGACATCTGCTCACCGACGTCGATCTCTCCGTCGACCCCGGCCAACGCATCGGCCTCGTCGGCCCGAACGGCGTCGGCAAGTCCACGCTGCTCCGTGTGATCGCCGGCCTGCTTCCGCCCGACCGCGGCTCGGTGCAACTCGCGCCGTCGTCGGCCAATGTCGGGTACTTGCCGCAGGAACCCGAACGGCTCGACGAGACCGTCGTCGAGTACCTCGGGCGTCACACTGGGGTCGCCGATGCCAACTTCGCCCTGCACGACGCGACGGATGCGCTGGCGGCTGGATCGCTCGGCGCCGACGACGACTACAGCGACGCGCTCGATCGTTGGCTGGCGCTCGGCGCCGCCGACTTCGACGCGCGTGTCGGGGAGGTGTGGGCCGATCTCGGTCTGGGTGCCGACCTGCTGGAGCAAGGGATGCCGTCGTTGTCGGGCGGTGAGGCGGCCAGGGCAGGTCTGGCGGCACTGCTCCTCGCTCGGTTCGATGTGTTCCTGCTCGACGAGCCGACCAACGACCTCGACCTCGACGGCCTCGCCCGGCTCGAACGATTCGTGAACGAGTTGAGCGCCGGTTGCGTGATCGTCAGCCACGACCGCACGTTCCTGCAGCGCACCGTGACCCACGTGGTGGAGCTCGACGAGTTCACCCACACCGCCACGCGCTTCTCGGGTGGATGGGACGCGTTCCTCCGGGAGCGTGAGGTGGCGAGGCAGCAGGCGCGGCAGGCCTACGAGGAATACGACGCGAAGCGTTCGTCGCTCGCCGGCCGCTCGCAGCGCGAGCGCGAGTGGGCGACGCAGGGGTTGTCGAAGGCGAAGAAGAAGCCGGACGACAACGACAAGAACATCAAGTCGTTCAAGATCAATCAGTCGGAGCAGTTGGCCGGCAAGGCGGCGCGCACCGAGAAGATGATGGAGCGGCTCGAAGTGGTGGAGGAGCCCCGCGAGGCGTGGCAGCTGCGGCTGGTCATCAAGTCGGCGCCGCGGTCGGGCAACGTGGTCGCCCGGCTGGACCATGCCGTGGTGGAGCAGGGCGGTTTCGCACTCGGTCCCATCGACCTGCAGATCGACTTCGGCGAGAAGGTGGTCATCGAGGGTCCGAACGGTGCGGGCAAGTCCACGTTGCTGAAGGCGTTGCTGGGTGAGACGCCGTTGACCTCGGGCACGCACTGGCGTGGGCCCGGCGTGGTGGTCGGCCGGCTCGAGCAGGCGCGTGAACAGTTGCAGGATGCCGACTCGGTCCTCGAGGCCTTCATGGCAGCCACCGGGATGTTGGTGCCCGAAGCGCGGACCTTGCTGGCCAAGTTCGGTATCGGTGCCGAACACGTCCACCGCGGCGCGGAGTCGTTGTCGCCCGGGGAACGCACTCGCCTGGTGCTGGCACTGCTGATGGCCAAGGGATCGAACTGCCTCGTGCTCGACGAGCCGACCAACCACCTCGACCTTCCGGCCATCGAGCAGTTGGAGCAGGCGCTCACCACGTTCGACGGCACCGTGCTCCTGGTGAGCCACGATCGCTCGTTGCTCGGCAACGTCGCCCGCACTCGAACGTTGCGCCTCGACGCGGGCCGCATCGTGGCCGACATTCCCAGCTGACCGCTCAGGTCGCCGTGCGGATGCGGCGGCTGGCGAACACGCCGACCATCCCGAGCGCGAATGCCAGCGCGAAGTTGATCGCCAGTGCGCCGTTGATGGAGAACGACGTGCGATCGGCCACTGCCACGGTCGCACCGCCCACACCGCCCATGAGCGAGAAGCCCAATGCGTCGCCCAGCGACAGTTGGCTGCTCACCCGACCCTCCTGACCGTGGGTGGCGTAGCTCATGGTGGCGACGGTGGTGGGGTTGAACAGCAGGCCCATCCCGAAACCACCGACCGACCACGCGGCGAACGTGGCCCACAGTGGCCATCCCGGCCACAGCACCGGCATCACGAGGGCGATGCCGAGCGACATCACCAGGAAGCCGTTGCGCACCGCGCGATCGGGACGGGTGACCGGATGCCGAGCGCGGACCCACTGCCCGATGGTCCACGACAGTGCGGCGCCGATGATGACGAATCCCTGCACGAGCGGCCGCGCGCCGTGGATGCGATCGGCGGCGAGCGGGATGAAGCTGTCGACTCCCAGGAACGTTGCCGTGGCGACGATGCGACAGAGCACGATCGCCGGGAACCCGATGCGTGCTGTCAGCACACCGGCCGGCAGCAGCACCCGCAACGCACGCAGCGCGACTGCGGCACCGACCACCGACAACACGGCGGCCACCACGAGGTTGGCGGTCTGCAGGCCGGTGGCGAACACGCCGACGCCCACTGCCGCGGCCACGGCGTGTGGCAGTCGGCTCCGCTCGCGCTCGGTGGCGGTGGGGCCGAAGTGGCGCATCGGGCGAACCGAGAGCGCGGCCACGGCCACTGCGAACGGGATGATGCCGAGGAACACCCATCGCCAACCGAACGCGTCGACCACCCAGCCCGACAGCGCCGGAGCGAAGAGGCTCGGCAACACCCACCCCGCGGACAGGATGGCGAACATCTTCGGTTGCCACTCGGTGGGGAACGCCCGGTTCACGAGTGTGTAGGCGATGGGCTGGAGGCCGCCCGTGCCGGCACCCTGCAGCACGCGGCCCACGACCACCCACACCATGGTGGGCGCGACGGCTCCCACCACCAGTCCGATGACGAACGTGATGATCGACAGTACGTAGGGGGTTGCCGGTCCGCGACGGTCGGCCATCTCGCCGGCTGCGACCAATGCCACCATGTTCGCCAACGTGTAGACGGCGACGGCGAGGCCGTACAGCGAGTCGCCACCGAGCTCGTCGGTGATGGTGGGCATGGCGGTGACCACCGCGGTCACCTCGAACGCAACGAGCGTGACCCCGAGCACCAACCCGATCGCGAGCAGCCGCTGGCTCGCGGTCATCGGGGCGGTGGTGGCCATACGTGGCGTCAGTGGGGGCTGCCCGGAGCCACGAGGGGCCACGGGCGGTTGCGCTCGACGGTGACCGCCAGGTCGAGCAGCAGCTCCTCGGTGAAGTGCCGGCCCACCACCTGCAGCCCGATGGGCAGACCATCGAGGGTGCCGGCCGGGATGGAGATGGCCGGATTGCCGTGCAGGTTCGCGGGGAAGGTGAGGCGTCCGTTGTTGCCGGGTCCGGCCTCCACGCCGCCGAAGACGCCGGGCAACGGACCGTCGGCGTCGAACGCCACGTCGGGGTTGCTGGCGGTGATGACGAAGTCGACGCCGTCGACCGGGTCGAAGATGCGGGCCATCGCCTCGTTCACCTCCATGCGCCGCTGTTCGATCTTCGCTCGCGCCGCGGCGTCGTACTTGCCGACCGCCATCTCCATGCCGAAGCGGATCTCGGGGGTCAGGTCGTCGGCGCACTGGGGCCAGTGCTCCTTGAGCTGTGCCTCGATGGCGATGTTGCCGCTGAGCGACCAGGCGGCGCCCATGCGCGGCATGCCGACGTCGATGCCCTCGACGCGGCGCAGTGCGCAGTCGTCCACCAGGTCCATGCCCGCGGCCTCGAGCAGCTCCCACATCATCGGTGACACCGTGGCGTTGCCCCAGGTGGGGGCGAAGGCGACTCGGGCGCCGCGCAGGGCCTCGAGGTGCGTGCCGAGGCCGGCCTCCCACCCACTCACCTTCGGCATGCTGAGCGGGTCGCGGGCGTCGAAGCCGTTGGCCACGTCGAACCAGCGAGCCGTGTCGCGCACCGGGCGCGACCGGCAGCCCGTGGTGACCGGGTGGTTGCCCGACGTCCCCTTCGGCCCCAGCGGGATGCGGCCGATGGTGGCCTTCAGGCCGACCGTGCCGGTGAAGCCGGCAGGAATGCGGATGCTGCCACCACCATCGCCCGCGGTGGCGAGGGTGACGATGCCGCCCGACACCGCGGCCGCGGTGCCGCCCGAGCTGCCCCCCGGCGTGCGACCGTGCTGCCAAGGGTTGTGTGTGGTGCCGTGCAGCACGGTGCGGGTGACGTTCACCCCGCCGAACTCGCTGGCAGTGGTCTGGCCGATGAGCACGGCGCCGCCGTCGTCGCGCACGCGCTGCACCATCGTGCTCGTGTGCCCTGCGATCTGATCCTTCAACGGCACCGAGGCGTGCGTGTCGGGCCAACCCTCCACGGAGTCGAGTTCCTTCACGCCGATCGGCACACCACCGAACGGTCGCGACACGTCGGCGGCGCGTGCCGACGCGACGGCCTGCTCTCGATCGAGGAAGCAGAACGCGTTCAGATCACTGGCATCGATGGCGTCGAAGGTGGCCTGCAACTCCTCGGCCGGCGAACGGCGACCAGAGCGGAACTCATCGACGAGCGAGCAGGCGTCTCCCTGCCACGGTGTATCCCCCATGCGCGCATGGTAGGCGAACGGTCAGGACTTGAGCTGATCCACCGCGTCCTTGGTGGCATCGGCGGCGGTATCGGCCAGGTCGCCCGCTGCGTCGGCTGCGTCCTTGGCCGTGTCGGCGGCGGCATCGGCCAGGTCGCCGGCGGCGTCGGCGGCGGAGTCGGCGGCGGAGTCGGCGCCCTTCTTGGCCTTCTTCAGCAGGTCGTCCTTGCGTTGACGGCCGGCCTCGGTGCCGAACAGGTAGCCGGCGGCGCCGACCAGGGCGCCGATGATGAGGAGTGCGAAGACCTTCATGAGGGTCCTCCTTCGTGGGGTGTCGGGTGGTGTGGAAAGGCCCGCCCGGGTCCTTGTGGCCAAGCCTAATCGACCGGCGACAGGGCGGTCACCAGGCCCTCGGGAGACTCCATGCTCACGATGAGCTCACGGAGGTGCACGGGGATTCCGGTGACCCTGGCCCGCGCCGGAGGGTCGATGGTGAGCGTGACCAGGCCGTCACCGGCGCCGTTCACCAGCCAGCGACCGTTCCACCCGTGTGCCCCTCGGCTGAGGAACGTGCGCGGGAGCAGCGTGGCCGAGCGGATCGAGGAACGGGGAATCGACGCGATGAACCCCCAGCCGAGGCGCACCTCGACGGAGGCGTCCCTCACCTCCACGTGGCAGTGACGCCGTCCGAGGCCGAGCGGGGTCATGACCACCGCGCCGAGCGTGTCGAATCGAATGGGGAATCTCATGACTCCAGTGTGCGCCGCGCGTCGACCGACGTCCTCCGTATCCGGTCTGATCGGTGCTCCACCTAGAGTCGGATCGACATGGACACCCGATCGTTCCTCGGACTGCAGCAGAGCCACAACCCCTATCGCTGGTCGATGGAGGTCACCCAGGGCCTCGCCACCTCGGGGAACTTCTTGTTCGGTGGTGCCGGTCTGGGCGCCGCGATCTCGGCGCTGGAGGGCACGAGCCTACGCGAGACGGTGTGGGCCACGGCGCAGTACCTGTCGTACGCCAAGCCGGGCGAAGTGCTCGACATCGACGTGACGCTGGCGGTGACAGGTCATCAGATGACCCAGGCCCGCGCCGTGTGTCACGTGGGCAATCGCGAGATCCTCACCGTCAATGCCGCCCTCGGCCATCGGCCACTCGACGTGTCGGGACAGTGGGAGACCATGCCCGACGTGCCCTCGCCCGACCAGTGTCCGGAGCGTCCGTTCCGCGGTCCGGTCGACGGCACCATCAACGACCGATTGGAACAGCGGCTCGCCAAGGGTCGTCCGTTCGATCTGCTCGACGGCACACCTGGCGACGGTCAGACGCTGATGTGGGCGCGCATCCCCGACGTGCTCGACGGGGTGGATGCGGCAGCGCTCGGTGTCCTCGGCGACTTCGTCCCCATGGCAGTGGGTCAGGCGCTGGGTGTGCGCGGTGGTGGCAACAGCCTCGACAACACGTTGCGAGTGGTGCACCTCGTGCCCACCGAGTGGGTGCTGCTCGACATCCGCGTGCACGCCGTGGAGCGTGGGTTCGGCCATGGCCTGGTGCAGATGTACGCCGAGGACGGCACGTTGCTGGCCACGGCCAGTCAGAGCTGCATCGTGCGATTCTGGAAAGGTGAGTTGCCGTCGGCCACCCGGCCCGACGTCGAGAAGGGGGACCACTCATGACCATGCCCATCCGTCCCGGAATGACCGTGCCGCTGCCCGGCCCCCTCCACAGCCATCGTGACAAGCTCGCCGAGTTGGCCGACCTGGGGTACACCGACATCTGGTCGGCCGAGAGCGATGGTGCCGACGGCTTCACCCCGCTCGCCATGGCTGCCGCCTGGGAACCGCGTCTGCGTCTCGGCACCGCGATCATTCCGGCGTACACGCGGTCGCCGGCGTGCTTCGCCCAGAGCGTGGCGTCGTTGGCCGATGCGGCACCGGGGCGCTTCGCCATCGGCATCGGCAGCAGCAGCAACGTCATCGTCGAACGCTGGAACGGCATCCCCTTCGTCGAGCCGTACAAGAAGGTGCGCGACGTGGTGCGGTTCCTGCGCGACGCGCTCAGCGGCGAGAAGGTCGCCAAGCAGTACGACACGTTCGAGGTGAACGGCTTCAAGCTGGGTGTGCGTCCCGAGCAGACGCCGCCCATCCTCGTCGCCGCGCTGCGCGAGGGCATGCTGAGGCTCGCAGCCCGCGAAGGCGACGGCGCCATCATCAACTGGCTGTCGCCCGACGACGTACGCCAGGTCGTCCAGGTGGTGAACGACGCCGCCGGGGGAGTGGAGAAGGAGATCGTCTGCCGCATCTTCTGCTGCCCCAGCGAGAACGCCGATGCCGTGCGCGCCGCCGCCAAGTTCGCCATCGCCGCCTATCTGAACGTGCCCGTGTACGCGCAGTTCCACGACTGGTTGGGGCGTGGTGAGGTGCTGCAGCCGATGTGGGACGCGTGGAAGTCGGGCGACCGCAAGGCAGCCCTCGCCGCCATTCCCGATTCGTTGGTGGACGAGCTGGTGGTGCACGGCTCGCCCGAACAGTGCCGGGCCACCATTCAGCGCTACTTCGACAACGGTGTCACCACCACGTCGCTGGCCATCCTGCCCCTCGACCCGGAGCTGAAGCACTGGGATGCCGTGCGCAGCCTGGCGCCCACCGCCGGCTGACCTCCACCGCCGGCCGACCTCCTCCGCCGGCCTCTGGCGCTTCCTCACTCACCGTCAGGACTTCTTCAAGATCGATCGACGTAGAGCGAGATCCGGTGCATGATCATGTCGACGAACAGATCGTTCGCCTGATTGGAAGGGTCCAGACGTGAACACCACGGCACGTTCGAACACGCCTGCACACGACAGCATCGGCCATGCTGATGCCCTGCACCTGGCCAGCGCCCTGGTGGCGGCGCGGCGCCGATCGGGCGGTCGCGTGACCCGACTGGCCAAGCGCAGTGACGGGCGGTTCACCCGCGACGACCTTCGGGCCTACGAGCGTGGAACTCGAGCGGTGGACGCCGACACGATGCTGGCCCTGGTGCGGCTGTACGGCTGCGACCCGCGTGCCGCGCTCCCTGCTCGCCCCACGGTGAGCATCGAGCACGATCGCGTGGTGGCAGGTGGGCTGAGCGCCGAGTACGACCCTGCCGACCACACCACGGTGATGCCGGCGTACGTGCGACTGGTGCGGAAACTGCGCAAGCTTCGCGCAGAGGACGAGTTGGACCTTCGCCGCCCCGACCTGCAGGTGGTGACCACCTATTGGGCCCACACGTTGATGGACCAGGTGCAGGCCGAGGCGTCGGCGGCCTCCTGACCACGGCGGGGCTTCACGCCGCCTTGCGGCGGGTGGGGACGGCCGACGGGGCCTCGGTGCGCACCTCGGCGCGAGCGGCGAGCTGGGCCTTGATGGCGGCGATGTGCGCCAAACCGCGTTCGCGGGTGCGCTGATCCAGCCGGAACTGCAGGGGAAGACCGGTGTCTTCCAGCAGCGCCAGCTGAACGGGTTCCTGGCGGGTCTGGGTGTTCGTGTTCATTCCGCCATGGTGCCAAAGGGGTCTCACAGGGATACCCGGCACGCCCCGACGCCGGGGGGCGGGCCGGGTCAGACGACGAGCATCACCGTGGTGGCCACCGACAACACGGCGATGGCCGCAGGCGTCGCCCAGCTCATCCAGCGCGGGAACGGCCGCCACGTGGGCGCGAGCAGCACCCAGCCACAGATGGCGCCACCGATGGCGCCACCGACGTGGCCCCCGACCGAGATGCCACTGATGGTGAAGGTGAGCACCAGGTTCAGCACCAGAGTGGTGCCGATGCCGGTGCTGAACACGTTGACGCCACGCCGGTGCAGCCCGACCGCGGCGCAGGCCATGAGGCCGAAGACCGCGCCCGACGCGCCACCCGTGAGGCCGCCGCCGTCGACGATGATGACACCGAGCGAACCGGCGAGCAGGCTGGCGAAGTAGACGGCGGCGGTGCGGCCACTGCCGAGCGCTCGCTCGAGGAGCATGCCCAGTTGGTAGAGCAGGAGCATGTTCATGCCCACGTGGAAGAAGCCGAAGTGGATGAAGCCGGAGGTGACCAACCGGTACCACTGATCAGGTGGGATCACCCCGGTACCGTCCCAGTTGATGACCCTGCCTTCGAGGATGGCCTTGCTGAGGCCGAGGTTGGCGTGCCACTCGGTGATGCTGCCGCGGAACGCCGCCGGGTCGGCGAGCCCCATCAGCACGAACACCGCGACGTTGATGCCGATGAGCCCGAACGTGACCGGCGCCAACACGCGCGACGACGCCAGCTTCACGCGTGTGTTCACATCGGGTCGGGCGGCCTTCGCGCAGTCGATGCAGTGCGAACCCACCGACGCCTGCACCAGGCAGTCGGAACATGCCGGCTTGCCGCATCGGGTGCAGCTACGGCCGCCCTCGCGATCCGGGTGTCGGTAACAGCGCGGACCGACGGGCGGCGGGAGCGACACGGCGAGAAGGCTACCGAGTGGCGCTGCGCTGACGGCGGTGGCTCAGACGAACGCCTCGTACGTGACGGCGACGAGCACCAGCACGACGATGAACCCGTTGTAGACGGTGTGGGCGCGGGTGGACTCGAGCGTGGCCTCGCGACGCGACGGGCTGCGGTGCCACGACCGCAGATACACCGCCATGAAGTACGCGCCGCCCAGCGACAGCGCGAGCGCGGCACCGATGGGAATGCCGATGATCGCGTGCACGAGGCCGAACTGGAGCACCTTGAACACCCGCCGGGGCCACGACCAGCGTTCGGCTCCGAGACGGAAGAGCCGCTCCTCGGCGTACGCGAACAACGGCAGGGCCGGCAGCAGCAGGCACATGAACACCATCGGGATGATCCACTCCCACGCCGTGCCGACGGTGGTGTCGGATGATCCGAACACCGGGTTGCCGTCGCCGCCGAACGCGCTCCACCATCCCCAGCTCAACGCCGGCACCGACATCAACACCGTGGCCGCGGTCAACACGATGGGCAGCACGAACGGCACGGGCCACACGTGTCGCCAACGGATGCCACGCACGACATCGACCACCAGCAGCTTCCCCGACGCGCTGCGCGACGTGCGCAGGCCGGAGACGAGCCGGACTCCCATGAAGCCGAGCACCGCGTAGGTGACGATGTCGGCGAGGCGCATGGCCCCTATCGTCGCGCGCGACTGGCGAAAAGATCCGCCGGGGTGGGCTCACCGAGCAGGTGTCCCTGCACGAGGTCGCAGCCGAGCACCCGCAAGCGACGCAATTGGTCGGCCGACGTGACCCACTCGGCCACCACTTGCATGTCCAACGCGTGGGCGAGCTGGATGATGGCCCGCACGATGGGATCGTCGTCGCCGCTCGTGCCCAGCATGCGGGCGACCGTGCCGTCGAGCTTCAGCACGTCGGCTTCGCACGTGCGCAGCGCAGTGAGCGACGAGATGCCGGTGCCGAAGCTGTCGAGGGCCAGTTGCACGCCGAACCGACGCAGCGCCTGCAGCGAACGGAGGCTGCCCGGCTGCTGATCGTTCAGCGTGTCTTCGTCGAAGTCGAACGTGAGCTGGTGCGGGCTGAGCTCCATCTGGCGTACGGTGGCGAGCACACGCTCGACGAAGGTGCCCTCGGCCAGTTGCCGGGCAGCGACGTTGATGTGCACGCTGAAGCTGCGGTCGACCAGGCCGGCGTCGAGCCATGCTCGGGTGTCGAGACACGCCTGGCGAGTGACCCAGTCGCCGATGGGCACGATGGCACCCGATTCCTCGGCGAGGTGCAGGAACTGCGCGGGCAGCAG
The DNA here is from genome assembly GCA_016213625.1 of Actinomycetota bacterium. Lineage (GTDB taxonomy): Bacteria > Actinomycetota > Acidimicrobiia > Acidimicrobiales > Ilumatobacteraceae > UBA668. The sequence continues at coordinate 54,509 of JACQZZ010000010.1, forward strand.
CGTGCCGCGCTCGGGGTGGTCCCAACGCAGCAGCGCCTCGGCGCCGGCGATGCGGCTGCTGTGCGTGCTGATGATGGGCTGGTAGGCGAGCCGCAACTGACCGGCGGCGAGCGCGCGTTCGAGTTCGCCGCCGAGTTCTTTGTGCTTGCGCGACTCGGCGCGCATGGCGTCGGTGTACAGCTCGCTGCGGCTCCGGCCCCGGCGCTTCGCCTGGTACATGGCGATGTCGGCGTTGCGCAGCAGATCCACGGCCGCTTCCGAGGCGCTCATACCTTCGATGTGGTGGGGCGAGGCGACGGCCACGCCGATGCTGACCGACAATTCGATCTCGACGCCGTTGAGCATGATGCGTCCGCTCAGCGAGTGGCGGATGCGCTCGGCCAGATCCAGCGCCGTGTGTTCGTCGATGCCGCCGTCGCACAGCACCACGAACTCGTCGCCACCGATGCGGGCCACCACGTCGGAGGGGCGCGTGGCGTGCATGATGCGGGTGGCCACCTGGGTGAGCAGCGCATCGCCCACCTCGTGACCGACCGTGTCGTTGACGTCCTTCAGGCGATCGACGTCCATGAACAGGATGGCGGCGTTGTTGCGGGTGCCGCGGATGCCGTCGAGCGCGTCGGCCGCCGTACGCAACAGCAGGAGGCGGTTGGGCAGCCCGGTGAGCGGATCGTGGTTGGCCTGGCGCGTGAGTTCGCTCTGCAGGTGCTTGGTGGCGGTGATGTCGCGAGCGACACCACCCCAGTACTCGACGATGCCGTCGGCGGACCGGTGCATGACCAGGTCGACGTCGAGCGTGCGCTCGAGTCCGTCGGGCCCGCGGAAGCCGACCTCGCCGGACCACTGGCTGGTGGCCGAGGCGTGCATCACCTCGCGCGGCACCTGGTCGCGGATGGCCTGCAGCAAACCGCGAGCGGCAGGGTCGCGCACCAGATCGATCTCGGCCTCCACACCGAACATGCGGCGCGCGGCGGCGTTGGTGTACACGGGCGAGCCGTTGCGGTCGAGGATGATGACGGCGTCGTCGGTGGCGCCGACCACGCCTTCGAGGCGATCGAGCAACAGGGTCTGGGCGACATGCTCGGTGTGGTCGAGCGCGCTGCCGGCGTACCCGGAGATACGCCCGGTGATGTCGCGCACGGCCGTGGCGTCGATGCGAACCCAGGTCATGCGGCCCTCGCCGTGCCACACCCTGAACTCGACCTGGATGTCGCCGTCACCCTCCGTGGCCCTGCGCCACGCGAGTTCGGCGGTGGCGCGATCGCCGGGGTGAGCGTTCGACCACGGCGGCATGCCGACCGCGGAACCACCCGTACCCAGCACGAGCGCGCCAAATGCTGCGTTGGCCGCGGTGACGCGACCCTCGCGGTCGGCTTGGAACAAGCCCACCGGCAGCGAAGGGAGCAACTCGTTGATGTCCGCCATCCTTACAAATTCTTGTAGGTGCGGAAGAGGTATCGGCCGCTGTCAGCCCCGGCTGAAGGTTCCGGTGACGTTGGTCGATGCAATTTCCGCCGTACTGATGCCACTCGAGAATTCGTCACGGCCCGCACCGTCACCAAGTCCCGTCCGCTCACCAAGATAGTGCACGGTGACCTCATATGTGTGCGTCGAACCTGCAGGAGGGCACGGACCGGTGTAGGCGATGTCGCCCACGCCGTTGGTGGCCTGTACGGCTCCGAGGGGCACTTCGCCCTCGGCGAGGCCCGTGGAGGTGGGGTCCAGGCCGGCGATGGCCCAGTGGGCGAAGGTGGGCAGATCGAGATCGGTCATGGTGACGGCGATCTCCAGCGTGCCTTCGGGGGCAGCGCTCCAGGTGAGTGCCGGCGACGTGTTGGCCCCGTCGCAGGTGTACTGCGCATCGATGGCTCCGCCCTCGGCCCAGGGAGCCGTGAGCACGTACGGAGCGTCCGACGGTGGGATGGTCGCGGCGGTGGTGGGAGCCGTCGACTCGGGCGCATCGGTGTTGGCGGGGTCGACCACGGGATCCGTGGGCGGCGCCAACGTGCTGATGGATTGGTTCTGGTCGGGCTTGGCCTCGCGCAAGGTGCGGCCGTCGTCGCGGCAACCGGCGCTGACCATGACGAGGATGAAGGCGGTGGTGAGAAGGGCGACTCGGCGCACCGCAGCAGCCTACGCATGGCGCTGCGTGGATATCGTGCAGGCGTGGATGCTCCGCTCAGCCTGCTCACCCTGCACGCTCACCCCGACGACGAAGCCTCCAAAGGCGCCCCCACCCTGGCCAAGTACAAGGCCGAGGGTGTGCACACCGTGCTCGTGTGCTGCACCGGTGGGGAAGAGGGCGACCTGCAGAATCCGTCGTTGCGTGAACCCGGTCAGCCCTTCCACGGCCTGTCGGCCGACGAGGAGAAGGCGCTGCTCGCCGAGTTGCGCCCTGCCGAACTGGCCAGGTCGGCCGAGATCATCGGCTTCGACCGGGTCGTGATGCTCGGTTACCGCGACTCGGGCATGCTCGAGTCGCCGGCCAACGAGCATCCCGACTGCTTTCACATGGCGCCGCTCGACGAAGCCGTGGGGCGGCTGGTGGCCATCATCCGCCGTGAACGACCGCAGGTCATCATCACCTACGGCGATGATCAGCGCGGGTACCCGCACCCCGATCACGTGAAGGTGCACGACATCTCGTTGCCGGCGTTCGAACGCGCCGGCGACCCTGCTTGGTACCCCGAGGTGGGCGAGCCATGGCAGCCCTCGAAGCTGTACTACACGATGTGGTCGAAGGCGCGGCTGATGGCCGTGCACGAGGGCATGATCCGCCATCGCGGCGAGTCGCCGTACGAACAGGACTGGCTCGACCGTCCCGGCCAGGACCATCGCATCACCACCAAGATCGACGTGGGGGAGTACCTGTGGGCGCGAAGCGGGGCGTTGCGGGCCCACGCCACCCAGGTCGACCCGAGCGAACCGTGGTGGTTCGGGCTCACCGACACCCAACTGGCCGAGGTGTACCCGTGGGAGGACTGGATCCTCGCCCGGTCACTGGTGGGCACACCCGCCGAGGGGGTACTGGAGGACGACCTGTTCGCCGGCATCCGCAGCACCGTGGAGGCGCCCCGATGAGCGTGCAGTACCGGGTGGCGTTCGGCAAGAACGACGAGGCCGTCGAAGGGCCCGACGACGCCGCGGTGGTGGTCACCGTGCCGGCCGCCGATGCGGCGTTGCCGCCGGCCGTGGCGTTCATGCAGGGCAAGCTGAAGAGCACCGGCCCCACCGGCCCACTGTTCGATGCATTCGCCGACGGGTCGGCGGCGGCGGCGATCAGCCGGCTCGCATCGCGTCCCTGAGCGCCCGGTAGCCCACGGGCACGCAGCCCGAGTCCACCAGCAGGGTTCGCAGCGTGGCATCGGCCGTGACCAGATCGTGGTCGTCGATCCACAGCTCGGCCGAGTCGGTGATGGCGCGTACCTCGGGCGTGTCGATCACCGGCTGCACGTGGATCTCCGTGACCCCGGGCTGCAGCGTGCGGATGGCGTCGTAGACGCGCTCGCGGCTGCCGGCCCGCCAGTCGTGATCGAAGTGGTCGGGAAACAGCACGCCTTCTTCCTGGGCCAGCCGCCGGAACGGGAAGCCGGCCTGCTCGGTCGTGATGGTGCTGGGCAGGCGAATGGGAAGGGCGAACTCGACGGCGAGTTCGAGGTACACGTCGAAGAACTCGGGGCGCAGGGTGATGGCCGACAGGTGCGGCGCCAGATGGGTGACGTCGATGCCCCATGCGATGGCGCGCTCGATCTGGGCGCGGCATTCGCGCAGCACCTCGGCGGGGTCGGCGTGCTGCCACAGGTCGTCGACGTCGCGGGGGAAGCCACCCTCGCCGGAGAGCAGCGTGGGGGCGTGGGTGATGGGCCCGAACCGGTAGGCCTCGTGCTCGCAGTTGAGCGTGAGGTGCACACCGATGTCGTCGGTGGGGAGGGCCTGCATGGCCGCGTGACGCGCCCACGGGGCGGGAACCATGATGCTGGCGCAGGTGGCCACGCCGTGGCGGATGGCATCGAACACGCCCTCGTTGGCGGCGTGCGAGCTGCCGAGGTCGTCGCACGAGATGATGACCAGCCGGGTCTCGGCGGCGTACCCCAGGCGTTCGGCGAGCGTCGTCACGGGCGGAACGCTATCCGGTGCACCCGGCCCAGAGACCGATGTCGTCGGCCTCGGCAGCGCGTGCCGCCACGACGAACTCGTCGCTGTGCGCCACGTTCGGCGGAATGGTGAGCAACCGGGCGTACCCCTGACGAACGATCTGCAGGTTCACGAAGGTGCGGTCGGCCACGAGGTAGACGTAGGCGAGGAGCCGGCCGTACTTGTCGCGTGGTTCCACGTCGCGCTCCAGACGCACCTCGGTGCCGACGGGCAGCAGCGACGCGGTGAACGCGCTGGCCTCTGGACCGAAGCACTGCACCGGCGTGTCGGGCTTCTTCGTCTCCGGGGTGTCGATGCCGATGAGCCGCACCTTCTCGTTCGTGCCGTTGACCATCACGCTGATGGTGTCGCCGTCGGTGACCTTCACCACGGTGGCATTGCCCCACGACGCGCTGCTGGGCGCGTGCGTGGTGCACGCGCCCAGCAGGATCAGGCCCAGTACGAGTGAGCCCAGTACGAGTGGGCCCAGGACGAAACGTCGCATCACGCCGTTCTATCGGCGCGACGAGTGGTTGTGCCTAGAGGCGTTCGATGATGGTGCCGGTGCCGAGACCGCCACCGCAGCACATGCTGATGAGGCCGTAGCGGCCACCCGAGCGCTCGAGCTCGTACAGCGCCTTGGTGATGAGGAATCCGCCGGTGCCGCCGAGGGGGTGGCCGAGGGCGATGGCGCCGCCGTTGGGGTTCACCTTCTCGGGGTTGGCGCCGACTTCCTTCTGCCAGGCGAGCACGACCGAGGCGAAGGCCTCGTTGATCTCGAACACATCGATGTCGTCGATGGACAGGCCGGTGCGGCCGAGCAGACGATGCGTGGCGTCGATGGGGCCGGTGAGCATGAGCACGGGGTCCACGCCCACGTTGCACGAGTCGACGATGCGGGCGCGGGGCTTCAGGCCCAACGCCGCTGCCTTCTCCTCGGTCATCAGCAGCACGGCCGAGGCGCCGTCGCTGATCTGCGACGAGTTGCCGGCGGTGTGCACGCCGTTCTCGCGGCCGACCGGCTTCAGGGACGCGAGCTTCTCGAGCGTGGTCTCGCGCAGGCCTTCGTCGCGGTCGACGGTGTGGAACGTGTCGGCCGGGCTGCCGTCCTCGTTGCGGTCGGGTGCCTGCACGGTGACGTACTGGCCGGAGAAGCGGTCTTCCTTCCAGGCCTGGGCAGCGAGCTGCTGGCTGCGGAAGCCGAACGCGTCGGTGTCCTCGCGGGTGATGCCCCACTTGTCGGCGATGCGCTCGGCACCCTCGAACTGCGAGGTCATCTCGTACTGCTCGAAGTAGGTCTTCGGGATCGGGATGCCCAGGCCGAGCGCCTTGTTGCCGCCGACACCGATGGGGATGCGGCTCATCACTTCCACGCCGCAGGCGAGGGCCACGTCGACCACGCCGCTGCCCACGAGGGCGCCGGCCAGGTTGGTGGCCTGCTGGCTGCTGCCGCACTGCGTGTCGACCGTGGTGGCGGCGGTGGTGAGAGGGAGGCCGGCGCTCAGCCACGCGGTGCGCGTGACGTTGAACGCCTGCTCGCCCACCTGGCTGACGCAGCCGCCGATGACCTGATCGATCTGCGCCGGGTCGATGCCGGTGCGGTCGACGATGGCCTTCTGGACGGTGGCGAGCACCTCGGCGGGGTGCATGGTGGACAGGCCGCCGTTGCGCTTGCCGATGGGCGTGCGCACGGCGTCGACGATGACGATGTTGCTCATGGCCGCAGCCTACGGTGGCGGTCATGTCCGCCTTCAACCCTGCGTTGCGTCCCGCTGACGGGGCCAGCGAGCACCGCTACATCCATGTCATCGGCTCGTCGGTGTTCGTCGACGACCGGCCCGGCGACGACGGCTGGGCCGTGCACGTCCTCGGCATGCTCGGCGATCAGGCGTGCTGGGGTGTCGACGTGCCGCACGGCGAGGATCCGTCGTACGGCGCTGCCACCGATCTGTACTCGTACTACGGCCGCGCGGGCGAGGTCGACTGGCTCATCGCCGGCCGCGCCGTGCAATTGGTGGAGTGGGCGCGCACGCACCGTTACTGCGGTCGCTGCGGCACCGAGACGGTGTCGCTCGACGGCGAACGTGCGATGAAGTGTCCGGCGTGTGCACTGCTCGCCTTTCCGCGCCTCGCGCCGGCGATGATCACGCTCGTCACCCGCGGCGACGAGGCGCTCCTCGCTCGGGGTGTCGCGTTCCGTGCTCCGATGTACTCGTGCCTCGCCGGCTTCGTCGAGCCGGGCGAGTCGCTCGAGGGTGCGGTGGTGCGCGAGGTGCGCGAAGAAGTCGGTGTCGAAGTCACCAACGTGCGATACCAAGGCAGCCAGCCATGGCCGTTCCCGCACAGTCTGATGGTGGGTTTCCGTGCCGACTGGGCGAGTGGCGACATCGTGTGCGACCCCACCGAGATCCTCGACGCGCAGTGGTACACACGCGACAACTTGCCGCCCATTCCACCCGCCATCAGCATCGCGAGGAAGCTCATCGACGCCTGGCTCGCCGAGGGCTGATCGCGGCTTGTGCTCCCTCGCGGGAGGGCGCACACTGAGGTCGAGAAGCGAACCCACTTCCGTGAGGGGGTCGTCGTGAACGTCCACTCCTCGACCGGTACGACCTCCTCGCTCGACGAGTCGTTGGCTGCGTGGCATGCCGCTGGACTCATCGACTCGGACCAAGTGCACGCGATCAGCGCCTTCGAACGCGCCTCGAACAGCGCGCACACGCCGCGGCCGACGCCTGTTGCTCGGCGCCGCGTGCCCCTGGTGGCCGAGGCGCTCGGCTACCTCGGCGGCATGCTCGGGGTGGTCGGTCTCGTGCTCCTCGCGGCACGCTCGTGGCCGGATCTCGACACCGCCGGCCGGCTGCTCGTGACGAGTGGCGCGACGGTGGCCCTCACGATCGCCGGCATGGTGGTACCCCATCGTGACGAGCCGGCCCTGGAACGGTTGCGCTGGTTCGTGTGGGGCGGTGCCACCGCGATCGGTGCGCTGATGGGCGGCGTGTTCGCCGTCGAGGTCCTCGACGCCAACTGGCCCCCGTCCGTCGTCTTGAGCGGAGCACTCGTGGCCACGGCACTGAGCGTGGTGTTGTGGTGGCAGCGCGAACGTCCGGTCCAGCAGCTCACCTTCCTGATCGGTGCCCTCGTGGTGGCAGGCACGTCGGTGGCCCAGCTCGACGTGGCAGGTCTCGCGGGGCTGGCGGTGTGGGCGGCCGCCGTGGTGATGGTCCGCGCTGGGCTCCTGCAGCGCACCACGTTCCCCGCGATGACGCTCGGTGTCGGTGCCGCCGGAATGGTGGTGGGGGCCGGGCTCGCCACCGAGCGAGACGTGGGCCTCGGATTGCTGTTCGCGACGCTGACGATCGCGACGTTGCTCACGATCGCCGGTTCCGCTCGTCCCACACAGCGTCGCGTGGATCGAGTGGTGCTCACCGTGGTCGGCGCGATGGGACTCCTGCAGACCCTGCCGCAGACGGTCGTCTGGTTCGGGCGCGATGCCGGGCTGGTGACAGGTCTGATCGTGTTCGCCGTCGGTGTGGCGCTGGTCGTGGCCGCGGGTCGCGACCTCGTCGTCGCACCGGTCGTCACCCAGCTCGCCGGTGGCACGCTGCTCGTGGCGGGTACGGCGGTCATCGGCATGCAATCGGTGGCGATCGCCACCACGACGGGACTCGTGGTCGCCGTCGGGCTCCTCGCCGTCGGCACGGTGCCCGAGCACGCATTGCTGACCATCTTCGGCTGTCTCGGGCTGCTGATCAACGTGCCCTGGGCGATCAGCCACTTCTTCCCCGGTGAGGGACGCGCACCATTGTTGATCGCGGTGTCCGGTGTGTTGATCGTCCTCGTCGCCGTGTGGCTGGCACATCAGGGAGGCGAGCTGCGGCATCAGTTCCGTCGTCACCGTCCGACGCTGCACTGACCGCCCAGCGCGTGTGGGTCAGGCGAGTTTGTCGGCGAACCAGTCGAGGATGATCTCGGCGCGCTGGCGACGGTGCACGGGGCTGCCCGAGCGTGACAGCTCGTGGCTCTCGCCCGGGAACCGATAGAAGGTGACGTCCTTGCCGAGCAGGCGCAGGGCCACGAACAGTTCCTCTGCCTGATTGATGGGGCAACGCAGGTCTCGTTCGCTGTGCACGATGAGCATCGGGCAGGTGATGGCGTGCACGTTCCTGATGGGCGACAGCGAGTGGTACGCCTCGGGATCGTCGATGTGACGGGGCCCGTGCTCCACCCGGAACACGGTCGAGATGTCGCTGGTGAATTCCTCGGTGAACAGGTTGTTCACGGCACGCTCGCTGCAGATGCCCTTGAACCGGTGGCTGAACCGGCCAGCCAGTTCGGTGGCCATGTAGCCGCCGTAGCTGCCGCCCTGCATGCCGACGCGGTTCGGGTCGCAGAACGAGTAGCGCTCGAGTGCCGTGTCGAGCACCGCCATCACGTCGTCGAGATCGAGGCCGCCCCACCCCGAGCCGGGCGCGGCGTGATGCTTCGGGCCCAGGATGGCCTGACCCCACGATTGCTCGCGGCCGGAGCCGCCACGCGGGTTGCTCATCAGCACGACGAACCCGGCCGCCGCCTGGAACTGGGCCTCGTCGAAGAAGGTCTCGCCGTACTGCGTGTGCGGCCCGCCGTGCACGTTGAGGATGACCGGATAGGTGGCCGACGGGTCGAAGTCGGCGGGACGCATGATCCACGCGTCGATCTCGTCGGTGCCGTCGGTGCACGGCACGGCGAACCGCTCCCACGTGAGCGGCATGCACTTCGTGCGATAGTCGGCGGCGAACGTGGTGAGACGACGCGGTGCTCCGTCGGTGATGACGAACACATCGGTCAGTTCGTCGACGGCCGATGCGCAGTAGGCGATGGTGCCGCCCCTGGCGTCCATCCCCTTCACCGAGATGGGGCCGAGCGTGACCTTCACGGGCGCGGCACCGTCGGCGACGACGCGGAACACGTGAGTCTCGCCACGATCTTCCGCGGTGCCGAGCAGCGTGTGATCGTCCACCCACCTGGGAGGCACCGTGCCCGCCGTGGTCTCGAAGGTGCGGTCGAGCTCAGTGGTGATCCACCGGTGCTCGCCCCCGCCGACCGCGACCAGGCCGATGCGGCTGTTCTGCGGATCGGTGCTCGGATCGTCGTGGCCGATGAACGCGACCGTCGTGCCGTCGGGCGACACGGCGGGAACGCCGTACAAGCCTGTCTGTGCGGTGAGCGGGGTGACCGTGCCGTCGAGCGCGACCACGAACAGGTCGGTGGCGAAGTCGAGGTCCCACGTGTCGTGCCGCTGGGACGACGTGACGATGCCACTGCCGTCGGCGAGCCACGAGGGCCGACCGTGCTGGAACTCGCCGGGCGTGAGGTTGCGCGGCGTGCCCGTGCCGTCGGCCGGCACCACGTACACGTGCAACGGCCGGTCGAACACCCACCCTTCACCGTTCAGCGTGGTGAAGAACCGCTCGATCTTGCGCGGTGCCTGCCAACTCTCGTCGCCCTCGGCAGCACCCGGGGCGTCGTACCGTTCGTGGCGCGTTCGGCTGAGGAATGCGATGGTGCGCCCGTCGGGGCTGAACGAGGGTTCGCTGACGCCGTCCTTCATGGTGGCCACGATGCGCGTCTCGCCCGGCACGCCGATGGGCATCACGTGCAGCGTGGTCTCGCCCTTGGTGGGGCTTCGCCGCGCCGTGAAGGCCAGCGACGTGCCGTCGGGGCTCCACGTGGGCGATCCGTCGTGGTCGCCGCCCGTGATGGCACGAGCCGGGGCGCTGCCGTCGCAGGGCGCGAGCCAGACCTGGGAGTAGTACTTGTTCTTCGCCATGTCGACGCGGGTGACGACGAACGCCACCTGCGCACCGTCGGGCGACACGGCCGGCGACGACGCCTGCACGATGTTGCCGATGATGCGCTGAGCGAGGAGGGCGTGAGGGCTGAGGTCGGTTGCGGCCGACGCGGGCAGAGTCATGCCCGGTGACGGTAGTGGCTGATCACCGGCATGGATTCCATTTCGCGACGGTGGCCCGATGTCGCTGTGGCAGTCTCGGGGCATGCAGACCGCTGACTTCATGACCGCACTCGCACGCGACGGGGCGGCGTTCAGCGCCGCATGCGAAGTGGCAGGGATGGACGCACCGGTGCCGTCGTGTCCCGAATGGACCGTCGCCGACCTGATGTGGCACCTCGCCGAGGTGCACGACTTCTGGACCGTGGTGGTGCGCGATCGCGTCGAGTATCCCGACGCGTACGTCGAGCCCGAGCGGCCGCCGGCAGCCGACCTTCCTGCGTTCTACCGCGACCGGCTGGCCGGGGTGGTCGAGGTGCTGAGCGCCGCGGATCCTGCCCAGCAGAACTGGACCTGGACGGCGGATCACTCCGCCGGTTTCGTCCAACGGCGCATGGCTCACGAGACCGCGATGCACCTCACCGATGCGCAGGCCGCTGCCGGTCTGGCGTTGTCGGTCGAGCCCGAACTCGCCAGCGACGGCATCGACGAGTTCCTCGAGTACTTCCGCTCGCGTTCCACCGATGCCCCCGCGGCCGGCGGGTCGGTGCACCTGCACTGCACCGATGTGGCCGGCGAGTGGACGGTGCGCGAAGTGGACGGCGAACGTCTCGTGACGCGCGAGCACGCGAAGGGTGACTGTGCGCTGCGCGGCCCGGCGAGCGATCTGCTGCTGGTGCTCTGGCGACGTGTGCCGCTGAGCGCGGCCGACGTGGTGGGCGACGCCGAGGTCGCTGCCCGCTTCGTGGCGTACGCGAACCTCGACTGACTGGTCGACCCGGCGATTACTCGGCCAGGCCGACCGGGCTGCCGTCGATGATCTGGTCGAGGTACTCGCTGAGGCCGTAGCCGTGCTGGCCGGCGAACTCGCCGCTCTCGACGGTCCACTTGGTCATGCCCTCGCTGATGCGGGTCATCAACCAGTTGCCGTCCGGATCCTGTCGGCGGTTGCGCAGCGGGATGAGGTCCATGACCTCACCCGAGAACTTCCACTCCTTGTCGGACCGTGACGAGCGCAGCACGCCCTGGATGCGGTCGTGGTACTGCTCGTCGTCGCGGGTCTCGGTGCTGATCTGGACGTCGTCGCAGTAGTGCATCTCGCCGTTCTCCCAGACGAACCCGCCACGTGTGCCGGGGCCGTCCTTCTTCGCCACGCGGCTGGCCATGAACCCGAAGTGCTCGTTCACGTTGGCGGTGAGCCAGCGGTAGTACCACGGTGCCTGCCAGTAGCGCGGGCCCCACGAGTGGTCGCGCAGGCCGTGACCGCGGATCTCCCACTCGCGTTCGCCGACGCGGATGGTGCCGTGTGCCTGCACGAGTTGCTCGTAGTGACCCTTGGCGAACTCTTCGCCGGGAGCCTCGTGCGGTGTGTCGGGCTCGCCGCCGAACATGCTGGGGCGGCCCTGCCCGGTGAAGGTGATGTGCGCCTCGCACTCGGCGTACGGGTTGTTGGTGAACGCATCCTTCGGATTGGCCATCTGCTCGGGCTCGTCGAGCAACACCACCTTGCCGGTGTAGTCGATGCGCAGCTCTTCGAACGGCGTGGCGATGGTCCACTTCAAGCCGCCGGCGTTGAACTCGTCGTTGTTGGTGATGGTCGGCCGCTTGTACATGAAGCCGACACTGCGGCCCTCCTGCCCGTCGGCAGGCGGCAGGTAGAGACACACGGTCATCTCGGCGTAGCCCTCGTTCGCACGGTTGCCCATGCGGAACCAGCCGCCGACCTGCTGCACGGGATCGAAGCAGTTGATGTACATGCTCTCGTTGAAGTTGGACTCCGGGCCCAGCTCGTGCATGTATTCGTCGGACGGATCGAGGCGAACTCCCATGCGGTCACCGTACCGAGCGGACCTTGCTCGGTCGTTACCGTGCGGTGCGGGTCAGTCGTGACGCGTCGGGAGGCTCAATGAGCCCAACCGAGCGTTCAACAGCGACGCGAGCTGGTCGAGGTCGATCTCGTCGCCGGCGGGCGCGGCGACGTCGCCGTGCTCGTCGGCCACCGGTGCTGCGTGCGGCGTGCCGAAGTGGGGGGTGACCATCGGCGGGACTCGCAGCGGCATGTGCTCCACCGGGTCGTGGTGCTTCGTGGGATCGGGAACGACCGGCACCTGCGTCGTGATGTGCGTCACGATCGGCCGCGAGATCTCGTCGAGTTCCTCGCGGGTGATCTGGTGGCTGCCGGTGACCACCGCCGGGTCGGCCGGCTCTGGTACGTCGGGTGCGACTTCGGCCGCGGGGGCCAGCACCAGCGCAGCCGCGGGTGCCGGCGCATCGGCGAGGGCGGCGGGCGGTGCAGGGGCGGGACGCGACGCGAGCGATTCCACCTGAAGTCGCAGTGCCTCGAGGTCGGCGGTGAGCCGGGCGGTCGCAGCGGCATCAGGGGGTGATGTCGGACCGGCGGCGAGTTCGGTGATGCGAGCATCGAGCGCGGCCATCGACTCCAGCAGCTGGTGATGGCGCTGCTCCACGTCGTTCGAGAACGTCGCGAGCTCGTGGCGCACGGTGTCGAGGCGAGCATCGACAGCCTCGAGCACGGATTTCACCAGTAGTTGGATCTTCTCCTCGGTGGTGGGCTCGGTCATCGTGCTCACCCTTTCCTTCCTCGGCGCCAACGTCCACCTTTGTGTTCCGTCGGTCCGCCGGCCGAGACGAGTTCCGACCCGTCTGATTCCTCGGCGAGCAACGTGTCGACCATGTCCCAGATCTCCACTGCGGCCAGGTTCTGTGCGGGCGTCGCCCAGTGCGCGATCCGCTCCACGTCGTGGTCGGCGTCCGCACTCGAGTTCGTGTCGTGTGCCGAGTTCGTGTCGTGTGCCGTGATCGTGTCGAGGTCCGTGTCGCTGTCGACGTCGTGCGACTCGCTCGTCGGGGTGGACGACGGTCCCATGTGCAAGGTGGGCAAGCCGGGCATGGGGGCGGCGTCGATGGCCACCGGACCGGAGTGGAAGACGACACCGTCATCCGTCGGTGCAGGGGCCTCGCCCTCGATCGCCATCTCCGGTTCGGGCTCGGGTTCCGGCTCGGTCAGTTTGGCGGACAACTCCGAGACCGACATCACCTTCGTCGCCAGCTTCGGCAGGTCCATGCCACTGAAGTCGGTGGGTGTGAAGCGATCGCCCGCCTCGCCGGCCTCGCCGGCCTCGCCCGATGCGGGCTCGCCGGTGACGACCGCATGCGCGGCAGTGATCTCGGCGACCGACATCACCCTCGATGCCAGCTTCGGGAGTTCGATCCCGCTGAAGTCGGCGGGGGTGTAACGGTCGGTCGGAGCGGTGGCTTCCTCGACCGCGACCGGCTCGGCCTCGACGATCGGCGCGGGCGCAACGGGCGCCGGCAGTGGGGCAGGCATCGATGCCGCAGTGGCCGGAGCCGGCGGCGCGCTGAACGGCGACTCGCCCGGCTGCTGCATCGGCGGCGCAAGCGGCGGTGCGGGCGGCGGTGCGGCGATGGTGAGCGGTGCGATCGGGGCCACCGGACGAACCGGTGCCGCCAGCGCTGTCATCGGTGCGGATCGGATGACGGGCGGCTGGACGCGCCGCGCCCATTCATGAATGCCGGTGTCGTGATGGCGGAGCGGAGTGAGTTGCACCTGTCCGACAGGTTGGGGACCCACTTCGTCGAGCACTTCCTGGGTCAGCCGCTCGAGTGCGGTCTCCACCTCGTGTCGGTCGATCGACGAGTCGCGGGTGAACAGCCGTGCCAGCGAAACGCTGCCATCGACGAACACCCCACCTCGGGCCAGTTGCGCCGGGGAGAGGGCGCCTCTCACCACCAAGCGTGACTGCACTGGTGCGTCTCCGTCACGCTCAGCGAAGTAGATCGCTCCTTCGTCGACGAACAGGCGGACGCGTGTGGCCGTTCCGAGCTGCACCTCACCGGTGAACTGCTCGGCGCCCAGCTGCGCGACGAAGCCCCACGTTGGGTCATCCCCGCGATAGTCCTGCAGCTGGCTGCGAATCATCCGTGCGCCTCCCGTTCTCCCGGTTCCTCATGCTGTTTCGGACGAATCGCCGAACACCTTGAGCGATTTCCAAGGAACTCTCAAGTTCCCCACCCGACGCGCCGATGCAAGTTCGCCGACCGCTCGATGGTGCTGACCTCGGGCGGAGGTGATGAGAGCGGGGCGGAGTCCTCGATGCATGGGAAAGGGACGGAGCGATGCTTCGACGGATGAAGATCGGTGGGCGGGTGAACTTGCTCATCGCGGTGCCACTGCTCGCCTTGGTGGCGTTCGCGGCCATCGGATACGTGGCGCTGCAGAACGCCAGTGTGCGCGGCGACGAGTACCAGGCCCTCAAGGAGGCGCAGGATCTGCGCGCTGACACGCTGCCGCCCCCGGCCAGCCTGTTGAGCGCGTGGGCCGAGGTGAACGTGGTGGGTGTGCTCGCTGCGTCACCCGACGGGTTCACCCCTGGGGTGCAATCCGACATCGCAGGGCACCTGCGCGCCATCGACCAGGCACGTGTCGACTTCCAGGAATCAATGGCGTTCTGGGCCGAGCAGAATCTCGACCGGCGAGTGCAGATCCGTTTCGTGGAGATGGGGACTGCCGCCGGCAACAAGTTCTTCGACGCGGTGGATGCTGAGCTCCGGCCGGCCGTCGCGTCGGGCGACCCGCAGGAGGTGCTGTCCGTCGTGCGCAGCCTCGAGTGGCGCTACGACCTCCAGCAGACCGGCGTGCAGCGTGCGCTCGACTATGCCGAGCGCGAAGTGCTCGCACGTGAGGCCAGCACTGAGGACTACGTGAGCAAGGTCATCCTGTTCGCCGGCGCCGGTGCGGCGTTGCTGGCACTCGCCACCCTGCTGCTGTCGGTGCGAGTCCGGCGCCTGATCGTGCGCCCCATTCGTGCGCTCGCCGCGCAGGCCAAGATGGTGGCCAGCCACGACCTGCCCGCCGCCGTGGACGCCGTCCACGATCTTCCGGCCGATGCGCCGGTGCCCCACCTGCCGCCGTTCGAGGTGGAGACCAACGACGAAGTGGCGGAGCTGGCCATGAGCTTCAACTCCGTGCAGGACGCCGCCGTCGACCTCGCTGCCGAGCAGGCCCGCGCTCGCCGCGTGGTGTCGGAGAACCTCGTGAACATCGCCCGTCGCAACCAGAACCTCCTCGGTCGCACCTTGGGCTTCATCTCCAACCTCGAGCAGAGCGAACGCGACCCCGAGGTGTTGGACAACCTGTTCCGCATCGACCACCTCACCACGCGTATGCGACGCAATGCGCAGTCGCTGTTGGTGCTCGCCGGTGCAGAACCCACCCGGCTGTGGGCGCCGCCGGTGCCCATCGGCGACGTGGTCCGCGCCGCGTTGTCGGAGGTGGAGAACTACGGCCAGGTCGAGCTGGCCGACGTCGGTGACGTGGTGGTGCTGGGTGCGCTCGCCGGCGAGGTGTCGCACCTGTTGGCCGAGCTGCTGGAGAACTCCACGAGCTTCTCGCCGCCGAACAGTTCGGTCACGGTGGTCGGGCGCAGCGTGCCCGACGGGCACCAGCTCGCGATCTTCGACTACGGCCTCGGCATGTCGGCGGAGGATCTGGCCGACGCGAACCGTCGCCTCAACGAGGTCGGCTCGTTCGATCGGGAGACCAACAAGATGCTGGGCTTCCAGGTGGTCGCCCGGCTCGCCGCTCGTCACGACATCAAGGTGATGCTCACCACCACCCCCGGTGGAACGGGTGTCACGGCCATCATCCGGCTGCCGAAGTCGGTGCTGGATGTTCCGGGCACCGCGGCACCGGAGGCGCCCGTCGCCGACCTGCCGACGGCGTCGGCGTTGCTCACTCAGCCGTTGCCGATCGTGGCTCCCATGGCCGTCGAGCCGGTCACTCTCGAGTCCATCGAGCACGCCCGACCCACCGAGATGTCGGATGACGACCTGTGGGCGTCGATGCACTCGGCGTCGGCGAACGACGAACCCGTCGAGGTGGTCACCGCGGTCACGCCGGTCACCCCGGCGCCGATGGCCGACGAAGCCGCACCGTCCTCCGGACTCCCCAAGCGAGTGCGCGGCGCGCAACTGCCCGACCTCGGCGCGGCGACATTGGAGCCCGCCCCCACCCGTGCAGCGGAGGACGTGCGCAACACACTCACCAGCCTCCAACGCGGGGTCGATCTCGGTCGCCAACACGGCACCGACGACTGACGGCACGAGGGAGAGGGAGCACTCATGTCGCTGTCCGATCAGGCGAACAACGTCAACTGGCTGATGGCCAACTTCGTCCGCAGTACGCCCGGTGTCGACCAGGCCGTCGCGGTGTCGTCGGATGGTCTGCTCATCGCGCTCAGCGCTCAGATCGACCGTGCGTCGGCCGACAAGCTGGCCGCCATCATCACCGGCATGCGTGCGCTCGCGCACGGAGCGGCCAACGAACTCGGCAAGGGCCAGGTGCTGCAGGTGCTGGTCGAGATGGCCAACTCGTACCTGTTCGTCGCGGCGATCTCTGGCGGGTCCACGCTCGGTGTGGTCGCCGCTCGTGATTGCGACCTCGGACTCGTGGGCTACGAGATCACGCTGCTCGTCGATCGCGTTGGGCCGCAGTTGACGCCGGCACTCATCTCGGAACTGAAGAACTCGTTGGTGGCGGTGTGACATGGACCCCGACGTGACCGCAGTGCGACCGTTCCTCGAACGAGGACGAGCGCTGTCTTCACCTCCGGACGCGTCTGGCGAGGGTCATCCGCACACCGGTGTGCGGGCGTACGCCATCACCCGTGGTCGCGCCCATGCTTCGGTGCACCTGGAGTTCGAGACGATGCTGCAGGCCACGGTGGTGGGTCGCGACGCTGCGGGCGCGCAGCGCTTCGAACGCGGCGACATCGTCCGCCTGTGCGACAGCGAACCGTTGTCGGTGGCCGAGTTGTCGGCGCGCCTGCACGTACCGATCGGCGTGGTGCGCGTCGTGGCCGCCGATCTGCTCACCGAGGGGCTCCTGGAGTCGTTCCATCCGACCGAGAACGTCGCCGACGACGTCCTCCTGCTGACGAGGTTGATCGCCGGTGTCCGTGCTCTCTGATGCTCCCGTTCGCCCCGTGGCCGGACCCATCCCGGTGAAGATCGTCATCGCCGGAGGCTTCGGCGTCGGCAAGACCACGTTCGTGGGAGCGATCTCCGACATCGCCCCACTCACCACCGAAGCGGCGATGACGTCGTACAGCGAGGGCATCGACGACGTGGGCGACGTGACCACCAAGACCACCACGACGGTGGCCATGGACTTCGGTCGTGTGGCGGTGGATCAGGCGATCGTGTTGTACCTGTTCGGCACGCCCGGTCAGGACCGGTTCGGGTTCATGTGGAACGACCTCATCCAGGGGGCGCTGGGCGCGGTGGTGCTCGTCGACAGTCGCCGTATCGAGGACTCGTTCCCGGCACTCGACTACTTCGAGAGTCGCGGCGTGCCGTTCGTGGTGGCGATCAACAAGTTCGGCGGGAACATGTTCCACTCGCTGGAGGACGTGCGTGAGGCGCTGTCCATCAACCCGGCGGTGCCGGTCATCACCACCGATGCGCGTGGGCGCAGCGCGGTGAAGGAGACGGTGCTCAGCCTGCTCGACGTGGTGTTGCACCGGGCGCTCGCCCGTCGCTCCGGCGCCGAGTGATCAGCGCACCGCGATCACCAGCACGGAGTCACCCCTGCTCGATCACCCTGCTCCATCACCCTGCTCCATCACCCTGCTCCATCACCACAGCTGGAGTTGCTCCCAGGTGATGGCCACGTCGCTGACGGACTGCCACGTCAGACGACCGCGGCCACCCGGCCGACGCACCTCCACGCGCTCGGGGCGCAGGCTCCTGGCGCCACCGTTGGCGTCGAAGATGGTGATGCTGCCGTCGACGGCGACACCCGACATCTTGCCCGCGTACCAGCGCGCGCTGTCGCCCTTGCGGAAGCGCACGGGTTCTCCGGCGCGTAGGC
Source organism: Actinomycetota bacterium (assembly GCA_016213625.1). Taxonomy (GTDB): domain Bacteria; phylum Actinomycetota; class Acidimicrobiia; order Acidimicrobiales; family Ilumatobacteraceae; genus UBA668. Next base: position 72,547 of record JACQZZ010000010.1, read on the forward strand.
CCAGTCGCTGCAGGGTGCTCGTGTCGATCATGAGCGCCTGGCGGCGGACTCCCTGCGTCGGTCCATGCCGGTGATGGTAGGCCGTTGGACACATTCGGGTCGGGAACGCACCATCGTTGGGTACCATGCACTCAGAGACCAAGTCGCGCGAGATACGGTCTCGAAAAGGCCGGATCCGTTCGGCACGTCAATGAAGGAGAGCCAGATGACCGAGACCAACGAAGCCGTCATCACCGAAGCGCTGACCGTCATCGACAAGGCGCTGTCGCAGATGATGCGCCGCGAGTTGGTGTCGTCGGGCGAGATCACCGACGTGCTGCTCGACGTGCGCACCCTGCTCACCATGCCGGTGCGCGAACCCGCCGTCGCCGACGCCTGATCCGGCGCCAGCCCACTCGGGCGATGCCGCTCAGGCGGCCAGCAAGTCCTTGAACGCGCGCTCCAGGCAGCGCCGCAACAACTCGGGGTCGGCCACCGCGTCGGTGTCGATGTTCACGCCCATGTCGAGGCTGTGGTTGTAGCTCAGCAACGTGAGGTTGAATGCCACGCCCAGCAGCGGACCCACCGGGTAGTTCTCCAGCAGCTGCGCGCCCGCGAGATACAGCGGCATGGGTGCGCCACGCACGTTGCTGGTGGCGAAGTCGACCGTCTGCGCCTGCTGGCGGGCGAGCCGGGTGATGACGCTGGTGGGCAGCGTGGCCGCCACCGCGGCCAGCGCGTCGACCGAACCGCTGGTACCCGCGTCGCGGGCATCGTGTGCTGCGGACTGGATGCGCTGGAAACGTTCGCCGATGGGCATGTCGCCCGTGGGCACCAGCATGCGGGCGAGCGAGAACGCATTGGCGCCCGACTGCTCGGTGCGGGTGCTGATCGCCATGCTGCTACGCAGCTCGTCGACGGGACTCCCCATGTCGCGGTGGTAGCGACCGGCGGCCTCCGCCGCGGCGGTGAGGAACGCGGTGTTGAGGGTGCCGCCCAGCCGCTTGGCCGCAGCTCTCGTGGGGCCGAACGGGGCGCGCAGCACTTCCATCCGACGTCGCAACGAGCGAGTGGTCCACAGGGGGGAGCGAGCGGCGTCGGTCTCACCGAGCTGCTGCAGCACCCCGCGCACGGTGTCCGCTGCCGATGACCCCGCCGACGGAAGACCGGCGGGATCGGCCAGCAGATCCTTGACCTGCCTGAGGAGCGTGATGGGGATGCGCAGGCTGCCGTTGAGCAGCTCGTGCAGCAAGTCGGCCTGCACCACCTCGGCGGCTGCCGCGGCCTCGGCGGCGGCCACGAGCTCGGGGTCGAGCGGCGGCGGTGCCGGTGCGTCGCGCTCGAAGTCGAGGAACTGCAGCGACAGCTGCACGCCGCCCTCGCCGTCGACGATGGTGTGGTGCATCTTCTGCACCAGCGCGCTCTTGCCGCCGCGCAGGCCGTCGACCACCACGAACTGCCACAGCGGCCGGGTGCGGTCGAATGAATCGGAGGTGAGCAGGCTGGCGTAGTCCAGCAACTGGCGCATCGTGCCCGGCTTGGGAAGCGACACGTGGCGCACGTGATAGCGGATGTCGAAGTTGGGGTCGTCGACCCACATCGGCGAGGTGAGGTTCACCGGTGCCGGCTGCACCCGCTGGTGCAGGCGCGGCACGGCGTACACCGCGCGCTCCATTCGCTGCAGCAGCTGCTCGAAGTCGGGCGAGCGATCCAAGAGCGTGACGTTGGCGAACGTGGAGCTGAGGTGAGGGTCTTTCTCCAGACGCCACATCAGCCCTTCGGCATCGCTCATCTTCCGGTCGAAATGCGGCAGCTCAGCCATATGGGCAGAGGGTACCCCGTGCGCGGTCAGGCGAGTGCGGTGAGGGCGGCGCGAGCCACCTGGCCCAGGGCCAGTCCCACGAGCGCACCGGCCACGACATCGCTCGGATGGTGAATACGCACGTAGGCGCGGCTGGTGGCCACCACGCCGGCCATGCCGAACCACAGCGGTGCCGATGCCACGCCTCCCCACGTGGTGAGCACGGTGGCGGCGAAGAATGCGGCCGAGGCGTGCCCGCTGGGGAAGCTGCTGGTGGAGGGCTTGCGGACGGGGAAGCGAGGATCGCCGGTCTCGGTGGGGCGTGTGCGGCGGAAGAGCCGCTTGACCCCCTGGTTGACGATGAGACTCTCGGCACCGATGAGCGCGGAGAACACGAACGCCTGACCGGCGTGCACCTCGCTGGTGAGCCCCCGCGCCGCGCCCACGATGTGCCAGATGAGGCTGAAGTCGCCCAGCTCGCTGGCGGTGACCATGATCTTGTCGGTGATGGGATTGCCCCTGAGCCGCTCGAGCTGCTGATCGGCCCACGTGTCGAACGACTGGACGGTGGGGCTCTCGAGCACGTTCACGCGGCTGCCGCCGGGCCGAACCGCACCGGCACCTCGGTGGCGGCGAGCTCGGGGTTGCCACCGAACGCGGGGCACCACGGCTGGAACGAGCACGAGTTGCACAGCGCGCCCTGCTTGGGCTTGAAGTCGCCCGTGACGCACGCCTTCTCGACGGCCTTCCACACCGCCGTGGTACGGGTGGTGAGGAACTTCACCGACTGCGCGGACGGTGTGGCTGTGATGACCTCGCCGCTGCGCAGGTACATCAGGCGGATGGCGGCCGGGCGCCGGCCCAGCACCTCTTGGCAGAGGAACGAGTAGAAGTGCACGCCGGCCAGACGGCTCTGCTCGTAGTTGGCACCGGGAGAGCGGCCGGTCTTGTAGTCGGTGACGACCAATTGCCCCTCGGCATCCAGCTCCAGGCGATCGATGATGCCGCGCAGTGCCAGCGAGCCCACCTGCGCCTCGAGCCGCAGTTCGAGCCCGATGTCGCGCACGGCGGTGGGGTCCTCCATGGCGAAGTACTTCTCCATCAGCGTCCACGCGTCGGCGAAGAACGCATCAGCGGCGGTGTCGTCGAGCCCCAACCCGGTGAAATCGGGATCGGTGCGGTACTCGGCCACGGCCTGCTGGAAGTCGACCGTGGCCGAAGCGGTGGTGCGCTCGGCGTTCGGCCGCATGAACAGCAGCTCGAGCGCGCGGTGCACCAGCGACCCCTTGGTGGCGTGGGGGCTGGGCGGCTCGGGCAGCTTCTGGATACTGGCGAAGCGGAACGCCATGGGACACGACAGAAAGGCCTCCACCCGGCTGGGCGACAAGCTGGTGGGAACCTCGTACATGCGCCTCACTGTAGAGAACGGGTGCGCGCCAGTAGCGCCGCACGCGAACTTACGTTCCGACGTCGGAACTCAAGTTCGCGTGCAGTACTCGGCGATGAGGTCGGCCACCAGGAGCGGACGCACCATCGGGCCGAAGTGGTCGAGCTGCTCGATCTGCAGATACGTGCCGTGGGGGAGGCGCTCGGCCACGCCGGCGGCCACCTTCGACGGCTGCATCTCGTCGATGCGGCCGGCCACCACCAGCACCTCGGTCTGGATGTCGGGCAACACCTCCCACGTGTCGTGGAGGTGTCCGGTGGCGAACGTGGCGGCCTCGGTGTCGGGCCGGCACTTCAGGTGCACGCCGTCGTCGTCGGGGGCGAAGCCGTGAACCACGTAGGCGCGCAGGGCCTCCGGCGTGAACCCCATCAGCGGCGGCTTGGCGGCGAAGTTGTCGATCGCGGCTTGGTGCGACGGGAACGTGGCTCGTCGCCGTCGGGCACCGATGACCATCGGGCTCTGCTCGGGATCGTTGCCGCCCTCGTCAGCAGGACGGATGCCGCCAGGAGGGAACACGATGGGTTCGAACAGCACCAGTCGGCGGAAGAGCTGCGGCTGGCGGTGGGCGGCCATCAGCAGGCACGCACCGCCCATCGAGTGGCCGAAGGCGTCGACGGGGCCGCCGTGCTGTTGCACCATCCAGGTGGCCATCGCCTCGGCGTCGTCGCCGTAACGCTGCCAGTCGACCGGTTGGTCGGGATGGTCGGTGTCGCCGTGGCCGCGATAATCGAACGCGGTGCTGTGGAACCGGTCGGCGAGTGCGTGAGCGAGCGGCTCGTAGCAATGGCCGTGGAAACCCGTCGCATGGGAGATGAGCAGTGGCCGACCCGAGCCGCCCAGGTCGTGGACGGCGATCTGCACGCCGTTGGTGGACGCAACGGTCACGGCTCGGTCTCCTCGGACTGCTGGGGGATCTCGTTCTGCCTGCGTCGGCGCATGCCCCAGATGACGAGCCGGTCGAGGAGCACCCCCAGCACGAGGGCGATGAAGATGCTCCACCGCACCGTGGTGTCCCAGTTGAAGAACACGAACTTGATCTGCGTGTCGTGGTCGTTGGCGATGATGAACACCCCGATGACGATCGCCAGGACGATCGCGCCCACGAGTTTCGGGCTCGGCCCGCTGGTGCCGCCGGCGGTGGGGTGATGGTGCTCGCCCTTCTTGCCGCCGGTGGGAAGGTCCTCGTGTCGGAAGCTCATGTGATCAGCCCTTCGGTTCGCGAGGCAGTCCCAGGAGACGCTCGCCGATGATGTTGCGTTGCACCTGGCTCGTGCCGCCGGCGATCCGTCCGCCGGGCGCGGCGAGCATGCCGAAGGCGTCGGGGCCGTCGAGCATGGCGTCGGGACCCGACAGATCGGCGCGCAACATGGAGGTGTCGAACATCATCTCGGTGATGCCGAGCTTCATCAGGCTCGCCGCGGTCGAGGCGATGGGGCCCTGGCGTTGCGCCATTGCCTTGTAGGCCTGCCCCTTCGAGATCAGCTGCGTGAGACGCTGGCGCTCCACGGCCGACAGGTCGCGTCCTTCGGCGAGCTTCGCCATGCTCTCCAGCCGGCGTTCGAGACCGATGACGCTGGTGCCGATGTGGCCGCGTTCACTGGTGAGCACGGCCATGCCCACACCCCATCCACCATGAAGTGGTCCGAGGAGGTGGTCGGGCGGAAGCTCCACGTCGGTGAAGAACACTTCGTCGAACTCGGCCTCACCGGTCATCTGCTTGAGCGGGCGCACTTCCACGCCCGGCAGATCCATGGGGAACAGGAAGAACGAGATGCCCTCGTGCTTGGGTGTGTCGGGGTTGGTGCGGGCCATGAGGATGCCCCAGTTGCTGTAGCGGCCTCCGCTGCACCACACCTTCTGGCCGTTGATGATGTACCGGTCGCCATCGCGGTCGGCCTTGGTGGAGAGTCCGCCGAGGTCGCTGCCCGCGCCCGGCTCGCTGAACAGCTGGCACCACACGTGCTCGGTGCTGAGCGTGCGCGGCAGGTGCTGCTCCTTCTGCTCGGGCGTGCCGAACTTCATGAGCGCGCCGCCGGTGAGCACGAGGCCCACCATGTTGAACACGCTCGGCACGCCCGCGACGGCGCACTCGAACTGCCAGGCCGCGTTGTGAGCGGGTGTGAGGCCGCGGCCGCCGTACTCGGTGGGCCAGTGGATGCCGGCGAACCCTGCCTCGTGGACGCGTCGATGCCAGGCCAGGCCGTCCTCCACCAGATCGGGTGGGCAGATGGCGCCGTAGTCACGCGGCGCGTGGGCACGATTGGCGGCGAGCCATTCGTTCGCCTGTGCCTGGAAGTCGTCGACGCTGATCTCGGTCATCGACGACGAACGTAGCCGTGCGGCCCGGTCACTTGAAGAAGGGGAGGAACAACGCGGTCTCCTCCGCGAGGTTGTTCGGCACGGCGTAGCCGGACTGGTCGGTGATGGTGTCCCAGTTGTCGCGCACGTCCTCGAGCTGCAACGCGGCGTTGTGGTAGCCCTGCGTTTCGGCGATGAACACGTGGGCGATGCGGCCGCCACCGACGCTGAACGTCTGGCCGCTCACCGGGCACTCGTCGTGCGCGAGGAACGCCACCAGCGGCGACACCAGGCCCGGATCCAACTTCTCGCCGAGGCCACCCATCAGGTTCTCGGTCATGCGTGTGAGCGCGAGCGGGGCGATGGCGTTGGCCTTGATGTTGTACTTGGCGCCTTCGACGGCGAGCACGCGAGTGAACCCGACGAGGCCCATCTTCGCCGCGCCGTAGTTGGTCTGGCCGAAGTTGCCGAAGATGCCGGCAGCCGACGACGTGGAGACGATGCGACCGTATCCCTGCTCCTTCATGATCGCCCATGCGGGACGGGTGACGTTGAACGCACCCTTCAGGTGGACGTCGATGACGGGGTCGAGCAGTTCGGGCTCCATGTTGCCGAACGCCTTGTCGCGCAGGATGCCGGCGTTGTTGACGACAACGTCGACCTTGCCGAACGCGTCGACCGCGGTCTGCACGATGGCCTTGCCGCCCTCGGGGGTGGCCACCGAGTTGGTGTCGGCGACGGCCTCGCCACCGAGGGCCTTGATCTCGTCGACGACGCGCTCGGCGGCGCCCTTGTCGCTGCCGCTGCCGTCGACCGCACCACCGAGGTCGTTGATGACGAGCAGCGCACCGCGCGACGCCATGAGCAGCGCGTGCTGCCGGCCCAGGCCACCGCCTGCGCCCGTGATGATGACTACCTTGCCGTCGTAACCGAGTTCGCTCATACGGCCGAAGTTACCGGCCGGTCACGTGGCCGGCGAAACCGACGATTCGCTCCCTCGCGCCCCACCCGCGCCTCACCTCAACCGTTCTGGTCAGCGCCAGAACCGCCCTGTCACGTTCTGGCGCTGACCAGAACGACTCCGGCGGCGCGCGGGAACAGTTGGCGACGTGCTGGGGTTGGGTGCGGCATGACCGTCACGCGCCCACCGTTCGGCCACCCTTCGGTCGTGGTGCGCCCGTTGACGGCCGACGACGTCGCCCGTGTGCAGGCGACCGAGGCCTCGGCCGGCGAGCTGTTCCGCTCGATCGACGAGCCACGGATCGCGCAGTGCGCCGACAACCCGCCGTACCCGGCCGACGACCTCGTCGCGGCCGGTGACGAGGGACGCGCGTGGGTGGCGGTCGATGGTGGTGTGGTCGTCGGGTTCGCGGTGGCGACGCTGGTCGACGGTGAAGGTCACCTCGACGAGGTCGCCGTCGCGCCCTTCGCCGGCCGCCGTGGTGTGGGCCGGATACTCGTCGAACAGGTGGAGGCGTGGACCGCGGCGCGAGGACTGCCGTCGGTCACGCTCACGACCTTCCGCGACGTGCCCTGGAACGCGCCGTACTACGAACGCCTCGGCTATCGGGTCGTCGACGAGCTGTCACCGGCGCTGAGGGCTCTGGTCGACGAACAGGCCACCTGGGGCCTCGACCCCACCCTGCGAGTCGTCATGCGCCGCGAGATTGGCTCCTGACCTCCCCGACAGCCGAGCGAACTGGGGCGAACTCGTCTCGGATGCCGGGACTGTCTCGGATGCCGAGACGATTCAGCCCCAGAAGGCGCTTTGGAACGGATCAGCCCCAGAAACCTGCGGGCCGCTCAGCTCAGGCCGAGTTGGGTGAGCGCGGTGGCCTTCAGGGCCTTGTAGTCGAGCTTGCCGTTCGCCGCTCGTCCCACGGTGGCGATGGGCAGGCATCGCTTGGGCGCCTTGTAGTGCGCCAGCCGTTCCTTCACGTGGGCGATGAGCGCAGCCTCGTCGAGTTGGTCGCCCTCGTGCACCTCCACCAGCGCGGTGATGGCCTCGCCGAACCGTTCGTCGGGTACTCCCACGACGGCGGCATCGTTCACCGACGGGTGCAGCTTCAGCGCTTCCTCGACCTCTTCCGGGTACACCTTCTCGCCGCCGGTGTTGATGCACTGACTACCACGGCCGTAGAGCTTCAGCGTTCCATCGGCCTCCACCTCGGCCCAGTCGCCGGGGATGCTCCAGCGCACGCCGTCGTGCAGCACGAACGTGGACGCCGATTTCGCCTCGTCCTTGTAGTAGCCGATGGGTGTGCGGCCGCGCAGCGCGACGCGGCCGCGTTCGCCGCTGCCGGGCAGTACCTCGCGGCCGTCCTCGGTGAGCACCTTGGTGTTCGGGCCGAGCGAGAACTTCGCGGTGGTGCTCGCGCTGTCGGCCGTGGTCGTGTTGGTGGCCATGCCGATGGCCTCGCTGCTGCCGAGGCTGTCGACCATGATGAGCCGCGCGTTGTGCCGCAGTAGACCGGCCTTGGTCTCGGAGGCCCAGATGACGCCGCTGCTGACCATCACGCGCAGCGACGAGATGTCCCAGCGATCGGGTTCGGCATCGAGGGCCCGGAGGATGGGTTTGGCGAAGGCGTCGCCGACGATGGAGATGCTGTTCACCCGATCGCGCTGGATGGTGTCGAGCAGTTCGATGGGGTCGAAGTGGCGGCCGACGAGCGTCTCCACCGAACCGGCGAGCACCAGGTTCCACATCGCGTTGAATGCGCCGGTGCCGTGCATGAGTGGTGCCGCGGGCAGGTTGCGCGGGCCGGGCTTGGCGATGCGCTCGTCGAACTCGTCCCACCCCGGAACGGTGGGCAACGGGCGCCTCGACGGCGCGTCGAGGCTGCCGACCATGTCGTCCTGGCGCCACATCACGCCCTTGGGCATGCCCGTGGTGCCGCCGGTGTAGAGGATGTACAGGTCGTCGGGGCTGCGGCCCCACGGCGCGACGATGCGCTCGGTGGCGTTCGCCGCGGCGGTCTCGTACGGGATGGCCCAGTCGGGGCACGCGCCATGCCCGTCGTCGACCCAGATCCAGGTGTGCACGCCGGGCACCCGAGACCGCATGTGCTGGCAGTGTTCGGTGAACGTGCCGTGGAAGATGACCGCCACGGCATCGGAGTTGGTCCACAGGTAGGCGAGCTCGTCGTCGCTGTAGCGATAGTTCGTGTTCACCGGCGCGAGGCCGGCCTTGTACAGCCCGAACATGCTCTCCAGGTACTCGGGGCAGTTGTACATGTACTGCGCCACCTTGTCCTGGTGCTGCACGCCGGCCGCCAACAGCGTGGCTGCGATGCCATCGGCCCGTCGGTCGAACTCGGCCCAGGTGTACGAGCGGTCGCCCTGCAGTTGGGCGATGGCGTCGGGGAAGCGATCGGCGTTGTGTTCCCAGATCTCGGCGAGGTTCCAGCCAGCGGTCATGGACTCCGAACCTAGCCAGTCGGTGACGAGCCCGCCCCCACCGGCACTGCGTCCTCGATGGTCGACCCGAGGAGTGCGCCAGTGATCGGGGCACCGAGGGCCGGGAGTTCGCGTCGCTCGATGATGTGGTCCACCAGTCCGTAAGCGAGCGCCTGCTCGCCGCGCACGATGTAGTCGCGGTCGATGTCGGCGATGATCCGTTCTCTCGGTTGCCCGGTGGACGTCACGAGGATGTCGACCATGCGTCGTCGCATCTCGACCATCTCGGCCACCGCGAGTTCCATGTCGGTGGACTGCCCCTGCGCGCCGCCGTGCGGTTGGTGGATGAGGACCCGCGCGTTCGGCAGTGCCGACCGCTTGCCCGGTGCGCCCGCGGCCAACAGCACCGCTGCCGCGGAGGCTGCCTGACCGACGCAGATGGTGGCCACGTCGGGCGCGATGAAGCGCATCGTGTCGTGGATGGCGAACAGGCCGTTCATGTCGCCGCCAGGGCTGTTGATGTACAGCGCGATGTCCTGATCGGGGTTCTCGTTCTCCAGGTGCAGCAGCTGGGCGACGATCAGGTTCGTGACCTGGTCGTCGATGGCCGTGCCGAGGAACACGATGCGGTTGACGAGCAACCTCGAGTAGATGTCGTAGGCGCGTTCGCCGCGGCTGCTGGTCTCGATGACGGTGGGGATGAGCACGGCACCTCCAGATGATGTGCAACTGATGAGTTGCGAATGGACCCTATCGACCGAGTGAGAGATGTGCAACTGATGAGTTGCGTGTGGTGATCGGCCGGGGTACCGTGCGCACATGGCTGCTCCCTCCATCGAACGAACGATCCTGCTCGATGATCTCGCGATGTCGTCCGACGAGTTGTGGCGCCTGGTCGCCACCGCGGAAGGCTGGCGGGAGTGGTTGGTCGACGAGGCCGACATCGACGTGCGAGACGGAGCCGCCGGCGACGTGGTCGATGATGGTGTCCGCCGTGCGGTGCGCATCGGCAGCGTGTTGCACGGCGAGCAGATCTCGTTCGTCTGGTCGTCCGACGACACCGACCTGTCGCACGTGACCCTCCGGATCCAGAAGACCGACGACGGCCGGCGCGCCTTGCACATCACCGAGGTTCCCATCGCGGCCTGTGCCCAGTGCCCGATGCGCGTCGAGGCCGTTGCGTCACGATGGGACCTCCGCGAGTGCCTGCTGTGTCTGGCGGCCCACGCCTCGAGCCGCGTGTGAGCGATCCGCTCGACGATCTCTTCGGCGCGCTCGCCGACCCCACTCGCCGCGCGCTGATGGTGCGCCTGGTGTCGAAGGGGCCCGCCACGGCGACCGTGCTGTCGGCCGACTTCCCGCTCACCCGGCAGGCCGTGGTGAAGCACCTCCAGGCGCTGGAGGCGGCGGGCATGGTGACCCCGGAGCGCCAGGGCAGAGAGGTGCGATTCCGCGCCGACCCCGAACCGCTCGCCGCGGCGGTCGGCTGGCTGCTCGACGCCGGCGCGTCGTGGGATCGCCGCATCGACCGCCTCCGTGGCCGCGTCGGTTCGCGTGCCGGATCAACCACTCGGGAGCACTAGCTTCCGCCGCATGGACTTCCAGTTGCCGGCGGAGGACGATCCACGTCGACTCGCCGTGCGCGAGTGGCTGCACGCGCATCCGCATCCCGGCGGGCGAGCATTGGCCGAGGCCGGGTACGTGGCGCCGCACTGGCCGGCGCCGTGGGGGCTGGGCGCAGACCCCATCCACCAACTCATCATCGATGACGAACTCGCTCGGGCCGGTGTGCAGCTGCCGATGAACCCCATGGGAACCGGGTGGGGCGGCCCCACCATTCTGGTGGGTGGCACGCAGGCGCAGAAGGATCGCTACCTGTGGCCGATGCTCGCCGGCGAGGAGTTCTGGTGTCAGCTGTTCAGCGAGCCAGGTGCCGGCAGCGACCTCGCCAACCTGGGCACTCGCGCCGTGCTCGACGGCGACGAGTTCGTCGTCAACGGTCAGAAGATCTGGACCACATCGGCCGAGCACTCCGACTTCGGCATCCTCATCGCTCGCACCGATCCCGAGGCGCCCAAGCACAAGGGCATCAGCTACTTCATCTGCCCGATGGACCTGCCGGGCATCGAGGTCCGCACCATCACCGAGATCACCGGCGGCCATCACTTCTGCGAGGTGTTCTTCACCGACGTGCGCATCCCGGCGGAGAACCTCGTGGGCGACCTCCACGACGGATGGCGTCTGGCGAAAGTGACGCTCGGCAACGAACGGGTGTCGCTCAGCACGGGCGGTGTGTTGTGGGGCAACGGCCCGACGGGCCTCGAACTGATCGACGCGCTCCGGGTCCGTGGCCCAATGGCCGACCCCGTGCTGCGCCAGCAGGCCGCGTCGGTGTACACCGAGCACGTCATCCTCGACCTCATCCGGATGCGCATGCTGACGGCAGCGCTCAAGCGGCAGGAGCCGGGCGCCGAGGCGAGCATCCGCAAGCTGCTCGCCGACGAGCACGGCCAGCACGTCATGTCGCTCGCGCGTGCGGCCATCGGAGCCGACGCGATGTTGACGGCGATCGCCGACGATGGGTACGACCCCGAGCGCGATGGGCGAGTGCTCACCGAACAGGGTCCTGCCGACGCACTCGACCATCCGAGTTGGTATCACGGGTTCATGTTCAGCCAGGCGCTCACCATCGGCGGTGGCACGTTCGCCGTGCAACGCAACATCATCGGCGAACGGGTGCTCGGGCTACCGCGCGAGAACGACGCGACGCTGGGCATGAGCTGGTCCGAATCGCAACGAGTGGGGAGCACACGATGACCGACTGGATGGCTGCGGCCGAACGTGCCGCAGCGGTGGCCACCGAACACGCGACGGAGGGCGACGAGCTGCGACGGCTGCCGGCTCCGGTGGTGGAGGCGCTGAAGGACGAAGGCGTGCTGCGCATGTGCGTGCCCGGCGTCTACGGCGGACCCGAGGTGGCGCCGCCCACCATGCTGCAGGTGATCGAGCGCGTGGCGCGTGCCGACGGGGCAGCCGGATGGTGCGTGATGATCGCCAGCACCACCTCGCTGCTGAGCCACTACGTCGAGCCGCACCGGGCGCGCGAGATCTGGGGCGACCCGCGACACGTGACCGGTGGCGTGTTCGCCCGCAATGGTGTGGCCACGAAGGTCGACGGCGGCTACCGGGTCACCGGTCGATGGCTGTGGGGGAGCGGCACGCAGCACTGCGACTGGATCACGGGCGGCGCCGCGGGCGACGGGTACAACGGATCGATGTGGTTCACACCGGATCAGGTGGAGTTCCACGACACGTGGCACACGTCGGGGCTGCGGGGGACGGGAAGTCTCGAGTACAGCGTCGACGACGTGTACGTGCCCGACGACCTGGCCAGCCAGCCACAGGTCACCGGCCCGCTGGCCGACTCACCATTGGGCGCATTCCCCGACATGACCCTGTTGGCCGTCGGCGTGGCCGCCGCCGGGCTGGGCATCGGTCGCCACGCGCTCGACGCCATCGTGGAACTGGGCACCGAGAAGAAGCCGCAGTTCAGTTCGCGCACGATCAGCCAGTCGGGTGTCGCCCAGGCCGAGCTCGCTCGCGCCGAGGCCACGCTGCGTTCGGCCCGAGCGTTCCTGCTCGACGAGGTGTCCCAGGCGTGGGATGTGGCCGTGGCCGGTGGCAAGGTCGACGTGGCCGCGCGTGCCCGCATGCGACTGGCCGGCGCCAATGCGGCCGAGGCGGCGGTGAAGGCCGCCGACGTGGCGTACACGCTCGGTGGTGGAACGTCGATCTTCGAACACAGCCCGTTGCAGCGATGCTTGCGTGACGCCCACGTGGTCACGCAGCACATCATGGTGGCGCCGCGGTTGTACGAGACGCTCGGCAAGCTGCACTTCGGCATCGACATCGACGCCACGATGATCTGACCGCGGACGCCCGTTGCGATCAGGGCTTGGCGGGGGAGGACACGATGCTGGACACCGGGCGTTGGCTCGGCGCCGGGGTGTCCGTGTCGGGTGCCCAGCGCCAGACGCCGACGACGATGGCGAACAATCCGGCGGCCATGGCGAGCACGAGGTGTCGTGGACGCACGGTGCGCTCGCCGCCGGCTGCGCGCGGGGACGGCAGCTGCGTCGTGTGATGGATGTTGAGGGCCACGGGAGGTCCGTTCACTGTGTAAACGCGGGGTGATGCGAGCATGCCCAGGTAGGAGGCCGGATTCCTATGGGCCATTTCGCCCATTCCTGAGCCTTTCTTGACGAATGGCAGAAAGTCGTCAGAATCGTCGGGACGGGCCGGACAGACCCGGCGCGGTACCCTGCGCCGGTGGAGGCCTTCCGTTTCGAACACGTCGGCGATGTCCTGGTGGTCACGCTCGAGCACCCCTCGTCGGCCATGAACGCGGTCGACGCGATGCTGCACGACGAGTTCGCCGAGTTGTTCTCGCAGTTGCGTCGCCATCCCACGTCCCGTGCCATCGTGCTCACGGCACACGGCCGGGCCTTCAGCGCCGGCGGTGACTTCGGTTGGTTCCCGCAGCTGCGCGACACCGCTGCGCTCGACGGGCTGCATCGAACCGCCAAGCAGATGATCTGGGACCTCCTCGACATCGAGGTGCCCATCGTCTGCGGACTCAATGGCTCTGCGGCCGGCTTGGGCGCGTCCATCGCCCTGCTGTGCGACCTGGTCGTGATGAGCGAGCGCGCCGTGGTGGTGGACCCTCACGTGAGCGTGGGTTTGGTGGCCGGCGACGGGGGAGCGGTCATCTGGCCGATGCTGCTCGGCCCGCAGGCGGCCAAGCGGCATCTCCTGCTGGGCGAGCCGCTCACCGCCGCCGAGGCACTGCGGTTGGGTGTCGCGTCCGAGGTGTGTGCACCGGACTTGGTGGGCGAGCGCGCACTGGCATGGGCACAGCGCCTCGCCGCGCAACCTCCGCTCGCGGTGAAGGGCACCAAGGCGGCGGTGAACGCGCAACTGAAGCAGGCGCTGCTGACCAGCTTCGACCTGTCCACGGCGTTGGAGATCCCGTGCTTCCTGTCGCGGGATCACGTCGAGGCCATCGATGCATTGCGCGAGCAGCGCACACCCACGTTCGAAGGGAGATGACATGGATGCCATCGACGCGATCATGACCACACGCGCCATCCGCCGGTTCAGCGACCGGCCGGTGAGCGACGCCGACATCGAGACCTGCCTGCGGGCCGCGCAGCAGGCACCGAGCGGTGGCAACGTGCAGCCACAGCAGTACGTGGTGGTCACCGACCCGGAGCAGAAGGCAGCGCTGGGTGCGCTGTACCAGCGCGCGTACCACCGCTACGAGCAGGCGTTGCCCGGCGAGGCGGCGTTCGACGACGAGGCGAAGGCCGCCGCGTGGCGACGGACACGCGACGCGAGCCGGCATCTCGCGGATCACCTCGGCGACGTGCCGGCGATCGTGCTGTTCCTGCAACCGATCGTGCCCTGGGGCGCGGAGGACGAGCAGGGTTCGATGGACATCGGGCGACTCGACGCCAGCGTGTACCCGGCGGTGCAGAACTTCTGCGTCGCGGCACGCGCGCTCGGACTGGGCACCGCGCTCACCACCGTCATCCGCATCCACGCCGCCGAGGTGTTCGAGGTGCTCGGGGTGCCGTTGCGTGCCGACGGCAGTCCGCGGTTCGAGATCGCCGCGCTCGTGCCGGTGGGCCACCCGGCAGGGTCGTTCGGCGTGGCGCCGCGCAAGCCGGCCACCGCCGTCACCCACTGGAACCACTGGGGCACCAAGCGCCCCTGATGCGAGTGCCAGCGCGCCGGCCCGAGTGCCAGCCGCGCGCCCGAGTGGCAGCCGTGCATCCGAGTGGGTACTCGCACCCAGGGTGCGCGTACCCACTCGGATGATCACGTGCCACTCGGACGGACACGTGGCACTCGGGTCGGGCGCCTGGCACTCGGATGGGGGTCGGGCGGCCGACACGATGACGGCCAGGGTCGTGTGGTTCGATGGCGCGATGAGCACGACCGCTGACCGCTTGACCATCGACCTGCTCGATCCGCGCTTCTATCAGGACCGCACGCGCATGCATGAGGCGTTCACGTGGATGCGCGCCAACGAGCCCGTCTACCGCGACGAGCGGAACGGCCTGTGGGGCATCACCCGCCACGCCGACCTGCGCGAGGTGGAGCGCCGCAGCACGGTGTTCGCCAGCGGCCAGGGCTACCGCGCCATCTGGAACCCCGACGAGATCAACATGATCGCCCAGGACGACCCGCGGCATCGCCAGCAGCGCCTGCTCGTGCAGGGCGACCTCACCAGCGCGGCGGTGGCGCAGCGCAAGGACGAGATCGAAGGTCTCGTCGCGCAGTTGCTCGACGAGGCGCTGCCGAAGGGGCAGATGGAGCTGGTCGACGAGTTCTCCGGCCGCCTGCCCGCCATCCTCACCTGCCGTCTGCTCGGCTATCCCGAGACGATGTGGCGCGAGGTGAAGAGCTGGAGCGAGCGGCTGATGCGCATCGACATGCGCGAGCGCGACGGTGCGATCTTCACCGACTTCATCGACGCCAACATGGAGTTCGTCCAGGCGCTGATGCCCCTCGCGCAGGAGAAGGCCGCGTGCCCCGCGCACGACTTCATCAGCACCTGGGTGCACGCCAAGATCGACGGCGAACCGCTGCCGCCCGCCGCCATCGTGCACGAGGTGGGCCTGTTCATCAGCGGCGGGGCAGAGACCACTCGCACGGCCATCAGCCATGGGCTGCGGGCATTCGTCGACCACCCCGATCAGTGGGAGGCGATGGCGACCGATCCGTCGCTCGTGCCGGGCGCGGTGGAGGAAGTGCTGCGGTGGGTCACGCCGCTGAACAACATGTTCCGACGTGCCGTTGCCGACGACCACGTGGGCGGGCAGGACATCCGCCGCGGCGACCGCATCATCCTGCTCTACCCCTCGGGCAACCGCGACGAGGCGGTGTTCGACGACCCGTTCACGTTCGACATCCGTCGCAGTCCGAACCCGCAGATCGCATTCGGGTTCGGCACGCACATGTGTGTGGGCACCAACGTCGCCCGCACCACGTTGGCCGCCGTGTTCAGCCAATTGTCGCAGCGCGTCACCGATCTGCGCGTGCTCAGCGAACCCGACATCGAGGCGAACATCTTCGCTCCCGCGGTGCGCAGCTTCGGCGTGGGCTTCCGCGTCCGATAGCGGCTCGTGGTCGCACTACTCTGCGACCTCCATGGGGACCATCAACAGCGTTGTCGACATCATTCGCGTGCACGGTGCCGAGCGCGCCGACCAGACGTCACTGATCCAGGGCGATCGTCGCCTCACCTGGGGTGAGCTGTACGAGCGGTCGTGCCGGATGGCCAACCTGCTGGCGGCCAACGGTGTGGGCCCCGAGGACCGCGTGTCGTTCCTCGACAAGAACGGCGTGGAGCACTTCGAGGTGTTCTACGGCTGCGCGTTGTTGAACGCGGTCGCGGTCGACGTGAACTGGCGCCTCGCGCCGCCCGAGGTGGAGTTCATCGTCAACGACGCCCAGTCGAAGGTGCTCGTCGTCGGGCCCGACTTCGTGCCGGTGCTCGACACCATCGTCGACAATCTGCCGACGGTGAAGAAGATCCTCGTCATCGGTGGCGACGGCCGGTACGCCGACTACGCCACCGAGCTGGCGACGCAACCGGCCACGGATCCGGGCACGCAACAGACCGCCGACGACGTGGCGTTCCAGCTGTACTCGAGCGGCACCACTGGCCGGCCCAAAGGCGTGATGCTCACCAACAGCAACTTCTTCGGGCTGTTGCCGTTGGCCCGCGAGATGTGGGAGCTCGACGAGACGAGCGTGAACCTGGCCGCCATGCCGCTGTTCCACATCGGTGGCGGTGGTTGGGCGACGGCCGGTCAGTACGTCGGTGCCGCCACGGTCATCCTCCGCGACCTCGACCCGGCCGCACTGGTGCGGATGATCCCCGAGCTCGGCATCACGCATGGTTTCGTCGTGCCGGCGGTGCTGCAGTTCATGTTGATGGTGCCCGGCGTGGGCGACGCCGACTTCACCAGCCTGAAGGTGCTCGTCTACGGCGCCTCGCCCATCAGCGAGGAGGTGCTCGCGCAGAGCGTCACCACGTTCGGCTGCAAGTTCTGGCAGGCGTACGGCCTCACCGAGACCACCGGCGCGGTGGTGAACCTCTCGCCGGAGGACCACGACGTGAGCGGAGCGAATCGTCACCGACTGCGCAGCTGTGGTCTGCCCGGGCCGGGAGTGGGACTGAAGATCGTCGACCCCGACACCGGCGCCGAGTGCCCGCAGGGTGAGGTGGGCGAGATCTGGCTGAGCGGTCAGCAGATCATGAAGGGCTACTGGAACATGCCCGAGGAGACCACCAAGAGCATCAACGCCGAGGGTTGGTTCCGCAGTGGCGATGCCGGGTACGTGGATGCCGACGGGTACGTGTACATCCACGACCGGGTGAAGGACATGATCGTCAGCGGCGGCGAGAACGTGTACCCCGCAGAGGTCGAGAACGTGTTGATGAGCCATCCGGCCATCGCCGACGTCGCGGTCATCGGCGTCCCCCACGATCGCTGGGGCGAGACCGCCAAGGCGATGGTCGTGAAGAAGGCCGGCGCCGAGGTGACCGAGCAGGAGATCATCGACTACGCCCGCGAGCGCCTGGCGAAGTTCAAGTGCCCCACCAGCGTCGACTGGCTGGAGGCCCTGCCCCGCAACCCCACCGGCAAGATCCTGAAGAAAGATCTGCGTGCCCCCTACTGGGAGGGCCGCACGCGGAACGTGAACTGACGCTCGTCCTGCGGCCGTCGTCGGCGATGATG
Organism: Actinomycetota bacterium; assembly: GCA_016213625.1. GTDB lineage: Bacteria > Actinomycetota > Acidimicrobiia > Acidimicrobiales > Ilumatobacteraceae > UBA668. The sequence goes on from JACQZZ010000010.1 coordinate 90,281, forward strand.
GATGCGTGAGGCGCGTGTCGGTCGTGGGGAACTCAGGCTCGGGCAAGTCCCGTCTGGCTGGCCGAATCGCGGGGATCCTCGGCGTGTCACACGTCGAGCTCGACGCGATCCATCACCTGGCCGGCTGGGAGGAGATCGATCCTGATGAGTTCCTCGCTCGAGTCGAGGCGCTGACGGCGACGGAGAGCTGGGTGGTCGACGGGAACTATCGGCGGGTGGTGGTCGACGGGCCGGTCTGGCAACGGGCGGACACCGTCGTGTGGCTGGATCTGCCGCGTCGAACGGTCATGGTCCAGGTGATGCGCCGCACGCTCCGGCGGATCGTCCGTCGCGAGGAGTTGTGGAACGGCAATCGCGAGCCGCTGCGCAACCTCTTCGCCTGGGATCCCGACAAGTCGATCATTCGTTGGTCGTGGACCCAGCACGCGAAGTACCGGGCCCGCTTCGGCGCGGCGATGACGTCGCCGACCCTCGACCACGTTCACTTCATCAGGCTGCGGAGCCATGACGAGGCCGAACGCTGGCTCGCACACCTCCGATCCGAGCAGCGTTGACCGGACCTCGAGTGCATCAGGGGGCGAGGAGGTGGGCGCCGAGGTTGGTGAGGCCGGCGAGGTCCTGCACGTCGTCGAGCAGGGGGACTTCGGCGAGCGGCACGTCGCCCGCCA
>JACQZZ010000079.1 GCA_016213625.1 Actinomycetota bacterium
GTCTTGCCGGCGCCGTTGGGGCCGATGATGCCGACGATGCCGGCGCGGGGGAGCGTGAACGACAGGTCGTCGACCAGCAGCCTGTCGCCGAAGCCCTTGCTGAGGTTCTGGACCTCGATGACGGTGTCGCCGAGGCGCTTGCCCACGGGGATGGTGATCTCCAGGCGATCGGGTCCGCGCTCGGCGGCCTCGGCCTCCTGCTGCAACTTGTCGTACGCCGAGAGGCGGGCCTTGCCCTTGGCCTGACGTGCCTTGGGCGACATGCGCACCCACTCCAACTCGCGCTGCAGGGTGCGCTGGCGGGCCTCGTTGCTCTTCTCCTCGCGGGAGAGGCGCTCCTGTTTCTGCTCGAGCCAGCTGGAGTAGTTGCCCTCGAACGGGATGCCGCGGCCGCGGTCGAGTTCGAGGATCCACTTGGCGACGTTGTCGAGGAAGTAGCGGTCGTGGGTGATGGCGACGACGGTGCCCGTGTACTCCTGCAGGAACCGCTCGAGCCAGTCGACGCTCTCGGCGTCGAGGTGGTTGGTGGGCTCGTCGAGCAGCAACAGGTCGGGGTGGCTGAGCAGCAGGCGGCACAGCGCCACACGGCGACGCTCGCCACCCGAGAGTGTGGTGACGTCGGCGTCGTCGGGCGGGCAGCGCAACGCGTCCATCGCGATCTCGACGTTGCGCTCGAGGCTCCACGCGTCGGCGGCGGCGATCTTGTCCTCCAGGTCGGCCTGCAGTGCGCCCACCTTCTCGTAGTCGGCATCGGGGTCGGCCCACATGCCCATGACCTCGTTGTAGCGGTCGATGAGGCCCTGCACGGCGGCCACGCCGTCCATCACGTTGCCCTTCACCGTCTTGGTGGGATCCAGCTGCGGCTCCTGCGCCAGGTAGCCGACGCTGAAGCCGGGGGTGAGACGGGCCTCGCCGGTGTAGCCGTCGTCGAGGCCGGCCATGATCTTCAGCAGCGAGCTCTTGCCGGCGCCGTTGCTGCCGAGCACGCCGATCTTGGCGCCGGGATAGAAGGACAGCGAGATGTTCTCCAGCACCGTGCGATCGGGCGGGTAGAAGCGAGCCAGCTTGTAGCAGGTGTAGATGAATTCGTGCGCCATGACGAGGAGGCAGGCTAACCGCTGACCGGTCATCGCACATTTCCCCATTCCCGTGCGAACTGGTGCTACGTTCGCAGCCGAGAGTTTTTCACAAGGAGGGGGTACGGAAAGTGCTCGCGAGTTTCTTCAGCCGGGACGGCCTGGCATTCGGGTTCCGTTGGTTGCACATCTTGGTCGGCATCATGTGGATCGGCCTGCTCTACTACTTCAACTTCGTCCAGGTGCCGGCCTTCGCCGCCTTCGGCGATGAAGGGCGTGCCCGCAACATCGCCATCGACAAGGTCGCCCGCAAGGCGCTGTGGTGGTTCCGTTGGGCCGCCATCAGCACGTTCGTCACGGGCATCCTCATCACCGGCATCACCAAGGACTACTTCGCGGCGGTCTTCACCGACGCCAACGGTGCCGAGGTCAGCTGGGGCAAGATCTCGGGCAACATCGGCATCAGCACCGGCATCCTGCTCGGCACCATCATGATGCTCAACGTGTGGGGCGTCATCTGGCGCAACCAGAAGGTCGTGCTGGCCAACGCAGCCAACGTGCTCGCCGGTGGCGAAGCCGACCCGAATGCGCCTGCAGCCGGCCGCAAGGCCCTCATGGCCAGCCGTCAGAACGCCATCTTCTCGGTGACGATGCTGTTCTTCATGGTCTACAAGAGCCACTCGCCGGGCAACGGCGAGATCGTGTCGGGCAGCAACCTGGGCATCTACTGGGCCGTCGCGCTGCTGCTCATCATCGTGCTCGAGCTCAACGCGCTCGGCCTGCTGCCGTGGAAGACGGCACCCAACAAGGGTCTCAACGCCCTCTACGACGGCCCCGGCGTGCGCAACCCGCTCATCGGCGCCTTCGGCCTGTGGGTCGTGTTCCTCATCCTCAGCGAGTTGCTGCTGAAGGCCTGAGCCCGTCCGGGTTCCGTACTCAGTGCTCGACCGCTGCGGCGATCGACTGCACGTTCAGACTGGCCACTGCGCCGATCACGATCACCGCGGGTGATTCGATCGGGGCGGTGGCCAGTTCGCGTAGCGAGCACCGCACCACGGTCTGTTCGCCGGTGGTGGCCCGGTGCACGGCGGCGACGGGAGTGGTGTCGGCGAGGCCGCCCTCCACGACCGCAGCGGCGATCTCGGCGCGCTGGGCCACGCCCATCAGCACCACGATGGTGCCGCCGGCCTTCGCCAGCGACTGCCAGTCGACCGGTGTCTCACCACGCTGGCGATGCCCGGTGACGACGGTGAAGTGTGCCGACAGGCCGCGGTAGGTGACCGGGATGCCGGCCGCCGCCGGTGCGCCGATGGCGGAGGTGATACCGGACACCACCTCGCACACGATGCCCTGCTCGGCCAACGCCACGGCTTCCTCGCCGCCGCGACCGAACACGAACGGGTCGCCGCCCTTCAGGCGCACCACTCGCTTGCCCTCGCGGGCGAGTCGGACGAGGAGCACGTTGATCAGATCCTGCGCCACGCCCTGACCGGGTCGCTTGCCCACGTCGATGCGCTCGGCAGTGGCCGGTGCGAGCGACAGCACGGCGTCGCTCACGAGCGCGTCGTGCACCACCACTTCGGCGTCGGCCAGGCGGCGAGCGGCGCGCACCGTGAGCAGATCGGGGTCGCCGGGGCCGGCGCCCACCAGGCTCACGTGACCGTGTGCCGTGTCGTGATGCGGCGCGTTCATGACCCGGAGTGCACCAGGTGCACCATCGCCGCCGCGGCGGTGGTGTTGTCGGCGGGGTCGATGAGGATCATGCGGCCGCTCTCGGGCAACACGTGATAGGCGTCGGCCACGATGGACTCGCTGAGCTGCAGTCGCACCCGGCCGAGATCGTTCAGGCCGAGTTCGTCCACCCGCTCCTGGTTCAGCGTGGTCGCGTGCAGGTGGTGTTGCACTTCGGTGACCACCGCCTGGCCGGTGCGCGTGCCGTGCTTGAACCACCAGCGGCTGCCGATGGAGAGCGGCCGGTCGATCATCCAGCACAGATCGACCACGACGTCGTCGCCGACGACCGGGGGAGTGGCGCCCGCCACCGTGAGCACGTCGCCGCGAGCCACGTCGATGTCGGTGGCCAACTGCACGACGACCGCGTGGCCGGGGCCGGCCTCGTCGACCGGGGAACCCCAGCGATGAATGGTGTCGACGGTGGACATGCGACCACTGGGCAACACGGTGACGGGGTCGCCCACGCGGAACCAGCCGCCGCTCACCACGCCTGCCTGGCCGCGGAAGTCGCCGTGCTCGCCACCCTGCGGACGGATGACCCGCTGCACGTGCAGCCGGGCTCCGACCTCGGTGTGCGGGCGGGTCTCGAACTCCTCCAGGAAGTCGAGGAGCGACGGTCCCTCGTACCACGGCGTGTGATCGCTGCGATCGACCACGTTGTCGCCCAACAGCGCGGAGATGGGGATGGCGGTGACCGGCACGGGTGCCGGCAGCGACCCGACGAAGGCGTCGACCTCGGCGGCGATCTCGGCGAAGCGAGCAGCGTTCCAATCGACCAGGTCCATCTTGTTCACCGCGAGCACGATGGCCTGCACGTCGAGCATCGACGAGATGAGCGCGTGGCGGCGGGTCTGTTCGAGCACTCCGTGGCGGGCGTCGACCAGCACGATCGCGATGTCGGAGGTGGACGCACCGGTCACCATGTTGCGTGTGTACTGCGCGTGGCCCGGCGTGTCGGCGACGATGAAGCTGCGGCGCGGCGTGGCGAAGTAGCGGTGGGCGACGTCGATGGTGATGCCCTGCTCGCGCTCAGCGCGCAAGCCGTCGGTGAGCAACGCCAGATTGGTCTCGCCATCGCCGTAGCGGCGGCTGGCCTTGACGACGGCCTGGAGCTGGTCCTCGAACACGGTCTTGGTGTCGTGCAGCAGCCGCCCGATGAGGGTGCTCTTGCCGTCGTCGACGGACCCCGCGGTGGCGATGCGCAACGTGGTGGACGTGTTCGAGATGAGTGGAGTTTCGAGATGAGGAGTGGTCATGAGTGGTTCCCGACCATCAGAAGTACCCCTCGCGTTTGCGGTCTTCCATCGCGCTCTCGCTGAAGGTGTCGTCGGCGCGGGTGGCGCCGCGCTCGGTGATGCGCGCCGCCGCGACTTCGGCGAGCACGTCGTACACGTCGACGGCTTCGCTCTCCACCGCGCCGGTGCAGCTGGCGTCGCCCACCGTGCGATAGCGCACCACGGCCTCGAACGCCGCTTCGCCGGGCTCCAGCTCGACCGGGCCGCCGACGGCGAGGAGCATGCCGTCGCGCTCGACCACGGTGCGGGTGTGCGAGAAGTAGATGCTGGGCAGCGGGACGTCGTGGCGCTCGATGTACCGCCAGATGTCGAGCTCGGTCCAGTTCGACAGCGGGAAGGCGCGCAGGTGCTCGCCCTTGCGGATGCGCGAGTTCAGCAAGGCCCACGGCTCGGGCCGCTGTTGACGCGGGTCCCATCGACCCTGCCGATCGCGGAAGCTGAGGATGCGCTCCTTGGCGCGGGCCTTGTCCTCGTCGCGGCGGCCGCCACCGAAGGCGGCGTCGAAGCCGTGCTCGGCGATCGCGTCGAGCAGGGTGACCGATTGCAGCCGGTTGCGGCTGGCGCGGGGGCCGAGGTCTTCCACCACGCGGCCCCTGTCGATGCTCTCCTGCACGCTGGCCACCACGAGGCGCACGTTCCAGTCCTTCACCAACCGGTCGCGGTACTCGATGACCTCGTCGAAGTTGTGGCCCGTGTCGACGTGCATGACCGGGAACGGCAGGCGTGCGGGGGCGAACGCGAGCACGGCGAGGTGCAACAGCACGGCGCTGTCCTTGCCGCCGCTGAACAGCAGCACTGGGTTCTCGCACTCGGTGGCCACCTCGCGGATGATGGTGATGGCCTCGTCGGTGAGGGCGTCGAGGTGCGCCGTGGCGTGGGTGTGGTCGATGCCCGAGTCGTGGATGTCGGGGAGGTTCATGAGGGTCATACGTGCAGTCCGCATTCGGTCTTGTCGCTGCCGGACCAGCGACCTGCGCGCTTGTCCTCGCCGGGGGCGACGGGTCGGGTGCACGGCCAGCAGCCGATGCTCGGGTAGCCACGCTCGCTGAGCGGGTTCTTGGGGAGTTCGTAGAGCGACTCGTAGAGTGCCATGTCGTCGTCGGTGAACGCGGCGAGCGGGTTCACCTTCACCAACCCGCGTCCGACGTCGTAGGCGGCGATCGGCGTGTTGGCGCGGGTGGGCCCGTCGACGCGACGGACACCGGTGATCCATGCGCCCTTGCCGGCGATGGCCCTGGCCAATGGCTGCACCTTGCGCACGTCGCAGCAGGCGTTCGTGTCGGTCTGCCACAGGTTGTCGGGCACCACGTGCGCGGCGGGATGCTCGACGCGCAGGTTCAGGTCGAGGCGTTGGCGCAGCTGTTGGGCGAACCACTGCGTCTCGGCGAACAGGTACTGGGTGTCGAGCAGCACGATCTCGATGCCAGGCACCGCGGTGGCTGCGACGTGCACCAGCACTGCATCTTCGAAGCTGGCGGTGACGACGAGTTGATCGACGCCGAACTGCTCGGCGGCCCAGCGGGCGATGTCGGCGGGGTGTGCCGCATCGAGGTGGGAGGGGATGGTGATGCTCGACATGCGGGACGAACCTACCACGAAAGCCGACTAAAGCGATCATGTATTGCCCCTTTGCCGACCGGTAGCGTGCTGGCATGGCGTTCGGCTATCCCGTGGTGCTCGATCTCACCGACGTTCCCGTGTTGATGGTGGGTGGCGGCCAGATCGCCAGTCGCAAGGTGGCGGGCCTGCTCGCGGCCGGTGCTCGGGTCACCGTGGTGGCGCCGATGGTGCTGCCCGATCTGGCGATGCAGGTGCACGAGGTGCGTGCGCGGCCGTACGAGGCGGCCGATCTCGACGGCCACCGATTGGTGATGACTGCCACCGACGACGCGGCGGTGAACGCGGCCGTCGGGCGCGACGCCACCGCAGCGGGGGTGTGGGTGAACAGCGCCGACGACCCGGAGAACTGCTCGTTCATCCTGCCTGCCGTCACTCGCCGCGGTCCTGTGGTGGTGGCCGTGGGGACCGATGGTTCCAGCCCGGCGCTCGCGCGGCACCTGCGCGACCGCATCGCATCCGAGATCCTGACCGCAGAGGTGGAAACCGCCGCCGTCGAGCTGGCTCGTCAACGCGCCGAGTTCCATGCGCAGGGCATCAGCACCGAGACCGTCGACTGGAGCGATCGCCTTCGTGCGGCCCTCGAACCCCGTGGCGAGGATCCCGAACTCAGGTGACGGTGAGCTTCGAGTTCATGTTGTTGTGGCCCGGGATCTTGCAGACGAGGCGGTACTCGCCGGGGGCCAGGGTGAGCTGACGGGAGCCGTCGGAGCCACGCTTGGGAAGGTCGATGAAGTCGCCGATGACCTGCTCGTCGGCGTCGAGCACGTACAGGTTGTGCGCGATGCTGGAGTCGTTCACGGCGTAGATCACGACGGGGCCGTCAGCGGCCGCGACGTTGAACTCCTTCTGGTTCCACGAGATCCCCTCGACCGCCTTCACCACCACATCGGCATCGGCCGGCACGGTGTTGTTCGATGACGAGGTGCTGCCGCCGCAGGCGCTGACTCCGAGGAGCGCGAGGGCGAGAAGGGGAGTGGCGAGCCGGATCTTCATGGGCGCTGATTATAGAAGCGCGGACTTCGGAAATGCAACGATGGTGGGTGGTACCCGTGGTAACCGCCATCCGGCATCCCCCATCTGGTGCATCGCAGGTACCATCACCAGCGATGACTACCCCCGAAACGCCGGCCGCCTTCGGTGCCAACTCGTGGCTCGTCGAGGAGATGTACGAACAGTTTCGTGCCGACCCCGACAGCGTGAGCGACACGTGGCGCGAGTTCTTCGACGATTACAAGCCGCAGTCGCCCCAGGCGGCCGCGGTGGCACCTGCCGCGGTGGCGCCCTCGGCCCCCCAATCTGCCGCAGCAGTGGCCGCGCCGGCAGCGTCGGTCGTCGCCGCGCCCGACGCCGCGCCGGCCGAGGTGGGCGAGCCCATCCGTGGTGCCGGCGTCGCCATCGCCGCGAACATGGAACGCAGCCTGTCGGTGCCCACCGCCACCAGCTTCCGCAACGTGCCCGCCAAGTTGCTCGAGGTGAACCGGTCCGTCATCAACGGGTACCGAAGCCGCACCGGCCAGGGCAAGGTGAGCTTCACCCACCTCATCGGCTATGCGATCATCCGCGCCATCGCCGACGCCGTGCCGGGCATGAACAACACGTTCGTGTCCGACGCCGAGGGCAAGCCGCGCATCGTGCGCAACGAGCACATCAACATGGGCCTCGCGGTCGACGTCGGCAAGGCCGACGGGTCGCGCACGCTCGTCGTGCCCGTGTTGCGCGATGCCGACACGCTCGACTTCGCCGGCTTCCTCGCCGCGTACGAGGACCTCATCCGCATGGTGTAGACCAACAAGCTCGCCGTCAGCGACTTCCAGGGCGCGAGCATCTCGCTCACCAACCCGGGCACCATCGGCACCGTGCAGAGCGTGCCGCGCCTGATGCCGGGCCAGGGCGTCATCGTCGGCGTCGGCACCATCGACTACCCGGCCGAGTTCCAGGGGTCCGACGAACGCACGCTCGGCGCGCTGGGTGTCAGCAAGGTCGTCACCATCACCAGCACGTACGACCACCGCATCATCCAGGGCGCCGAGAGCGGCATGTTCCTGAAGCGGGTGCACGAACTGTTGCTGGGCGAGCACGACTTCTACGGCGGCGTGTTCCGCAGCCTCGGCGTGCCGTACGAAGCGGTGCAGTGGCGGGTCGACACCAACCCGGTCAACAGCGAAGAGGCCATGCTGCACAAGCAGATGCAGGTGGCCACGCTCATCCGCGTGCACCGCGTGCGCGGTCACCTCATCGCCGATCTCGACCCGTTGCGCTGGCAGCATCCGCACCTGCCGCCCGAGCTGGATCCGGCCACCTACGGCCTCACCATCTGGGACCTCGACCGCGAGTTCCTCACCGGTGGCGTGGGCGGCACCGATCGCCGCACGCTCGGCGACCTGCTACACGTGCTGCGCGACGCGTACTGCCGCACCATCGGCGTGGAGTACATGCACATCCAGGACTTCGCCGAGCAGCGTTGGATCCAGGGCAAGCTCGAGGGCGCGCACTACGAACTGTCGAAGGACCGCAAGCGTCGCATCGTCGAGCGTCTGAACGCCGCCGAGGCGTTCGAGAAGTTCCTCGCCACCAAGTACGTCGGCACCAAGCGGTTCGGCCTCGAAGGGGCCGAGAGCGCCATCCCCATTCTCGATCAGGTGCTGTCCATGGCAGCCGATGCGGGGCTCGATTCGTCGGTGCTCGGCATGGCCCACCGTGGTCGGCTGAACGTGCTCGCCAACATCATGGGCAAGAGCTACGACCAGATCTTCAAGGAGTTCGAGGGCCACGTCGATCCCAGCACCGTGCAGGGCTCCGGCGACGTGAAGTACCACCTCGGCGCGAGCGGCAAGTACGAAGGTCCGTCCGGCGAGAGCATCCGCCTCGAACTCGCGGCCAACCCCAGCCACCTCGAGACGGTGGATCCGGTGGTGCTCGGCATCGTCCGCGCCATCCAGGACAACATCGAGCCCGCTGGCTCGTTCCCGTCGCTGCCCATCCTCATCCACGGCGACGCCGCGTTCGCCGGCCAGGGCATCGTGGCCGAATGCCTCGCGATGAGCGACATCGCCGGCTATCGCGTCGGCGGCACCATCCACCTCATCATCAACAACCAGATCGGCTTCACCACCAGCCCGCAGCACTCGCGTAGCTCGCTGTACTGCAGCGACGTGGCCAAGACCGTGCAGGCGCCCATCTTCCACGTCAACGGCGACGACCCCGAAGCGTGCGTGCGGGTGGCCGAGTTGGCGTTCGAGTACCGCCAGAAGTTCCACAAGGACGTCGTCATCGACATGGTGTGCTACCGCCGCCATGGCCACAACGAGGGCGACGATCCCAGCTACACCCAGCCGCTCATGTACAAGGCCATCGCCGAGCGGCGCAGCGTTCGCAAGCTGTACGTCGAGGCGCTGGTGAAGCGTGGCGAGCTCACGGTGGAAGAAGCCGAGAGCGCGCTGGCCGACTTCCAGAGCAAGCTGCAGGTGGCGCTCGACCAGACGCGTGCCCATGCGCCCGAACCGGTGAAGGTGGCCAAGCCGCCCAAGCCCATGGGAGTGCGGCCGCACGTCGAGACCGGTGTCGATCGTGCGCTGCTCGACAGCATCTTCGACAACCTCACCAACTACCCCGACGACTTCACGCCGCACCCGAAGCTGGTCCGCCAGTTCGAGACGCGAGCGAAGATGTATCACGAGGCGGGCGAGCTGGAGTGGGCCACGGCCGAGTCGCTCGCCATCGGTTCACTGGTGGCCGAGGGCACCCCGGTGCGCCTCGCCGGCGAAGACAGCCGTCGCGGCACGTTCAGCCAGCGCCACGCTGCACTCGTCGACTACGAGAACGAGAAGGTGTGGATCCCCAATACCACGCTGCCGCAGCGCAAGGCGCCGTTCTGGGTGTACGACAGCCTGCTCAGCGAGTACGCCGCGCTCGGCTTCGAGTACGGGTATTCGCACGAGAACCCGCACGCGTTGGTGATGTGGGAGGCCCAGTTCGGCGACTTCGTCAACGGCGCGCAGATCATCATCGACCAGTACCTCGTGGCAGCGGAGGACAAGTGGGACCAGATGAACGGTCTCGTCCTGCTGCTTCCGCACGGCTTCGAGGGCCAGGGCCCCGAGCACAGCTCGGCTCGCATCGAACGCTTCCTCACGCTGTGCGCGGAGGACAACATCCAGGTCTGCAACGCCACCACGGCCGCGCAGTACTTCCACCTCCTACGCCGCCAGGTGCGCCGCGACGTTCGCAAGCCGCTCGTGCTGTTCACCCCGAAGGCGCCGCTTCGCATGAAGGAGAGCCGCTCGAACGTGACCGACCTCACCACCGGCTCGTTCCAGGAAGTGCTCGACGATCCGGGCGTCACCGATCGCAACGCCGTGCGCCGCGTGGTGTTCTGCAGCGGCAAGGTGGCGTGGGACGCGTTCGCCGAGCGCGACAAGCGCAACGCGCCCGCGGCCATCGTGCGTGTCGAGCAGCTGTATCCGTTCCCGGGCGACCAGATGCGTGCGGTACTCGCGCAGTACCCCAACGCCTCACAGGTCGTGTGGCTGCAGGAAGAGCCCGACAACATGGGCCCGTGGCACTTCGTCGAAGCCCGCTTCTGGAAGGTGAAGGAGCAGGGCTACGACCTGCGCCTGGTCAGCCGCATCGGCAGCGGCAGCCCCGCCACCGGCAGCAAGGCCGTCCACGACCAGGAACTCGCCGACCTCATGGACGAGACCTTCCACGACCTCTAGTCGAGGTTCGTCGGGCGTCGCCGTCCGGCCCACCTCGATTCTCGGGCTGAATCATCCCAAACCTGCTGCTCGGGCTGATCCGTCCCGGCCTTCCGAGACGATTCGCGCCCAGATCGTCTGGTGAGAAGACTCCCTGGGGAGCTTTTCTCACGTCCTGTGATCGCGCTTGCGCGGAGCGCACAGAACGAATCCTCTTTGTGCCCAGGCGGCAGGTTTCGGCCCGGCCGATGGGCGCGTCGAAGCAGAGGGTCTTCGATGGTGATTGGCGTGGTGTGCGGGTTCGGGAGTGACTGCTCCGAAGAGCCGGGTCATGTGAGGTGCGATGCCGGCCACGTTGGATCAATGTCGTCCTCGCGTGGCCTTCGGTCAGTGAGATCTTGCGTTGGGCTGAAACGCCAGTTGGGCAGATACGGTGCACCTCATGTTCGACGAGGTGACCGTACGGGTTGCGCGGCTGTGGCTGGGTGACGACGGCATCTTTCGGATCGTGCACTTTCCTGGTAGCGAGGTCTCGCTGGCGGACGCCCAAGAGACGATGGATGCGTACCTGCGACTTCGCGATGGGGTGAGCCGGCCGCTGCTCGTCGACACGCAGGGCATGAAATCGCTCGACCGTCCCGCCCGCGCCATGTACGCGAGCGAGGAGGCCGCTCGGGTCGCGACTGCCGTTGCAATCATTGTCGACACTCCCGTCAGCAGGGTGCTCGGCAACTTCTATATCGGTCTGGCAAATCCACACATCCCGAGCCAGCTGTTCAGCGGGCAGGACGAGGCACTCGAGTGGCTGAAGCGCTTCCTACTGTGACGACGAGCGAAGGTGATGAGGATCCTCAGTTCCAGGGTCTGCTCGATGTGATCTTCAGGTTCGCTGCGGGTGATTTGTCTGCGCGAGGGCGAGTCTCCGGCGACAACTCGTCATTCGACGCGGTGATCACCGGCATCAACATCCTCGGAGAGGAGATCGAGGCGCAACTCGCCGAGAACGAGCGCGTGGAGGATTCACTTCGTGCCGCGTCGCTCTACACGCGAACCCTGATCGAGGCGAGCCTCGACCCGCTGTTCACCGTCGACAGAAATGGGGCAATCATGGACGTGAACGGTGCGGCGTCAAGCGCGACTGGCGTTCCTCGCTCCTCCCTGATTGGAAGCAGCTTTTCCGAATACTTCACGGATCCCGACGATGCGACAGCGGCCTACCGGAGCACCTTTGACGATCAATTCGTGTCCAACCACCCGCTCGTCATCGTCGACCGCGTCGGGGCAACGACAGAGGTTCTCTTCAACGGAAGCGTGTACTACGACGAGCAGGGAGAGGTCGCCGGAGTGCTCGTGGTGACTCGCGATGTCAGTGACCGGCGTCGAGCTGAGCGCGCGGAGGACCTCGCGAACCACGACGAACTGACCGGCCTCTACAACCATCGCGTTTTCTACTCCCTGCTGGCCGAGGAGATAGCTCGGGCCGATCGATTTCACCGGCCCGTTTCGGTGCTCATGCTCGACATCGATCATTTCAAACGGGTCAACGACGTGCATGGACACCAGGCAGGCGATCGGTTGCTGCGCGGGCTGAGCGCGGTACTCACGCGCAAGGTTCGTTCGATCGATCGCGTGTGTCGCTACGGCGGCGAGGAGTTCACGGTGATTCTTCCTGAAACCAGCTCGCTTCCCACCAGGTCGATGGCAGAACGCCTCCGGCTCGCCGTGGCGCTCGAGTCGTTCGACATTGGCGAAGCGGCGTCCCTCAACGTCACGATGAGCATCGGTATTGCCACCTACCCCGAACAGCTGAGCACGCTCCAAGACCTGGTCAAGGCTGCCGATCTCGCGATGTATTGCTCAAAGGCTGAGGGACGCGACCGCAGCACTGTCTTCAGATCCGATCTCTCCGAGGTCTAACCCGGGTGGTTGCTTCGCGATTCTTCGGCATCGCTCCCTTCACATTCGGACTCGGCGGCGGCGTCGTCGTGGGAGTGCCTCTGGCAATCGCAGGCTGGCGACTCGACTACCACTCGTGGGTCAACGCCTACACACGTATGCGGCGTGCCCGCAATCGAACTCAAGCGTCAAACGTCATCCCCAACTGCCGACATGCTTGCTGGACACGCGTCTCGCCCTTGTGCAGTGTCACGTGTGATGAGCGCCGGGTGATCGAGCACGACGGACTCGCTTGGCGAACGGTCCGCCAGGTGTCGCTCCGCTGAATCCAAAGCGCTGGCCCAGCCGCCGAGCACTTGCTGTGCAGCAACCCGCGCAGCGCTGCCGATCTGATCGTGGACAGCGGTCTCCACTTCGGGCAATCGGCGCTACCGGCCCTTGCCGGCGGCCGCCGCGTAGTAGGCGGTGGGTGGAAGTCGCGGCGTCGCGGCTACCAACCCGGCTGCGGTCGCTCGACGAACGCCGCGAGGTCTTCGCTGAACCGCTGCGGGTCGTCCCACCGGGGAGTGTGTCCCACGGCGTGGTACACGCTCAACGCCGCGTGAGGAATGCGATCGGTCAGCACCTGCTGCATCTCGCGGGAGACGAGCGCGTCGTCATCGCCCCAGATGAGAAGGGTCGGAGCGTCGACGCTCGCGAGTTCACTCGTGTCGTCGTAGTCGAGCAACCCCAAGAACATCGCGTGCCAGACACGGGCCGGAACCTTGAGTGTCTCCGCGACCAACATGTCGACCACCTCGGGAGCGACACTCTCTGAGGATGTCTCCGCTACGAAGGACCGCGCGAAGTCTGGATCGATCGGATCGGACAAGCCCACGACGACGGAGCTGACGAACTGACGCGCTGCGTCCGTGCAGAGACTCGTCGGTGAGGCCTCGAGAATCAGGCCTGCGACCCGCGACGGGTGATCGAGGGCGACCCTCCGCGCGACCAGGCACGAGCCCGAGTGGCCGACCAGCATCGCCCGATCGATCTCGAGCGCATTGAGGAACTCGACCACGTCGCTTGCGAAGGCCTCGACCCCGTAGCCGCCCTCGGGCTTGTCGGAGTCGCCGTGGCCGCGCATTGACACCGCGATCGCTCGGATCCAGTGCGGCAAGCGGTCGAGGACCGGTTCGTACGACCTCCACGAGTCGGTTGGGCCCGGCAGCAGGAGAACAGGTGGTGCCGACCCCGTGCCCTGCTCGGCGTATGACAGCTTCAGGCCCGATTCCAGGGTGACGCTCGCAGCCTTCCGCACGGTCAGATCGTACGGGACGGGCGGCTCCGAAGTGCCGGTCGGGGGCGTGGTCACAGGAGGCCGAGCCGCGCCCAGAACGGCTTCCCGATGTATCAGTCGAGGTGCAACAGCCGCTGCAGGTCGGCGATGGCCTGGGGCGCGTTCAACACCTTGATGGTGGCCATGCCCATGGCCGCTGCGGGCTTGAGGTTGATGCCCAGGTCGTCGAGGAACACGCACTGCTCGGGTTGCACTTGCAACAACTCGCAGGCGATCTCGTAGAAGCGCGGCTCGGGTTTGCGCACGCCCACCTTGCTGCTCTCGACCACGATGTCGAACCGCTCCATCACCGCGGCCAACGCGGTGGAGCGCTCGCTGGGCGGGCCGTCGTTGACGACGTTGTTGGTGAGGCACGCGGTGCGGTAGCCCTCGGCCTTCACCCGGTCGAGCAACGCCACCATCTCGGGGCGGATCTCGCCGTGCAGCAGCGCCATCACGTCGGCGCCCTGGACGCGGTGGCCGAGGGCCTCGCTCTCGGCGGCGAACACCGCGTCGAACTCGGCGGGCGACAGCTCGCTGCGCTCGAGGCGAGCCCACGCGTTGTCGTGCGGATTGGTGGCGTTGACGGTGCGGATGAAGTCGGTGGGGAGGCCCTGTTCGAGCTCGTAGCGGTTGAACGCTTCGAAGGGGCTGGAGAGGATGACGCCCCCGAAGTCCCAGAGCACGGCGGTGTACGGCGAAGGTTTGGACACCGGGGCATCGTAGGCTGGACCGGGTATGCCGCATCATGTCGTCGTCGATGGTTCCAACATCGCCACCGAAGGTCGCGATCGCCCCAGCCTCCGCCAGCTCAATGAGGCGGTCATGGCGTACATCGCCGAGCACCCCGATGCACTCATCACCGTCGTGGTCGATGCCACGTTCGGTCATCGCATCGACCCCAAGGAGGTGCCCGAGTTCGACGAAGCCGTGAACAACAACGAACTGGTCGCCCCGCCGGCGGGCGCCATCGGTCGCGGTGACGCGTTCGTGCTGAGCATCGCCAACAAGGTGAACGCCATCATCCTCACCAACGACAGCTACCAGGAGTTCCACGGCCAGTACGACTGGCTGTTCGATGAAGGTCGCCTCGTGGGTGGCAAGCCCGTGCCGCACATCGGCTGGGTGTTCGTCAACCGCCTGCCGGTGCGTGGTCCCATCAGCCGCAAGAGCACCTCCGAGGCGAAGAAGAAGGTTCGCGGTGGCAAGCCCGCCGAGCTGGGCACAGCTCGCGTGGGCAGTCCCGAAGCCAGCAAGCCGATGCCGGTGCCCACCGCACCGCCGCCCGGCGCCGTGCTGCCCGGCAAGCGTGGAGCGAAGGACGCTGCCAAGGATCTCGGCAAGGACGCCGGAAAGGGCGCCGGCAAGGACTCGGGCCGCGGCGACCGCCATGCCGCCAAGGCACCGGTCGATGCCGCGCCCACCGACAAGCCGGCCGTCAAGCACACCGGCGTGAACGACCTGCTGTCGTTCCTCACGTTCGTCGAGCGTCATCCGCTGGGCACCAGCGTCAACGCGATCGTCGACCACTACTCGTCGCACGGTGCGTACGTGAAGGTGGGCGACGTCGTGGGCTACGTGCCGCTGCGCCTGATGGCCGACCCTGCGCCGCGCAGCGCACGCGAGTTCATGAAGGTCGGCGAAGCCATCACCCTGGCGGTCGACAAGTTCATCGCCGAGAAGCGCAGCATCGACCTCGCCGTGCCCGGCATGGGCACCGTACCGCAGGTGGAGCACAAGCCGGCGAAGCCCGCCAAGCCCGTCAAGCGCGTGTCGAAGAAGGCCGCCGCGGCCGCTGTCACCGATGCCGCGGACGCGGACGCGGCAGCTGCCGACGCTGCGGTCGAGGAACTCGCCTCGGCGCTCGCCGCGCCGGCGAAGCCCAAGCGAGTGTCGAAGAAGGCGGCCGCAGCAGTGCCCGATGTCGCCCCTGCCAAGAAGGCGCCGGCGAAGAAGGCCGCCACCAAGAAGGCGGCGACTCCTGCCGCCCCCGTGGTGGAGGCTCCCGTGGAACCAGCGCGCGCCAAGAAGGCACCGGCCAAGAAGGCTGCCGCCAAGAAGGCCGCACCCGCCAAGAAGGCCTGAACCAGGGAGCTGTCGCCATGCGCATCGCCACGTGGAACGTCAACTCGTTGAAGGCCCGCCTCCCGCGTGTGGAGGAATGGCTGGCCGACGTGCAGCCCGACGTGCTGTGCATGCAGGAGACCAAGCTCGCTGACGACGCGTTCCCCGCGCTCACGTTCGCCGCGCTCGGGTACGAGAGCGCCCATCACGGCCAGGGGCAGTGGAACGGGGTGGCCATCCTGTCGCGCGTCGGTCTCAGCGACGTGGTGCCGAACTTCGCCGACGGCGGCGAACCCGACCCGGATGCCCGCATCATCACCGCGGTGTGCGACGGCGTGCGCATCAGCAGCGTGTACGTGCCCAACGGCCGCTCGCTCGACAACGATCACTACCAGTACAAGCTGCGCTGGCTGGCGCAGTTGCGTCGTCACGTCGCCGCGCTCAGCACGCCCGATGAACAGGTGGTGGTCACCGGCGACTTCAACATCGCGCCCACCGACCTCGACGTGTACGACCCGGCGAAGTTCGTCGGTGCCACGCATGTCAGCGAGCCCGAGCGGGCCGAGTTGGCCGCCCTGTGCGACTGGGGCATGACCGATCTGTTCCGCATGCACCATCCCGAGGGGAAGCTGTACAGCTGGTGGGACTACCGCGCCGGCGACTTCCACCAGGGGCGCGGTCTGCGCATCGATCTGGTGCTCGGCACCCCCTCCGTCGCCGAGCGGTGCACGTTCAGCGTGGTCGATCGCAATGCCCGCAAGGGCCAGTCGCCCAGCGACCACGCGCCGGTCATCGTGGATCTGGCGTGAGCATCGACGACCCCACCCAGCGCCTGGCCGGCGACACCCGCCTGGAAGTTGCCGAGGCCTGCCGGAGCGTCATCGATGAGCTGGCGTCGTCCACCGCCGACTCGCAGAAGTTCGCCGCGGCTCGCGATCTGTTGCGCCAAGCAGTGGAGGTGTTGGCCTCCGAGTCGCACGGCCGCCCCTACGAAGGTGCCGAAGCATCGCTCGCGGCGTACCAGGAGCACCTGTTCATCGATCACAGCCCGCTCGTCGGGCCGTTGAACCCGTTGGCGCCGCCCATCGACATGAGCGCCCGGGGAACCACGGTCACCGGCGTCGTCACGTTCGGCGATGCCTACGAGGGTCCACCCGGCTGCGTGCACGGCGGCTTCATCGCCGCCTCGTTCGACGAGATCCTCGGCTTCTCCCAGGGTCTCACGGGCAAGCCGGGCATGACCGCACGGCTGGTCATCAACTATCGCTCGCCCACCCCGTTGCACCAGCCGTTGCGCTTCACCGGCGACATCGACCGGGTGGAGGGTCGCAAGATCTTCGTGCACGGCGAACTGCGCGTGGTGGCCGACGGCCGGCTGTGCGCGGAGGCCGAAGGCCTGTTCCTGTCGATGAACCCCGAGGTCTTCGACCGCCTCATGCGCAACCGCGCCGACCAGACCTGACCCTGCGTCGGGCCGCCCGCGCCAGCGTGTCAGGCGGTGGGGAGGGGCCGTAGGCGGGCCGCGGCGGTGACGGTGATGCCCAGCCTCGAGGCGAGCTCCTCCGGCGACATGGGTGGCGCTTCCTGCAGCGATCGCAGTACTCGATCGCTGCACACCGCGCGCTCTGGCTGACCCGACGCCCGGGCGATGGCGGCCCGCCACTCGCGGTACGGCACGAGCGGGTCGGCCGCCCGAGACGGGCGTGGGGGAGGCGGTGCGGGGATGTCGTCGCTGATGGACTCGACCACCGCGGCCAACCAGCGGCTGGGTGCCACGCTGCGGCTGTTGCGGGTGGCGCAGTGGGTGATGTGCAGGTGCTGCTCGGCGCGGGTGAGGGCCACGTAGAACAGGCGCGCCTCCTCGGCCAGCTGAGCCTGGCTGGACGCCGACGAGTGCGGCACCATGCCCTCCTCGGCACCGACCACGACCACGCCCCACCACTCGCGGCCCTTCGCGCCGTGGAAGGTGAGCATCGCCACGGCATCGGGGGATGGCCCGCCGTCGATGTCGTCGAACGGTGTGCGCGACTCGAGCCACGTGCGGAAGGTGCCCGGCTCGCCCGAGGTGAGGTAGCGGTCGGCTTCCTCGGCCACCCGCTGGATGAGCGGATCGCTGTCGGCGAACGCGCCCTCCACCCATGTGGCCAGCTGTTCGCGGCTGGTGCAACGCAACGCGGCGGCGACGGCCTGATCGAGCGGGGACCTGCCCGCCGTGCGCTCGGTGGCGATGCCGTACGTGGTGAACACTCGCTGCAGCGTGGTGATCTGATCGTTGGTGCGAGCGAGCACGGCCAGTTGACGGCCCGACCGATGGTGCAACAGGTCGCGGATGTGCTGGGCGGCGGCCTCGGCCTCGGCGCGCTCGTCGGCGAACTGCGCCACCGTGACAGAGCGACCGCTGCCCTGCATGCTCTGTGTGTCGTCGATCTGCCCGGCTGACGACAACGCCGCGGCTGCGGCTTGCACCACTTGCGGCGAGCAGCGGTAGTTCGACGTGAGCGGCACGACCGTGATGCCCGGGTAACGGTGCTCGACCTCCGACAGCATCGTGTGGTCGGCGCCGTTCCACCCGTAGATGGCCTGACGCGGGTCGCCCACCAGACACAGGTCGGGTCGGCCGGCGCGCAGCCCCTCGAGCACGGCGTGCTGCAACGGGTTGAGGTCTTGCACCTCGTCGACGAAGAAGTGGCGGTAGCGCCACCGCACGCCATCGGCCCAGACCGGGTCGGTGGACAGCGCGTGCAGCATGTGCACGAGCAGGTCGTCGAAGTCGACCACACCCCGGCGACGCTTCAGCTGCTCGTACGCCTCGACGAAGTCGACGAACCGGGTGGCGGGAATGGTGCTGCGCCGGCGCTCGCTGCGAATGGCCGCCTCGTACCGGCGCGGCTCGACCAGTCGGGCGCGAGCCCAATCGAGGTCGGTCATCGCTTGGTAGGGCTCGACCCGCAACTGGAGTTGGGTGATGACTTCGCGGAGCAGGCGGATGCGGTCGTTCGCCAGCTGTGGCGGTGCGTGATGGTTGGCCAGCGCCCGGTCGCGCAGCAGGCGCAGGGCGATGCTGTGGAACGTGCCGGCCTCGATGGGCTCGCGCAGGTCCAGCCGGCGGAGCCGACGCTTCATCTCGGCGGCCGCGTCGCGGGTGAACGTGAGTGCGACCACGTGGCGGGGGAGGGCTGACCCTTCCTCGATGCGGTAGGCGATTCGGCGGGCGAGGACGGTGGTCTTGCCGGATCCTGCCGACGCGACGATGGCGAGCGGCGCAGCCGTGGTGGTGACGGCCTCGCGCTGTTGGGCGTCGAGACCCGACAGGAGTTGGTCGGCGCTCACGTCGGTCACGATAGAGGGTGGGTGTGTGGGGGTGGGTGTGGGTGAAGGTGTGAAGGGTGGGTGTGTGGGGGTACGTGTGGGGTCGCGAGGACCACGGCGAGTCGCTGCGACGCACTACAGTCCGCGATATGCCGTACCCGCAGAAGAACCTCAACGACAACGAGACCATCGCGCTCGACATGCATCCCCACTGGTGGTACTTCGCCGAGCCGGCGCTGGTGCTGGTGGGCGCCATCGTCATCGGCGTGGTCGTGCTGTTCGAAACCGACGACGGCTCCAACTGGCGGAAGTCGTTCGGATGGGTGGCCATCGCTGCGTTGGTCGTGGCCGCGTTGTGGCTCGTGGGTCGGTACATGAAGTGGATCTCCACCAACTTCGTCATCACGTCGCAGCGGCTCATCTTCCGCCAGGGCATCATCGCCAAGACGGGGATCGAGATCCCGCTCGAGCGTGTGAACAACGTGAACTTCAGCCAGGGCATCATCGAGCGGATGCTCGGTGCCGGCGACCTGCTCATCGAATCGGGCGGCGAGGACGGCCAGCAGCGTTTCACCGACATCCGCCACCCCGATCAGGTGCAGAACATGATCCACTCGCAGATGGAGCAGGTCGCACGTCGCCGCGGCGCGTACTCCGCGGCGGCCGCAGCTCCGGCGCAGGGCGGCTCGGTGCCCGAGCAACTCGAGCGGCTCGAGGGCTTGCTGCAGCGGGGGTCCATCACCCAGGAAGAGTTCGACGCGCAGAAGCGCAAGCTGCTCGGCTGAGCCGTGCGGTCAGGGCCGTCCGGCGTGCGGCACCACCACGTCGGTGACCTCGATCTGGCCGGTACGGCTGGCGCTCGCCACGTTCGGGAGTGAACTCTCCGCCGTGAGCATGAACAGGGTGCGTCCGTCGGGGCCGCCCAGCATGCACGCGTAACACGGGCGCGTGGTGGCCACCTCCTGCAGGATCTCGCCACCCTCGGCCACTCGGACGCAGCGCGACGCAGCGGCGTCGGCCACCCACACCGCGCCCTCCGCGTCGAGGCAGATGCCATCGGGCACCACCGCACCGAGGTCGGCCCAGACCCGCTGGTTGGTGAACGTGCCGTCGATACCGACGTCGAAGGCCGACAGTCGCCGGCCCAACGACTCGGCCACCACCATCGTGCCCCCGTCGGGGGTGAGCACCATGCCGTTGGGGAATCGCATGCCGGCGGCGACCACGTGCACGTGGCCATGCGGCTCGACCATCGCGATGGCGGCGCCCTCGTAGGCCGCGAGCGCGCCGGCGAAGTCGCCACCCGTGATGGCCGCGTCGAGATCGAACCCGAAGTTGCCCACGTACGCGCGACCGGTGGCGTCGACGGTCATGTCGTTGCAGTGGAACGTGGCCACGTCGGACAGGTCGGCGTGCACGACGAGTGCGTCGTACTCCAGACGCAGCACGGCGCGCTGGTGCATGGCCACGATGAGCAGGCGCCCGTCGGGCAACCACCCGAGGCCGCTGGGCTGATCGTCGATGACCACCTTGGTCTCCACGTTGCCCGCCATGTCGACGGTCTTCACCGCGTGGTCGTAGAAGTCGCTGAACCACAGCTTCCCCTGATGCCAACGCGGCCCCTCGC
Organism: Actinomycetota bacterium; assembly: GCA_016213625.1. Taxonomy (GTDB): domain Bacteria; phylum Actinomycetota; class Acidimicrobiia; order Acidimicrobiales; family Ilumatobacteraceae; genus UBA668. Next base: position 20,634 of record JACQZZ010000079.1, read on the forward strand.
CGAAGTGCAGACCATCGGCCAGGATCTCGACAGCCATGTGAACCCCCTCGTCGTGTCGAAAACTAGTGCCTGTTCAGCTCACGACAGCGCGAGCGCCGTCGACGGCCTGCACCACCCAGCCGCGTGCCAACGCACCGGGCTCGGTGAGCGCGACCACACACCCGCCGAAGCCACCGCCGGTCATCCGTGCGCCGTACACGCCCGGTGTGGCGCACAATTCGGTGACCGCTTGGTTCATGACGGGCGTGGACGTGTCGTAGAGCAGTCGGAGGCTCTCGTGTCCTTCCACCATCAACCGCCCGGCGCTCACCAGGTCTCCGTTGCGCAGCGCGTCGGCGAAGTCGCGCACGCGCTGGTTCTCGGTGGTGACGTGCAGTGCGCGCATCCGCAGCACGGGATCTTCGAGGGCTCGTGCCTGTTCCGGTGTTGCGTCGCGCAATGGCCCGATGAGTTGCTCGACGGCGCGGCATTCGGCCACGCGGTCGGCGTACGCGCTGCCGACGAGCGTGCGGTGCGCCACGAACAGCACCACGACCTCCAGGTCGTCGGGCACCGGCACTGGCTCGATGGTGAGATCGCCGCAGTCGATGACGAGTGCGTGGCCCTTCACCCCTGCCGCGATGGCCAACTGGTCCATGATGCCGGTGGGCACTCCGGACGACCGGTTCTCGGCGCGCTGCGTGAGCTGGGCGATGTCGATGGCCGACCCCTGGTGTCCGAGCGCGAGCGCCACGGCCACCTGCAGCGCATGGCTGGACGACAGCCCGGCGCCGATGGGGATGTCGGTGCTCACTCGCCCCACGAATCCCTCGGCCGGAGCCATCTCGGCCACCACGCCCGCGACGTACTTCGCCCATGCGGGCTCGGCGTGCTGCGGATCGTCGACCGTGAGCGGCAGATCCACCGGGTCGGGTTCGTCGAAGGAGGTCAGCTGGACCCGAGCCCCGCCGCGGGTGCCCTCGATCTCGGTGTAGCGATCGATGGCCATCGGCATGACGAGCCCACCGGTGTAGTCGGTGTGTTCGCCGATGAGGTTCACCCGGCCGGGAGCGAAGACGTGCACGTTCATCTCAGGCCAGCTTCAGCAGCGCCGAGAACCGCTCGAGCGATTCGAGGTCGAACGGGGCACGCAGGGCGATGTTCACCTGATCGGCGCCGGCCTCCACGTACTGACCGATGCGGTCGATCATCTCCTGGTCGCTGCCACTGAGCACGCCGGGCTTCACCAGCGGGGCGAGGTTGCCGAACTGCTGCACCAGGCTCTCCTCGGTGAAGGCGAGACCCACGTTGATGGCTCGCTGGATCTCCTTCGGATCGCGCCCGGCGACGGCGCAGTGCTCGTTCAGCACGGCGTTCTTGTGGGCGAACACATCGGGTGCGATGAAGGGCACGTTCCAGCCGTCGGCCGAGCGTGCGGCGATCTTCAGCGTGCGCTTCTCACCACCGCCGCCGATCCAGATGGGCAGCTTCTTCTGCACGGGGCGTGGCTCGTTGCGTGCCTCGTTGAGCGTGAACCATTGCCCCTCGAAGGACGTGACGTCGTCGTGCAACAGGCCACGCAGGCACTGGATGCCTTCCTCCAACTGGTCCATGCGGGTTTTGATCTCGGGGAAGGGGATGCCGTAGGCGTCGTACTCCACCTTCGCCCAACCCGCACCGATGCCCATGTCGGCCCGGCCGCCGCTCAGCTGGTCGATCGCCGTGATGGCCTTGGCCAGAACGGCCGGGTGCCGGTAACCCACGCTGTACACCAGCGAGCCGCAACGCACCTTGGTGGTCGTGCACGCGAGTGCGGCGTGCATGGCGACAGCCTCGAGGCATGCGGCGTCGTCGGGCTTGCCGGTGGCCCCGTAGAAGTGGTCCCACACGGAGATCCACCCGAAGCCCAGCTCCTCGATTCGTCGCCACACACCACGAAGTTCGTCCGCCGTCGTGTGCTGCAACCCCACGTGTACACCGAAGACCGTCATGGCAGCTGACGGTAGCCTGCTCACATGCCCCGCGCCCTCGTCAACACCGGTATGGAACTCGAGTACGACACGTTCGGCTCGCCCGATGATCCGGCGTTGTTGCTCATCATGGGCTTCACCGCCCAGCTGACCGCGTGGGACGAAGCCTTCTGCCGCATCCTGGCCGGCGGCGGTCGCTTCGTCATCCGCTTCGACAACCGCGACTGTGGCCTGAGCACCAAGCTCGACGGTCAGGTGGCCGACGTACCCGCGGTGATGGCGGCGGCGTTCGCCGACCAGCCCGCACCGGCGGTGCCGTACACCCTCAGCGACATGGCGGCCGACGCCATCGGCCTCCTCGATCACCTCGGTATCGAGCGTGCGCACATCATGGGCGCGTCGATGGGCGGCATGATCGCCCAGACCGTGGCCATCGAGCACCCCGATCGTGTGCGCAGCCTCATCTCCATCATGAGCCAGCCGGGCGAGGTGGAGGTGGGTCAACCCACCGCCGAAGCCGCTGCGGCCATCTTCTCGCCGCCCCCCACCACTCGCCAGGAGTACATCGACTCGGCCCCGAAGTGGATGGTGTGGCAGTCGAAGAAGTACCGCGACGAGGCGAAGGTGAAGCAGAACGCCGCTCGCGACTTCGACCGCTCGTTCTACCCCGAGGGCGCCACGCGCCAGTTGGCCGCCATCTACGCCAGCGGCCGCCGCACCGAGATGCTGAAGGTGCTCGACACGCCCACGCTCATCATCCACGGCCGTGACGACGAGCTCATCACGCCGAGCGGCGGCACGCGCACCGCCGAGCTCATCCCCGGCGCCAATCTGCTGCTGATGGCCGACATGGGGCACGACATGCCCGAGCAGCTGTGGCCCGTCATCACCGACGCCATCCTCAGCCATACACGACACGCCGGCTGACACGGCACGCCGGCCGACACGCCGGGTGACGTGATCGCTGGGTCCGTCCACTAAAACGGCGGGCATGGCAGGACCCCTCACTGGATATCGCATCATCGAGATCGCCGGCATCGGCCCCGGCCCGTTCGCGGCGATGCTCCTCGCCGACATGGGTGCCGAGGTCATTCGTGTCGAGCGTGCGCAGTCGGTGCGTGGCCCGGCGCCCGAGACGGCGCACTACGACGTCATGCTCCGCGGTCGGCGCAACGTGGCGCTCGACCTGAAGCACCCCGACGGAGTGGCCACTCTGCTGGATCTCGTCGAGCACGCCGACGCCCTCATCGAGGGCTTCCGCCCGGGCGTGATGGAGCGTCTCGGTGTGGGCCCCGACGTGTGCCGGGCACGCAATCCGAAGCTCGTGTTCGGTCGCATGACCGGATGGGGCCAGGACGGCCCGTACGCACAGGCTGCCGGTCACGACATCAACTACATCTCGCTCGCTGGCGCGTTGGCCCACTTCGGCCGCGCCGGCGAGGCGCCGGTGCCGCCGCTGAACATGGTGGGCGACTTCGGCGGTGGTGGCATGTTCCTCGCCTATGGCGTCGTGTGCGCGCTGCTCGAGGCCCAGCGCAGCGGGGCCGGCCAGGTGGTCGACACCGCGATGGTCGACGGTGCAGCGGTGTTGATGAGCATGTTCTGGGCGTTCCGCACCATCGGGATGTTCGACGAGAACGCGCCTGGAACCAACCTGCTCGACACCGGTGCGCACTTCTACGACGTGTTCGAGTGCTCCGACGGGAAGTACATCTCGCTCGGATCGATCGAGCCGCAGTTCTACGCGGAACTGATGCGCATCACCGGTCTTCAGGGTGACGAGGAGTTCGTCAAGCAGATGGACAAGTCCATGTGGCCGCACCTGAAGGACCGGTTGAAGGCCCTGTTCGTGACCAAGTCGCGCGACGAGTGGTGCGCGCTGATGGAGCACACCGACGTGTGCTTCGCCCCCGTCCTCACCATGGGCGAGGCCGCACAGCACCCGCACAACGTGGCCCGTGGCACGTTCATCGAGGTCGCCGGTGTCACCCAGCCCAAGCCGGCGCCCCGCTTCTCGCGCACTGCGCCTGAAGTCGTGTCGGCGCCCGCACACGCAGGTCAGCACTCGCGCGCGGTCCTCGCCGACTGGGGAATCGCCGCCGATCGCATCGACGCGTTGGTGGCAAGCGGGGCCGTCGCGGATGCAGGTCGCGCCGACGGCTGATAGACACGTTCTCTCATGGGAACACTCGTCTGCTTTCACGCACACCCCGACGACGAGAGCATCTCCACCGGAGGCACCATCGCGCGCGCAGTCGCCGAGGGCCATCGAGTGGTGCTGGTCGTCGCCACCAACGGCGATCACGGTGAGGTGCCCGACGACCTCGCCCCCGGCGAGACGCTCGTGGATCGCCGTCGCGCCGAGACCCAGGCCTCGGCCGAGGTACTGGGCGTCCATCGGCTGGAGTGGCTCGGCTACGCCGACAGCGGCATGACCGGCTGGGACCAGAACGACCACGAGCACTCGTTCTTCCAGGCCCCGCTCGACGAAGCGGCCGAACGGCTCGCCGCCATCCTGCGCGAGGAGCAGGCCGACGTGCTCACCACCTACGACTGGCACGGCAACTACGGCCACCCCGACCACATCAAGGTCCACCAGGTGGGCCACCGTGCCGCCGAGTTGGCGGGCACCCCGGCCGTGTTCGAGGCCACGATGAACCGCGACGAGATGGTGCGCTACTTCGAGATGGCCAAGGCAGAGGGCGACAACCCCGGGCCCGACGGCGAGGACTGGGACCCCAACGGTCCCGCCGACGACGGCAACCCGATGGGCACACCCGAGGCCGACATCACCCACCGGATCGACGTGTTGTCGTACGTCACGCAGAAGCGTGAGTCCATCCGCTGCCACAAGAGCCAGATCACCGACGCCGGGTTCTTCAGCACCATGCCCGACGAGCAGTTCGCGTTCGCGTTCGGGCACGAGTGGTTCATCAAGCACGGCGACACCGGCCCGCTGCGCGAAGGGTGGTTGTTCGAGTGACGCGGGTGTACCTGGTGCGACACGGTCGCGCCTCGGCCGGATGGGACACCGACATGGACCCAGGGCTCGACGAACTCGGCCGTGAGCAGTCGATGGGCACGGCCCGTCGACTGTCGCCGCTCGGGCCGCTCGCCGTGGTGAGCAGTCCCTTGTTGCGCTGCCGGCAGACGGCGTTCCCGCTCGCCACTGCCTGGCGCGCCGACGTGGCCATCGAACCCGCCGTGGCCGAGATCCCTTCGCCCCCGGGAGTGGCCATGGCCGATCGGGTGGAGTGGTTGCGGGCAGCCATGGGCGGCACCTGGGAAGCACTCGGTGCCGAGTACGTCGCGTTCCGCGACCAGGTCGTGGCCGCCATCACCCGGCTCGCCACCGACACGGTCGTGTTCAGCCACTTCGTGGCCATCAACGCCGTCATCGGTGCCGCGTTGGGCGACGATCGCCTGGTCATCCGCAGTCTCGACAACTGCTCCGTCACCGTCGTCGACGTGGTCGATGGTGCGTTACAGCTTGTTGAAGGTGGCCACGAAGCCGACACGCTGATCCGCTGAATGTCGTTTTGCCTGGCAGACTTCCTCTCATGACCACCCGTCGTGTCCTGGCCGTGCTCACCATCGGTGTGCTCGCGGTCACCGTCAGTGCGTGCAGTGACGAGCAGAGCAGTGCCGAATCGGTGCTGTCCAGCACCACGTCGTCGGTCGCCGCCACCAGCACCACGTCGACGGTGCCCGGCTCCAGCACCACGTCGAGCACCACCAGCACCTCGAGCACCACGAGCACGTCGAGCACCACGAGCACCATTCCGGCGGTGCAAGGGCTGGAGCTGTCGTCGAAGGGCCTGGGCGACGCGTTGTTCGGGGCCGACGCCGACAGCGTGGTCGACTACGTGTCGGCCATCCTCGGCACGCCCACCAACGACAGCGGCTGGGCCGACCCGCTCACCATCGGCGCACCGTGTCCCGGTACCCAGATCCGGTTCGTCGACTGGAACGACCTGTCGCTGTTCTTCACCGACAACTCGCCGGCCGCCACCGGGCTGCGCCATTTCGCTGCGTTCACCTACGGCCCCGCGTTCGCCGCGAACATCGATCCCTACGGTCTCGCCACGGATCTCGGGCTCAGCGTGGGCGATGCGGTGTCGACGCTCATCGAGCGATACCCCAGCGCCATCGTCAGCTCGGGCGACGAGATCAGCGGTCCCGCGTTCTACATCGAGGACGGCCTGGTGGGGTTCCTCACCGACGCCGATCCGGCCTCGGGCGTCATCATCTCCTTCGTGGGTGGTTACGGATGCGGCGAGTAGCCTCCATCTGATGCTCGCGACCGGTCTCGAGACCACCAGGAACATCCACGAGAACTGGGCCTGGGTGGTCATCATCGGCAACGGGCTGGCCGGGCTGTGGTGCCTCGCCGCCAACTGGCTGCCGCAGCTGCGCACCCGCGCGATGTGGTGGTTCATCGGCATCGCCGAGACCACCGTGTTCGTGCAGGTGGTGCTCGGCGTCATCATGGTGGGCAAGTACAAGGTGCCGCTGCCGCAGTTCCATGCGTTCTACGGGTTCGTGGCCATCGTGGCCATCGCCATCATCTACAGCTACCGCTTCCAGATGAAGCACCGCCTGTACCTCCTCTACGGACTGGGCAGCCTGTTCGTGATGGGCCTCGGCATCCGTGCCATGCTCATCGCCACCGGCGGCTGACCCCGCAACTCGGCTCACGCCCTGGTGCGAGGGTGCATGATGGAGTGATGGACCTCGGGTCGAGCACCGTCGTCGACGAGCAGTCGCTCGTCGAGTGTGTGAACCGGTCCATCGGCGCGGTGCACCGATACGTGGGGCTCCTCACCGGTGGCGACCGTGCCCGCACGGAACAGATCCTGCTCGACGTGTACACCTCGGTGGCCCACTTCGCTCGGAAGGGCCCGTGCCGGGTGCCGTTCGAGCAGCTGTGCGTGGCCGGGCGTCGTCAGTTCGTCGCCGACGGGCGCGCGGTGGCGCGCGGCGCACAGCCAGTGGAGTGGACGGAGGCGACGGTGGTCGACAGCCGTGGCGAGGCGCTCCTGCTACCGGAGGTCGATCTCTACCGGCCGCTGCTGGCCGACATCCCCGACCTGGAACGGGCGGTGCTCGTCTTCCACCGGGTGGAGGGCCTGTCGAACGACGAGATCGCCGCCGAGCTCGACGTGAGCCAGCGTCGGGTGGGAGTGCTGCTGCGACGTGGACTACGGCGCATCGGGGTGCGTCACGCCGATGCCGTCCACGCCGATGTGATGGGCTTCGCCGGCACCCCGCTCGAACCGTCGAGCGACATCATGTTCGCCGTGCGACGGCTGGTTGTGGGGGAGTGGCGAGGCGAGCCGACGGGGCGAGCGTCGCGTCACCGCGTCGGGGTGCCACGTCGTCTGTGGGTGGGTGCCGCGGCAGCGGTGGCTGCGGTGTTCGTGGGCGTCGCGTGGTCGGGTGCTGTGTCGGTGGCGCGGTCCGAACCGGAACCGCCGCTCACGGCCGTGTCCACCACGATGTGCCCTGGGCATGTCAGCACGCGCGGGCTGGCCACGGTGGGGTTCGCGTTCGACGGCGACGTGGTCGACACGTTCGCCGGTACCGATCTCGCCGGTGGCCCGGTGCGGGCGGTCACCTTCGACGTGCGTCGGTGGCACCGCGGCGAGGTGCAGCGCCGACTGACGGTGCGCTGGCGGTCGGATGTGCAACCTCGCCCCGGCATGCGGATGCTGGTGTCGGGCGGCGAGTCCGACGGCGTACCGGTGGTGTGGGGCTGCGGCTACTCGTTGGAGCGCACCGACCTCGACGCGGCGTGGTGGCACTCGGTGCTCGACCAGTCGTCGACCGGTGCAACCCTCGCGACGGAGAAGGCCGCCCAGCGGCGTCATGATGGGTGATGGTGGACATCGGCCCTTGGAGTGTCACTGACGAGGAGTCGCTCGTCGCGTGCTACGACCAGTCCGTCCAGCATGTCTACCGATACGCCAGCCGGTTCACCGGCAACGACCGGGCGCGCACCGACGATCTGGTGCAGGAGGTGTACCTCGGACTGGTGAAGGCGGCCCGGGGCGGGTTGGGTGAAGTGGGCATCGGATGGCTGTGCACGTCCGTGCGTCACCGGTTCCTCGACCGTGTGCGAGGGGAGCAGCGCGAAGTGCGACGCCTACGCCTGATCGTCTCGCCGACGGAGGAGCACACGTCGGACGAAACGGTCGACGTGCCCGGCCTCGCCGAATTGCCGGACCGGGAACGAGCGGCACTGGTGCTCCGCTACCTCGACGACCTGTCGGTGCCCGAGGTGGCAGCGACGATGGATCTGACCGTGCACGCCACCGAGTCGTTGCTGGCGCGTGCCCGACGACGACTGCGAGGACAGGAGGTGCGAGATGCCTGATCGCGAGATCGAGCAGATGGCCGGCGACGCGCTGGAGCCGACGACCCAGTTCGTCGCCACGCTGCGCAGCAAGGTGGCAGGGGAGTGGCGCGGCGACATCGACGTGGTGGAACGAGCCCCGAACCGTCGGCGCGAGTGGAAGGTCGGTGCGGGCTTCGTCGCCGCGGCGGCGCTGCTCCTGGCAGTGGTGTGGATGACATCCAGAGACGAGGATTCCGACACGGTGGCCCCGTCGCCCACCTCCGAACCGGGCACCACGGTGGTGAGCGACACATCGCCGACAGCGGGCGTGCCCGCCAGCGCGTTCGGTCCGCTGTGGGTGATCACCTCCCTCGACGGGGTGCCGCTCGACGGCCCTGTACTGCCCACCTTCACGTTCATGGAGGACGACACCATCTTCGGCTGGGACGGCTGCAACGAGTACGTCGTTCGTGCCGAAGGTGTTGAACAGACCGCTGCCGGCTGCCCCGATGGCGTGGCACCGGTGATGGCCAGTCCACCGTTCACGTTCGACTCACCGTCGGGACTGCACACCGATCGATTCACCGCGCGGACTTTCGAGCACGTGGACGGCGAGGCACCGCCGACCCTCCCGTTCGAGGGCACCTACCGTTTCGGCGAGGTCGGTGGCTTCGTGCTCACACCCGAGGGTTTCGTGAGCCTGGAGAGTCGCGGTTGCGAGATCGCAGTGGACGTGCGGTGGTCCGTCGCGAACGGGAACTATCTCACCTTCGACTTCGACACGATTCCCGAGTGCTACGACCTCGACCCTGAGTTCGCCGCGTGGGTGGAGCGGATGAAGTCGTTCGGAGCACCCTTCGTGTTGCAGGACGGCCCTGCTGCAGGAATGTGGACGACGACCGGCGACCGTGTGACGCGGCTTGCGGCCGATCCTGTGGTCCCCGCTGATGTGATCGGACCGACTTGGGTGGTCACCGAGGTCTCGGGAGTGCCATATCCCGTGACCGTGAGCGTGCCAACCTTCACCGTTGTCGACGACGGCACCGTGTTGGGGTACGACGGCTGCAACAGGTACGGCCCCGACGGAGCGACGACGGGGCCATGCCGCACCGTCGACACCGTGCGCGTGGTCGGTGGACCGTTCGAACCGCTGCCCGACGGTCGGCTGCAGGTGGGCGACGTCGTCGCGGCTCGGTTCAGTCCTGACCGGGTGAGTGGGGGCAGCCCCGGCCTGATCGGCAACTGGCAGTTCAACGACTTCGACGGACTGTTGCTCAACGCCGGTGGCGATTTCGTGGCGGGTCGTCCGGATTGCCTGTCGGCCGGCACCTGGGATTCCAACGGCCAGTCGTTGCGGCTCACGGTGACATCGTCGACACCATGTCCGTCCGCGCCGGAGTTCGGCGAGTGGTTGCAGGCGACGGCGGTGCGCAATGTGGACATCGCGGTGCACGACACCGCTCGGGGCATCGAGCTGTGGGTGATGTCGTCAGACGGCGCGGTGACACGCCTCGTCAAGATGTAGCCCCCACACGCGAACTCAAGTTCCGACGTCCGAACTTAAGTTCGCGTGCACGGTTCGTCAGAGGGCGGCGGAGAGGGTGGCGAGCTGGGCGGCCAGGGCCGGGGGCAGCGAGTCGCCGAACTTGGCGAAGTGCTCCTCGATCTGCGGGATGGCGCTCTTCCAGCCGTCGGCGTCGACCTTCAGCAACTCGGCCAGGTCGGCCTCGTTGACGTCGAGACCGTGCAGGTCGAGGTCTTCCGGCAGCGGCAGATCGCCGATGGCGGTGCGAGTGGCGCCCGCGGTGCCGGCCACACGCTCGAACACCCACTTCAGCACGCGGCTGTTCTCGCCGTAGCCGGGCCACAGGAAGCGGCCGTCCTCGTCGCGACGGAACCAGTTGACGAAGAAGATCTTGGGCAGCTTGTCGGCATCGGTGGCCTTGCCGACCTCGAGCCAATGGGCGAAGTAGTCGGCCATGTTGTAGCCGCAGAAGGGGAGCATGGCCATCGGATCGAAGCGCAGGACGCCTGCCGCGCCCTGCTGGGCGGCGGTGGTCTCACTGGCCATGATGCTGCCGAGGAACGTGCCGTGCTCCCAGTTGAACGCCTGGGTCACCAGCGGCACCGTGGTGCGGCGGCGGCCACCGAAGAGGATGGCGCTGATGGGCACGCCGGCGGGGTCTTCCCACTCGGGGGCGATGGCTGGGCACTGGCTGGCCGAGCACATGCTCATCCTCAAGCTCACCAACCCCCAGGGCGACAGCAAGTACATCGCCGCCGCCTTCCCCAGCGCGTGCGGCAAGACCAACCTGGCCATGCTCGTCCCCACCATCCCGGGCTGGAAGGCCGA
>JACQZZ010000077.1 GCA_016213625.1 Actinomycetota bacterium
GCCGCGCGGCGGCGAGACCGAGCCGCTGAACCTGCGTGACGGCGAGGTGTTCTACGGCACCGGCTCGGATGTGCTCTACGTGCGTGACCTGGAGAGCGGCGAGCGCCGCCGGGTCCGGCGCGCCGACGTCGAGGGCATGGCGGCGCTCTGCGAAAAGCTCCCGCAGATCGACTTCATCATGAGCATGGGCCTGCCCGAGGACGCCCCACGCGAGATCGACGACCTGGTGCAAGTCGTCGCCATGCTGCGCGGCTCGCGCAAGCCCCTGCTCGTGGCCCCGCGTGACGGCGCAGTGCTGGCGCGCATGCAGCAGATGGCCGCGCTCTGCGGCGAGAAGGAGAGCTTCGCCATCTACGCCATGCCGTCGCCGCCGCTCATGCACGACCCCGACGCGCTCACCAAGGTCATCGGCTGCGCCGAGCTCCTCATCCCGCTCGTCTACGCGCCGGCGCCGAACATGGGGGCGACCGGTCCGCGCAGCATCACCGGGGCAGCTCTGGTTGGCAACGCGGAGACGCTGAGCGGCCTGGTGCTGCACCAGCACGTCAACCGCGGCGCGCCGTTCGTGTACGGGGTCGGCTGCGGCGCCATGGACATGCGCACCATGACCGACCCGTACGTCTCGCCCGACGCGCTGCTCGCGCAGCAGGTCGGCACCGACCTGGCGCGCTACTACGGCCTGCCGAGCTTCTCCTACGCCGGCATGTCGGACTCCAAGCTGCTCGACGAGCAGTGGAGCCTGGAGGCCGCGCTCAGCATGGCCTACGGCTCGCTCTCCCGCGCGACGCTGCTGCACGACGTCGGCTACCTCGAGTCCGGCCTGCAGAGCACCTACGAGTCCATCGTGCTGGGCGACGAGCTCGTGGGCTACGCGCGCCAGTTCATGCGCGAGGTGCCGGTGGACGACTATGCCCTCGCGCTCGACGAGATCCGCGCCGCCGGGCCGGGCGGCAACTTCCTCGGCACGAAGTACACGCGCCGGCACCACCGGGAGTTCTGGACGCCGGCGTTGCTCGACCACACCATGCACGACCGCTGGGCGGCCGAGGGGGCTACGACGCTCGGCGAGCGGGTGCGCACGCGCCTCGCGGACCTGCTCGCCGCGGAGCGCCCGTTCCGCCTCTCGGCGGACCAGGACGCGCGGCTCGAGGCGCTGCTCACCGAGGCGCAGGCCGACCAGGAGGCGCGCGTGTGATCAAGGACCACAACGTCAGGTGACCACAAGACCAGGGGGAACGATGAAGACTCGCTTGAACGGCCGCCTCTGGCGGCATCCCGGCAGCCAAGCGCTCGTGCTGCTCGTGCTGGCGCTGCTGCTGTTGCTGGCGGCAGCGCCGCTCGCCGCGGCCTCGGAGAGCGCCTCGCCGGCCGCCTCCGAGGGCACCACCTTCCGCGTCGGCTGGCTGCTCGAGCCCGACAACCTCAACCCGTTCATCGGGCTGCTCGGCCAGGACTACGAGATCTGGCACCTCAACTACGACTTCCTCGTCGGCTTCGACGCCAAGGACCTCTCGCCCAAGCCTGAGCTCGCCGAGAGCTGGGAGGTCTCCGAGGACGGCAAGACCTGGACGTTCAAGATCCGCGAGGGCGTGAAGTGGCAGGACGGCGAGCCGCTCACCGCCAGGGACGTCGCCTTCACCTACAACTACATCGTCGACAACGAACTGCAGACGCTCGCCATCTACACCGGCGGCATCACCGGCGCCAACGCGGTCGACGACACGACGGTGGAGATCACCACCGAGCTGCCCAAGTCCAACATGCTCGCCATGGTCGTCCCCATCATCCCGGAGCACATCTGGAGCAAGGTCACCGGCGACGAGGCCACGACGAGCTACCAGAACAAGCCCCCCATCATCGGCTCCGGCCCCTTCCAGGTCGTGGAGTGGAACAAGGGCAAGTACATCCGGCTCGAGGCCAACAAGGACTACTGGGGCGGCGCGCCCAAGATCGACACGCTGCTCTTCGAGAACTACAAGAGCGCCGACACGATGACCGCCGACCTCAAGCAGGGGACCATCGACGCGGCGGTCGAGCTACCGCAGGCGCAGTACCCGTCGGTGGAGAGCACCGAGGGCGTCACAGGGCTCAAGGGCACCCACTGGCGCTTCAACGAGCTCGGCTTCAACTGCTACGACTCGCCGGACTCGATGGGCAACCCGGTGTTGCTCGACGAGAAGTTCCGCTCAGCGCTCAACTGGGCCATCGACCGGCAGAAGATCGTCGACGTGGCGTTCTTCGGCCAGGCCGACGTGGGCTCCACGCTCATCGTGCCGTACTCGCCGTACCACTGGGAGCCGGCCGCCGACCAGGCGTACACGTACGACCCCGAGGAGGCCAAGACCCAGCTCGACCTGGCCGGCTACGAGGACACGGACGGCGACGGCATCCGCGAGACCAAGGACGGCAAGCCGCTCAGCCTGCGTCTGTACGTGACCAACGACTCTCCGGAGAACCAGACGGCGGCCAAGCTCATCGCCGGCTGGTTCGAGGACGTCGGGCTCGACATCACCCTCAAGATCGTCGACGCGGGCGTGCTGCTGGACGCCCAGTACAACTACAAGGGCGACACGTACGCGCCGGACTACGACATGTTCATCTGGTTCTGGACCTACGACGTCGACCCCGAGATGATGCTCGGCGTGCCGACGCCGGGGCAGATTGAGGGCTGGAACGACACGCTCTGGACGAACGACGAGTACACGCAGCTCTTCGATGACCAGCGGCAGACGATCGAGGTGAGTGAACGCATCCCGCTGGTGCAGCGCATGCAGGAGATCGTCTGGCAGTCGTCGCCCTACCTCATCTTCGCGTATCCGTACCAGCTCGAGGCGTACCGCAGCGACAAGTGGCAGGGCGTCGTGCCGTCGCCGTCGGACTACGAAGGCTACGACGGCGCCGCCTTCTACAACTACATGAACGTCGACACCTACAAGCAGGTGCAGCCGGTCGTGGCGGCCGAGACGGCTGAGAGCAGCAGCAGCTCGACCACACTCATCATCGTGGTCGTTGTGGTGGCGGTCGTGGTCATCGCGCTCATCGCCTGGATGGTGCTGCGGCGGCGCGGCCGCTCGGTGGAGATGTGACAGGGGCCGAGAGGCCCGTCTGATCTGTGATGCGCGTGGGTGCGGGCGGCGGCGGGGCCGCAGGCTTCGCCGCCGCCCGCGCGCGATCCTCAGGTAGCATCACCGCATGACGACACGAGCGCCGGCAGCAGAGACGTTCCTGGGGGCGCCGTTCGCGGCGCCGGCGGACCTTGCCGGGTCCGGCGCCTCACCCGCAGCGCGGTTTGCCTTCCTCGGCCTGCCGCTCTACGTGCCCTACGGGGAC
>JACQZZ010000080.1 GCA_016213625.1 Actinomycetota bacterium
CCCAGCGTGGTGGCGGGGCCGAGATCGATCGCGAGGTCGCGTGCCATGTCAGTCGGTTTCCTCGTCGTCGCGCTTGCGGGCCCGATCGATCACCTCGCGCCGGGCCTCGGGTGAGAGCGCGTCGATGTGGCGACGGAAGCTCACGACTCCCGGCTCCTGGCGCGGACGACGGGCGAGCAGATACCACACGCCCAACATGGCGACGGCGGCGATGGCGACGAGGATCCAGATCACGAGCGGACGCCACCACCCAGGGATGGCATGGCGGACGGCACCGAGGACGGCGCCTGGATGGGATGTGCACCGGTGCCCCAATCGGCACCGTCGGCCCACACCTCGTGCTTCCAGATGGGAGCACCCGCCTTCAACGCGTCGATGGCGAACCGTGCGGCCTCGAACGCTTCGGGGCGATGGGGCGAGCTGACTGCCGCGATGACCGAACTCTCCATGAGCTCGAGCCGGCCAGTGCGGTGCAGCAGCGCGACCCTGCCGGTGTGTGGCCAGCGAGTGCGCAGTTCGCGCTCGATGGCCTGGAACGCCGGCACCACCTGTTCGTCGTACGCCTCGTACGTGAGGTACTGCACCTGGTCGCGCATCACGCCCTCGTCATCTGCCGCGTGGTCGCGCACGGTGCCGCTGAACAGCACCACCGCGCCGCACTGCGGCTGCAGGCACCAGTCGTAGACGGCACCCACGGGGAGCACCTGATCGGTGAGCCCCAACCACGAGTTGCCGTCGACGGGAGGTTGCACAGGGCCGATCGTAGCCGTCCGCGGGCACTTCGCCGCAGGTCCCTGCCGCGATGCCACTTGTGGTCGTCCGCTCACTAACCTGCCCTGCTCGTGGACCGGAGTGAGGGAAACGACGACGAGCTGTATCCCCGCGCGCCCCTTCCGGCACACGAGCGTCAGTGGCGCCACCCCAGCGAGATGGGTCAGCAGGCCTGGGCCACCACTGAGCCGCCGCTCACCATCGGGCGCGGACTGACCGCCGCCACGGGTGCCGTCGGTGGAGTGCTCGCCCTCGCCGTGCTGTGGACCATGTTGCCCACGCACGCCGGCCGCAGCGCCGGAGTGAGCGTGCGGTCCACCGTCGCCACCAGCGTCGTGCAGTCGTCGGCGGCGCTCGCGCCGTCCACCTCCGATCGCCCGGCCACCACCGTCACCACCGTGGCGGCCACGTCGAACACCCAGGCCGTGGTGTCGCCGAGCACGAATCGCCCGCAGAACGAACCGCTCCCCACCTATGCCGTCGAACAGCAGGGCTCGGTCACCGTCCCGCTGGGCGCCGTGGCCGTGGCCGTGAGCGACGGCAGCCTCGTCATCACCACCGCCGGTGCGGTGGAAGCCGGCGACGTGGTCGACCTGCGATTGCCCGACGGTGGCACCGAAACGGCGCGGGTGTTGCTGGTGGACCAGCGCAGCGGTCTCGCCGTGCTGGCCCACGACTCGCCGTCGATGCAGTCGTTCACGGTCGGATCGGACGTGCAACCGGGCGACGTGCTCAGCTTCTACGGCTCCGGTCAGGTGACCGCGGTGGTGCAGGCCGATGGCACCATCGACACGTCCACGCTCGACCCGTCGGTCGACACCGCCATGCCCGAGGGCACGCCCGTCGTGAACCAACGCGGTGAACTCGTCGCGCTCTGCTCGCACAGCGATCGTGGGCCCCTGCTGGTGTCGCTGGCTGGGCTCGACCAGTTGCGCCGAGCCCTCGCCACGGGCGCCGCCGACAAGGTGTGGGTGGGTGTCATGCTCGGCAACGACCCGGCGGCGGGCCTCGTGGTGGACACCATGGACCCTGCCGGGCCGGCGGCCGATGCCGGCATCCAGGTGGGCGACCGCATCGTGTCGATCGACGGTCAGCCCGTCGCCGACACCACCCAGCTCGGCGCAGTCCTGGCGGCGCACGCCCCCGGCGACACCATCACGCTCGTGGTGCAGCGAGCCGACGCAGAGCTCTCCATCGCCGTGGTGCTGGGCTCGCCGCGCTCCAGTCTCTGACCAGGGCGCCGCAGGCGCTCACCGACGTCGAGCGCGGGCCCGCACGACGCTGCGCACGACCACGATCGCCAACAGCGCCAGACCGGCGGTGAGGCCGCCCAGCGACAGCTCCTGTCGGCGCTTGGGCGACACCATCGTCCACCACTTGGCCTCGGTGCCCTCCACGTACGCCTGCTCGTTGGTGACGGTGGGGCGCCACCCGTGCGCCTTCAACCGGTCGTTGGCCACCAGCCACGGCCAGCGGGTGTAGCTGCGCAGACCGGGCGGAATGGGCCCTCGCTGGAAGCGCCAACGCAGATTGGTGACCACCTCGTTGATGCGATCGGGCACCTTCAGCCGCGGCACGGCACCGGCGAGGGCACGCACACGCTCGCCCGCGACCCAGCCGTCGGGGGCCACGTTGAACACGCCGTCGAGGCGCTGTTCGGCCGCCAGGAGCACGGCGGACGCCAGGTCGTCGAGGTGCAGGAACTGCGCCGGCGGATCGTCCTCACCCATCCGTTGTCCCATGCCGGCGGCCAGCGCACTGGCGAGACCGCTGGTGCCATCGGCCGCCATCGCGAGGGCGGGACGCAGCACGGTGACCGTGCGTCCGGCCCGATGCAGACGCCATGCGTCGACCAGTTGCTCCACTGCGCCGAGCTGGCGGGCGTAGGCGAACTCCACGTCGGGCCGGAGCACTTCGTCCTCGGTGAGCGGCACCGGGTTGTTGGCCCAGGCGCCGTAGACCATGGCCGACGACACGAGCACCACGTGGGTGAGCTTCGGGCATTCGGCGAGCGCCGTGGCCAGCCCTTCCAGGGCGCTCTCGCGACGGCTGGCCCGCGCATCGGCGTCGTGCGCGCTGAGCCACACCATCACTTCGCACTCCGCTGGTTCCACCGCCCGAGCGAGATCGCTGGCGACGAGTAGGCGCAGCACGCGCGCACCGAGACCGCTGGTGCCGTCGTTCACCCACACGGGGATGGTGGCGACCGTTGCCGTGTGGGTCGGCGTGTTCATCGGCGTGTCCATCGCCTGCTGACGCTACCGGGTCCATCACCCGTAGGCTTCGGCCATGGCAGACGGTGACACCCCCGCCAATCCTGGCGACAACCCGTTCGGTGAGAATCCCTTCGCCAACGTGCCGATGTTCGGTGAGTTCGCCAAGGCGATGGCCGGCCAGGGTCCGTTGAACTGGGACGCGGCGCGGCAGTTCGCATCGCTCGCCAGCAGTGGCGGCGCGAGCGAGCCCAACGTGGACCCGGCTGTGCGCATCCAGCTGGCCGAACTCGCCCGCATCCTCGAACTGCACGTGCACGACCTCACCGGGCTCGACACCGTGTTCCCCGAGATCACGCCCGTCACCCGCAGCGTGTGGGCGCAGCGCACACTCGAGGCGTACCGTCCGCTCTTCACCGAGATGGCCTCGTCGCTGGGCAAGCGCCAACCGGGCGAAGCGCTCACCGATTCGGATCCGATGATGGCCATGATGGCCAACCTCAGCCAGATGATGGCCCCGGCGATGATGGGCATGGCCGTCGGCTCGATGGTCGGCCGCATGGGACAGCGCACGTTCGGCCAGTACGACCTGCCCATCCCTCGCGGCGACAACACGTTGCTCGTCGTGCCGGCCAACATCGATCAGTTCGCCGCCGACTGGAGCCTGCCCACCGACGAGATGCGACTGTGGGTCCTCGCCCAGGAGCTCACAGGGCACACCCTGTTCTCGCTCACCTCGCTGCGCGAGCAGCTGGCCGGCATGGTGCGCACGTACGTGGGCGCCTTCCAGCCCGACCCGTCGGCCGTGGCTGAACGACTCGGCTCGCTGGAGATGGAGGCCGACGGAGCGGATCCCATGCAGGCGATGCAGCAACTGCTGGGCGACCCCGCGGTCCTGCTCGGTGCCGTGCAGTCACCCGAACAGCTGGCCCTCGCACCGCAACTCGACGCCGCAGTGGCGGCCGTGGTCGGCTACGTCGACTACCTGGTCGACTCGGTGGCGGTGCGGGTCATCGGCGGCGATGCGTTGCGCATCGCCGAGGCCGTCCGCCGACGCCGAGTGGAAGTCACACCCGACGACGTGTTCGTCGAGCGACTGCTCGGTCTGCACCTCACCAACGAACAGGTGCAGCGCGGCAAGACGTTCGCCGCGGGCGTGGTGGACCGTGTGGGTGAAGCCGGGCTCACCGCCTTCATGGCGAAGCCGCAGGCACTGCCCACACCGGCCGAGATCGACGCTCCCGGGTTGTGGATCGCTCGCCTCGAGCTCTGACTCAGCGGGGCGCCGTCGGCGGCGGCAACGGGCGTCCACGCTTCGCCCGGCTCAAGCGACCGCGCCGGCTGCCTTCGAGGTAGATCGTCATCGCGGCAGCGCCGATGATGCCCACCACCAGGAAGCCGACCGCTCCCGGCAGGGTGAAGGCCACCGGCGGCATCGCAGCCAGCACCCAGGCCAACTGGAACCGTGTCTCGAACTGGGCGAAGGCGCGGCCCTGGTTCGCGTCGGGCGCGTCACGTTGCACGATCGAGTCGAAGGCGAGTCGCCCGATCGACCCCGAGAAGTTGACGACGAACGCGAGCACGATCGCCATCCCCAAACCACCGGTGATCGCCGCGAACAGACCGGCAACGGCGATGATGCCCAGCGCGATGGTGAGCATGCGTTCCTCGTGCAATGACCGACGAAGGCGCGGCGCCAAGATGTTGCCCAGCATCGAGCCACTGGTGGCGGCGACGGCGGCGAAGCCGAACTGCGCGAGCCCGAAGTCTTCTCGAAGCCAGAAGAACAGGTGGAACGTGAGGAAGCCGATGCTGGCCCGGATGAGCATCATCGCCGCCGACGCCAGACGGATGCCGCGCGAACGCAGCTCCACCTTCTCCGACTTCTGTGCCGGCTTCGCGGCCACCACGTCGCGTGGCAGCAGTCGAGCCGACAGCGTGGCCGCGACGAAGAGCAGCATCCCGATGGCCAACGGGATGCTGACACTGGCCTTGCCGAGCAGCGCCAGCGGGCCGATGGCGATCGCTCCCACGACGCCCGACATCAGGCTGAGCTTGGAGTTGGCCTCCACCAGTTCGGTCTCGTTGCGCACCACCACCGGCACCAGCGCCGACTTCGACACGGCGTACGTCTTCTGCATCACCAACGCCGCGAACACCAGCGGGTAGAGCAGCAGGTCGTCGACGTGGAACATCATCACCAGGTAGACCACCGCCCGTGTGACGGCGGTGATCTGCATCACCATTCGTCGACCACCTGGAATGCGGTCCACCGTGGGTCCGATGGCCGGCGCCACCACGGCGAACGGTGCGGCGCTGACGAGCAGGTAGAGCAGCACCTTCGAACGCTGAGCGTCGGGGGTCAGGCTGAGCAACACCGAACCGGCCAACGCGCCGTACATCGCCGCGTCGCCCATCGCCATGAAGGCGTGCGTGCGGGCGAGTCGTTGGAAGGGGGAGACCGGGATCCTGGCGCTACCGGTCGACGAGCTCACAGGAGCATCGTAGGGGCCTGTCGCCTCAGCTCTTCGGACGCTCGAACTTGTACCCCAGGCCGCGGATGGTGGTGATGCGCGTGGGGTTGGCGGGATCTTCCTCCACCTTGGCTCGCAACCGCTTCACGTGCACGTCGAGGGTCTTCGTGTCGCCGACGTAGTCGCTGCCCCACACACGATCGATGAGCACGTCGCGGGTGAGCACACGACCGGCGTTGGCCAGCAGCAGATGCAGCAACTCGAACTCCTTCAGCGGCATCACCACTTCCTGGCCGTCGAGCATCACCCGGTGTTCGTCGGCGTCGAGACTGAGGCCACCCACGCTGATGGCCCCCACCGACACCTCGGGCACCACCGGTGTGCCGGTGCCGTGACGGCGCATGACCGCACGCATCCGAGCAACGAGTTCGCGCATGCGATACGGCTTGCTGACGTAGTCGTCGGCGCCCACTTCGAGACCGACGACCGTGTCGATCTCTGCGCCCTTGGCCGTCACCATGATGATCGGCACCTGCGACCGCTTGCGCAGCAGCCGACACACGTCGATCCCGCTCATCTTCGGCAGCATCACGTCGAGCAGCACCAGGTCGGGCTGCACGTCCTCGAACTTCAACAGCGCCTCGGCGCCGTCGACCGCGACCTCGACGATGAACCCTTCCTTCGTGAGGCCCACGGTGAGTGCCTCCACATAGCTGGCCTCGTCCTCGACGACGAGCACGGTGGGACGTCCTTGATCGACCATTGGTCAGTTCTCCTGGATCGGAATACGGAGGGTGAAGGTGCTGCCTTCGCCTTCGCGAGAGCGGACGGTGACGTCGCCCCCGTGATTCGTGGCGATGTGTCGCACGATGGCGAGGCCGAGGCCGGTGCCACCGGTCTCGCGACTGCGGGCACGATCGACCCGGTAGAAGCGTTCGAAGATACGGTCGATGTCGCGAGCGGGAATCCCCACTCCCTGATCCGCCACGCTGATGTCGACGGTCTGATCGTCGGACGCGGCGAACACCCTGACGACGCCGCCACGATTGCTGTACTTCACGGCGTTGTCGATGAGGTTGCTCACCGCGGACACCAGCTGCAGGCGGTTGCCCTTCAGGGTCAGACGACTCGAATCGTCGTACTGCACGTCGACCCCGAAGCTCTCGGCGGTGAGTTGGTGGCGGGCCACTGCGTCACGCATCACGGCACCCACGCTCACCTCATCTCGCTCACCCTGGCCTCCGAGTTCGATGCGCGACAGC
>JACQZZ010000078.1 GCA_016213625.1 Actinomycetota bacterium
CGCCGCTGCCCTGACGAGCGATGACGTTGCCCTGGAACACCTGCACGCGCTCCTTGTTGCCCTCGACCACCTTCACGTGCACCTTCAGCTCGTCGCCGGGGCCGAAGGCCGGGATGTCGGAGCGGAGGTGCTGGGCATCAACGATGTCGGTGGACTTCATGGCGAGAACTTCTCTCAGGCGTCGTACAGGGAACGCTCAAGGATAGGTGACAGATGGGAACTCTTCCAACAGGCGCCGGTCGGTTTCGCTGAGTCCCCCGCGGGCCTCGAGGAGGTCGGGGCGGTACCGAATGGTGCGGTGCAGCGCCTGAGCCAACCGCCACCGCTCGATGCGTGCGTGGTCGCCGCTGCGCACCACGTCGGGCACCGACCAGCCGCGGAACTCCGCCGGTCGCGTGTACTGCGGCTCCTCGAGCAGGCCGTGCTGGCCGAAGCTCTCGTTGACCGGGCTCGCGTGGTTCCCCATCGCCCCCGGCAGCAGCCGCACGACAGCCTCGATGACCAGGCACGCCGCCACTTCTCCTCCGTTGAGCACCACGTCGCCGATGCTGAGTTCTCCGTCGACGAGGTGCTCGTGCACCCGGTGGTCGATGCCCTCGTAGCGCCCGCACAACAAGGAGAACCCTCCCGAGCCGGCGGTGTCGGCGGCCAGCTCCTCGGCCATCCGCTGGTCGAACCGGCGGCCACCCGGCCCGAGCAGGTAGAGCGGTCGAGGCGGTTGCGCGGCCTCCACGGCGGCGAACAGCGGCTCGGGCTTCATCACCATGCCGGCGCCCCCACCGAACGGTGTGTCGTCCACCGTGCGGTGCACGTCGGAGGTTTGATCACGCGGGTCGTGCAGGCGAAGGTCGAGCAGGCCGGAGGCACGCGCCTTGCCGAGCAGGCTCTCGGCGCAGAACCCGTCGACCAGGCCCGGGAAGATGGTGAACACGTCGATACGCATCGCGTCTGCCAGCCTAGGGCTGATGATCTACCACCTCACCGAACCAGAACGCTGGGCCCGCTCGCAGGCCGAGGGTGTGCACACCGGCTCCAGTCGCGGCGTCGAGCTCGCCGACGAGGGGTTCATCCACTGCAGCACCGCCGAACAATGGCCGGCAACCCGAGCGCGCTTCTACGCCGACGTCGACCCGGTGCTGCTGCTGCACATCGACGAATCGAAGGTGGAGAGCGAGATCGTCTACGAGCAGCTCGGCGACGCACCCGAGCCCTTCCCCCACATCTACGGTCCGGTCCCCCTCGACGCGATCGTCGCCGTCGAGACCCTCTGCAGCAGAACTTAAGTTCCGACGTCGGAACGTCAGTTCGCGGGTCAGTCGAGGTCGAAGAGGCCCTCGGGGGGATCCACCACGATGCGGCCAGCAGTGGCTTCCACGACGAACACGACGGGCACGAGACCGCCAGTGGAGAGCTCGAGGATGTCGTGGGCCGGGTTCGCCAGCACCGAGGTGCACGTGCCCAGCACGGTGCCGTGGGTGTCGACGACTTCGGAGCCGATGAGGTCGTGCACGTACAGCCCGTCGTCAGGCGTGGGCAACGGCTCGGCCAGCAGCGGCAGGTTCACCAGCTTCTCGGCGGCCGTTCGGTCGGGCACGCCCTCGAAGTGCACCAGCCAGCGGGTGCCGGCACGGCGAGCGGTGGCCACGGTGAGCCACGTGCCACCGGCCTGCAGACGCGCACCGACCGCGAGGCGTTCCTCGCGGTCGGTGATCAGATCTACGTAGATGTCGCCACGCACCCCGTGCGGACGGCCGGTCTTGCCGACCTCGCGCAATGCAGGCGAGGAGGGTGCAGGCGAGGAGGGTGCAGGCGTGTCGGGCACGTCAGTCGACGAAGTCGACGTCGACCTCGGCGCCGTCGCGGGTGGCGGCGGCCCGCACCACGGTGCGGATGCTCTGGGCGGTGCGGCCACGACGGCCGATGACGCGACCCAGATCGCCGGGACCCACCTTCACCTCGAGCCGCACGCGGCCCTTGGCGTGGGATTCGTCGACCACCACGAGTTCGGGGTCGTCGACGATGGACTTCACCACGTGCGACAGCACGGCCACGGCCGTGGGTGCAGTGAGCTGGTCGCTCTGTTCGGGCTGCTGGTCGTCGGACACGACGCGACCCGGCTTACTTCGCGGCGCGAGCAGCGCCGAATTCGGCCCACGCGCCCGAGATCTCGAGCAGCTTCTTGACGCGCTCGGTGGGCTGGGCGCCATCCATCAGCCACTTCACAGCCTTCTCGTTGTCCACCTTGAGGGTGGACGGCTCGGTACGAGGGTTGTACGTACCGACGATCTGGATGAACCGACCGTCGCGCGGGGACCGAGAATCGGCCGCCACGATGCGGTACTGCGGCTGCTTGGTCTTGCCCACACGAGTGAGGCGCAGCTTTACTGCCATGAGACGAGGTGCTCCTTGCGAAATAGAACCACGTGAGGTTATCAATTGAACGGCGGGAAGCCACCCGGTGATCCGCCCTGCGGAAAACCGGGGGGAAGGCCGCCGGGGAGACCGCCGGGCATGCCACCAGGCATGCCACCCATGCCAGGGAATCCCATGCGGCCGGGCTTGCCCTTCTTGCCCTTCTTGCCGGGACGGGCGCTCATCGCACCCATCCGCTTCATCATCTTCTGCATCTCGCTGAACTGCTTCACGAGGCGGTTCACGTCGCCCACCGTGGTGCCGCTGCCCATGGCGATGCGGTTGCGGCGGCTGCCGTTGATGATCTCGGGCTTGCGCCGTTCCTGCGGGGTCATGCTGCGGATGATGGCCTCGACCGGCTTGAGCTGATCATCGCCGATCTCGGCGCCCTTCAGCTCTTTGGGCATGCCGGGCATCATGCCCATCAGGTTGCCCAGCGGACCCATCTTCTTCAGCGCCTGCATCTGCTCGAGGAAGTCGTCGAGCGTGAACTCGCCTTCCAGCAGCTTCTCGGCGGCCTTCTCGGCCTGGTCCTTCTCGAAGGCCTGCTCGGCCTGCTCGATGAGCGACAGCACGTCGCCCCTGCCGAGGATGCGACCGGCCATGCGATCGGGGTGGAACTGCTCGAACTCGGACAGCTTCTCGCCCGTGCTGGCGAAGGCGATGGGCCGACCGATGACTTCCTTCACGCTCAGCGCCGCACCACCGCGGGCGTCGCCGTCGAGCTTCGACATGATCACGCCGTCGATGGCCAGCGTGGCGTGGAACGCCTCGGCGACGCTCACCGCGTCCTGACCGGTCATCGCGTCGATGACGAGGAACGTGTAGTCGGGCTCGATGGTGGCGCTGATCTGGCGCACCTGCTCCATCATCTCGGTGTCGATGGACAGCCGGCCGGCGGTGTCGACGATGAGGACGTCCTTGCCCAGTCGGCGCGCCTCTTCCAGGCCACGACGGGCAGTGGACACCGGGTCGCCCGGCTCGCTGAACACCGGCACGTCGATCTGGCGACCGAGGGTGCGCAACTGCTCGACCGCGGCGGGACGCTGGAGATCGGCGCCCACCAGCAGCGGCTGGCGTCCCTGGCTCTTGAACCAACGGGCCAACTTGGCCGAGTTGGTGGTCTTGCCGGAACCCTGCAGACCCGCCATCAGCACCACCGTGGGCGGGCGGCTGGCGAACTGGATCTTCAGCGTCTCGCCACCGAGCATCGCGGTGAGCTCGGCGTTGACGATCTTGATGACCTGTTGGCCGGGATCGAGCGCCTCGCTGACCGCGGTGCCCACGGCCTGCTCGCGGATGCGGGCGGTGACGTTGCGCACCACGCCGACGTTGACGTCGGCCTCGAGCAGTGCCGTACGGATCTCTTTGAGCATCTCGTCGACATCGGCTTCGGTGAGGCGGCCCTTGCCGCGCAGCCGTTTGACGATGCCTTCGAGGCGGGATGACAGCGAATCGAACATGCGACCCGTCACGCTACCCGCGGCGTGTCGCTCAGCCGCCGGACCTCAGCCATGCCATTCAGCCAATGGAGTCGACCGAGGTGACCGTGCCGGCCTCGACCGCCACGTTCACCCGGTTCGGCTGCAGGTCCATCGTGCCGGCCTGCACCTCACCGTCGAGGACGGCGACCCGGACGGTCCACCCGTTCTCCTCGGCCACCCTGGTGGCCTCGTCGAGGCTCAGACCCACCAACCCGTCCACCTGGTCGATGGTGAGCTCGGCCGGGGCGGCGATCGTGGTGTCGGCAGGGGCGTTGGTCTCGACCGGGGCTGCCGTGTCGGGGACCACGGTCTCGGTCGGCATCGGATCGGGCGTGTCGATGAACGCGTCGTCGACGGCGATGATGGTGTACTGGCCGCCGGCGAAGTCGCCCTCGTCGACCGCGGTGAACGTGTACGCCGGCAGCAACCAGATGGTGCCGTCCTCGGCCCACACCATGGTGAGGTCGAGCTGCATCGCGTTCAGGTGCACCGTGATGGGCTCCAGCGGGGGCATCGAATCCACCGGCACCGGACCGCCGACCACGCCCGGGGACGTGACGGCGTCATCGGGGGCGGGTGCGATGGTCTCGGCGACTGCGTCGGTGCCGGACCCCTGCGAGACCTCACGGGTGGCGATGGCAGTGGTGGCGTCGAGCGCCGCTTCGCCCTTGGCCATCATGCCCGGGCCGCCGTACATGGCCCACATGCCGTCCTGGTCGTTCAGCCGCTGCAGGGCTTCCTCACCGCTGACCAGCGGGTACTCGCCCGCCTCCTGCGGCGTGGCGAGCGAACCGCTCGCCCAGGTGACGGCACCGTTCTCGCCGTAACCGACGCTCACGGTGATGGGGCTGCGGTGACCCCCGAGCATCAGGAAGCCGGTGACATTGGCGCCCCACTCGTCGGCGTACGTGTCGAACTCGAGCTGCGACACGTCGTAGCCCATGTCGGTGAACAGGGTCTTGGCCGAGGCGAGCGCAGCATCCTTCGACGGCACGCCGACGGGCGGGGTGGGCTCTTCGCACAGCGGCAGCGGCATCGTGGCGTTCGGGGTGTCGATCTGGTCGCTCGACGAGGTGTCGCCGGTGGCCTCAGGTGCCACGGCAGGCTCGACGCCGGCGTACACGCACTCCACCGCGGGAGTCGTCGCGACCATGGGTGCCGGGTTGAACCACCAGCTCGCCATGCCGTCGGCGGCGACGGTGAGGTTCGAGGTGCTGTAGTCCTCGGCACCGACCATCCAACCGCCACCCATCTCGGGGGTGAGCGCACGCACGTCGCCCTCCACGCCGAGCAGCTTCGCCAGCTCGGCGACGCGGGCCTGGTCGACCGCAGGCGAGCCGGGCAGCATCCATGCCGGAGCGCTGGTGCCGAGATCGGGGTACGAGCCGTCGTACACGTAGGTGATGTCCTGGTAGGGCATCATCATCGCGTCGGCGGACTCGGAGGCGCCGGCGGCGATCTTGGAGTCGCCCGCACTGCCGACCGCTCCAATGTGGATGACGGCGGGCTGCTTGCCGGCGGTGGTGGTGGAGCCAGCGTCGCCGCAGGCGCTCAGGCCGATGACGGCGATGGTGGCGATGAGTGCGATTCGGCGCGAACGCAACATGACGGTGATCCTTCCGTGCTCCCCTACAGGAGATCCTTCGTGTGCCCCCTTGTGACGAACTCCGGCGCGGCGAGGTTCCCGGGAATTTCTCAGACTTCCTGGAAGAGCGCGTCGATGAACTCGGCGGGCTCGAAGGGCACCAGGTCGCCGATGGTCTCGCCCAGGCCGACCAGCTTGACGGGCAGACCCAGCTCGGTCTCGATGGCGAACACGATGCCGCCCTTGGCCGAGCCGTCGAGCTTGGTGAGGACGACGCCGGTCACCCCTATGCCATCGACACGGCCGGCGTCGCCGAACTCGCGCGCCTGGGTGAGGCCGTTCTGACCGGTGGTGGCGTCGATGACGAGCAGCACCTCGGTGACCCGACCGTCGCCCTTGGCGGCGACGCGACGCACCTTGCGCAGTTCGTCCATCAGGTTGGTCTTGGTGTGCAGGCGGCCCGCCGTGTCGGCGAGCACCAGGTCGATGTTGCGCGCGCTGGCGGACTCGATGGCGTCGAAGATGACCGCGCTGGGGTCGCCGCCCTCGTTGCCGCGCACGATCTCGGCACCGCTGCGCTCGGCCCACGTGGTGAGCTGCTCGGCAGCTGCAGCACGGAACGTGTCGCCCGCAG
Organism: Actinomycetota bacterium; assembly: GCA_016213625.1. Lineage (GTDB taxonomy): Bacteria > Actinomycetota > Acidimicrobiia > Acidimicrobiales > Ilumatobacteraceae > UBA668. The sequence continues at coordinate 6,116 of JACQZZ010000078.1, forward strand.
CCATCAGCACGGTGCGGCCCTCGGCCCTCTGCTGCGCCGAGACCTTGCCGATGGTGGTGGTCTTGCCGACGCCGTTGACGCCCACGAACAGCCACACGTTGGGGCTGCCGGCCGCGCCCGGTTCGAACGTCAGCGATCGCTCGGTGCCCTCGAGGCGACCGCGCATCTCGGCCTGCAGCGCTGCCAGCAGACCGTCGGGATCGGTGATCTCCTTGCTCTTCACACGGGCCTTCAACCCGGAGAGCAACTCGTCGGTGACACGCACGCCCACGTCGGCACGCAGCAGCGACTCCTCCAGGTCGTCCCAGGTCTCCTGGGTGATGCCGCCGCGACCGCGGATGCCCAGGAATGCGCCGGTGAACGCGCCTCGGGCCTTCGACATGCGAGTGCGGAACGTGGCCCGCTCCAACACTTCCACTGACGCCGGCTCGTCGTCCGCGGTCTCGTCGTCGCCAGTCTCGTCGTCGCCAGTCTCGTCGTGGGTGGCCGGCGGCTGCTCGACCGGTGCAGCGGGAGCGGGTGCCGGGCGCGGCGCCGACGGGGCCTTCGTGGCGGGTGCCTGCGGCGGTGTGGACTTCGCAGAGCGGGCGCGATTCCAGAGGACGACGCCGATGCCGAAGGCGACGACGACCGCGAGGAGAACGAGATAGATCGTGGACGACATGGTGTCGTGGAGGCTACCCGTCGCCGCCCTCGCTGAGCCGCTGCGCGAGCCACGCGAGCGGGATGGACACGATCATCACGAACGTGGCCATCACGTTCACCAGCGGCACGTTGTTCGGTCGGCTGAAGTTGGCGAGGATCCACACGGGCAGGGTCTCGAAGCCGGACCCGGCCGTGAACGTGGTGACCACGATCTCGTCGAAGCTGAGCGCGAAGGCGAGGATGCCACCCGCCACCATGGCCGAGCGCATCAGCGGGAACGTGATGAATCGGAAGGTCTGCGTGCCGTGGGCGCCGAGGTCGGCGCTGGCCTCCAGCAGGTTGGGCGACGAACGGCGCAGGCGGGCGACCACGTTGTTGTACGCCACCACCACGCAGAAGGTGGCGTGGGCGATGATCAGCGAGTGGTAGCCGAAGCCCACCTTGAACGAGAACAGCCCGACATCGATGGTGCGCGAGAACGTGTTCTGCAGCGCGATACCGGTGACGATGCCGGGCAGGGCGATGGGCAGCACGAGCAGGAACGACACCGCGTGCTTGCCGAAGAACGAGAAGCGGGCCATGGCCATGGCCGCGAGGGTGCCCAGAAGGAGCGCCACGATCATGGCGGCGAAGGCCACCTTGCACGAGTTGATGAGCGCCTCGCGAGGGGCGTCGGCCTCCCACGCCTTCGACCACCAGTCGGTGGTGTAGCCGGTCCAGCCGGGCCACGCCACGGACTTCTGGGGGTTGAACGACAGGCGTGCCACCACCAGCAGCGGCAGGTACATGAACACCAGCGCGAGCACGGTGAACGCGCAGAGGGCGGCACGGGCGGGCAGCGACAGCTTCATCGGGTCAGAGGTTCTCGAACGCGCCGAGGCGCTTCATGGCCAGTAGGTACAGGATGACGATGAGCAGCGGCCACAACGTGTACGCCGCGGCCAACGGCTGGTTCGGCGCACCCAGGGTGGAGTTGATGAGCGTGCCGAACATGAACTTCTCCTTCCCGTTGTTCACCATCTGGGGAACGATGTAGTCGCCCAACGACAGCGAGAACGTGAAGATGGAACCGGCGGCGATGGCCGGCATCAGCAGCGGCAGGATCACCGACCGGAAGGTGCGCATCGGCTTGGCCCCCAGGTCGCCGGCGGCGTCGAGCAGCGACGGCGACATGCGGTCGAGTCCGGCGTAGATGGGCAGCACCATGTAGGGCAGCCAGAAGTAGACGAGCGTGATGATGATGGCCGTTCGGCCATAGCCAGGGGTCCACCCGAAGGTGGCGTCGAGGAATCCGCCGTCGCCCTTCCCAGTGGCGGCGAACTTGCCGCCGCTGGGCGACACCATGGCCCGCCAGGCGTACCCCTTCACCAGGTACCCCGCCCACAGCGGCATGAGCATCGCGACGATGATGCCGCGACGAATCCAGCGCCACGCGACCTTCGACACGAAGAAGGCCACCGGCAGCGCGATGAGGAAGCACAGCACGGTGACGATGAGGGCCACCCCCGCCGTGCGCACCAACACCCACACCGTGTCGCGCACGGCAGGGTCGAAGATGTTGAACGCGGCGAGGATGTTGTCCCACGTGAACGTGTCGCTGGGCTTCTGGGTGATGGGGTCGAGCTCGTAGAACGCGCTGAACACCAGCAGCACCAGCGAGCCGATGTAGACGAGCAGCATCCACGCCAGGGGTGCCCCCAGCGTGGACGCGACGCCCAGACCGCGACGACCGTGGAAGGCACGGTTGACGCCCCGGAACGGATGGGAGGGCTCGGATGCCCTCCCATCCGTCAGGTCGATCTCCGTCAGGTTCGGAGCGTGTTCCAAGCGTTCACCCATTCGGTGTACCCCACGCACGTCGCGTCAGTGCGACCGTCGAGGCACTCCTCGGTGGCGGTGGTCCAGTACCACACGTCCTCCCAGTAGGCGTCGTCGGTGGCGTGGAAGGTGTCGCAGTGCTCGGCCATGCCGTCGAGCTCGCACGACTTGGCGTTGCTCGGTGCCTCACCGAACCACACGGCGACCTGCGAGTTGGCCCATGGCGAGGCGATCCAGTCCATCCACAGCTTCATGCAGTTGGGGTTGGCGGCCTTCGACGAGAGCATCCAGGTGTCGGACCAACCGGTGGCGCCCTCGACGGGCTTCACCGCATCGATCTTGGCGCCGTTGGCCTGCGCCAGGTTGACGATGACCTGCCAGGTGGTGCCGGCCAGCACGTCGCCGTTCTCCAGCGAGGCCTGCTGATCGGTGTACAGCGCCCAGTACTGGCTGGTGAGCGCCGCCTGCTGCTCGAGCAGCGCGATCGCGGCATCGAACTGGGTCTGATCCAGCGCGTAGGGATCGGTGATGCCCAGGTCGGGCTGGGTGGCCATCAGGTACAGCGCCGCATCGGCGATGTAGATGGGGCTGTCGTACACCGAGACCGCGCCGTCGGCGGGGCTGCCCGGCTCGAACATGACACTCCACGAATCCGGGGCGGCGTCGGCGAAGGCCTCCGTGTTGTACACGAGGAGGTTCGCACCGCGACCGTGGGGAATACCGAACGGCGTGCCGTCTTGGCTGTTCCACGGCTGCAGCTTGAGACCCTCGAACACGTCGGCGTAGCTCGAGAACTCAGCCGGGTCGATCTCGACGACCTCGCCGCCGGACATGAGGCGCTGGGTGGCGTCACCCGAGGCCGACACGCCGTCGTACTCGCCGCTCTGCATGAGCTGCACCATCTCGTCGCTGGTGGCGCCGTTCTTCACGTTCACCTGGCAGCTGGTGATCTCCTCGAACGGCGTGACCCAGTCGTAGGCCGGATCGGTGGAACCGTCCTCGGCGTAGCCGGCCCAGGCCACGATGTTGACCTGACCCTCGGCGCCGGCCAGGGCGTCGGCATTCGGGGTCCACTGGTAGTCGATCTCGCCCGCCGCAGCGGTGGTCTCGGTGGCGGCAGCGGTGGTCTCGGTGGCTTCAGTGGTGTCGACCGCAGCGGCCGTGGTGTCGGGCGCTGCGGTGTCGGCGGTGTCGCTGCTGTCGTCGCCGCAACTCGCGGCCACGAACGCCAGCGACACAGCGAGTGCCACAGCGAGTTTGGATTTCCTCATTGGTCTCCCCCTTCAGAGGTGATGGTTTCTGCGACTTCGAACGCCGCGAAGCGCGGCCAGGCCAGGCGGGCGGTACCGCCCACGGCCACACCAACGAGCCCGTCGCTCGGCACGTTGGCGAGAAGATGGGTGCCGTCGGCGATGCGCACACGCACACGGCAATCGGCCCCCAGGTACTGGATGTCGTCGACGACGCCCTCGACCGAGACCTCCACGTCGGACACGGTCTGCTGCACGACGCGGATGCGCTCGGGGCGCACCGAGTGGGTGCGGAACACACCGAAGAGCTCCTGTGAGAGCGGTGCGGGCAGCAGGTTGCTGGTGCCCACGAACCCGGCGACGAACATCGTGGACGGGTGGTCGTAGATCTCTCGTGGAGTGCCCACCTGCTCGATGCGCCCGTGGTTGAACACGGCGACTCGGCTGCTCATGCTGAGCGCCTCGCCTTGGTCGTGGGTGACGAACACGAAGGTGATGCCCACGTCGCGCTGGATGGTCTTCAGCTCCACCTGCATCTCCTCACGGAGCTTCAGGTCGAGCGCGCCGAGCGGCTCGTCGAGCAACAACACCTTCGGACGGTTCACCAGCGCGCGTGCCAGTGCGACGCGCTGTCGCTGGCCACCGCTGAGCTGGTTCGGCTTGCGATTCCCGTAGCTGCCCAGTCGAACGGCCTCGAGCATCTCCTCGGCACGGCGACGGCGCTCGGCCTTGGGCACCTTCTTCACCTTCAGCCCGTACTCCACGTTCTGGCGGACGGTGAGGTGCGGGAACAACGCGTAGTCCTGGAAGACGGTGTTCACATCGCGGTCGTAGGGCGGTTGGGTGGTGACGTCCTTGCCCTGCAGCAGAATGGCGCCGCCCGTGGGCAGCTCGAACCCGGCGATCATGCGCAGCACGGTGGTCTTGCCGCTGCCACTGGGACCGAGCAGCGAGAAGAACTCGCCCTCCTCGATGGACAGGTCGACCCCGTCGACGGCGTGCACGGAGAGCTCACCGGCGCCGAACTGCTTCCGCAGACCCACCAGCTGGATCGCGGGCGTGGATCGCTTTTCGTCGTTCGTGGTGTGCAGAGCAACGGATTCGCTCACGATGCGCTGGTTCTCCCCCAGGATTTCGTTGCCGCGGGTCGGGATCGCGACGATCGGGTGAGCTTAGCCGCGAACCTCTCAGGCGCTCGCCGACACCCTCTCGACGATGACCTTCGACGAACCACCCGGTTGCATGCTCACTCCGAGGAGGCTGTCGCCGGCCTCCATCGTGCGCTTCTGGTGGCTGACGACGAGCAGCTGCGCCTCCTGACGGAACTCGGAGAGGAGCCCGAGGAATCGGTGCAGGTTCACGTCGTCGAGCGCAGCCTCCACTTCGTCCATCACGTAGAACGGCGAGGGGCGACTGCGGAACACCGCGAACAGGAAGGCCAGGGCCGTGAGGCTGCGCTCGCCACCCGACAGCAGCGACAGCTTCTTCACGTTCTTGCCGCCCGGCTTGGCCTCGACCTCGATGCCGGTGTTCAACAGGTCGTCGGGGTTGGTGAGCACGAGCTTGCCGCCACCACCTGGGAACAGCATGCCGAACAGCTGGGTGAAGTGCGTGCTCACGTCGGCGAACGCGGCCGAGAACACGGTCTGGATCTCGAGGTCGACCGCCTTGATGACCCGCAGCAGGTCGCGACGGGTGTTGCGCACGTCCTCGAGCTGCTCCTCCAGGAAGCGGTGACGCTCCTGGAGCTCGTTGAACTCCTCGAGCGCGAGCGGGTTGATGGGGCCCATCAGCCGCAGTTCACGGTCGAGGTCGCGCACGCGAGCGGCAGCGGTGGTGCCCTCTGGCAACTCGGGCAGTTCGGCTGCCTCTGCTGCAGCGGGCTCCAGATCGTGGTCGCGGCGCAGTGCCTCGACGGCGCCCTCCAGGCGCATGCGCACCTCGGCCTCGTCGATCTCGACGCGGCGCATGCGTTCGCGCGACTCCTCGAGCTCCTTCTCGGCGGCGCCGCGTCGGCGACGCAGCGTGTCGAGTCGAGCAGCGATGCCGCGCACCTCGTCGCTCTGCTTCCGTCGGATCTCGAGCAGTTCGTTGTGGCGCACCTCGATGGTGACGCGATGGTGCTCGACGAGTTCGCCGAGACGCTCGACCGCCACCAGGCTGCGCTCGACCGCCTCACGGCGCTGTGCGGCCTCGGCACGAGCGGCCGTGTCGGCCTCCAAGCGGCGCTCGGTCTCCTGCAGTCGGCGTTCCAGGAATGCCTGACGTTCGTGAAGACCGGCGTTGCGCACCTCCAGGTCCTGTCGACGGCCGGCCAGACGAGCCGTCTGGGCATCCAGCCTCGCTCGCGCCTCGCCACGTGCCTTCGCTGCCTCGGCCTCGGCGGCCTCGTCGGCCTCGAGCGCGGGCACCAGCGCTTCGAGCTCCGCGATGCGCGTTCGCTCGCGCTCGGTGCGCTCGTCGGCGTCGGCCAGCCCACGCTCGACCGACTCCATCTCGGCCAGCGCCTCGCGTCGCTCGCTCTGCCCGCGCGACAGCGCTTCGCTGTTGGCGGAGAATCCGGCGTCGTGCGCGTCGAGTCGGCGACTGAGCTCGTTCTCGTGCTGCCGCGCGGCCTGCAGTTCGGCCTTCGCCCCGGCGAGTACGGTGTCGAGCCGAGCCAGTTCGGCCTGGGCGAGGCCGGAGCGCTCCTGCGCCTCTTCGAGCGCCGCCGCCGTGGCACCGCCACCCGCGGCGCCGATGCGCCAGCCGCTGGGTCCGAACCGGTCGCCGTCGTTGGTGACCACCACGGCGAGCGGCTGGGCGATGGCCAGATCGACGGCGTCGTTCCACCCGTCGACCCGCACGGCGCTACCAAGGACTGCGTCGAGCAGCTCGGGCACGCCCTGGTGACGGCTGCGCACGTGCGGCCGCACCGGGGACCCACCGGCGAACGCAGGAGCCGTGGATGCGGCGCGGGCACCCAACGCGAGGACGGCGCCGTGCACGTTGTTGGCCTGCAGCGACCGCAACGCGTCGCGACCGGTCTGCGGTGACGCGACCACCACGGCCAACAGGGCCTCGCCCAGCGCGGCCTCGACGGCCGGCTCCCAGCCACTGTCGATCTCGATGAGGTCGAGCAGCGTGCCCAGCACGCCCTCGACCCCGGCGAGGTGTTCGGCGCCGGCGCGGGCACGCGCACTCTCGAGCGCCAGGTGTAGCGCCTCGGCGCGAGCACGCCAGCGCGAAAACTCCTCCGCGGCTGTCTGACGGGCGAGCATGACGGAGTCGTGGGCGGCGTCGGCAGCGATTCGGCGCGCTTCGGCCGACTCCACGCCGGCCACCAACTCGGCCTCGGCCGCTTGCGCAGACTCGCATTCGCGCTGGAGGCGCTCGCACTCGGTGGCCAGGCGCTCGGCGCGTTGCTGCAACGACTCGAGACGCGTGCGCTGGCGACGGAGTTCACCATCGGCGCGCTCGAGGCCGATGCGCATGGACCGGAGTTCGCCACGAACCTCGGCGGCCGCGCTCGCGGCCGACGATGTGGAGCCGAGCCCCTCGATGGCTTCCAGGGTCTCGCGGCGCTGATCGGCGAACGCCGCTTCCTCGGCGGCGAGTTCCTCGGCCTCGGGACCCAACGCGGCGAGCTCCGACTGCACCGACGACAGCTCGTCGCGCAGTCGCCCGGCATCGGCTTCCAGGTTGGCCACCACCCCGCTGTCCATGAGCTGCCCACGGTCGCGCTCCATGGATCGGCGGCGCTCGACCAGCACGGCGGCGATGCCGCGTGCACGCTCACGCAACTGTTCGACGCGCACCATCTCGTCGCCGAGATCCGTGTCGCCGCGAGCGGTGAGCTCGGCCTCGGCGGCCATCACGTCGGTGTCGAGCGCGGCGAGTTCGGTGCGCAGCGTCTGCTCGGCCTGGCCGAGCGTGATCTTCTCGCCGGCGAGCGCGGTGAGGCGAGCGCGCTGTGACGCGATTTCGCGACCGGCGAGGAACACCTGCAATGCGCTCAGCTCGGCGACGAGCGACCCATGACGACGAGCCGCATCGGCCTGGCGCTCGAGGGGGCGGAGTTGGCGGCGCACCTCTCGCAGGAGGTCCTGCACGCGCAGCAGGCTGGCCTCGGTGGCGTCGAGGCGGCGCTCGGCCTTCTCCTTGCGGCGGCGATACTTCAGCACGCCGGCGGCTTCCTCCACGATGCTGCGGCGATCCTCCGGCCGGGCGTTGAGCACGGCGTCGATCTGGCCCTGGCTGACGATGACGTGCTGCTGGCGGCCCACGCCTGCGTCGCTGAGCAGTTCCTGCACGTCGAGCAGTCGGCACGACACGCCGTTGATGGCGTACTCGCTCTCACCTGTGCGAAACAGCGTGCGGGACACGCTGACCTCGGAGAACTCGATGGGCAGCAATCCGGCGGAGTTGTCGATGGTGAGCGTCACCTCGGCGCGGCCGAGCGCAGGGCGCTTCGCGGTACCGGCGAAGATGACGTCGTCCATCTTCTGGCTGCGCACAGCGCTGGGCGCCTGAGCACCGAGCACCCACGCGATGGCGTCGACGACGTTCGACTTTCCGGAGCCGTTCGGACCCACCACCACCGTGACGCCCGGTTCGAGCTGAAGGGTGGTGGCGTCGGCGAACGACTTGAAACCTTTGAGGGTGAGCGCTTTCAGGAACACGGCGCAGGGCACCCTAATGGACGAGGGAACACCGACCCAACAGCGGCCCCGGATCTGGGTGTCATCGCTGGCAGCGGGGGCAGAAGCACGTCGATCTGCCCGCCACCATCACCCGTTGGATGTCGGCCTTGCCGCACGTGAGGCATCGCTGACCTGCACGGTCGTACACCTTGTGATGCACCTGGAACCAGCCGCCCTGCCCCTCGATGTCGACGTACTGGGTGTCGGCCAGCGTGCTGCCACCGGCCTCGATGGCCGCCTCGAGCACCGACAGGATGGCGGCATGGAGCCGGGTGATCTCCGGCCCGGTGAGCGAATCGCTCGAACGATCGTGACGCACTCGCGCCAGGTGCAGCGTCTCGTCGCAGTAGATGTTGCCGATGCCGGCGATGACGTGCTGGTCGAGCAGCAGCGCCTTCAACTGGCGGTGACGGCTCCGGAGCAGTGCGGCGAGTTGGGCGCGTGTGAGGCCGTCGGTGATGGGGTCGACGCCCATCCGGGCCAGTTCGGGCATCTCGACGGCGATGTTGGTGGGGTCGAACACCACCATCTCGCCGAACGTACGCGGGTCGACGAACCACAGCTCCTGACGTGGATCGCCCTCCAGATGCAGCACAACGTGTGTGTGCGGCGGCCGTTCGGTGTTCGCGTCGGCCACCATCAGGCGGCCGCTCATGCGGAGGTGCACCATCAACTCGTCGCCCGTGTCGAGCGGGCACAGCAGATACTTGCCTCGGCGGTGAGCAGCGGTGAGCGTGGCGCCGGTGAGCCCGTCGATGAGCGCCTGCCGCGAGGTGCGGCGCACGGTGCGTTCACGCCCCACCTCCACCCGCGTGATGCGCCGGCCGACCACCTGCGCCTCGATGCCGCGACGTACGGTCTCCACCTCGGGAAGCTCGGGCATGGGCTTCCTACGAGCTGACGGCCTGGTCGGACAACGCCAACCATGCCTGCTCGGCAGCCGCCTGCTCGGCCGTCTTCTTCGAGCGACCCTCGCCCTGGCCCACGGACACGCCCGACACGATGACGGTGGCGAAGAACCGCTTGTCGTGATCGGGGCCGGTGTCGCTGATGACGTACACCGGGGCCGTGTCGTGCAAGCGGGCCGTGAGTTCCTGCAGGACCGTCTTGTAGTCCAGCCGATCCAGACGCAACGCAGCCGAGGTCATGCGCTCGGCGAACAGACGCTCGACGAGCGCGAACGCCGGTTGGGCGCCACCGTCGACGTACACCGCGCCGAGCACGGCCTCGAAGGCGTCGCTGAGGATGGAGGGCTTGCTGCGACCGCCGGCCGCGTCTTCGCCCTTGCCCAGCAACAGGCACTGACCGAGACCGATCTCGACCGCCACCTCTGCCAGTGCCGAGGCGTTCACGACGCTCTTGCGCAGGTCGGTGAGCTTCCCCTCCGCCAGCTCGCTGTGGTTGCGGTACGACAGGTCGGCGACCACCCAGCCGAGCACGGCATCGCCCAAGAACTCGAGGCGTTCGTTGCTCGGTTGACCTCCCACTTCGGCACACCAGCTGCGGTGCGACAGCGCGCGGCGGAGCAGCGCCGGGTCGGTGAACTCGTACCCGAGCCGCTGCGGGAGCTCGGACAGATCGGGCTCGGGCAGCACGGAAATGTCAGGCGCCCTTGACCCGGTCGTAGACGTAGTCGACCGCGTCGCGGACCGTCTTCAGGTCGACGAGGTCTTCGTCTTCGATGCGGAAGCCGACCGAGCGCTCGCCCAGGTCTTCCTCGAGGGCCTCGACGAGCTCGATGAGGGCCAGCGAGTCGGCATCGAGGTCGTCGACGAACGACTGGCCCTCGGTGATCCCCGCAGGGTCGATCTCCAAGATGTCGGCGAGATTGGCGCGGACGATCTCGAACACGCCGTGGCGATCGAGAGGGCCCTGTTCGACATGGGTTTCAGCAGGCACCGTGGTACTCCTGGAGGTTGCGGGTCGGCGGTCAACGAGACTAGCTGGTCAACCGGCCCGCAGGTCGCGCCGGTCGATGGCCCACAGGGCGACGCCCAACGCGGCGGCGGTGACGGCGACGAGCACGAGCAGCGACCACGGCGGCGTGCCCTGCTGCAGCGAGTGCAGCACGTCGTAGTGCGTGAACAGCGACAGCGAGCGAACGGACCGGAAGGCTCCGATGCCGGCGTCGGCCAGGGAGGTGACCACGTAGCTGGCCACGGCGAGCACCGAGGCCACTGCGATGGCGATGCTGCGCCGTCCGGTCAGCGCGCCGGCGGCCAGCGAGACGGCTGCGAACGACCAGGTGAGCAATGCTGCGCTCGCCGACGCCCACCACAGCGAACCCACTCCCACGTCGAGGTCGACCGCACGAGCGGTCGCGAGCACCGCGACGAAGGTCACCAAACACAGTGCGCCGCCGAGCGCCATCACCGACAGCCACCGCTCCCCCAGCAGCCGGCGGCGACGGATGGGCAGCGCGAACGAGGTCTCGAGCAGGCCGCGCTCCTCGTCGCCGGCCACGGCCGCCGCGACACCGATCCCACCGATGAGGAGCAGCAGGGGGAGCATGAACGCGTAGACCTGCGACGACAGGTAGCCGACGGGCGAGAACGGGTCCACACCGCCGCCCATTCCCACCAGCGACTTCACGCTGTCGGGCATGTTGTCGATGATCTCGTTCATGTCGTCGGCCTTGTCGCGGAACGACGGCCAGAACGCGATGTTGAGGACCACGAGGCCCGCGACGCCGAGGCTCCAGCCGATGAGCCAGCGACGACGGTCGGAGATGGCACGACGAAGGACGATGAAGTCGCTCATCCCCGCCCACCCCCGTAGAAGCCCAGGAACGCGTCCTCCAGGTCGGGTTCGGTGGCGTGCAGATCGAGCGGGCCGTACGGCGCGATGGCGGCCAGCAGGGGCCCGGCCACCCCCTCGAGCTCGAACCGCACACCGTCGGGTTCCACGGCCTGCACCGAGACCACCCCGGGGACCGTCGCGAACGCCTGCGGCGACGGAGCTGTCGAGAACCGCACCGTCACCGCGCGGCGGAGTCGAGCCAGCAGGGCGTCGACACGATCCTCCACCACGAGTCGCCCGGCGCGCAGCACCGCCACGCGGTCGGCGGTGTGCTGCACCTCGTCGAGGACGTGCGAGGAGAGGAACACCGTCCGGCCCTCGTCGGCGGCTTCCCGCACCAGCGCTCGGAACTCCTGTTGCACGAGCGGGTCGAGTCCACCCGTGGGCTCGTCGAGCACCAGGAGGTCGGGGCGGTGCGCGAAGGCGTCGATCACACCGATCTTGCGACGGTTCCCCAACGACAACTCCCCCATCGATCGGTCGAGATCGGCGTCGAATCGTTCGGCCAACTCGTCGACGCGGCCACCGAGGTCGACCCCGCGCACCGCGGCATGGTCGCCGAGCAGTTGTCGACCGGTGAGTCGGGCCGGCAGGTTCAGGTCGCCCGGCAGGTAACCCACTCGGCGGCGCAGCGTCGGGCCGTCGTGCCGCGGGTCGAGCCCCAGCACGGACAGGCTGCCACCCGTGGGCCGCAACAGGTCCAACAGCAGCCGGATGGTGGTGGTCTTGCCGGCGCCGTTGGGGCCGACGAATCCGAACACCTCGCCGCGGGCGACCTCGAGGTCGAGCCCGTCGAGCGCGACTGCTGCTCCGAAGTGCTTGGTCAACCCACGAGCCGAAATGGCCGATTCCACACCTTCACGGTACGCCGATGGGCGCGGAACCGTCAGGCTTCGGTGGCGAACGCCGACGTGATCTCTGCCACGAGGCCGACCTCGGCCAGTTCGTGGGCGAGCCTCATCGCGTTGAGGATGGCGGTCTCGCCCGACGACCCGTGGCTGATGATGCAGATGCCGTCGACCCCGAGGAGCACTGCGCCGCCGTAGGTGTCGGGGCTCATCTGCGCGTGCAACGGCAGCAGTGCCGGCAACAACGCCGCGGCGGGTTCCTGGTACTGCGGCTCACTGCCGAACGCTTCCAGCAGTGCGGCGAAGAGGGTCTTCATGCCACCCTCGAGCGTCTTGAGGGCGACGTTGCCGGTGAAGCCATCGGTGACGATGACGTCGGCGGTCTTGTTCATCAGATCGCGTCCCTCGACGTTGCCCACGAACTGGATACCGGAAGCGTTCGACAGCAGCTCGAACGCCTCCTTGCGCAGCGAGTCGCCCTTGCCGGGCTCCTCGCCGATGGACAAGAGGCCCACCTTCGGCGACTCGATGCCGAAGCGCGAGCGGGCGTAGATGGAGCCCATGACCGCGAACTGCACCAGCCACTCGGCCTGCACCTCGGCGTTCGCGCCGGCGTCGAGCAGGATGTTGGGCAGGTGGCCCGGCACCGGGATGGGCGTGGCGATGGCGGGGCGATTCACGTTGCGGACGCGCCCCATGCGCAACAGTGCCGACGCCATGGTTGCCCCGGTGTTGCCCGCCGACACCATGGCGATGGCCTTGCCGTCGCGTACCGCCTCGGCGGCACGGACCAGCGTGGAGTCCTTCTTGCGTCGCACACCCTGCGCCGCGTCGTCGTCCATGGCGATGACTTCGGAGGCGACGATGAGCGGGAGGTCGCCGATTCCCTCGAGGCCCTCAGGGCCGACGAGGACGACAGGAATGCCCTGCGCTGCGGCGGCGTGCGCTCCGGCGAGGATGTCGCCCGGGGCACGGTCGCCGCCCATCGCATCGAGCGCGATCGGCAGCATCTGAGCGGCCGGCCTCAGCCGACTTCGACAGCGACGCGGTCCTTGTACCAACCGCAGCTGGGGCACACCGTGTGCGGCAGCTTGGCAGCCGCGCAACGCGGGCAGATGCTGCGGGCCGGCGCGTGCAGACGCATGTTGGCCGACTTGCGGCTACGCGTCTTCGACTTCGACTTCTTCTTCTTGGGAACAGCCATGATGACTCCCGACAACAGCGAGGGCGGTTCCCCTCGACAAACGAGCTACGAGAGGTTAACGGCGCGGGTCGCCCGGTTGCTACCTGTCGCCGGTGTCGGACTTCAGCTGATCGAGGGCCGACCACCGGGGATCCACCGGCGGCCCGCTGCACGAACACGACCCCTCGTTGAGGTTGATGCCGCAGGTGGGACACAGGCCGGCGCAGTCGGGACGGCACAGTGGCGTGCTCGGGGCGTCGAGCAGCACCAGCTCGCGGGCCAATGCCCGGAGATCGACCTGCTCGCCGACGATCTCGAACGCATCCGGATCGGTGAGCGTGCGCTGGTACAGCTCGTGGACCTCGCTGACGGAGGTGTCGCCGGTGGGCTCGAGGCAGCGACGGCACGTCCCCACCCAGGGCACGCTGACCGTGCCATCGACCACGATGCCGTCGTTCATCGACTCCAAGTGCAACCGCACGTCGACCTCGGTGCCGTCGACGAAGCGCGGGTCGTCGACGACCTCCAGGTCCACGAGGGGGACCTGCATGACGAAGTCCTTCTGCAGACCGGATCGACGCAGCAGCTCTGCTGCGTTCACGAGGAGCGGGTTCGCCACCGGGTCCTCAGCGGTCCTGGTCGAAGAAGCCCTTCGTGGGGTCTTCGTCCTCTTCGATCTCGTCGGCGTCGCGCTGGGCACCGATGTTGAGCCGCGAGCGGCCGGCGTGGACGGTCTTGGCCAGCTTGTCGAGCAGGATCTCGAAGCTGGCGAGGCGCTGGTCGAGGAAGTCCTCGGTCTCGTGGCGCAGCCGACGGGCGTCGGCGTCAGCCGCCTCGCTGATCTGACGGGCGCGCTGTTCGGCCGCACGCACGACCTCGGTGCGCTGCACCATCCGCTCGGCCTGCACGCGAGCAGCCTCAAGCAGCTCGTCGGCCTCGCGACGGGTCTTCGCCACGAACTCCTGGCGTTCCTTGATCATCCAGCGCGCGTGCCGCATTTCTTCCGGCATGCGGCGCACGGCTTCGTCGAGCAGCTCGATGATCTCGTCGCCGTCGATGCGAGGCGACGACGACAGCGGCATCTTCGGCGCGTTGGCGATGATGTCGATGGCTCGTTGCAGCAACGCCTCGGCGTCGCCGACGTAGCCGTTGGTGGTGCGCACGTACGCGTCGGAGTCGTCGAACTCCTCGTCGTCGTACTGATCGTCGTACTGGTCGTCGTGGCTCATGATTTCGTGGGGAACAGTTGGGCCAGTTCGGCCGCCACGGGGGCGGGAACCAGCGAAGTGACATCGCCACCGTACTGCGCGATCTCGCGGATGAACCGGCTACTGATGGACACGAGGGCCGGTTTGCACGGCAGGTACACCGTGCGCACGCCGCTGACCGCGTGGTTGGTGTGGGCCATCTGCTGCTCCACCTCGAAGTCGCCACCGGTGCGGAGGCCCTTCACGATGAACGCCGCCTTCACCTGCTTCACCGCGTCGACGGCGAGGCCCTCGAACGCGACGACCTTCACCGAAGGCATGTACGAGATGCTGTCCTTGATCATCTGCACGCGCTGTTCGAGCGTGAACATGCCGCTGGGCTTGGTGGGGTTGTGCATCACGCCCACGATGACCTTGCCGAAAAGGGCGACCGACTGTTCGATGACGTCGATGTGCCCGAGGTGCAGCGGATCGAAGCTGCCGGGATAGAGAACGGTTGCCATTGCGCGTCTCACGCTAGCCGTTGCAACAGCGTCACCCAGGTGCGCCCGTACCGACGGGACCGGAGTTGGTCCCAGCCCTCGGGGGCGTCGACGGGGTCGTCGGCCTCCGCCACCACCAGGTCGACCTGCAGCAGCGCCAGCAGCGCCGGCCACGAATCGAACGCATACGGCGGGTCGACGAAGGCGATGTCGACGCCGCGCATCGCGGGGACCCAGGCCATGACATCGGTGGCGTGCACCGTGGCCCGCTCGGCCAGGCCGAGCGCCGCGATGTTGTCGCGCAACGCGTGCAGCGCCGACCGATCGCGCTCGACGAAGAGGCACCGCTCGGCACCGCGCGACAGTGCCTCGATGCCCAGCGCGCCGGATCCGGCGTAGAGGTCGGCCACCACCGCGCCCTCCACCACACCCATGCTGCCGAGCGAGTTGAACACCGCCTGGCGCACCTTGTCGGTGGTGGGGCGTGTGGTGGTGCCCTCGGGCGCCACGAGCCTGCGCCCACCGAATTCGCCCGAAATCACACGCATGGAGCCACACTACGGGTGTGCTCGTGCCGGAACCCACCATCATCTGTGTCGACTGTGGCGGTCGTTGTCACCTGCTCACGCAGCCCCGCGAAGACGGCGAGTGGCTGCCCGGCGACATCGTCGCCTACCGCTGCGAGGACTGCCGCGACCGCTGGGATCTGGTGCTGCCCGACGACGACGAGGACGGGTCGGGCGACCGGGCCTACTGACGATCCCGGTCGGCTCAGCCCACGGTTTCGTCGGTGCCCTGCGCACAGGGCGTGTTCAACTCGGGTGTCTGCGGACCGTCGTCGAAGTACGACACGAACTGCGCCAGCCGCGGGTCGTCGGTGGACTCCAGCTGCATTTGCTTGCCCCACGCCGAGGCGACCACCGGAGTGGGCAGGCCCTCGAAGGGCGACACGAGCACTTCCTTGCCGCCGGCCTGCAGACCCTTCAGCACCTCCACCTGATCGGCGGCCAGGTCGGGCGAGTAGGTCACCCACACCGCGCCGTGCTCCATCGAGTGCACGCCACGCTCGGTCATGATGGCCGTGTCGTAGAACGCGCAGGTCTGCCACACCGGGTTGTGCGGGCCGCCCACCGGCGGGGTCTGCGGGTAGTCGACCGGTGTGTCGACGTGGGTCTGCTCGAGGTCGGTGAAGGTCTCCGTGCCCTCCGGTTCGCTGCCCGTTCCCCCACCCGTGGTGACCCCGGGCGCTTCGGTGGGCATGGTGCCGTCACCGTCGCTCTGGTCGTCGTTGGAACAGGCGGACAGAACGAGGAGAGCCACGAGGGCCGCAGCAGCGATTCGGCGCATCCGGGCATTCTTGCCGACGCAACGAGACCGTGCGCATCACCGACCCGAATTCGCTCACTATGGTCGCCCCGATGGAATTGCCGTCCGCGGTGGACTTCTCCGTCGAGGATCCCGCCTCGCACGACGGGGCGTTCTGCCTCAGCGCGTACTACAGCGAACTGCACGAGCGGTTCGACGGTGGCTTCGACATCGCCGGCGCGTTGGCCGACGATCCCGACGGCCTGCGACCGCCGGCGGGGCTGTTCGTGGTCGCACGGCACGACGCTGCACCGGTCGGCTGTGGAGGTCTGAAGTTCGACACGGGGGTGCCGGCGTACATCAAGCGGATGTGGATCTCGCCGACCGCGCGCGGTCAGGGCGTCGGACGTCTCCTCCTCGCCCACCTCGAGGACCTCGCCCGTGATCTCGGCCACCAGACCGTGCACCTCGAGACCAACCGCAACCTCGCCGAAGCGATCCGGATGTACCGCATGGCCGGGTACGAAGAGATCCCCCCGTTCAACGACGAGCCGTACGCCCATCACTGGTTCCGCAAGCACCTCGAGTAACAGGTGCGACCCGAGCCACTCAGTTCTTGAAGAGGAAGGCCTCGTCGTCGTCGGTGAACAACAGGCGCAGTTCGTCGAGCAGCAACGGGTGGTCGTCGAGCAGCGGGTCGGGGTCGACCAACTCGAACGCCACCTCGCGAGCGAGCTCCACGAGCTCACGATCGCGACGAAGCGAGGCCAGCTTCAGGTCGCTGCGACCCTTCTGCGCAGTGTTCATCAGCGTGCCCTCGCCGCGCAGTTCCAGGTCGACCTCCGCCAGAGCGAACCCGTCGGTGCTGTCGACCAGTGCCTGCACGCGGGGGTTGTGGTCCTCGACCTCCTGGGTGACCAACCAACACGTGCTCTCGTGCGCACCACGCCCGACGCGCCCTCTCAACTGGTGCAGTTGGGCGATGCCGAACCGATCGGCGTCGAGGATGACCATGACGGTGGCGTTGGGCACGTCGACACCGACCTCGATGACCGTGGTGGCCACCAGCACGTCGATGTCGCCGCGACGGAACGCGTCCATCACTGACTCCTTCTCCGACGACGGCATGCGGCCGTGCAGCAGCGCCAGGCGGAGACCCTCGAGATCGTCGTGCACCAGGCGCTCGAAGGTCTCCTGCGCACTGGCCACCTCGAGCTTCTCGCTCTCCTCGATGAGCGGGCACACCACGTACGCCTGCCGACCCTGCGCCACCTGCTCGCGCACGGTGGCCCACGCGCCCTGTTCCATCAGCGGACCGTTGGCCCACTTGGTGACGATGGGTGTGCGCCCGGGCGGCAGTTCGTCGAGCACGCTCACGTCGAGGTCGCCGTAGACGGTCATCGCCGCGGTGCGCGGAATGGGCGTGGCGGTCATCACCAACACGTCGGGAACGAAGTCGCCGTCGCCCTTCGCCCGCAACGCCGCCCGCTGTTCCACGCCGAAGCGATGCTGTTCGTCGACCACCACCATCCCGAGGCTGTGGAACTGCACACCCTCCTGGATGAGCGCATGTGTGCCGATGGCGATGTCGACCGTGCCGTCGGCCAGCCCGGCCAGGACGTCGCGCCGATCGGCACCGGACACGCGGTTGGTGAGGAGTTCCACGCGCAGGGGCCGGTCGCCGAACAGGTTGCCCGGGTCGGGCACGGTGACGCCCTCGAGCAACCGTCGCACTCCCGCTGCGTGCTGCTCGGCCAGCACTTCGGTGGGTGCCATCAGCGCGCCCTGGTGACCGCCCTGCACCGCCGTGAGCATGGCGCTGACGGCCACGAGGGTCTTGCCGGCACCCACGTCGCCCTGCAGCAACCGGTGCATGGGGTGCGGGCCGGCGAGGTCGGCCTCGATCTCGCCGATCGCGCGCTGCTGCGCTCCGGTGAGTTCGTACGGCAGCGCTGACCGCAAGCGGCCGACCAACTCACCCTGCACCTGGTGGCGGATGCCCTTGGCCTCGCGCTCGAGCGCTCGCTTGCGCATGACCAACACCGTCTGCACCCGCAGCAGTTCGTCGAACGCGAGCCGGCGGCGGGCGACCTCCTTCTCTGTGTAGGTCTCGGGCAGGTGGATGCTCTTCAGCGCCTCGTGACGAGTGACCATGCCCAACCGGCGCACCACGTCGGCGGGAAGTGGGTCGGCGATGGAGCGCGGCTCGCACTTGCGCAGTGCGTCCTCCACCCAGCCGGCGATCTCCCAGGTGCTGAGCGACGCCTTCTCGCTCTGCGGATAGATGGGCACGATCTTGCCGGTGCGATCGCCGATGAGATCGACGATGGGGTTGGTCATCTGCAGGCCACCGCGATACACCTCGGGCTTGCCGAACAGCGCCACCTGCAGGCCCTCGCGGAACTGCTTCTCCCGCCAGGGCTGGTTGAAGAACACCAGGTGGAAACGACCGCTGCCGTCGCCCACCACGGCCTCGACGATGCTGCGCCGGTTGCGCCCCATGCGTTTGCTGACGCTGCGCACCGCCACCAGCACCAGCGCCTCCTGGCCCGGGACGAGGTCGCTCACCCGACACTCGTTGGTGCGGTCGACCCAACGGCGCGGATACGTGGTGAGCAGGTCGAGTACGTGGTGGACACCCACCTCGTGCAGCGACGCCAGCTTCTTGTCGCCCACTCCCTTCAGCCGCTCGACGCCGATCCCGGCGAGATCGCGGAGGGTGAGCGGTGGCGCCGAGTCGTTCATCGAGAGCGGATCACTCGACGCCGAAGAGGTACGGGTAGAGCGGCTGTGCGCCCCGGTGCACCTCGACCTGCACGCCCGGCCGGTGCTCGTCGAGCCAGGCGTGAATGACATCGGTGTGCCCGGCGGTGGCGTCGACGCCCTCCACGACGGTGACGATCTCGCTGCCCGGGCCCACCAGGTGATCCAACAGCGCCACGGTGGCACCATCGAGCGAGCCGCTGACCGCCACGATGCCCTTCACCTCGGATGTGGCTCCCCCGACGATGCCGATCCAGTCGCCTTCGCCGATGGGGCCGGCGTCGCTGTTGGTGGCACGCACGGCCTGGGTGACCTCGCCCGTGGCCACCGACTCGGCGGCCTCGGCCATCTCGGCGCCGTTCTCGGCCGCGTCGGCCTCGGGGTCGTACAGCACCAGGGCCGCGAGCGCCTCGGGCATGCTGCGGGTGGGCACCACGACGACGGTCTTGGTGGTGAGTGCGTCGAGCTGCTCGGCCACCGGGATGATGTTCTTGTTGTTCGGCAGCACGATGACCTGCTGCGCGTTCACGGCCTCCACCGCAGCCAGCAGTTCGGCCGTGGACGGGTTCAGCGTCTGACCGCCGGTGACCACGCCCTGCACACCCAGCTGGCCGAACAGCTCGCTGAGGCCCTGCCCGCTGGACACCGCCACCACGGCGCACGTGACCGGCGGGAGCCCGGCACCGGCGCGTGGCGCATGGTGGCCGAGCGCCGCTTCGCGCTGCGCGTGCTCTTCGGCCATCTCCTCGAACAGGTCGGTGACGCGAATCTGCTTCGGCCGGCCACCCAGATCCAGCGCGACTTCCACCGCCGCGCCGATGTCGTTGGTGTGGACGTGGCAGTTCCAGATGCCGTCGCCGCCCACCACCACGATGCTGCCGCCGATCTCACCCCAGCCCTCCTTGAAGGCCTGGATGTGCTGGTCGGACAGGTCCATGAAATACATGACCTCGTAGCGCAGCTCGCTGACGTCGACCTCGCCCTCTTCATGGCGGTGCGCCGCTGCGTCGAGCTGCTCGGCCGACGGACCGTCGAACTCCTCGGGCTCGGGGATGGGCACGCCATCCACCACGTGCAGCGCCGAATCCAGCAGGAGCAGGAAGCCGGCGCCACCGGCATCCACCACCCCGGCGTCCTTCAGCACGGGCAGCATCTCGGGCGTGCGATCGAGCGCCGACTTGCCGGCGAGCCGAGCGGCGTGGAGCACGCCCGCCAGTGACTCGCCACGTTCGGCCGCGGCATGCGCGCCGTCGGCGGACTCGCGGACGACGGTGAGGATGGTGCCCTCGATGGGCTTGAGCACGGCCTGATACGCCGACACGCTGGCGGCCTTCAGGGCCTCCGCCACCTTGCTGCCGGTGGCCTCCGCGCCGCCCTTGAGTGTGGACGCCAACCCTCGCAGGATCTGGCTGAGGATGACACCGCTGTTGCCACGGGCGCCCATCAGGCTGCCGTGGGAGATGGCGTCGCACGTGGAGTCCATCTCCAGCTCGGCACCGTCGAGCTCTGCGACCACCGCGTCGAGCGTGCGGGCCATGTTGGTGCCCGTGTCGCCGTCGGGCACCGGGTAGACGTTCAGCTTGTTGATGCCGGGCGCATGGGCCTTCATCGCATCACGGAAGGTGATGACGGTGTGGCGCAGCGCCTCGTGGCTGAATCGTTCCAAGGTGGGCACGCCGCAACACTACTGGCGACACCGGCACGGCGACGTGGTGATCCGGGGGGTGCTGCTGGTAGCTTTGTCCCGCTCTATCGATCTGCGTGGAAGAGAAGTGTGTCATGGCAGCAGTGTGTGAAGTGTGCGGCAAGGGCCCGAGCTGGGGCATGAACGTGTCGCACTCCCACCGTCGCACCAAGCGTCGTTGGAACCCGAACATCCAGCGTGTGCGCGCCCTCGTGGGCGGCTCACCCAAGCGGCTCAACGTGTGCACGGGCTGCATCAAGAGCGGCAAGATCGTCAAGGCCGGCTGAGGCCAGCGGTGCAGGGCGTCGTCAAGAGCTTCGATCCCACGTCGGGCGACGGCATCGTCGTCGCCGACACGGGCGACCTTCCCGAGTTCGACCTGGCGAGCGATGCGCTCGTGGGTTCCATTTTCCGCATGCTCCGGCAGGGGCAGCGGGTCGTGTTCGAGCTCAACGCCGATGGCCGCGCCACCAAGCTGCGCCTCGGCAGCGAGGCCGACATGGAGACGCCCCACTGACCTGCCCGATCACCCGTTCCGATCGGCCCGATCGGAACAACTGATCACGAAGCCCGGCCCTGGTGGCCGGGCTTTTCTCGTTTTGTTCGCTGGTTTGACACAATGGGCCTGGCACATCGGCGTGCCAGCGTTCCCCCGAAGGAGAGCCTCGTATGAGCGGAACCACCACGAACCAGCGCCTGCAGTCCTGGGTGGCCGAGTGGGCAGCGATCATGCAGCCCGACGACATCTACTGGTGCGACGGTTCGGCGGAGGAGTACGACCACCTGTGCCAGGTGCTCGTCGATGCGGGCGTGTTCACCAAGCTCGATGAAGCCAA
This sequence comes from Actinomycetota bacterium, assembly GCA_016213625.1. Lineage (GTDB taxonomy): Bacteria > Actinomycetota > Acidimicrobiia > Acidimicrobiales > Ilumatobacteraceae > UBA668. The sequence continues at coordinate 27,619 of JACQZZ010000078.1, forward strand.
GCGCCCCAACAGCTATTGGGCGCACAGCGATCCGGGCGACGTGGCACGCGTGGAGGACCGCACCTTCATCTGCTCCACCAAGGCCGAGGACGCCGGCCCCACCAACAACTGGCGCGACCCTGCCGAGATGCGCGCCGAGATGACCGCGCTGTACACGGGCTGCATGAAGGGCCGCACCATGTACGTGGTGCCCTTCAGCATGGGCCCGCTGGGCTCGCCCATCGCTCACATCGGCGTGCAGCTCACCGACTCGGCCTACGTGGCCACCAACATGCGCATCATGACCCGCATGGGCCAGGGCGCACTCGACGTGCTCGGCGACAACCAGTGGGTGCCGTGCCTGCACTCGGTGGGCGCTCCCCTGGCACCGGGCCAGGCCGATTCCGCGTGGCCCTGCAACCCCGACAACAAGTACATCGTGCACTTCCCCGAGACCCGCGAGATCTGGAGCTTCGGCTCCGGCTACGGCGGCAACGCCCTGCTGGGCAAGAAGTGCTTCGCCCTGCGCATCGCCTCGGTCATGGCGCGCGACGACGGCTGGCTGGCCGAGCACATGCTCATCCTCAAGCTCACCAACCCCCAGGGCGACAGCAAGTACATCGCCGCCGCCTTCCCCAGCGCGTGCGGCAAGACCAACCTGGCCATGCTCGTCCCCACCATCCCGGGCTGGAAGGCCGA
>JACQZZ010000083.1 GCA_016213625.1 Actinomycetota bacterium
CCGGTTGCGGTGGTGGCACGGTGCCGATGGCATGTGGAACCTGGCGGGCCGCTTCGATGCGGTGCGCGGCACCGAGTTGGAGGGCCGCATCCGGAACATGATCGAGACCCTGTTCCACGACGCCACCCCGGATGACGCACCCAAGGACCCGTGGGAGCGGCAGGATCATCTGGCCGCGTTGGCGTTGTTGGCGATCTCCGAGGGCAACGGTGCGTCGGGCCTGCCGGAGGTGACGGTGTTGATCGACGAACAGACACTCGTCACCGGGCACCGGCACGAGCATTCGATCGTCGATGCGGGGTTGGGCAGGTTCGGGTTGCCGATCGAGACGGTGCGCCGCTGGGCGTGCCTGGGCACGGTCGCTCCGGTGGTGGTGTCGGCCGATGGGGTGCGCATCTACCTCGGTCGCGAGACCCGCCTGGCGAACCGTGCACAGCGCCGTGCGCTCCGGGTGCTGTACCGCACGTGTGCGTTGTGTGATGTGCCGTTCGAGCACACCCAGGCCCATCACGTCAGCTGGTTCACCCGCGACCTGGGCTGCACCGACATCGACAATTTGGTGCCGTTGTGTGCCACGCATCATCACCTCGTCCACGAGGGCGGCTGGCAACTCGTCATCCACCCCGACCGCACCCTCACCGTCATCCGACCCGGCGGCGCACGCACCACCCATGGCCCACCCCTCACCCGAGCCGCCTGACGGGCCGCATGAGGGACCGTCTGAAGAGGCATGGCCGGCGGTGAGCGATTCGCTCGTCAATATCCAATATCGTTGTCGAATCACTCGTGATAGCCTCTCGATCATGATCGATCGACAACGACTCGCCACGCTGCTCGCCGAGGAGGAACAGCGGTTCATCGACCTGCACCCCGCTTCGGCCACCATGGCCCACGACGCCACCGCCAACCTGCTCGGCGGTGTGCCGATGGCGTGGATGACCCGCTGGCCGGGGTCGTTCCCACTGTTCTTCGACACGGCTTCGGGGGCGCGCTTCACCGACGTCGACGGTCACGAGTACGTCGACTTCTGCCTCGGCGACACCGGCGCGATGACCGGCCATGCGCTGCCGCAGGTGGCCGAGGCGCTACATCGGCAAGCGCTGCGCGGCATCACCACCATGCTGCCGAGCACCGACGCCGCCTGGGTGGGAGCCGAACTCGCCCGCAGATTCGGACTGCCGATCTGGCAGATGGCAATGACCGCCACCGATGCGAATCGCTTCGTGCTCCGCTTCGCCCGTCACCTCACCGGTCGCTCCAAGGTGCTGGTGTTCGACTGGTGCTACCACGGCAGCGTCGACGAGACGCTCGTGGTCATCGGACCCGACGGCGAACCACGGTCACGTCCAGGGAGCATCGGTCCGCAGGTCGACCCTGCACACACCTCCGTCGTGGTGCCGTTCAACGACCTCGACGCGCTCGAGGCCGCACTCGCCACGGGCGAGATCGCCTGCGTGCTCGCCGAGCCGGCGCTCACCAACATCGGCATCGTGCTCCCCCAGCCCGGGTTCCACGAAGCCCTGCGCGCGCTCACCCGGAAGTACGGCACCCTGCTGGTCATCGACGAGACGCACACCATCTGCGTCGGCCCCGGCGGCGCCACCGCGGCGTGGGGCCTCGAACCCGACTTCTTCGTCATCGGCAAGACCATCGGCGGCGGCATGCCGGCGGCCGCCTATGGGATGACCACCGAGATGGCCGAGCGGATCATGCCCACCTTGCGCGGCGAGTCCGTCGACGTCAGCGGCGTCGGCGGCACGCTCACCGGCAACGCACTCGCCCTCGCGGCGGTGCGGGCCACCCTGTCCACGACGCTGGGCGACGACGACTTCGCGCACATGATCCCGCTGGCCACGGCGTGGGCCGCCGGCGTGCAGGACACCATCGATCACTTCGACCTGCCGTGGAACGTGCAGCAACTCGGCGGCCGCGCCGAGTACTGGTTCTGTCCACCGCCCACCAACGGCGCCGCGGCCGCCGCCGCCATCGACCACGACCTCGACCAGTTCATGCACCTGTGGGCGGTGAACCGTGGCATCCTGCTCACACCGTTCCACAACATGGCGCTGATGTCGCCACACCACACGGAGGACGACGTGGCACTCCACACGAAGGTGTTCCGCGACGCGGTCGAGGCGTTGCGCTCGTGAACCTCGCCGGACAGGTCGCGCTCGTCACCGGCGCCGGCAGCCCCGACGGCATCGGCTTCGCGTCCGCACGCGCGCTCGTCGCCGACGGCGCCGCGGTCGTGCTGTGCAGCACCACCGACCGCATCCACGACCGCGCACGCGAACTCGTCGCCGTCGGCGGCAACGTCGTCGGTGTCGTCGCCGATCTCATGGAACCCGGCAGCGCCGAGCGGGTGGTCGACCAGGCGTTGCAGGTGGCCGACCGCCTCGACATCTGCGTCAACAACGCAGGCATGATCGCCGTGGGCGGCGACCCCACCGACACGCTCGCCCATCGCCTCACCGACGAGCAGTGGAGCGATGCGATCCACCGCAACCTCACCACGTGCTTCGCAGTCACTCGAGCAGCGCTGGCTGCGATGCGTGCAGGCGGGTACGGACGCATCGTCAACGTGGCCAGCACCTCGGGCCCGGTGCAGGCCTTCGTGGGCGACGCCGGCTACCACGCCGCCAAGGCCGGCATGCACGGCTTCACCCGCGCCGTGGCGCTGGAGTACGCGGCCGACGGCATCACCGTCAACGCCGTCGCGCCGGGCTGGATCGCCACGTCGTCGCAGACCATTCACGAGCAGGGCGCCGGCGTCCTCACACCGTTGGGCCGCTCGGGCACGCCGGTGGAGGTGGCCGCGGCCGTTCGGTTCCTCGCCGACCCCTCCGCGTCGTACATCACCGGCCAACTCCTGGTGGTCGACGGCGGCAACTCGTTGCCCGAGGACCGCTCGTGGCGAGCATGACCGATCGCGTCGTGCTCGTCAGCGGCGCGGCCGGCGGCATCGGAGGTGCGGTCGCCCAGCGCTTCGCCGACGGCGGGTGGCGGGTGGCCGGCGTCGACCGCCAACCGTGTGCCGACCCGTCGGTCTTCGGCATCGAGGCCGACCTCCGACAGGTGGCCGACTGCCGTGCCGCAGTGGAGCGCACCGTGGCCTGGGGCGGACGACTCGACGCGCTCGTGAACGCCGCTGGCGTGTGGACCGAAGGGCCGTGCACCGACACCACGGAGGACGACTTCGACCGCGTGTTCGACGTGAACGTGAAGGGCCTCTACTTCCTCACGTCGGCCGCCGTCCCCCACCTCGCCGCCGCGGAGGGTTGCGTGGTCAACCTGTCGAGCGATGCCGGCATCCAGGGCAACGCGGGAGCCGCCGTGTACTGCGCGTCGAAGGGCGCGGTGAGCATCCTCACCAAGGCGCTCGCGCTCGAGCTCGCACCTCAGGGTGTCCGTGTGAACGCGGTGTGCCCTGGTGACGTCGACTCACCGATGCTGCACGGCCAGGCACGCGACTTCGGTGGCGACCATCCCGAGGAGTACCTGCAGCGCCTGCTCGCGGGCTACCCGCAAGCGCGCCGCGCCCGCTTCATCCGACCGGCCGAGGTGGCCGAACTGATCTGGTTCCTCGCCCAGACCCCCGCGGCGCCCATCACCGGCGCCAACATCTCCATCGACTTCGGGCTGTCAGCGGGCATCGTGTGACACTGGAACCGATGACCCCGCTCGACCCCATCGACCGCCAACTGGTGGAGGCGCTGCAGAAGGACGGGCGCGCCAGCTACGCCGACCTGGCCGAGATGGTGGGCCTCTCCCCGGCCGCCACCCGCCTGCGCGTCCAACGCCTGCTCGACGCCGGCGTGGTGCAGGTGGTGGGCGTCACGGATCCGCTGGCACTGGGCTACCCGGTCATGGCAGCGCTCGGCGTGCGTGTGGAGCGCAACGTGCGAGCCGTGGCCGACCGCATCGCCGACATCCGCGGCGTCATCTACGTGGTGTTCACTTCCGGCTCGTTCGACCTACTCGTCGAGGTGCTGTGCGAGGACTCGGCCCGGCTGCTGGCCGTCCTCGACGACGAGATCCGGGCCATCCCCGACGTCCGCAGCGTGGAGAGCTTCACCTATTTCGGCATCCACACCCACCGGTTCGTGTGGGGCACGCGCTGACGACACACGGAAGAAGAAAGCGCGACTTGCGAAGAATGTTCGGCTTGCCTAACATTTGCATCCATGTCCGCTGCATTCCTCATCACGCTCCGCGAGGGGCTCGAGATCTCCATCGTCCTCGCCATCCTGCTCGGGTACCTCGTCAAGACCGGCAGGGCCGACCGCACGGGTGCCGTGTGGACGGGTGCGGCCATCGCCGCCGTGGTGTGTGTCATCACCGGCATCCTGTTCAACACGCTCGTCGGTGAGTTCGAGGGCAAGTCCGAACAGGCCATCGAAGGGTTCCTGGCGCTGGCCGCGGCCATCGTCCTCACCTGGATGATCCTGTGGATGCGCAAGAACGCCCGTTCGCTGAGCGGCGACCTGCGTTCGAAGGTCGACGGCGCCACCAGCGCCGGCGCGGTCACCATGATCGCCTTCGTGGCCGTTGCCCGAGAGGGCTTCGAGACCGTGTTGTTCCTGCTCGGCGCCGAGACCGGCTCCTCCTCGGGGGCCGCAGTGGTGCTCGGGGGCGTGCTCGGCCTCGCCGTGTCGGCCGTGGTGGGCGTGCTCGTGTACCGCTTCGGCAAGAACATCGACCTGCGGGTCTTCTTCAAGATCACCGGCGTGCTGCTCATCTTCTTCGCCGCCGGCCTGGTGGGCAAGGCCGTCCACGAGCTGCGCGAGCTGGTCGGCATCGAGGACGGCTGGCTGTTCGAACCGATGTGGGTCATCACCTCCGGCCCGCTCGCCAGCGGCACCCTGTACGACTTCCTGAAGGGCCTGTTCGGCTGGTCGGCGGACCCGGAGCGCATCCGAGTCATCGCCTACTTCGCCTATCTCGTGCCCGTGCTGTGGATGTTCCTGCGCCCAGATCGCCCCGCGACCGAGTCGACCCCGGCCCCTGCCGAGGTCGAGCCGGCGCAGGTTCCCTGACGTTCTCCACAGAAAACTGCCCAAGATCCTCTGTTCACACTCAGTTCACGACCGATAATGAGGGTGATGACGGATCCTGTCGACTTTGCTGCGCTGGTCAACGCGCTGCCCGATCCCGTGCTCGTCGTCGACACCGACGTTCGCCTGCTGTACGTGAACCCCGCGGGCACCGATTCGTTCGGTTGGCGACCCGAGCACTGGCTGGGCAAGAGCATCCTCGACCTCATCCATCCCGACGATGTCGCCAGCGTGGTGTCGTCGACGGGCACGATGCAGGCCAAGCGCGTCGGCACCCCGGTCGAAGTGCGGGTCCGCGTGGCCGACGGCACGTGGAAGTGGGTGGAGATTCTCGGTAGGAACGCGATCGACGTGCCCGGCGTGGAGGGGCTCGTGGTGGCCGCCCGCGACGTCACCCGTCGACGGATGTGGGAAGTGGCGGCCAACGACACGGTGCGGTTCCAACAGGTCGTGCAGCACGCGTCGTCCATCACCCTGTTGCTCGACCGCGCGGGCAACGTCACCAGCGTGAACGCCGCGTTCACCCGACTGCTCGGCCACGACATCTCCTATGTCGTCGGCCGCCCGCTCATCACGTTCTGCGACGCCGACGGCGCTGCCGAACTGGCACTGGCCATCGAGAAGGCCGGCAGCGCGACGCGCACTGTCAGCTGCGAGGTCGGCATGCGGATGCACGACCCCGACTCCCCACCGAAGCCCATCCGCTTCGAGATCGTCAACCTGCTCGACGACCCGGTGGTGTCCGGCCTGGTGGTCACCGGCTACGACGTCAGCGACCTTCACCTCACCCGCCGCACCCTCGAACACCTCGCCCGCCACGACGCCCTCACCGGACTGGTGAACCGGTCGGTGCTCCTCGAGCAGCTGGAGCACGTGGTGGAAGCACACGACACGGCGGCCGTGGTGTTCATCGACCTCGATCGGTTCAAGCCGGTCAACGACCTCCTCGGCCACGAAGCCGGCGACGAACTGCTGCGCGTGGTGAGCGATCGCCTGCGCCAGATCGTGCGCCCGGGCGACCTGGTGGCCCGAGTGGGCGGCGACGAGTTCGTCGTGCTCGCCTACAACGTGCCCGACCGAGCGAACGGCGCGGCGCTGTGCGAGCGCATCGACGCCACGCTGTCGATGCCGTACCTGCTCACGGAGGGACCCGTGCGCGTCACCGCCAGCGTGGGCCTCGCACTGTCCGACACCGACGCCACGGTCACCGGGCTGCTGGCCGATGCCGACCTCGCGATGTACGAAGCCAAGGCCGCTCGCCGGGGCGAGCCCGAACGCAGCGTCAGCCAGCGTCAGCGCAACGCCAACGAGCGGCGCCGGCTGGCGGACGACCTGGCGGCGGGGCTGCAGCGCGGCGAAGTCGTGGCGTACCTGCAGCCGCTCGTCTCGCTCGCCACCGGCCGTACCACCGGCCTCGAAGCGCTCGTGCGCTGGCATCATCCCGAACTGGGCGTGCTCGCGCCGGCGGCCTTCCTCGACCTGGCCGAGGACGCTGGGCTCGACCTGTTGCTCGGCGACGTCGTGCTCCGCTCGGCCTGTTCCTCCGTCCGCGGACTCGACCCCGAGCTGCGGCTGGGCATGAACCTCTCGGTGGCCCAGCTCGCCGACCGTGGCCTGTGCGGCCGCATCACCACCATCCTGGCGGACTACGACATCGACCCGAGTCAGTTGATGGTGGAGATCACCGAGCACGCCACGCTCACCCGGCGCGCCGGCGGCGGTCGCGTCTCGCCGGAGCACACGCTCGAAGAGCTGCGCGCGTTCGGTGCGTCGCTGTGTCTCGACGACTTCGGCACCGGCTATTCGTCGCTCACCCACATCCGCCGCTACCCGCTGGCGGCCATCAAGATCGACCGCTCGTTCGTGGCCGGTGTGGTGGACCACGCCGAGGACCGTGCGGTCATCGCCGCGATGGTGGGCATGGCCAGCGCGCTCGACCTTCGGGTGGTGGGCGAAGGCGTCGAGACGGAAGCGCAGCTGCTGGCGCTGAAGACGCTCGGTTGTCACATGGCGCAGGGCTACCTCATCGCCCGTCCGCTGGCACCGGCCGATGTGGCAGGTTGGCTGGCCGCCCACGGCGCCGACTGGCGCGCCGGACGCGACGCCTCCGTCCTCAGCTGACCCTGCACGCGAACTTCAGTTCCGACGTTCGAACTCAAGTTCTGGTGCAGTCTCGGCATCGGCCGCGCACGTCGAAGACGTGGTGCGTCACTTCGAAGCCGACACGGTCGGGCAAGGCGCCCACTTCCTTCTCGATCAATCGCTCGAGCTGGGCGCTCGGCGTGAAGTCGGTGACGATGCCGCACTCGATGCACACCAGGTGATGGTGGTGATGCTCGGAGAACGCCTCGGCCAGTTCGTGCCGATCGCCGCCACTCGCGCCTGCCACCCGAGCGACGATGCCCGCCTCGACCAACTCGGCGAGATTGCGATACACGGTGGACACCGGCACGGATGACGCAACAGCCACTTCTTCGGTCGTCAGTGGCCGCTGACCGTGCTCGAGCGCGGCAAGGACGGCACGACGGTTCGCGGTGAGGCGCAGCTCGCGCACCGCCAGTGCCTGCACCACCGACGCGGCGATCGACGACGACAGCATCGGCGGAGCGGGCTGCTGCGGTACGGACACGTGCTCAGACTACCCACGATTCTCACCGGATGAGAACGGTTCCCATCGCTTTGAGAACGATTCTCATTCACAGTATGCTCATGTCATGCGCTCCCTCCTCGCACCGCTCTCG
>JACQZZ010000081.1 GCA_016213625.1 Actinomycetota bacterium
CGAGCTGGCGGGCACCGACCTCGAGGACAGTGCGCTGCGAGTGGTCAGCTTCTACGAGGCGGCGGCGACGCTGCTCGGCCTCGACGTCGGCACCATCAGCGACCGCGCCAGTGCCGAGGTGGCGCTCGCCACCGACGCAGCAGAGGCGACCACCTCGCCGATCACCGGGTTCGTGGAATGCCAACTGCCGAGCGCGTTCACCGGCTGTGTGGACTACACGCAGTTCCGGCCCCGTAGTCACTACACCGCCAGCGACACGCTGGAGCGCTACTTCCGGGCCATGTCGGAGCTCGGACAGCAGGCGTTCTACGTGAGTGACATCGACTCGTTGCGGCTCGGCCTGCTCGCCACGCGCGTCGCGACGTCGGATCCCTCCATCACTGCGATCTGGCAGTCGATCTACGACACCACGTCGTTCCTGGTGGGGGTCGCCGACGACTACACGCCGGTCGAGGCACTGACGGCGGCGACCACCGTGGTGCCTGGTGGTCTGAACGACGTCACCACGTTCGCCACCGACACCTCGGTCGGCGATGTCGCCGACGAACTGCAGCAGATGCGCCCGGTGGGAATCGACCCGGAGAACGCATCGGTGCGAGTGATGGGCGCGCGGCTCGTGCTCGACTCGTACATCCTCGATCAGCTCACATGGCCGAACGTCGGCACCGAGGACAACCGGCGCGTCTCACCCTCACCGCTCGACCTCGCCTCCGTGTTCGGCTCGTCGCTCGCGACCCAGGTGCAGACCGACGCGGGCGAGACCGAGTACGCCAACTACCCCGACCAGCTCGAGGCGATGCGCACGGTCGTCGGCTCGCGCAGCGGTGACGACTGGGCAGGCACCGTCTACGACGGGTGGCTGCACGCGTTGGAGCCGCAGTTCTCCGATCGCTCGGTGGCGTATCCCGACTTCATGCAGACCGCAGCGTGGGCGGCGAAGTCGCTGCAGACCGGCTTCGGTTCCTACACCGAGCTGAAGCACGACACGCTGCTGTACGCGAAGCAGGGCACCGCTGGGGAAGGTGAGGGCCCGCCGCCGCCGCCGTACACACCCCGGCACTTCGTGGAACCCGACCCGGTCGCGTTCGGCCGACTCGCGGCACTGGCAGACCTGATGAGTGACGGGCTGGACACACGAGGTTTGCTGACCGAAGCGAACGCGTCGCTCCTCACGGCCTATGGCGAGTTGGCGACCTGGCTGGCCGGCATCGCGGCGACCGAGCTGGCGGGCAAGGCCACCTCCGACGCCGACAACGCACGACTCGGCGACTTCGGCTCCGAGCTCGAGCTGCTCTGGTATCAGTCGTCCGACCTCGATCGCGCGGCCGGCGCGGTGCCCGGTGTCGACGAGAACGCAGCGCTGGTGAGCGACATCTTCCGGTCGTCGTTCTTCACGCTCGAGCTCGCCAACGGACTGCCGGAGGCGATCCTGGTGATCGTGCCCGATGGGTTCGGGGGCTTCCAGCTCGCGGTGGGTGCGACCTACGCGTACTACGAGTTCTGGCAACCGGTGGAGTCACCGCGGCTGACCGACGAGGAGTGGCGCCAGATGTTGGTCGCCGGCACGCAACCGCAGCGGCCCGCGTGGCTCGGCGGGGTGGCGATCTCCGCCGACATCGCCGACGGCCCGCGCGTGGAGTTGCCCGGCTGACCGACGGGGTACGGTTTCTGGCACTCGCGTCCGTGACGGGCGCGAACTACCGAAGAAGGATGAACAGTCGTGAGTAGCTACGCAGTGGTGGATCCCGCCACCGGTGAAACCGTCCAGACGTACCCGACCATCACCGACGAGGCGCTCGGCGCCGCGATCAGTGGTGCGCAGGATGCCTTCCGCACCTGGTCGCGGGGCACCTCCGTGGCCGAGCGTGCCGCGTTGATCGCCCGCGTCGCCGACCTGCACAACGAGCGGCAGGACGCGCTGGCCGCGATCATCGCCCGCGAGATGGGCAAGCCCATCGGCGACGCGCTGGGCGAGATCGGCTTCAGCGCCATGATCTACCAGTTCTACGCCGACAACGCCGAGACGTTCCTTGCCGACGAGCCCATCACCCTGATGGGCGGCGAGGGTTCGGCCATCGTGCGCAAGAGCCCGCTGGGCGTGCTGCTGGGCATCATGCCGTGGAACTTCCCCTACTACCAGGTCGCCCGCTTCGCCGGCCCGAACCTCATCATCGGCAACCCGGTGCTGCTGAAGCACGCGCCGCAGTGCCCCGAGTCGGCCGCGGCCATCGAGCAGATCTACCTCGACGCCGGCTTCCCGGTGGGGGCGTACACCAACATCTACGCCACCAACGAGCAGGTGGCCGACAGCATCGCCAACCCCATCGTGCAGGGCGTCTCGCTCACCGGCTCCGAGCGCGCCGGTGCCGCGGTGGCCGAGATCGCCGGTCGTCACCTCAAGAAGGTCGTGCTGGAGTTGGGCGGGTCCGACCCGTTCATCCTGCTGTCCACCGACGACCTCGACGCCACGGTCGAGAAGGCCGCGTTCGCTCGTGTCGACAACTGCGGCCAGGCGTGCAACGCCGCCAAGCGGTTCATCGTGATGGACCACCTGTACGACGAGTTCGTCGAGAAGTTCACCGCCGCGGTGCTGTCCACCAAGCAGGGCAACCCCACCGACGACGGCATCACCATCGGCCCGCTCTCGTCGCTCGCCGCGGCCGAGCGGCTGGCCTCGCAGGTCGACAGTGCGGTGGCAGCCGGAGCGCAGCTGACGACGGCCGGTGAGCGTTCGGGCTCGTTCTTCCCGCCCGGTGTGCTCACCGGTGTCACCCGCGACAACCCCGCGTTCCACGAGGAGCTGTTCGGCCCGGTGGCGATGGTCTTCAAGGTGAGCAGTGAGGCGGAAGCCATCGAGCTGGCCAACGACACGCCCTTCGGGTTGGGCTCGTACCTGTTCACCACCGACCCCGAGCAGGCCGCCCGCGTGGCCGACGCCATCCAGGCCGGCATGGTGTACGTCAACATCGTCGGCGCCGACAGTCCCGAACTGCCCTTCGGTGGCGTGAAGCGCTCCGGCTCGGGCCGCGAGCTCGGCCGTTGGGGCGCCGACGAGTTCGTCAACAAGAAGCTCATCCGCGTCGGCGCCTGACGCCGTGAGCTGATCGTCTGGGATCGTGGTCGTCGCGGTCGGGTAGCGTCCCGGCCCGATGACCAGGATCTTGGACTTCAACGGGCGCGACGCCCATCGCACCGTCACCGTCGGCGCCATTGCCGCGCTCAAGGGCAGCGGCCGCCAGTACGTGCAGGTCACCGCCGGCACCGAGGAGGAGGCCGCAGCGGCCGAGGCTGCCGGCATCGACATGGTGGTGTGCCTCGCCGGCGCAGTGCCCGACGTGCGGCGCGGCTCGAGCCGGTTGTTCGTCACGGCGGCCATCGACTTCGGTGGCGAGGTCACGCTCGACGACCTGCTCGCCACCGCCTTCCGTTCGCTGAGCGCCGGCGCCGACGCGGTGATCACCGCCCGCCGCCTCGATGCCGTGCGACTGCTCGCCGCCGAGGGCGTACCCGTGATGGGTCACCTCGGGTTCGTGCCCAAGCGGTCCAACCAGTTCGGTGGCGTGCGCATGGTGGGCCGCACGGCCGACGAGGCGACCACGCTGTGGCGTCAGTTCCAGGAGCTCGAGGACGCCGGCGCGTTCGCGGTGGAGTGCGAGTTGATCCCCGCACAGGTGCTGGCCCAGATCACCCCACGTACGAGCATGGCCACCATCTCGCTCGGGTCGGGTCGCGACGCCGACGTGATGTTCCTGTTCCAGTCCGACATCGTCGGCGAGAGCCCGCGTGTCCCGCGCCACGCCCGAACCTACGGCGACGTCGCCTCGCTCCAACGGCGCATCGTGGAGGAACGCGTGCGCGCCCTGACGGCGTTCCGTGCCGACGTGTTGAACGGCAGCTTCCCCGGCGACAGTGAGGTCGGTGCCATCGCTCCGGAACAACTCGCGGCGTTCATCGAGTCGCTCGGGTGCGGCGATCAGCCGGCAGAGGCGGACTGACCCGGTGGTCACTCCTGCGCGGCGAGACCGCCGTGCACGAGCGCGAGGCGCGTCTCCGGGCGAATCCCCAGCTGCTCACCGACAGCTATCTCGGTGGCTCTCCCTCCGCGTGAGGTCAGCGGCCCGCCGCATGGGCGGCGACGGCCTGCAGGAATGCCTCGTGCGCGCCCGAGTAGTTGGTCTCCTCGCCCATCGTGGTGCCATACGTGCGCGTGGACGACTGCTTCACGATGGTGACGCCGTCGCGGGGTGAGACGAACACCCACTGGTTGTAGACGCCGATCGCGCTGTACTGGTCGAGACCACCCGAGATGAGCCACCACTGGTAGCCGTAGCCGTCGGGCAGCGATTCGCCGGCGATGACGGGAGCGCCCCATTCGAGATGCGGTGCATCAGGAACGACCGACGCCGCGGCCCACGCCGCCGGCACCACCTGGCACCCGTTCCACTCGCCGCCACGGCGATAGAGCTCGCCCAGCTTGGCGAAGTCGCGGGCGGTGAGGTTGAGCCCACCGAACGCCATCTCGCGGCCGTGGGCGTCGAGCAGCCAGTAGCCATCGGACTCCATGCCAAGTGGCTCGTAGAGATGCTCCTGCATGTAGTCGGTGATCGAGCGGCCGGTGGCGCGCACCAGCAACGCGCCCAGTGCCTGGGTGTCGGTGGAGTTGTACTGGCACACCGTGCCGGGCGCCACGTCGGGTGCCGCTGAGGCGACGAAGGCATCGAGACTGCCGCCGGGTCCCATGGCGGCGCCGAGGCGAACGATGTCGGAGGTGGGATCGCTGTAGTCCTCGTTCCACCGGGCACCGGACGACATCTGCAGCACGTCCTTGATGCGCACGCCGTCGTAGGCGGAGCCGGGCTCGGTGTCGATGTAGTCGCTGATGGCGTCGTCGATGGAACGGATGTGGCCGTGCTCCACCGCGATGCCCACCAACGCCGACACGAAGCTCTTCGCCACCGACCACGAGATCCACTGCACGTCGCGCCCGCCCGTCAACCGGTACTGCTCGTGCACGACCGCACCGTCGCGCAACACCAGCAGCGCGGCCGTGTCGGTGACGTCGAGGAACTGCTCGGTGTCGACTGCCGCGCCGGCGAACCGGAAGGTTGCCGGCAGGTCGAGCGGATCGCCATCAGGGAACTGGTGCGGCGCCGCGCTGGCCGTGAGCCGGCTGCTCGGCAGCATCCGGTACAGGCGGTCGAAGGTCTCGTGCTGAGGTGCTCCGGTGAAGAGGCCGACGGACGCGAAGGCGGATGAGTGCTCGGACATGGGCGGATCGTACGACGCCGCGCACCGCCGTGCCGGAGTCGTGCGTAGTGTGCGGTGATGGTCGCTGTGCCGGTCATCGATCTCGCTCCGGTCCTCGCATCCGAGCCCGGTGCGATGGAGCGCACCGCCGACGCCATCGACCAGGCGTGCCTGGGGACCGGCTTCTTCGTGATCGTCGGCCACGGCGTCGACCAGGAGATGACGGCGCTGTACTCGACGACGCGTGCGTTCTTCGACCTGCCGCAGGGCGAGAAGGAACGCACTCCGCGCATCGAGCGATACGGCTACGTCCCGGCCATCGGCCATGCGCTCGACCGTGACCGCGAGTCGCATCTCACGGAGTACATGGACCTGGGCATGACCGATGAAGTGGCCGTGCCGGCACTGATGGCCGACGAGGTGCGGGCGTACCAGCGGTGCATGCTGCCGGTCGCGGCGACCCTGCTGGCGATGATGGCGAGCCGACTCGGGGCGTCCGGCGACTTCTTCGCCGTCCGCATGCAACGGCCGCAGTGTCGGCTGCGGTTCCTGCACTATCTGCCCACGCCGCCCGACGCCGACGGCAACCTCGCCGTCCCCACCAAGCCGCACACCGACTACGGCGCACTCACCCTGCTGGCCACCGACGGGGTGCCGGGCCTGGAGGTGCAGCCGATCGGCGGCGAGTGGGAGCCGGTCGAGGCGCCGGCGGGCAGCCTCATCGTCAACGTCGGCGACATGCTGGCCCGGTGGACCAACGACCGATACCGCAGCACGCCGCACCGGGTGCTCGCCTCCACCACCGCCCACCGAGTGTCGATCCCGTTCTTCGTCAACCCGGATCCCGACACGGTCGTCGAGCCGATCAGCAGCGCAATCACCGGGTCGCCGAGGTATCAGCCCATCCCTGCCGGTGACTACCTGGTGGCGCGCATCGACGGCACCATCGAGCCGTACGCAGGCCCGGCGCCGTCACGCCCCGCGGTGCCCGGCCAATTGTCCCGGGCCACTCGGCCCTAGGCGGGTGGTGCTCCCGGGCGCATGATCGGGCTACGAAGCCACTGCTCCACTGTCCGGTGCCGATGTCGGTACCCGCTGTCCTGGGGGTGATGCCGTGACCAGCATCGATGAGAGGCCACTACCGTCGCTCCTGCCGGAGTACTGCAAGGGCTGCGGCCGTTGTCTCGCCGCGTGTACGAAAGACTGCATCTCGGTCGGCACCGAGATCCATCCCGTCACCGGACTGGTGCCGGTGGTGATCGACCTGACCAACTGCAACCGCTGCGGTCTGTGCTTCGACGCGTGTCCCGAACCGTTCGGCCTGCAACCGGCCGACGGGCAGTCGTCGTGTGCGCTGATGGACCCTGCGCTGTTGGGGGGCAAGCGACCGTTCGATGCACCCACGCCCGAGCCGATGCCCGATTCGATGCTCGACCTGCCAGCCCGGGCGCCGCTCGTGGTGAAGGGCACGTACGCCAGCGCGGTGGGTGCCGTGCTCGCCGGCTGCCGCCACGTGTACGGCTACCCGATCACGCCGTCCACCGAGGGTGCCGAGTTGATGGCCAAGGTGCTGCCCGCGCTCGACGGCGTGTTCGTGCAAGCCGTCAGCGAGGTGGCCACCGTCAACATCATGTACGGCGCCGGCGGCGCAGGGAAGCGGTGCATGACCTTCACCAGTTCGCCCGGCTTCAGCCTCATGCTGGAAGGCATCTCGTACATGATCGGTGCCGAGGTGCCGGCGGTGTTCGTGAACATCATGCGTGGCGGTCCCGGGTTGGGGAACATCGCCCCGGCGCAGGCCGACATCAAGCTCGCGTGCCGCGGTCTCGGCCACGGCAACACCCACGCGATCGTGCTCGCGCCGGCGACGCCGCAGGAGATGCTCGACTGCACGATGCTGGCCTTCGAGCTGGCGTTCGAGTACCGCAATCCGGTCGTCGTGCTCGGCGACGGCTACCTGGGTCAGATGACTGGCAAGGTGCTGCTTCCGGATCGCATGGTGGTGCCCGGCATCCCCGAGTGGGCCGTGGCCGGTGACCGTTCGCATCGCGGCAACCTGATCTGCTCGATCGAACTGTCCGAAGCGGAACTCGAGCGGCACGACCAGGAGCTCGACGAGAAGTACGCCCGGATGATTGCGAAGGAACAGCGCGCCGACCTGCACCACTGCGACGACGCCGACGTGGTGCTCGTCGCCTGCAACACCCCGGCGCAACTGGCCAAAGGCGCGGTGAGGGAGCTGCGCGCGGCGGGGCTGAGGGTGGGGCTGTTCCGCCCGATCACCGTGTGGCCGTTCCCCATCGATGCCCTGTGCGAGGTGCTGCCAGACGCCGGCCACCTCGTGGTGGTCGAGGCCAGCGAAGGGCAGCTGGAGGACGAGATGCGGCTGGCCCTCAGCCATGCCGACGTGCACGCTCCACCGATCAGCCATGTGCGCCGCCAGGGCGGCATCCTGCCCTCGCAGGAGGAGATCGTGGAACACGTGCAGGGATTGCGGGGGGTGCGCTGATGTCGTCGCCGGTCTTCTACCGCCAGTTCGAGCGCCACGATCACGCCGCTGGCCTCCACGCACACTCCACCACCTACTGCCCGGGCTGCGGCCACGGGGTGGTGCAGAAGTTCCTGGCCGAGGCCATCGACGACCTCGGCGTACAGGACCGCACCGTGCTGGTGTCGCCCGTCGGGTGTTCGGTGTTCTCGTACTACTACTTCGACGTCGGCAACTCGCAGGCCGCGCACGGTCGCGCTCCCGCGGTGGCGCTCGGGCACAAGACGGCGAACCCCGACTCGATCGTCATCTGCTATCAGGGCGACGGCGACCTCGCGTCCATCGGTCTGGCCGAGATCATCAGCACCGCACAGCTCGGTGTGCCGATCACCGTGATCTTCGCCAACAACGCCATCTACGGCATGACCGGCGGCCAGATGGCGCCCACCACGCTCCTCGGCCAGCCCACCTCCACCTCACCGAGCGGTCGCGGCCTGCTCGCCGGGCAGCCGTTGAAGGTGGCCGAGATGATCGCCGGGCTCGACGGCCCGGTGTTCGTCGAACGGGTCGCGCTCTACGACAACAAGCACCGCACGCATGCCAAGCGCGCCATCGAGAAGGCGCTCCGGCTACAGGTCGACGGGGTGGGCTTCGCGTTCATCGAGGTGCTCTCCGAGTGCCCGATCCATCTGCACCTCGAACCCGAGGCCGCCGAAGCCTGGGTGCACGAGCACATGGAACCTGTCTTCCCGTTGGGCGTGAAGAAGGACACCACCGATGGGGCGCGCTACCCGACCATCCCGACGCCCACGTTCGACGCGGAGCGGACACTGGAGGTGTTGGGTGCCACCACCGATGAGCCGACTCGATTCGCCACCGAGTTCCCGGTGCACCTCGATCCCGACGACATCAGCCTCAAGCTCGCCGGCGCCGGTGGCGACGGAGCGCAGACGGCCGCGATGCTCATCACCCGCGCCGCCATCGGCGAGGGCTTCGATGCCACGCACATCCCGAGCTACGGCCCCGAGTCGCGAGGCGGCACGTCGTACGCCGACGTGCACGTGGCGAAGACCGAGGTGCTCGCACCCGCCGCGCCACATCCACATGTGCTGGTGGCGTTCAATGCGCCCAGCCTCACCAAGTTCGGGCCGACGGTGCGCCCTGGCGGAGTGATCATCTACGACAGCTCCGTGATCGGCGCGGTACCCGACACGCTGGCCGACGGTGTGCGCCTGGTCGGCGTGCCGTTCACCGAAGTGGCCAAGGACCTCGGCGCCCCCGTGGTGAAGAACGTCGTCGCGCTCGGTGCGCTGCAGGCCGTGACGCAGTTGTTCCCGACCGAGACCTTCCTGGCCACCATCCGTACCGCCGTCGGCAACAAGGCCGACCTGGCGGCCGTGAACGAACACGCCTTCACCCGAGGCGCCACCCTGGCCCACACGCGAACGTAGGTTCCGACGTCGGAACTTCAGTTCGGCTGCGCGCAGTCAGGTTCGCGGGGACTCGAGTTCGAAACCCTGGGGCGGACGGCGCACGAGCAGCACGATGCTCACCATCGCGATCCACGCCGGCACCGCGTACACGCTGGGAGTGGCGACGCTCACGTTGACGAAGCTGATGGCGCCGATGAGATAGGTGAGCCAGACCAACCACTTGGGCAAGGCGCCCGTGGCGCGTGCCAGACCCGCGGTGGAGAACATCAACAGCGTGGCGATGCGCGGCAGGAACACCGACAGCACGACCGCCGCGCTCGCTCGCATGAGCGACACTGCGTCGGCATTCGGTGTCTCGTCGCTGACCACGAGCAACATCGACGGGGCCGCGAGCAGTGCGGTGCCCACGAACACCAGGGTCGCGAGCAGGATGCTGGACCCGAAGAACACCGTGCCGAACAAGCGCGGTTCGCGGTCGCCGATGCGGTTCCGCACCACGCCCACGAACCACAGGAAGGCGATGGTGGCGATGACCAACACCTGCAGCCACACGAGTGCGGTGGTGCCGTTGGATCGATGTGAGTAGTACTCCGTCACTTCTGCATCTGTGGCGCCGATGCCGGGTGCCGAGAGCAGCCCGCGCAGCGACAGCGCCCAGCCCACTGCGCAGACGATGCCGGCGATCGCGGCGGCCTCGATGGACACCAGTCGGCGACGGATGGGGCGTGATGCGATGAGCGGGTCGGTGGGCTGGTGCGTCACGCTGGCGATCTTCCGTTCACGAGTCCCAGCCTGTCATGTGGTGCGTGGCCTGCAGACTATTGCGTGTCGCTGTCCTGAGTCCCGATCAGTCGCCCAGGAACGGACGCACTTCCACCCTGCGGTTGCAGCACTGCGAGCCCTCGGCGGCCAGCGCGAGTGCCGTCTCGAGGTCGGGCGCGGTGATCACCCAGAAGCCACCGATGTACTCCTTCGTCTCGATGAACGGCCCGTCGGTGAACACCGGCCGTTCCCCGCGACCGTCGATGACCGTGGCGGCGCTCGGCGCGGTGAGGCCACCGGCGAGCACCCAGTGACCGCCGGCGACGAGCCGATCGTTGAATGCATCGATGGCGGCCATCTCGGCAGAGCTCGCGGAGTTGGTGGTGTCGTCGAGCACGGAAATCAGGAACTGCATCTCGGGTCTTCTCCTGTCGTCTGGACACCCGTGACGGATGTCGTCTCGATACCTCGACGATCGGCGGAGGGTGACTTCGACAACAGTTCGTTCACCCGTGCCGCCTGTCGCACTTGATGGTCGCGTTCTGCCTGGTTGGGAGCGGTTCGGGCAGCGTCGGCATACAGGCGCGCCGCCGTCCGAAGGTCACCACGCCGCTCGTGCAGGTACGCGGCCACCGCGTCGTACCGGGGAACGTGCGTGTCGATCTCGGCGAGCGCTGCGAGCCCCGCATCGGCACCTTCGGCTTCGCCGACGGCGACTGCTCGATTGAGGCGGACGACTGCCGTGTCGGCACACCGCAGCAACTCGTCGTACCACTCCACGATCTGGACCCAATCGGTGTCCTCCACGCTCATCGCATCGGCGTGGAGCGCAGCGATGGCGGCCTGGGCCTGGTACTCGCCGAGCCGCTCCCGACCGAGTGCGGCCTGGAGCACGACGATCCCTTCGGCGATCAGGTCGTCGTCCCAGCGCGTGCGGTCCTGCTCGGCGAGCGGCACGAGCCGTCCGTCGGGTGCGGTGCGCCCCGCTCGCCGTGCGTGGTGCAGCAGCATCAGGGCGAGCAACCCGTGCACCTCGGGCTCGTCGCTCGCCATCGCCAGCTGGCGAGTCAGACGAATCGCCTCCGCCGCGAGGTCGACGTCGCCCGTGTACCCCTCGTTGAAGATGAGATACAGCACCCGCATCACGGTTCTCGGGTCGCCCTGGCCTTCGAGCCCGGCCTCACCGACCAGCCGCTTGGCACGGCTGATGCGCTGCGCCATGGTGGCTTCCGGCACCAGGTACGCCTGTGCGATCTGACGAGTGGTCAGCCCGCCCACTGCTCGAAGTGTCAACGCCACCGCGGACGACTCGCTGAGTCCCGGATGTGCACACAGGAAGTACAGACGCAGCGTGTCGTCGACGCTGGGTGCCAGCTCGCTCGGGCGTTCGGCATCGAAGCGTTCCTCCCGATCACGTCGAGAGGCGTCCGAACGCGCCATGTCGATGAACACTCGCCAGGCGACGGTGATCAGCCAACTCTTCGCGTCGTCAGGAGGTGTGTCGCCCCATGCGACCGTCGCTCGGATCAGCGCCTCCTGCACGGCGTCCTCGGCCGTCGCGAAGTCGGCGCCGCGACGGACGAGGACGGTCAGCACCTGTGGCACGAGGTCGCGTAGGTCGGCGTCGAGCATCGTCAGTCGGTGACGTTGGGGGGCATGGCGAGGAACGGTCGGAGCTCCAGCCACTCGTGGATCGGCCGTCCCCCTGCCCCTGGCGCCGACGACAGTTCGCCGGCGAGCTCGATGGCACGCTCCTCGCTGTCGACGTCGATGATCATCCAACCGGCGATGAGGTCCTTCGTCTCGGCGAACGGCCCGTCGGTGACCGGCGGCCGGCCCTCGCCGTCGAAGCGCACCCACTTGCCCTCGGGTGAGAGCGCATCCGCTGCGACGAACTCGCCGCTGGCTTCCAGCCGGGCTCCGAAGTCGCGCATGAACTGGATGTGGGCGTCCACCTCCGCGGGCGTCCACTGGTCCATCGCGACGTTGTTCCCGGGCGCCGGCGCGCCGCGGTAGTGCTTCAACAACAGGTACTTGGCCATGGTGTGCTCCTCTGGGTCGACGACCCCTCTGGCCGTCGTCACACTAGGACGGAGCGAAGCTCGCGTTCTCGACACGTCCCACCGAGAATTCCTCGAACGGACGCGTCCTCCGGTTCACTACGGTGCGTCCATGGCAGCACAACTGGTCGCGCTCAGCTTCGACGCCAACGACCCGCTTCGGTTGGCGCGCTTTTGGGCGGAGGCGTTGCGCTGGGAGGTCGGCGACGACGACGGCGAGGTCGTGAGCCTGGTACCCACCGACGGCACGAGGTTCACCATCGACTTCGGGCGGGTACCGGAACCGAAGAGCGCATTGCTCAACCGGCTCCATCTCGACCTGACGACCACCTCGCTCGAGGATCAGATGTCGACCGTCGAGCGACTGATCGAGTTGGGCGGCCGGCACATCGACATCGGCCAGGGTCCGGAGGAGACGCACGTCGTGCTCGCCGACCCGGAGGGCAACGAGTTCTGCATCATCGAGCCGACCAACAACTTCCTGTCCACGTGCGGGCGCTTCGGCTCGATCACCTGCGACGGGACGCGCGAAGTGGGCTACTTCTGGAGCGAGGCGCTCGGCTGGCCGCTGGTGTGGGACCAGGACGAGGAGACCGCCATCCGGGCGCCCGACCTCACCGGCCCGATGATCACCTGGGGTGGTCCTCCGCTGCACCCCAAGCCGCCCAAGAACCGTCTGCACCTCGACATCGCTCCGGTCGCGGGTGGCGACCAGCAGGCCGAGGTCGAGCGGCTGATCGCACTGGGTGCGCGGCGACTCGACATCGGCCAGGGCGACGTGCCGTGGGTCGTCATGGCCGACCCCGACGACAACGAGTTCTGTGTCCTGACGCCGCGCAACTGAACGCCGGGCGCAACCGAACGTCAGGCGCCGAATGAAGGGTCGAGCTGGGTGAGCCGGAAGGTGTTGCCCGATGGGTCGCGGAAGCCCGAGTCGATGCCATACAGCATCGGCGTGGGCGGGTCCACGAACTCCACGCCGCGGGCCTTCAACTCCTCGTAGGCGGCCTGGACGTCGTCGGTGGTGAGGAACACCGCGCCGGCGAAGCCCTTGCCCATCACGTCGAGCACGCTGCTGCGAGTGGCGTCGTCCATCATCGGCTGACCCGGGACGGCCATCAGCACGATGGACATGTCGGGTTGGCCGACTGGCCCCACCGTGAGCCAGCGGAAGTTGCCCATCTCCGGGACCGTGACATCGCTGCGCACCTCCATGCCGAGCTTCTTCGTGTAGAACTCGAGCGCGACATCCTGGTCGTGCACCCATACCTGCGTGGTGGCGATCTTCATTGCGACTCCTTGTCGTTGTCGTTGTCGTTGTTGTTGACGTTGTCGGCCGGTCGTGTGGTGCCGACCGTGTCTGCACCGTTGTACTCGGCCGCTCCGCGGGAGTCTTCTCGAAACGTTCGGACCTGCGGGCGGGCGTACGCCTTCACCAGACACAGCGGCACGCGAGCGTGCGCGGCCGCCGGCGGGAACGAGCGCCGGTACTCGGTGGGGGTGAGGCCGAACATCCGACCGAAGCTCGTGGTGAACGAGCCGACGCTCGACAACCCCACGGCCATGCAGATGGACGCCACCGACCAGTCGGTGGTGCGCAGCAGCGACGCGGCCCGCTCCAGCCGGCGGGTCAACAGGTACTGGTGCGGCGCCTCCCCGAAGGCCTCGCGAAACCGAACACTGAAGTGCGCTCTCGACAGACCCGCGGCTCGAGCCATGTCGTCCACCGTGAGGGGTTCGGCGTAGCGCGAGTCGGCGAGATCCTTCGCTCGCGACAGGTGCCGGCTCTCGGGCAGCACGTTCACCGGAGCAGTCTGTCGCGTCACACGAGACAGGGCTAGCGTGAGCATTCCTCCGAGGTCCCCGATGCCTCGGAGCCGGGAGGGGTCAGATGGCGTACGTGGTGGATTTCAAGAACGTCTCGACAGTCGGACTCGAGTCGTCACCGGTGGTCGACGCACTGGCCGGGTTGCGGGCGAACGAGGCTCGCTACTTCAAGAACAAGTACGACCACGACTTCACGGTCGAGCCGGCGTCGAAGGCGAAGAAGGTCGTCGACCTGGTGCACAAGGTGCTGCTGGAGCGCGACATCGTCATCGAGTCGCGACCGCTGGAGGCCACGCAGTTCCAGGTCGACACACTTCGCTTCTCGTACGTGTTCTACGAGAGCGGCCTGTCCATCAACCTGATGTACGACCTGGAGGACCCGAAGAAGCGGGCGGTCGGCTTCAAGCTGTCAGAAGGGATGGACGTTCCCGCCGAGCTCGATGCGAAGTTCAAGTTCGCCCGTCAGAAGTCGAAGCTGGCCGGCACCATCCGCGGCTCGTACTTCGTGGTGAAGGGTCAGTACTGACCTCACCCCTCGGTGAGCGCGGTCGGGTTCAGCGCGCCGCGCACCACGGCCGCGGCCACGTCGGCCAGCCTGAGGTTGTTGTTCCGGGCGTGGCGTCGCAGCATCGCGAACGACTGTTCCATGTCGACCTGCGATCGCTCCGCCACGATGCCCTTCGCCTGCTCGATCACGACGCGGGTGTTCAACGCAGTGTTCAGCTGGTCCATGAGCTCGTGGGACTGCAGGGTGGCCCGGTACTGCAGGATCGCGATGGTGGCGATGTCGGCGAACGCCTGCGCCGCGTGGAGCGTGTCGGTGTCGATGCCGTCGGGTTGGGTGTGGAACAGGTTCAGCGCGCCGATGACGTCGTCGCGAAGGTGCATCGGCAGTGCATGCACGGAGCGGAACCCCGTATCGAGCGCCTCGGGGGTGAACCGAGGCCACCGCTCCACTGCGTTCGCCAGGTCGTAGTGGTTCACCGCGTGACCGGTCTGGAAGCACTCGAGGCATGGTCCTTGCTCGGTCTGCAGCTCGAAGAGCTCGAGGAGTCGCATCTGCTCGCTGGAGGAGGCGATCACCCTCAGGACGCCGTCGGGTCCGGCGAGCATGAGGCCGGCAGCACTCACCCCGAGGATCGACACGCAACGATCGGTGAGCGTGGTGAGCAGATCGACGACGTCGAAGTTGGTGACGAGGTTGTCGGCGAGCATCACCATGGTCTCGCCGACCATCGTTTGTTTGGATCTCACGAGCGCTCCAAGTGGTAGGTGTCGCTCACCAGTGAGCGGGGTCGAGTGTGACCGTCGCCGACACGACCGAAGGATACGGCGTGCGCATTCATCGGTCGGTACCGAGTCCGGTGACGGGGTCGAATCGGAGCGTCCGGTCCACGACGCTCCTGGCCACGTCGAGCAACGGCACACCCGAGCCGAACGCATGTGCCCGGAGGCGAACGAGGGCGTGGTCGACGCTCACCTCCAGTTGGGCGGACACCATGCCCGATGCCTGGTGGACGACGTAGTGGAAGCTGGCGCTCGATTCGAGTTCGGCGGCCAACTCGCCGGGAGACGCGTTGGCCTGCAGGAGCAGGATGACCTCTGCCGCCACGTCGGCCAACACCAGTGCGTCGGCGTGTTGCTCCTCGGTGAGCGGCCCTGGACGATCGCGATAGAGATTGAGCGCTCCCAGACTGACCGCCCCGACGCGGATCGGAAAGCCGAACACCGCGCGCGCTCCCGCCATGATGGCGGGTGGGCCGAACGCGATCCATCGAGACGTCGCAGGGTTCACGAGATCTGGCTCGAGCACCGCCCGCCCGTCGCGGCAGGCATCGATGCACGGCCCCTCGCCCAACGTGAACTGCAGGTCTTCGAGCTGGTCGCTCACGCTGTCGGAGGTGCACACCGAACCGCGCGATGCGCCGCCGGCGATCAGCATGATGCCGGCACCACTCGTGGCAGTGATCTCCGCGGACACCTCGCACAGCCGTCGAGCCTCCAGCGAACTCCCGTCGATCGCGACGACGCGGCTGACGATGCGCAGCCGACGATCAGTGGCCATTGGACACCGTGCCGCGGTGTGATCGGTTCGCTGGATGTCGCATCGGTCGTCGCTCCGGACCTTCCGTGTACCGCCAGGGTCTCGAGCGACTCAACGTTGTCGGAATCGACCCTACCAGTGCAGGTCACCACCCACCGGGGGTGGCCATCGGCCTCTTGGTGCGCAACGGTCGTAGGAGTAGGTTGCTGGTGGGAAGCGTGTCCGCTTCCTGCTGCGTTGCTCCGGACCCTGGTTGCGCCCGACCGCCATTGGAGGCGCGACGTGACCGAACCGTTGCCGGAGACGAAGGACACGCTCGCTCGCTGGCGCGCGGCGTTGGCGCAGGGTGACGAGGACGAGGTCGCGCGGCTGGTGCGCCTGAGCCGCGCCGACCGGAACGAGATCGCCACTTCGGGTCAGCTCGGCGCGATGTTGGGGCAGGTCGACCCCACGTCGTGCGCGCCTCGGGAGTGGTGACCCGACGCTGGTGACCGGATCGTCGATGCCGGTGAAGTCCTCGTCCAGTTGCTCTGCGGCCCGATTGTTGCGTCATTGGCATCGGTCATCATCCGCTCCTCGGCACTCGTGCTCGATTCGACGCGCTGCGACACCGGAGGGCTGAGTCGGTGCTCAGGCCCCCGGCGCTGCGCGCGATCAGTCCTTCGTCAGCTTGGCCGTGGCCTTGTCGACGAGGTCGTGGGCCTTGTCGCTCAGGTCGTCGATCGAGGCCTTCACCTTGCCGGCCCTCTCGTCGGCCTTGCCGCGGCGCTTCATGTCCTTGTCGTCGGTCAGGTCGCCGATGGCCTGCTCGATTCGGCCCTTTGCCTGGTCCTTGTTGTCCATGTCCTTCTCCTTGTCAGCGGTCGAGCTGCCGGGTGGCTGCTCGACCCAGTTCGGATACGAGGTCGTCCGATGGTCATCCACCGGGTCGGGGGTTCACCGACGCATCACCAGCACGACGACGACGATGATGAGGATGAGTACGACTGCTCCACCACCGATGTACATGGGTCCCTCCTTTCGGGCGTAGTGAACTGCCGATGAGGGATGACGACGAAGCGTGTGTGGCTGTCACTCCGTTCACCTCCTGGTCGGCATGAGGCGCAACCAGGGTCCGGAGCAACGCGATGAAGAGATGTCCTCTCCATTGCTCACCTTACTCCGAGCGGAGCGACGATGCTCAGGGAGCGGTGCTCAGAGTGCGAAACCGGCGTCGATGAGCCGTATGGTCCGAACCTAGTCGTGCTCGGCGAACGGCGCGGCGAACGTGAACGCGTGGGGGGTGGGGCCGTGCTCCTCGAGATGGGCGAGGCGGCGCGTCGCCTCGTCGATGGAGGGCACCTCTCCGGCGGGGACCCACCAACACACCAACCGAGACGAGCCGTCCTCGAACCACTCCCGACGACGACGGAAGTAGGAGGCGTGCCCACTGCGATACGTGAAGTGGCGCAGCGACTCGAGATCGGTCCACACCGAGTAGTTCACGATGAGCAGCGGGTCGTCGTACACGTCCACGTAGCTGGCGGACCGAGCGCCATCGTCGGTGAGCCGCCACACGAAGCCGGGGCTGACCTCGGCGATCTGGTTCACCGCCTCGAGCACCGACGTGAACTCGGCCGTTTCCGGTGCGTCGAGCGGCGCCCGCAGCCGTGCGATGTTGAACTCTGCGAGGTGATGCGTCACGACGCGAAGTGTAGGAACGTGGCGCGAGCTCGGCGCGCTCGACCATGCTGGTGCTCGACCGGCTCGGCCAAAGGACTGTCATGACGCACCACGACCTCGAACAACGGCGCCTCGCCGTGCTCGCGCAGCACTTCCAGTCGGAGGTGGACCACGACTGGGACACCTGCATCGGCACGTTCAACGGCCATCCTCGTTACGAGATCATGCCCACCGGCCAGATCTTCGACGGTGAGGAGGCCGTGCGGAACTACCACCGTCGCCAGCGGGAGGCCTTCCCCGACCAGCGCCACGAGAACGCCCGATTCCACTGCGCCGGCGACGACACCGTGATCGCCGAGTTCGAGCTCCTCGGTACGAACACCGGCCCGTTCCTGGGTCAACCGCCCACCGGCAAGGCGTTCCGCGTGCCCACCATCGCAGTGTTCTTCTTCGAGGGCGATCGCATCACCAACGAGCGGGTGTATCTCGACCTGGCCAGCATGTTCGGCCAGATCGGACGACTCGAGCTGCTGCAGACCCGATAGCGGTCGGTCAGGTCAGGCTGCCCGACGTCTGCGCCTTCGCCACCGACGCCCGCACCACTGGAATCTCGTGATCCTCGAGCGGGCGCATCCACTGCTTGCGGGCGAGTGCGGCCTGGATGAACGGCGCCAGCTCAGCGGCCTTGCGTTGCTGTCGCTCGGACTCGTCGACGACGAACTCGGGCATCACCTCGGCGGCGAACAGCTCGAGCGACGAGCAGATGTCCTCGTGCCGGTTGCGGCCCGCCTGCTGGATGAAGATGATCTGATCCACCCCCACGTCGCGCATCTGGCGCAACCAGCGTGCCGCGTCGTGCGGCGTGCCGATGCAGCTGGCGAAATCGTCGCCCTGTGCCGCGGCCGCGGCGATCTTCCGGTCGACGCTGTCGGGTGAGCGGCGTTCCTGGAACTCCTGCCACACCGTGGTGCGGCCGGGCACCTGGTCGTTGGCGACGAGTGCATTGAGCGCATAGCCGAAGAACTCGAAGCCTTCCTGGCCGCGACGGATGGCTTCACCGCGGTCGTGGTCGAGTGAGAAGCCGGTGACCAGCGCGATGTTCGCGTTCACGGTGTGGCCGAGCGGGACGCACTCCTCGCTGCGGATGATGTCGTAGTACACGTCGACCCACGACTTCGCTTCCTCGGGGTCGACGAAGCTGAACGCCAAGGCGCCCACGCCGTTGCGCGCCGCGACCTTGATGGTGTCGCGGTTGGTGCAGGCCATCCACATCGGCGGGTGTGGCTTCTGCCGCGGCTTGGGCAGCACGTTGCGACACGGCATGGAGAACGTGTCGCTCGTGTAGCCCGGGTACGGATCCAGCACCATCATGTTGGCGATCTGCTCGGCAGCCTCCAGCGCCATCGCCCGCTTCTGCTTGGCGGGGATGTCGAACCCGTGGAGCTCCAGGCGCGTGGCGCCCTCGCCGATGCCGAAGTCGACCCGGCCGTCGGAGATGAGGTCCAGCGTCGCCAGCCCCTCCGCGGTGCGCGCGGGGTGGTTGTACTTCGGGATCACTTGACGGATGCCGTGCCCCAGCCGGATCCGCTGCGTGCGCGCGGCGGCCGCAGCCAGGAAGACCTCGGGTGCCGACGAGTGCGAGTACTCGTCGAGGAAGTGGTGTTCCACCTCCCACGCGTAGTGGAACCCGAGGTGGTCGGCGAGCTCCACCTGCGCGAGTGCGTCACGCAGCAGACAGAACTCGTCGTCCTCGCTCCACGGCTTGGGGAGCTGATGTTCGTAGAAGATGCCGAACTGCATGCGGACAGCTGAGCAGACTTCGGACGTGGATCTGCGATCGCAGGACCCTGGCATGATGCTCCGATGGCTCCGCCGTTCGAACTCCACGACCTCCCCACCATCGACACCACGCTCGACTCGCGAGCGATCACGTTCGAGAATCCCACCGGTGACAAGGGCGCCGGTGGTGCCGCACACGGCGGCCGGAAGGGCGCGCCGAACCGACGTGTTCGTGGCGGCGAACGCATCGTCCTCGCGGACATCGAAGGTCCGGGCACCGTGAACCACCTCTGGCTCACCGTGCCCCCAGCCGCGCCCGAGCGGCTGCGCGCGCTCGTCCTCGAGGTGTTCTACGACGACGCCGACGAACCGAGCATCTCGGTCCCCGTGCTCGACTTCTTCGGCTGCGCGCACGGCCGCCCTGTCGACTTCCACAGCGCCCTCACCGCGGTGCAGGAGGGTCGGGGATTCAACTCGTACGTGCCCATCCCGTTCCACCATCGCCTCCGGGTCGAGTTCCACAACGCGGGCGAACGATCGACGCTGCTGTACTTCCAGATCGACTACACGCTCCAGCCGTCGCTGCCCGCGAACACGGGATACCTCCACGTCACGTTTCGACGCCAGAACCCCACGGTGTTGCGCGACGACTTCGTCATCGTCGAAGGGTTGGAAGGACCTGGACGGTTCCTCGGTTGCGTGGTCGGGGTCCGGGTGATCGACCCGGCCGACTGGTATGGCGAGGGTGAGGTGAAGATCTACCTCGACGGCGACGATGTGCTGCCCACGATCTGCGGCACCGGTCTGGAGGACTACGTCGGCACCGCGTGGGGAATGGGCGCGCACGCCGCGCCGTACGGGGGTGCCCCGCTCGTGGTGACCGACGGGAATCGACCGATGCCCGACTTCGTCGGCTTCTACCGCTGGCACGTGCCCGACCCCATCGTGTTCCGGAGCGATCTCCGCGTCACGATCCAACAGATCGGGGCGAAGGGATTTCTCGTCGGTCAGGACGACGCGCTGGTCGACTACGAGCGCACCAATCCAGTCGCCGGCGCCGGCTGGTTGCGGGATCATCTGCCGCCGTCGATGTCGGCGTGGGGCATCGCCGAACGGGTCGACGACTACAGCGCGGCCGCCTTCGTGTACTGCGCTCGTCCACAACCGGTTCCTCGTGTCGATCCGGCTGCGGCGGTTGCTGACCTCGCGCCGAGCTGACGACATCCGCGCGGCAGACTGGTGCCCCGAGAGGAGTCATCGAATGCCGTACGAAGTGGAACACGACGAGTCCGAGTGGCGGAGCAAGCTGAGCCCGGAGGAGTTCGCCGTGCTGCGCCAGGCCGCCACCGAACGACCGTGGACCGGTGCGCTGCTCGACGAGCATCGCGCCGGGTTGTTCACGTGTCGCGCGTGCGGGAACGAACTGTTCCTGGCCGGCACGAAGTTCGACTCCGGCTGCGGATGGCCCAGCTTCTACGAAGCGGTGCGGCCCGAGGCCGTGGAGCTGATCGAGGACCGCACCATGGGCATGCTGCGCACCGAGGTGCGATGCGCCCGATGCGGATCGCATCTCGGCCACGTGTTCCCCGACGGGTTCGGCACGCCCACCGGCGACCGCTACTGCATGAACTCGGTGTCGCTGGAGTTCACGCCCGACGACCAGTGACATGATGTCCGCGAGGGCGTGTCGACTGGGGGAGTGATGGCCGACGAGATCGTGGTCTGCAACGGTGATGTGCAGCTGAGGGTGGAGGTCACCGGCAACGGGCCGACCATCCTCTGTGTCTCGGGCTGGCCGGAGCTCCCGCACTCGTGGCGTCATCAGGTGACGCACTTCGCCGAGCGCGGGTATCAGGTCGCGGCGCTCGACGTGCGCGGCTACGGCGGCAGCTCCGCCCCCGCCGACATCGCTCGCTACACGCTGCGCGAACTGGCGGGCGACATCGCGGCCGTCGCTGCGGCGCTCGGTGACGAGCCCGTGGTGTTGTTCGGCCACGACTGGGGTGCGCCCATCGTGTGGCATGCCGCCATCCGCCACCCGGACCGGGTGCGAGCCGTGGCCGGGCTGAGCGTGCCGCACACGCCGCCGCTGCCGTTCTCGCTGCTCGACATCTTCGACCAGCTCTACGCCGGCCGGTTCTTCTACATGCTGCACTTCCAGGAGCCCGGCGTCGTGGAGGCCGAGTTCGACCGCGACATGCGGGCCGCGCTGAAGCGCGTGTACTTCGCCATCTCTGGTGACGCGCCGGCCAACTCGCTGTTGCCCGATGCGCCGCGCGGGGCGCCGTTCCTGCCGTTGCTGCCCGAGCCGCCCGACGGACCGCTGTCGTTCATCTCCGACGCCGACCTCGACGAGCTCGCCGCAGTGTTCACCCGCACGGGACTCACGGGTGGCTTCAACCGCTACCGGGCCCTGGGCCTCGACGTGGACGCGTCGTCCGACATCGTCGGCGCATTGGTGCAGCAACCGTCGTGCTTCATCGGCGGCGAGAAGGACCCGGTGCGGGCGATGATCCCAGGTGCAGACTCGTACGCGGATCCCGGTGCGGGCTGTGCCGATTTCCGCGGCGCCACCATCGTGCCCGGTGCCGGTCACTGGGTGCAGCAGGAGGCACCGGCGGCCACCAACGCCGCGCTCGACGCCTTCCTCGCCGACCTCCGAGGGCGCACCAGTTCTTCCGTTCATGTCCTGCGTGGACCGAGCGATCCTCAGACACCGAGCGATCCTCGGTCGGGACATGACGTGAACGTGGTGGCGGGATCGCCTGGGGTGTCACTCGTGGAGGTGGGTGCGCTCGCCGTGTGGGCCGAACAACGCGATCAGCTCCACCTCTTCGTCGACCACACCGAACCAGTGCGGCGTCAACGTGCTGAACTCCACTGCCTCGCCGGGTTCGATGACGAGATCCTGCTCGCCGAGCAGGAGGCGCATGCGGCCTTCGGTGACGTACATCCAGTCGTGTCCGTCGTGCACACGCAAGGTGGTCGGAGGTGTTCGTCGCTTGGGGCTGATGCGCACCCGGACGAGGTTCTTCCCACCCGACCGGCCGCGGTTGGTCAGCGGCCACACCGTGAGGTGGTCGTACGTGGCCGGGCGATGGCGTACTCGCGGGTCGGCCGGGGGAGCCCCACCGAGGAGGTCGTCGGCGCTGACGCCCAACGCGGCGGCGAGATGGGGAATGTGCTCGAGCGAGATGCGGCGCTTCCCGGACTCGAGACGACTCAGCATCGACACGTCGATGTGCGCCCGGTCGCTCACCTGCTGCAAGGTGAGACCCTGTTCGGTGCGGAGTTCGCGCAGCCGTCGACGCACCCGCGTGTCGATCGGCTCACCATCGTTTGCCAACATGGCAAGTCACGTTGCCAGATCGGTGGACGACTGTCAAAGTGATCCGCATGGAGATTCGCACACCCCACCCGAAGCCGGTGAGCGACCCTGCCCGACGCTTCGCCGCCTTCGGCAACCGCAACTTCCGGCTCTACTTCATCGGTCAGACCATCTCGAGCATCGGCTCGTGGTCGCAGTCGCTCGCCGTCACCTGGCTGGTCCTCGAGCTCACCAATCGCAGCGACCAGCTGGGCATCGCCATGGCGCTGCAGTTCCTCCCCATGCTGCTGCTCGGCGCTCCCGCCGGCGTGCTCGTGGATCGGCTCGACAACCGCCGGCTGCTCGTGGCCACCTCCACGATCTCCGGCGTCATCGCACTCGGCTTCGGTCTCGTGGTGGCCACCGGACACGTCACGATCTGGTGGATCTACGCACTCACGCTGATGCTCGGCCTGGTGCTGGCCATCGAGCGCCCGGCCATGCAGGCCATCCTGTTCCAGCTGGTCGGCCCCGACCTGCTCTCGAACGCGGTGGCCGCCAACGGCACCATCAACTCGGTGTCGCGACTGATCGGCCCCGCCGTCGCGGGCACCCTGATCGCGGTGGTCGGTGTCGAGATCGGCTTCTTCATCAACGCCGCCTCCTACCTGGTGGTGATCGCCGCCCTCATCGCGCTGCGGTCGAACGAGCTGACACCCCGCCCGCTGGCGGGGCGGACGAAGGGCAAGCTGCGCGAGGGGTTCGCCTATGTGCGCAGTCACCCCGACGTCGCTCGGCCGCTGCTCGTGATGGCGGTCGTCGGCACCATCGCCCTCAACTTCCAGACCACGTTCCCCTCGATGGTCCGTTTCGGCTTCGACCGCGGCGCCGGAGCAGTCGGGCTGGCGATGAGCGTCAGCGCGATCGGGTCGATCCTCGGCGGTCTCTACATCGCCGGCATCACACCACACCCCCGGCGCACCCTCGCGTTGGTGCTGGTGGGGTTCGCAGGAGCGTGCCTCGCACTCGCCGTGATGCCCAGCTACTGGCTGTTCGTCGCGATGAGCATCGTGGTCGGGTTCGCGTCGGCGTCGTTCCAGTCGGTGAACACCATCGTGGTGCAGCAAGCCACCGAGCCCTCCATGCAGGGTCGGGTGATGGCACTGCACCAGATGGCGTGGTTCGGGAGCACCCCGATCGGTGCGCTGCTCATGGGGTGGGTCATCCAGGCCACGTCGCCGCGAGTGCCGTTCGCGCTCGGTGCGCTGGCC
>JACQZZ010000082.1 GCA_016213625.1 Actinomycetota bacterium
GGATCAGACGACTCTCGAGCCCCTCGTCCTCGAGCGCCTGGTCGAGGCGGACGATGGCGACCTTGAAGATGTCGGCGGCGAGGCCCTGGATGCCGGCGTTCATGGCCTGACGCTCGCCGGCCTGACGGATGCGGAAGTTGCTGTTGCTCAGCTCGGGAATGGGACGGCGGCGACCGAACAGCGTCTCGGTGTAGCCCCGCATACGGGCCTCCACGACGGTGCGCTCCATGTAGTCCTTCACGTTGGGGAACGCCACGAAATACGCGTCGAGGATGACCGAGGCCTCGTCGGTGGGAATGCCCAACCGCTGACCCAGGCCGTAGGCCTCCATGCCGTACGCCAGGCCGTAGCTCACCATCTTCGCCTTCGACCGCTGCTCGGTGTTCACCGACCCGGGATCCACGCCGAACACACGCGCCGCGGTGGCGTTGTGGATGTCGGTGCCGCTGGTGAAGGCCTCGATGAGCCCGGGGTCCTGGGCGAGGTGGGCGATGCAGCGCAGCTCGATCTGGTTGTAGTCGGCGACCAGCAGCTCGCAGCCGGGTGCGGGGATGAACGCCTTGCGGAACTGCCGACCCTCCTCGCTGCGCACGGGGATGTTGTGCAGGTTGGGCTGGTCGCTGGACAGCCGGCCGGTGCGGGCGACGGTTTGGTTGAACGTGGCGTGGATGCGCCCGTCGGGCGCCACCTCGGCCAGCAGCCCGGTGCCGTAGGTGCCACGCAGCTTCTCGACCTCGCGGTACTGCAGCAACGGGTCGATGAACTCGGGCCACTGGTCGCGCAGCTTCTCGAGCGTGGCGGCATCGGTGGAGAAGCCGGTCTTGGTCTTCTTGCCCGGCGCCAACCCGCGCTCGGTGTAGAGGATCTCGCGCAGCTGCACCGGCGAGTTCAGGTTGAACGGGCGACCGGCCACCCGTACCAGTTCGACACCGAGGCGCTCGACATCGGCCGTGAGCTTCTGGTTCAGCGCGGTGAGCTCGGCGACGTCGACCGCGATGCCCACGTGCTCCATCTTCGCCAGCACCTTGACCAGGGGGTTCTCGATGGTGCGGTAGAGGTGGTTCATTCCCTGGTGCTCGAGGGCTTGCTCGAGCGCTTCGGACAGGTGGGCAACGGCGAGCGCTTCTCGAGCCGCGAGCTGCCGATGGTCGGGACCGCCGCCGAAGTCGAGCTGTCCGGACGATGCCGACCCCTCGTCGGCCAGCTGGAACGAGGTGTACCGCGCGACGAGGTCGCGCAGGGCGTACCGGGTGTCGGCAGGGTCGATGAGATAGGCCGCGATCGCGGTGTCGAGCCGCAATCCGGGCACGGGACTGCCCTGGCCGAGCAGCCAACGCATGAGTGCCTTGGCGTTGTGGCTGCGCAGTCCACCGTGCTCGGCCACCGCGGCCACCACCCTGGGATCGCGAGCCACCGACGCGGGGAACCACGCCACTTCGCCCAACGCCGGGTCGGTGACCACGGCCAGGCCGGCCACATCGCTACGACCCGGGTCGCCCTCCCACGCCGCGATGGCATCGAGGGTGTCGCGACCAGCGATGAGCGCGGCGGCCTCGACAGGGTCGAGCACCTCGGCGACCTCGGCCTCGAGCACCTCGGCGGTGGACACACCGGCCGGGGCGGCTGTGCCGAACGTGGCGAGCGCTTCGTAGAGGCGGTCGTGCAGGGCGCGGAACTCGAGGAAGTCGAACAGGCGCTTCACCTCGGCGTCGTCGGGGTGCACGCCCAGCGATTCGAAGTCGACCTCCACCGGCGCGTCGCGACGAAGGGTCATCATCTCGAAGTTCGAGCGGGCACGCTGTTCGTGCTCTTCCAGCGAGGCGCGCAACTTCGGGGTCTGCTCGGCCGTGTGGGCGAAGATGCCGTCGAGGCTGCCGTACTGGTTGAGCAGCTTGGCGGCCGTCTTCTCGCCCACGCCGGGAACGCCCTCCAGGTTGTCGCTCGGGTCGCCGCGCAACGCGGCGTACTGCGGGTACAGGGTGGGCGTGACGCCGGTCTTCTCCTGGATGCCCGCTTCGTCGTACAACGCGTAGTCGCTGACGCCGCGCTTGTTGTACAGCACCTTCACGTGCGGGTCGTGCACCAGCTGGTAGCTGTCGCGATCGCCGGTGACGATGACCACGTCGTGGCCCAGCGCCTTCGCCTTCTCGGCAACAGTGGCGATGATGTCGTCGGCCTCCCAGCCGGCGAGGTCGAGCACGGTGATGTTGAGCGCAGCGAGCACCTCGCGCACCAGGCCCATCTGCTGGCGCAGGATGTCGGGCGCTGCTTCGCGCTGGGCCTTGTACAGCGGGTTGGCCTCGTGGCGGAAGGTGGGCTCCGGCCGATCGAAGGTGACCAGCACGCCGTCGGGCTGCTGGTCCTTCACCATGTAGATGAACATCGACGTGAAGCCGAACACGGCATTCGTGACCTGCCCCGACGCGGTGGCCATGTCGGTGGGCAGCGCGAAGAACGCCCGGTACGTGAGCGAGTTGCCGTCGAGCAGAAGGAGCTTCATCGGCAGCGACTCTACGCGTACCCTGTGACAGTGGAGTGCCCGCGATGGTGACCTGGCTGCCCGAGCGGTCGGAGGCGTCGGTTCGCGACGCGCTTGCGGCGGTGGCACCCGCACTCCGTGGCCACGTGGTGCTGCACGACTCCTGGGTGGACACCGGCAACCCACTCTGGTCGCGGGGCACTGCGTTCGTCGACGACCAGTGGGTGGTGAAGTTCGCCTGGTCCAAGGAGGCCGCTGACAAACTCGTCCGCGAAGGCGCGGTGATCGAGGCGGTGGGTTCGGTCCCCGGCGGTCCGCCGGTCGCCCCGCTGCTCGTCAGGTCGATCGATCCGGCCATGTTCGTGGCCCCGCTGCAACCCGGGCACCCGCTCGCGTTCGAGATCACCGGCGGGCTCGATCCACCGACGAAACGGCGCATCGGCGACGAGTTGGGCCGCACGCTCGCAGCGCTCCACCGGCCGGCGACACTCGCCGCGGTCGAGTCGCACGGGCTGGCACTGCCAGAACCGACCCCGCAGGCCGACACCGAGTCACTGCGGCAACGACTGGCTCCGCTCCTCGACGGGCGGCAGGCCGGACTGGTGCGGGGTTGGTGCGACTGGGTCGACACCGTGCTGGCGTCGCCCACCGAGGTGGTGCTGTTGCACGGCGACTTCCACGGCTACAACGTCGTGTTCGACGACGAATGGCGAGTGGTGCGGGTGCTCGACTTCGAGGAGTCGTCGGTGGGTGATCCCCACTACGACTTCCGCTATCTGCCGGCACAGGAAGCGACCGTGGCGATGCTGCTGCACACGGTCGACTCGTACGAGCGCGCTGCGGGTCGAACGGTGGACCTCCGCCGCGTGATGGCGTGGCACGTGCGCACCGTGTGCGGCGACGCGCTCTGGCGCACCGAGGCACGCGTCGACCTCCCCGGTGGTGGCACCCCGGCGACGTGGATCGACGAACTGGAGCAGCGCTTCGTCGCCCTCTCCGTCACCATCGACACCTGATCGCCCCCGACCTCACTCGTGTCATGGCTCGACCGAGGGATCTTCGGCGGGAGGATGACATGAACGAGATGAAGGGAGCACACGAGTCCCGAGGATCGGCTGGTTACGGGCGGAGGGTGCCGTCGAGGACGCGCTCGGCGACTTCGCGCATGCGGCTGCGCTCGCTCATCGCGGTGCGCTGGATGAAGGTGAACGCCTCGCTCTCCTTCAGACCGCACTCGTCGATGAGCACGCCCTTGGCTCGGTCGATGACCTTGCGCGCCTCCAGCTGCTCACCCAGGGCGTCGACTTCGCCGGTGAGCTGCTGCAACTCGCGGAAGCGGCCGATGGCCACCTCGATGGCCGGGATGAGATCGCTCTTCTGGTACGGCTTCACCAGATAGGCCAGGGCGCCCGCGTCGCGAGCGTCTTCCACGACCTCACGCTGGCTGAACGCGGTGAGCATGAGCACGCCGCAGATGCGCTCCTGGCTGATGATGCGCGCAGCCTCCAGCCCGTCCATGTGCGGCATCTTGATGTCGAGGATGGCGAGATCGGGCTGCAGCGTGCGCACCAGTTCCACCGCCTGGTCGCCACGGCCGGTCTCACCCACCACCTGGTAGCCCTCTTCCTCCAGCGTTTCACGGAGATCGAGGCGGATGATGGCTTCGTCTTCGGCGATCACCACTCGGATCGTCATCGTTGGCGTTCCTTTCGGGATGGGCCCGCAGGCATT
This sequence comes from Actinomycetota bacterium, assembly GCA_016213625.1. Lineage (GTDB taxonomy): Bacteria > Actinomycetota > Acidimicrobiia > Acidimicrobiales > Ilumatobacteraceae > UBA668. The sequence goes on from JACQZZ010000082.1 coordinate 4,211, forward strand.
CTGGCAGGCACGAGCGTCTATCCGGAACCCAATCGATCCAGCAGCGCGTCCTGCTCGGCCTCCAGACGGGCGATCCGCTCCCGCATCACCTGTCGGTGGAGGTCCATCTTCTGCAACTCCGGCTCGCCCTCGGCGATGGCGAACGACTGCTCGTCGGCGATGGCCAGTTCGTCGCGGGCGGCGCGCAGCTGCGCGGCGTTCTTGCGCAGTTTGCGGGTGACCGACCAGGAAGCCATGCGGGCGAGTCTAGAAACGGCACAATGGCGTGGTGGACGACCAGTACGGGATCTCGCCCGGCTATCACGACGTGAACGGGCAGTGGCACGACACCCCGCCCGACACTCGCGACTACCTGCAACGACTGATGGGCGAACCGGTCACCGCCGACCCGCTGTGGTTCGTGGCCGAAGGCGACGCGCCGCACCTGAACGGCCGCTGCCGCATCGTGCTGGAGGACGGCGTGCTGCTGGGCGAGTTCGACGCGCTCCCCCACGACCTGCCCATCGGGTATCACCAACTCGAACCGCTCGACGGCGGACCGGCGACACGCCTGGTCGTCGCGCCACGTGAGTGTCCACCGGCCCCGTACGGCTGGGGTGTCGCCGCGCAGGTGTACTCGCTCTGGCGCCCCGAGGCGTGGGGCATCGGCGACCTCACGGACGTGGAGCTGCTGGGCCAGTCGGTCGCCGCCGCGGGTGGCTGCGCCCTGCTCCTCAGCCCGCTGCACGCACCGGCACCGTCGATGCCGCAGGAGACCAGCCCCTACTTCCCCAGCTCCCGACGGTGGCTCAACCCGCTGCTCATCCCGACGCGCGAGGCCGCACCGGCCGGCCTCCCCAACGAGCCGGGCGGCCTCATCGACCGCGACCGTGTGTGGGCGGCGAAGCGACAGGAGTTGTCCACTCGCTTCCAGCAGGAGTCGGCACTCACCGACTGGCGCGGATGGGCCCGAGCGCAGGGCAACGATCTCTGGCGGTTCTGCACCTGGAACGCCCTGGCCGACCGTCACGGTCCGTCGTGGCGCGAGTGGCCCGAGGAACTCCGCCACCCGGACGCACCCGCCGTGCTCGACCTGCCCATCCACGACCACGAGTTCGCCGCGGGGTGCGAGTTCCACGCCTGGCTGCAGTGGTTGGCCGATCTCGAACTGCATCGCGCCTCGTCGGGTGCGGGCGTGGCACTCATCGGCGACCTCGCCGTGGGATGCGGCACCGACGGCGCCGACGCCTGGCTGCACCAGGATCTGATGGCCCTGGGGGCCGCCATCGGCGCGCCGCCCGACCCGTTCAACATGGCGGGCCAGAACTGGGGCCTGCCACCGTTCGTGCCGTGGCGCCTACGGGCGCAGCACTACGCACCGTTCATCGCGATGGTTCGTGCCGCGTGCCGCCACATGGGCGGGCTGCGCATCGACCACGTGATGGGCCTGTTCCGCCAGTACTGGATTCCCGCCGGGGGGTCACCGGCCGACGGCGCGTATGTGCGGCTGCCGGCACACGAACTGCTGGCCATCATCCGACTCGAGGCCACCCGGGCAGGCGCGTTCGTGGTGGGCGAAGACCTCGGCACCGTCGAACCCGAGGTGCGCGACGCGCTGAGCGACAGTGGCGTGTTGGGGACGAAGGTGTGGTGGTTCGACCAGGCCTGCGACCACTGGCCCGCCGCCAACCTGGCGACGGTGACCACGCACGACCTACCCACCGTCGCGGGCGTCTGGTACGGCGCCGATGGCAGTCCTGAGATGGGCCACGCCCTCCACGCGCTCGGCGCAGCATCGGCTCACGAGGCCTCCATGGAGGTGCACCACCTGGTGGGTGAGAGCCCGGCCCGGTTGGTGCTCGCCACCTCCGACGACCTGGTGGGCATGGTGGAGCGGCCGAACCATCCGGGCACGATGGCCGACGAACAACCGAACTGGTGCCGCCGGCTGTCGGTGCCCACGGGCGCCGTGCTCGCGACCGACCCGGGTGCCGCGGTGGTCGCCGAGCTTCAGCGGTTGCGGGTGTCGAGCGCACGCGAGGGCACGAGCGGCACATAGCCGCCGCCCCTCGCGGGGAACCACCCCATCACATCGACCACCACGTCGACCCGGCCGGCACCGCCCACGGCGAGGCACACCCATCCTTCGGACATCGTGGTGATGGCCAGCGTCGCTCGGGCGGCACGGGCCTGGAAGTTCACGTTCGACGTGGCGGGCTGAGGCGCAGCGCACGGCCACACGGTCAGGTAGCCGGCGCGGTCCGCGTGCAGCGCGACCACGTTCAGCACCACGGCCTCGCCCAGCCCCACCGACCCGCGTGCGGCGACCGGCACGTACAGCACCTCGCCCCCGACGATCGGCCTGCCGACGAGACCGAACCCATCGACCGTGGTGGCGCCGGGTCGGCTGTCGATGAGCCGCGAGGGCAGCACGGGAGCGAGCTCGCCGCGGGCGCCCCACCACCCTTGGGCGTCCACCAGCAGATGCGTGGTCACACTCGAGATGGCGCACAGTTCGCCACCGAGGCCGAGGGCCACCACCGACAGGTTCGAGGCGGCCTGCCCGACGACGACGTTGAGGTTCGAGGTCGACGGCTCGGCCCCGCAGTCCCACACCTTCACGAACCCCGCGGCGCGGGCACCGGCCGCGGTGATGTTCAGCGACACCAGCCGGCTGGCCGACGACACTCCGCCGCGCCCCGCAACCGGCACGCGCAGCACCTGACCGGGCCGAACCACTCCGCCGCCCGCGCCGATGCCGTCGACGGTGGCATAGCCGGGTCGGGTGTCGAGCAGCCGCACCGGGTCGATGCCGTGGTGATCGCTGCGAGTGGTCATCCACCCCTGCACGTCGACGATCAACTCGGTGCGCGCCGACGCCCACAGGCACACCCGGCCGTCGGCACCCACCGGCGCGATCACCGTGTTGCCAACGGTCGAGCCCGGAGCGAGGTTCAGGCTGGACGCCACTGGTCTGGGTCCACCACACGCCCACACGGTGACGTACCCGTTCGCCTGTGCGCCCGCGGCGACGAGCGTCAGTGCGACCGACGCGGCCTCACGGTCCACGCCGTTCCGGCCGGCGAGCCGCAGCGCCACGGTGCCGTCCGCCTCGATCAACACCGGGATCGGTTCCGCTGGTTCGTCGGGCGACGGCACGGTCACCACCGAGGGGCGATAGAGCCATGGCTGCTCCACCGCCGTCGCGATGGTCCAGGTGAAGTTGGAGATCGCGATCTCGAACGAGCCCGACGCGGTGCGCCAAGGGGTGAAGCCGGCGAAGTACGTGGTGCACTCGCCGCCACACGCGGTGGCCACTGGGACGCGGGCGTAGAGCGTGAACGGTCCGGTGGCCGACGGCGCGACGTAGGCGAACACCGCGGTGCCGAACCAGTCGTCGAGATGGCTGACCGCCACGTAGCGCCCGTCGGCCAACCGCTCCACCTGCAACGGATCGGCGAACGTGCCGTCCACGTGCACGGGCACCGCGTCGTCTCGGTCGGCCACCCAGGCGGTGCCGTCCCAGTACTCGGGGACCGCCTCGAAGTGCCCCTTCGGCACCCGGGCCACGTCGACCTGCGCGTTGCAGGTGAGGTCGAACCACCCGACGAACATCGGCTCGGTGAACTGCCGGTAGCAGTTGCCGTACAGGTACGACCATGCCTCGTCGCTGGTGACCGAGAAGCCGAACAGCGGACGATCACTCGGGTCGGGTGCGGGCTCGAAGGTGAGCACGGTCAACGACACCGGATCGATGACCGCCCGCCACACCGCCACCGGAGTCGCACCCGAGCCGGCACCGGTGCCTGCGCCGTTGACGAACTCGGCGGCGAACACATGCAGGTTGCCGTCGCTCCCGATCTCGCCATCGAGCGGCCACCACCAGTGGAACAGGTCGCCCTCCAGGGAGCCACCCAGGAACGACTGCGGCGCCTCGGCCGGGCCGCCACCCCACCGCAGCTCGAAGCACAGACCCGTCTGCACCAGCGCGACGTTGTGGGCGAAACCGGCGTGGTCCAGACGAGGCGTGTCGGGTCCACCGACGAAGCTGTCCTGGAACAGCCACAGGACACGGCCGTCGGGCAGCGGATAGCTGTGCGGATAGTCGCCACCGACGAGTCCGCTGCCAGCAGAGGCGAAGAACGTCGACAGGTCCAGCGGACCGGTGCTGGCGGCGCAGTTCGTCGCGGCAGCGACGGCCGGCGGCGCGGCGACGATCGGCACCGCGAGGACGCACGCCAGCGCGACCATCAGCTTCGCGCTCGTGCGCGGCAATCCCATCCCCTGCATCGTGTCGCGGCACAGCGCACGACGCCAGGGCCAAGCGCCCTACGCCGTGAGTGGCGCAGCCTCACCTTGCGTCGGTTCGGGCTCGCTCACCTGCGGCTCCACCCACTGGCGGCGCACGAACCATGGTCGCAGCATGGTCGCGAGCGCGCAGGCGGCAGCGACCACCACCACCGGTTCCAGCGGTGCCCGGAGGCGGTGGGACCCGTAGAACACCACCGTCACGGCGAGCACACCGATGACCGGTACCGACATCACCCAGCGCACGCCGGGGCGCATCCTCCACAGGCCGAATGCGGCCAACGGCGCGAGCAACCACCAGCAGACCATGCCGAGCCAGATGGCCCAGCGCGGCCGCTCCTCGGCCGCGTCAGCGCGCACGTTCTCGGACAGCCCGAACAGATCGGCAGCCCGCAGCACCCTGGCGCCCACCACGAGCGGCACGCGGGTGGCGTGATCGCTCATGTACGTGAATGTCGCCGAGCGCCGCCGAGCGGATCGTTCCGCAGTGTTCTCACCGGACGGCGGCGACGGGTCCTCCAAGCAATCGAGGATCCATCCACCCATCGCCGGCCCGGAGTAGGTGGGCGGGCAGTTCGCCCCCAGCCACGTGCTGCCCTCGTTGGTGCTCATCGCGACGAACGTGTGAAAGCGACTGGAGTTGAACGCGATCCACGGGGTCACCGTCAGCAGCGCAACGATCGTCACCACCCCCGCACGCGCCAGCCAGTCGCGCACGGGACGCGAGCGGAGGCCCACGAACGCCAGGAGCGGCGCATACATCAGCAGTTCACTCCGGGCGTGACCGGCGAGCCCGATGGTGGCACCCAGGGCCGCCGCGGTCCCCCAGGTGAACCGATCACGGTGACGGAGCGCCAGCAACAACACGATGACCACCATGCACACGGTGACGGTCTCCGACATCACGAGGCTGTCGCTGAGCCAGAGGTTCGGGTACACCGCTGCCAGCGCCGCCGCGAGCAGACCGGCGACCCGACCGCCGACGGCGCGGCCGAGGAGCGCGACCAGCGGGATCAACGCGATGCCGATCAGCGTGAGCGTGGCCCGTTGCCAGAACTCGGGCTGTGGTAGCAGGCTCGCAGGGGTGATGAGCACCGAGGTGAGCGGCGGGTGTTCTGCACCGGGCAGCACGCCCCACAGCTCGAACGACCCGCCCGCTTCCTTGAACCACCGGCCGTCCGCGTTGTTGATGGCCTGGATGCTGTAGTACCAGGCATCACCGAAGGCCAGCGGGGCACGCCACTTCGACACCAGCATCACTGCACGCCACGCAGCCCCGACCATCGTGATGACGACGACGCCGCGCCGGAACCTCGAGCCCGGATCCGAGGCTGTCGATCCGACGAGCAGGTGCACCCGCGGAGACTACGTCGCCCACCTCCGGCGCAACGTCCGCTCGACGTTCAGCGCACCTCGTGCACGTCGATGTGCACCACGGATCGGTCGCGGCGACCGTTGGACACGGCGATGAGGCGATTCATCCATTCGAGTCGCGGAGCCGACGTGGTGAGGCGGATGTGGGTGCGGAAGTAGTACTCGGACGGATCCACGGGTTCGCCCGCGGCGATGCGTCGCGCCACTTCAGGCGACGCGTCGCGCACGCCGGTGGACCGCACCTCGATGTGCTCACCCTGTTCGGTGACCAGGGCGTAGTGCGCGTCGATGTCGAGTACTCCGTCGGGGCGGAGCGTCTGCCAGTCGGCACCGCCGGCAGCGACGACGCCGGTGAGTCCGTCGCGGCCGGTGAACGTGCCGCCGGAGAACACGATGGCACGGCGTTCGCCCGCGGGTTGCGAGCCGAGTTCGTGCGGTGGTTCCACCTGGACCTGGATGGCGATGAGCGGCGCGAGTTCCATCGCGTCAGTCCATCACACTGCACTCCGTCGGGCACACCGGGTCAGTCGGGGGTCAACGAGTGCGGTAGGAGTCGAGGAAGCGGGCGGTGACGAAATCGGCGAGCGACGACGCGTGTTCCTGGTCGCCGCTGAGGGTCGCGAGCACGATGGGGCCGACGAGTGTCTGCATCACGAGCCGGGCGTCGAGTCCGGCCGGGATGGCACCCTCGGCTGCACCGAGGGCGAGGATCGCATCGACCGCGCTGAGCTTCTCGTCGATGTCGGACTCCAACAGCGCCGCCATGTCGGGTGATGTCGTGCGCAGTTCCAGCAACGCCGACAACACTCGTGGCCAATCGGGCGCGGACAGCGTTGCGACGGCGTGGGCGACCCAGCTGCGCAGGGCGGACTCGAAGCCGGACGCAAGGTCGGCAGGCACCGACTCGGGCACGTTGGCGCGCACGACGGCGAGCAGCAACTCGTCGACGGAACGCCAGTGCCGATACAGCGTGGACTTGGCCACACCCGAGCGCTCCGCCACAGCGTCGACGGTGACCGCCTTGGGACCGCCCTCCACCAACAGGTCGGTGGCGGCGGCCAGCAACTTGGCGCGGCTGCGCGACTTGACGTCTGTGCCGGATGTCATGTCGGGATCGGTGGGGTCCATACCGATACAACGATACTGTTTCGTTTCGTTCATCGCCACCACCCCCCGAAGGAGACCCATGAGCGCACCCTCCCTTGCGCCGCTCGTCGAGCGTCCGCACCAGCAACTCTCCCCTCGCGCCCTGCGCAACATCCTCATCGCCATGATCACCGCACTCGTCGCCGTCATCGCCGCGATGTCGGGGCTCAACGTCGCGCAACAGCAGCTCGCCATCGACCTGGGCGCGTCGCAGGGTGCCGTGCTGTGGATCATCAACGCCTACACCGTCACCCTGGCCGCGCTGCTGTTGCCGGTGGGCGCCATCGGCGACCGCTGGGGCCGCAAGACCGTGCTCCTCACCGGCCTGGCCGTTTTCGGCGTGGCCACGGTGGCGTCGGTGGTGGCCACCTCCGTGGCGATGATGATCGCCGCGCGAGTGGTGGCCGGTGCCGGTGCGGCGATGATCATGCCGGTCACGCTGTCCATCATCACGTCGAGCTTCCCCCCTGAGGAGCGGGCCAAGGCCATCGGTGTGTGGGCGGGCTTCGCCGGTGCCGGCGGCATGATCGGCCTGTTCGTCTCGTCGTTCATGATCGACGTGCTCACGTGGCGATGGGTGTTCGCACTCCCGCTCGCACTCGTCGCCATCTCCGCGTTCATGACCGCACGCTTCGCACCGAACTCGAAGGAGGAGCGCGAGCACCCGTTCGACACCATCGGGTCGGTGCTCTCCGCACTCGCCATCGGCGGCATCGTGCTCGGCGTGCACGAGGGACCGGAGAACGGATGGAGCCATCCGCTCACGCTCACCGGCATCGGGGTGGGCGTCCTCGCCCTGCTGCTGTTCATCGCGTGGGAGCGTCGCCACCCCGAGCCCCTGCTCGACATCTCCGCGTTCCGCGACCGCGGGCTGGCGTCGGGCACGCTCACGTTGGTCATCGTGTTCGGCGTGATGTTCGGTGTGTTCCTGGTGCTGTACCCGTTCTTCCAGGCCGTGCTCGGCTGGTCGGCGCTCCGTTCCGCGACCGCGATGTTGCCGATGGCACTGATGATGATGCCGATGTCCACCATCGCGCCGCGCATCGCCGGGCGCATCGGGAAGCGCAAGACGATGATCATCGGCGTGGCCATCTTCGCCGGCGGCCTGGCCACGATGGCGCTGCGAGCGTCGGTGGAGGGCGGCTACATGTCGGTGCTGCCGGGTCTCATCGGCATCGGCCTGGGAATGGGCCTCACCATGACCCCTGCCACGGAAGCCATCACCGAGACGCTGCCGCACGACAAGCAGGGTGTCGCCTCGGCTCTCAACGACACCTCGCGCGAACTGGGTGGCGCCCTCGGCGTGGCCCTGTTGGGCTCGGTGCTCAGCGCCGGCTATCGCACGGCCATCGAGCCGTTGCTGGTGGGCGTGCCGGCGGCCCTGGCCGAGCCGGCGAAGGAAGGCATCGGCTCGGCGTTCGCCGTGGCCGCGCAAGCCGGCGATCAGGCACCCGTCATCATCGACGCGGCCAAGCACGCGTTCGTCGAGGGATGGGTGAACTCGATGTGGCTCGGCGTCGGCATGGCTGCCATCGCACTGGTGTACCTCATCGTGCGTGGCCCCACCGGCGTGCGCGATCTCGAGGCCACCTCGCCCGACTACGTCGACGTCGGCTGACCCGATTCGCAGGGTGGTCGCAGCGATCTACAGTCGACGGCCATGCCGCTTCCCGAGACGCTGCTGACAGCCCGCTGGACCGACCTCGACCTGCGGGTGGTCTCCGGCACGTGGCCCGCCGACGTGCACGGCGAGATGTTCATCAGCGCACCCGTGGTCGACCCGCGGTTGTCGTTCCAGCTGTTCGGGTTCGGCGCGATGGTCCGCGTGTCGCTCACACCGGGCACGTTCGGTGCGCCCAGCGACCGGTTCGCGCTGCGCACACGCACCATCGACACGCCGGTCCAACGCATCCACGAGCGAGTCCCCGACGCGTTCAGGGGTGGCGTGCTGGGACTGGACTCACCGTTCGGACACGCCAACATGGTGAACACGGCACCGCTCGGTTGGGATGGTCGGTTGTTCGCCACGTGGGACGTCGGCCGACCGGTGGAAGTCGACCCGGTGACGTTGCAGTTCGTGGCCGAGGTGGGCGCCGCACATTCGTGGGGTGGCGACTCGTTCGGCAATCGCAAGAACGTGCTGCCGCAGGTGTTCAGCACCGCACATCCGGTGGTGGACCGCGAGCGGGGATGCATGTGGACCGTGAAGTTGGCGCTCGGCGCGGGGGGTTTGGAGCCCACCATCGTGCGGTACGACGGCACCGGCACCGAGGTGCGCACCTGGCCCATGCCGGGCGCGGCGGTGGCGGGCAGCATGCACACCATCACCCAGACGGCCAACTGGCTGGTGCTGGCCGACAGCGGCAACTTCAAGGCCGACTTCGGCGAGATCATGGGTGGCGACCGGTCGGTGCAGATCGACACCGAGGTGCCCGTCTACTTCGTGCGCAAGGACGTCGTGGAGGCCACGCCGCCCGGCGAGCCGGTGCCGTACGAGCGGGCCACGGTGGGGCCGACCACCGGCCACTACTACGCCGACTGGGACGACAGCGACGGCATCCGCGTGCTGTTCGAGCACATGGATCTGACAGATCTCGCCTGCCGGCTGCGAGCCGACGACGTGGACGCGCACGGCGAGGCGTTGAACCCTGCGTACGTGGGGATGTACCAGATGGCGATGAGTGCCCAGACCGTGAGCGAGGTGGTGTTCCACCCCGGGCGGCCAACGGGCGAACGTGCCGCGAGCAACCGGTTCGACTGGACGTGGAACCTGCAGCTGTCGGCGATGGATTGGAGCCAGGCCGGCCGCATGGCGCCCACGTTGCATCACGTGGTGTTCCAGGGACGGCGGCCCGGCGCCATGGCGCAGCGAGTGCTCCAGCTCTATCGCGATCGCGTCGATCCCGCTGAGGTCGCCGGCGACGAGCAGCACGCCAGCCTCGCGACGTTCCGACGCGGTGATCTCGCCCTGCACGCGCGGTGGGAGTATCCGAGCTCGGCCGACTTCCCCTCCTCCCCCATCTTCGTGCCCCGCCCAGGGGGCGTGCCGGGTGGCGGTGACGGGTGGGTCGTCGTCCCCGTCATCAGCGACGACGGCTTCAGGGTGGAGTGCTTCGACGCGGCCGACATCGGCCGCGGGCCGGTCGGTGTGCTCGCCGGACCGAACCGCGAACGGGTGCCATTCATGCTGCACAGCATCTGGATGGCCGCGGCTCGGCCGGCACCAGACGTCGAGCGTCTGCGCTTCGCCGACGATCTGGACGACGAGGCGGTCGCTTCGCTACCCGACGAACTGGGCGGCGTGGTCCGCGAGGTGGCCGCGAGACTGCACTAGTGGCCAAGCGCGGAGTCGAACCGCCAAGTCGCCCGAAGGTCGACTGCTCAGCGCCCTACCCGGGTAGCCGTCGACACTCTGCCGGATTCAGCGTCGATTTCCACACGCGATCGGTGTGTCAGTTGGCTCATCTCGGTGCGCTACAGACGATCAGCGGGGTACTGCGCGTACGACGCCTTGAACACTCCCTGGTGGAGCAACACGGTGGCGATGGGCGCTCCGGCGGCGTCGGTGAGTCGAGTGCGAGTCCAATAGCTCTCCACACGGCGACTCTGGCCCAGGCCGACCACCTCGTGTGTCAGTGAGTAGACCTCGTCGACGAACACCGGAGCATGACGCTGCACCTCGAGGTCGATGAACAGACCCACCACAGGGCCGCGTACGGGGAGATGCACGCCGCCTTTGTGGGCGAGCACGCTGAGCATCTCGGTGGGCACGACCGCTCGTCCCCAGGGCGACGTCTCGCCCGGCACGTACCACGGTGAGGGCTCGGTCATCAGCTTCACCTTGTCGGCCAACGAGAACGGGTAGAGGTTGCCGTTCGACTCGTCGTACGACATCGAGGTGGAGTCGGGCGCCGAACGCCAGCCGATCTCCAGCCGATCGACGATGAACAGTTCACCGATGTCCTTGGCGAGCATCCGGCTCAGTCGCTCACCGAGCTCCGTCGGCTCATCGCCGAGGGTGAGCGAGGCCGACAGCACGGGCTCGCCGGTTCGCTTCACCGCGACGCCGCGTGCGGCCGTGGGACCCGATGGCGTGACGGTGGCGCGCACCTCCTCGCCTTCGATGACCATGGTCTCGAAGTGGGCGCTGATGCAGCCGCGCTCGAACCACGGCTGGCCCCACAGCTCGGTCGCGAGCGGGTCGAACTGGCTGAAGTGGGTCGGACCCTCGATGGGTGCGCCGGGCAGGCCGAGCTGGTCGGCGGTTGCGTCGTCGTGCACGCTCGTGTGCCCGTCGTACTCCTGATCCGCGAGCATCTGACGGGGCGCGCGGAATGGTCCGACGAGCGAGTCCCCGTCGCGAGTGATCGGTGTGTCGAAGGCTGCGGTCATGCACGCAGTTGAGCAGGTGTGGACCGCCGAGAACGCACCGCTCGCGCGATACTCGCTCGTGTGCGTGTCGACGTCGTGAAGGCCACGGGGGAACACCGCTCGGTGATCGCCGAGCACGTCGCCGTGCGGGCGCGGCAGTTGATCGAACGAGTTCCTCTCGTTCCGGACACCTTCGCGGACGCGGCCACGGTTGTCGCGGCGCTCTCGGGGCTCGACGGCGGTCTGTTCGTCGCAGTCGACAACACGGGTGTGGTGGGCCATCTCGGCTGGCACGACCTGCCCGATGCGCGGCGGACCCGCCGCCCCGGCGTGTGGATGCCGGAGTTCGCCCACAGCGCCGCCTCCGACGACGTGCGAGACGCGCTGTTCGCGAGGGCATCTGTGGCGTGGGAGGCCTCGGGCCGTCGGACGCTGATGGTGTCGACGCTGGTCGACGAGGCCAGGGACTGGTGGCACCTGAACGGCTTCGGCACGTTCCTCCACGACACGGTGCTCGCACCGATCTCATTCGTGGCCGGCGACGCGACAGGTGTCCTCATCCGCGCCGCGACCGCAGAGGACGCAACCGCACTCGCCGAACTCGACGTGGAGCACTGCGCGCACTATGCGCTGCCGCCCACCTTCATGGTCGCGCCCGAGCCGTGGGGTGCGGCCAGGTGGCTGCAGTTCGTCACCGACCACCCTGGGCTCACGCAGGTCGCGCTGCAGCAGGGTGAGCCGTGCGGGTTCGTGCGGCTCGAGTTCGGTGCCGCGGACCTTCCACTGCTCGCGTCGGCGGGGAGCGCCACCGTCACGGGCATCTTCGTCCGGCCCGACGTCAGGACCGCGGGCATCGGCGCCGCGTTGTTGTCACACGGCGCAGCTGCAGCCGGCGTCGCCGGGGCTCGCCTGGTGACGGCCGATCACGAGACCACCAACCCCACGGCCCGTCGGTTCTGGCCGCGCCACTCCACCACCGTCGCGGTGTCGATGATGCGGGTGCTCGAACGCTCGTGAACTCCGGGGCTCTGCAGCGCGTGACTCGCGTAGGGTGAGCGACTGGTGGCAATCGTGGACGAGTTCGGTGCTGGAGGTCGCGGCGATCTGGCTCGTCGCTATCTCGCGGCGCACGGGTTGGAGGCGGGCGAGCCGACGATGGCGCTGCTGCGCGAGATCACCCGCCGCCATGTGGCGACGTTCCCGTTCAGCAGCGTGGGGGTGCGGCTCGGCGATGAGCTTCCGCTCGCACCCGAGAGGCTGCTGGATCGCATCGTGGAACGAGAACGTGGCGGGTCCTGCTTCGAGCACAACGGCCTGATGTTCGCGGTCCTCGCCGAGCTCGGCTACGACGTGACCGTGCGGCTTGCCCGTGTGATCAACAACGGCGACCATCTCCCTGGGCTCACGCACCGCACCACCCATGTCCGGCTCGACGGTGCGACGTATGTGGTCGATGTCGGGTTCGGTGCCGCAGGGCCGAGGCAACCGGTACCCATGCCGGCGCCAGATGCGTTACCCGGAGATCCGTGGCCCGATGGTGAAGAACATCGAGTGGTCGAGCGACGTCCGGGCGAGTTCCACCTGCAGCACCTGCGTCACGGCGAGCCGTTCTCGTTGTATCGGTTCGACCTCGGTGTGTACGGACAGGCCGACTGCGAGCTGGGCCACTTCTTCTCGCATCGGCACCCCGAGGCGGTGTTCGTGAACCACCTGGTCGCGTCGCGCATCCTCGACGACGAAATCCGGTCGTTGCGCAATCGGGACTACCGCATCACTCGTGCCGACGGCGACGAGGACGTGTCGATCGCCGATGCTGATCACCTCACCGCGGTGCTCCGCGACGACCTCGGGCTGAACATCACCGACGACGAAGGGCGGCGGCTGTTCGCTGAGCTTCCGGTCTGAGAACGTCCGATCGGTGCCCGAGGTGGGACTCGAACCCACATGATCTTTCAATCGGCGGATTTTGAGTCCGCTGCGTCTGCCATTCCGCCACTCGGGCAAGTGGTCAGCAGATCGTACCGGCGCGTACCCGCCAGGAACTCCTGGAAAGTGTCCCGACGATGTTGCGAACACCTGTTCGATACAGGTAGGTTTCTCCTACGGCTTCCCCGCTGCACTGACCGCATCGCTGTTTCGCGGTGTGCGTACCCGGAGAGCCGTCCATGGACCCAACGAACGTCGAACCTGCGCAGTCGTTGTTGCATCTCGTTGCCGCGTGCCACGCGGCCCCGGTCGAGGCACTCGCCGCGCTCGACCAGCTGGTGGCGTGGTGCCACGCGGCTCGGTTGCAGTGTGTCGCCGCACTCGAGCAGGCGGGGCAGTTGCATCGGTTGTCCGCCGGCACGCACCGCAGTCAACGCGACAACGACGCACTCGAGCGCGGCCTCGACACGGCTCGTCGGGCGCCGGCATTCGCTGGCGCGCTGGAGTCTGGTGCCGTCTCGGCCGCACACCTCGACGAACTCGGGCGATCACTGCGACGGCTGACCCCCGACCAGCAACGCCAACTGCTCGACGGCGAAGCGATGCTGCTGACCATCGCATCGGCCGGCACGTCCGCCGAGTTCGCTCGGCTGCTCAGGCGCGAAGAACGCCGGCTGGGCCGGTTGTCGGGCATGGACTCGTTGCGACACCAGCAAGCATCGGTTCGGCTCCGGGCTCGCACCGACCGCGAGACGGGAATGCGGTCGTACTCGCTGTGGCTCGACCCCGTGTCGGCGGTGTCGCTCGAGCAACGGCTCGACGCGGCGGTCGAGGCGATGTTCCACGACACTCCCCCACCTGGCTGCCCACTCGACCCGGTCGAACGGCACAGGTTCCTCCGGGCACATGCGCTGTTGCGCCTCACCGAAGGCGGTGGCGGCCGGGACGGTCGGCCCGAGATCGTCGTGGTGGTCGATGCCACAAATCCAGAGTCCGAGTCCGAGCCCGAGGTCGATCGGGGGCTCCCGGTCGAGATTCCTTTGCAGGTGCTGCACACATTGTGGGGCGACGCCGACGTGCTGCCCGTCATCGTCCGCAACGGCGTCGTCCTGCACGCGCCGGGCGAACTGATGTTGGGGCGCACCACACGCCTGGCCAATCGAGCGCAACGTCGGGCATTGCGGGCGATGTATCGCACGTGCGCCATCCCCGGCTGCGAGACACGGTTCCACCACTGCAAGATCCACCACGTCGTCTGGTGGCGCCACGGTGGCCGGACGGATCTGCCGAATCTGCTGCCTTTGTGCCACCGGCATCACCACAGCGTCCACGTCGACGGCTGGGTGATCACACTCAGCCCCGAACGGGAGCTCACGGTGCGCTTCCCCGATGGGCGCACGAGATCCACCGGCCCACCGGGAAGGCGTGCAGCGTGAGCACGAACGCAACCTTGCCACCGGATTACCGGCGAGTAACAGAGGTACCCATGGGTAACCGTCTAGCGTTGTTCATCATGCTTGCGTTCACCTTTCCCGGCCAGGGTTCTCAGCGGCCGGGCATGGGTCGCCCCTGGGTCGACCACGACAGTTGGGAACTCGTCGAAGAAGCATCCGAAGTCGCCGAGCGCGATGTCGCTCGCCTGCTGCTCGATGCCGACGCCGACGAACTGCGCGACACGCGCAACGCACAGCTCACGACGTTCGTCTCCAGCCTGATGGTGCTCGACGCCGTCGAGCGTCTGGGCATCGAACCGAGCTTCTGTGCCGGCCACAGCCTGGGCGAGTACACCGCACTCACCGCCACCGGTGCGCTCAGCTTCGACGACGGTGTCCGGCTGGTGTGCGAGCGCGCCGACGCCATGCACGACGCAGGCAACGACAACGTCGGCACGATGGCCGCCGTGCTCGGGCTCGACGACGACCAAGTCGAGGTGGCCTGTCGCCGAGCCGACAACGACGTGTGGGTCGCCAACTTCAACGCTCCGGGCCAGGTGGTCATCGCCGGGTCGCCCGAAGGCGTCGCGCTGGCGAGCAGTCACGCGAAGGAACTCGGCGCGAAGAAGGTGATGCCGCTGCAGGTGTCGGGCGCGTTCCACACGCCGTTCATGCAGCCGGCACGCGATCGTCTGCGCAAGGCCATCGCCGAGGCCAACCCGCGCGACACCGAGGTGCCCGTGGTGTCGAACGTCGATGCGTTGGCACACAACCTGGGGCCCGAGTGGAGCAGCCTGCTCTCGGCGCAGCTGAGCAGCCCGGTGCGGTGGAAGCACTGCCTGCTCACCCTGGGCGAACTCGGGGTCACCGACTTCGCCGAACTCGGCCCGGGCGGCGTGCTCACCGGCATGGCCAAGCGCACCGTCGACGGGGCCCGCACCATCTCCATCTCTACACCCGAAGAGCTCGACAAGCTGCTCGAGTGGGTGAACACCGGGTCGCCGATGGCCGCCCAGCACGAGGGCGAGCACCTGTTCGCCAGCGAGCGGCTCGTCGTCAGCCCGGCCGCCGGCGTGTTCGCTCCGCTGAGCGACGTACGCGACGGCAGCCGCATCGAGGTCGGCACCGTGCTCGGCCACGTCGGCGACACCGAGGTCCGTTCGGCGTTCGCCGGTGTGCTGCAGAGCTACATCGCCGTCGACGGCGAGCGAGTCACACTGCGCCAACCCATTGCCTGGCTGAGGACCATCTGACATGCCTGCCATTCCGCCCAACGTCCGCGGCGCCGTCATCACCGGCTGGGGAACCGCCCTGCCGCCGAAGGTGCTCACCAACCACGATCTCGAGGAGATGGTCGAGACCTCGCACGACTGGATCGTCGAGCGCACCGGCATCCACGAACGCCACGTCGGTGGCACCACGGTGGGCCTGTCGGTCGAGAGCGGACGCAAGGCGCTCGACATGTCGGGCGTGGATCCCGCGTCCATCGACGCGCTCGTGCTGGCCACCACCACTCCCGATCGGTGCGTGCCGGCAAGTTCGGCCACCGTGCAGCACGAGTTGGGGTTGCGGTGTGGCGCCTTCGACATCAACGCAGCCTGCAGCGGCTTCGTCTACGGCTTGGTGCAGGCGCACGGGCTCATCGCCATGGGCGCGAAGAAGGTGCTCGTCATCGGCACCGACACCTTGGCGCGCATCACCGACTGGACCGATCGCAACACGGCCATCCTCTTCGCCGACGGCAGCGGGGCCGTCGTCCTCGAAGCGGTGGAGGGCGCCGGGCAACTGCTCGGCTGGGACCTCGATGCCGACGGGTCGGCCGAGCGGTTCCTGTACTCCGACATCGGCGACTACATCCACATGGACGGCAAGGAAGTGTTCCGCCGCGCGGTGCGCATCATGGTGGATTCCGCCACCAAGTCGATGAACCACGCCGGTGTCACCGCCGACGACATCGCACTCGTGGTGCCGCACCAGGCCAACATGCGCATCATCCAATCGGCATGCGACAAGCTCGGCATCCCGATGGAGAAGGCGGCCACCGTGCTGCAGTACACGGGCAACACGTCGTCGGCGTCCATCCCACTCGCGTTGGCCAGCGCACTCGACGCGGGTCGCGTGCAGCACGGCGACCTGGTGCTGCTCGTCGGCTTCGGCGCGGGTATGACCGCTGCCAGCGCCATCCTCCGATGGGGTGGGGCCTCCGACGCGTCGGTGCTGGCATGAGCCGCGTGGTGCTGGTCACCGGGGGTTCCCGCGGCATCGGTCTGGCCTGTGCCCGTCGGTTCGCCGAGATGGGCGACCAGGTCGCGGTGACGTACCACAGCTCTCCCCCGCCCGAGGGCCTGTTCGGGGTGCAGTGCGACGTCACGTCCAGCGACTCGGTCGACGCCGCGTTCAAGCAGGTCGAAGAGCACTTCGGGCCGGTCGAGATCCTCGTGTCCAACGCCGGCGTCACCAACGACGGCCTGCTGTTGCGCATGAAGGACACCGATTTCACGTCGGTCATCGACGCCAACCTCACGGCGGCGTTCCGCGTCACCAAGCGCGCCTCGCAGGGCATGCTGCGCGCTCGCAAGGGTCGCATCGTGCTGATGAGCTCGGTCGTGGCCCTGCTCGGTTCGGCCGGGCAGGCCAACTACGCGGCCTCGAAGGCCGGGTTGGTGGGCTTCGCCCGGTCGGTCGCACGCGAGCTGGGGTCACGTGGCATCACGTGCAACGTGGTGGCACCGGGTCCCGTGGCCACCGACATGACCGCCGCGCTCGGCGAGGCGCGTCTGGCCGAGCTCACGGCCGCGGTGCCCTTGGGCCGCGTGGCCTCACCCGAAGAAATCGCCGGCGTCGTGGCCTTTCTGGCCTCGGCCGATGCCGCCTACATCACCGGAGCTGTCATCCCGGTCGATGGCGGACTCGGCATGGGTCACTAACATCAACCTCTCACACCTCACAAGGAGACCTACCCGTGGATCAGGAACTGTTCGCCCGCTTCAAGAAGTGCGCCGTCGACGTGCTGTCGGTGAGCGAGGACAAGGTCGTCCCCGAGGCCAAGTTCGGTGACGATCTCGATGCCGACAGCCTCGACCTCGTCGAGCTCGTCATGGCGCTCGAGGAAGAGTTCGGGATCGAAGTGCCCGAAGAAGACCTCGAAGGCGTCGAGACCGTCGGCAACGCGTTCGACCTGGTCGTGGGCAAGCTCTGATGCCCGGTCCCCGTCTGGGGTCCCAAGGCCGCCGGGTGGCCATCACCGGCTACGGCGTGGTCGCACCGTGCGGTCTCGGGAAGGCCGACTTCTGGGCTGGGCTCAATGGGCCCGGCATCACCTCGGGTCGAGCCATCGAGATCGCCGATTGGGATCCCACCCCCTACTTCAACAACCCGAAGGAAGCGCGCCGCGCCGACCGCGTCGAGCAGTTCGCGCTGGCCGCGGCCATGGAGTGCTTCGAACACGCCGGCCGCCCCAGCGCCGAACCCAGCCGTTTCGGCACCATCTTCGCCACCGGCGTCGGTGGCTTGCGGTCCACCGAAGAGCAGATCCAGGTCCTGCTCGAGAAGGGCGAGCGTCGAGTGTCGCCCTTCACCGTGCCGATGATGATGCCCAACGCCCCCGGCGCGGCCATCTCCATGCGCTACGGCCTGCAGGGCCCGAACGAGACCATCTGCACCGCCTGCGCGGCCAGCACGCACGCCATCGGCTATGCCGCTCGCCTCATCTCGTGGGGCATGATCGACGCGGCCGTCACCGGTGGCAGCGAGAGCGCCGGCGGCCCCATCGGATTGGCATCGTTCGGCAACATGACCGCCCTCAGCAGTTCGGGGTGCAGCCGCCCGTTCTCAAGAAGGAATCGCCAGGTACATCGGCCGTGAGATCCGCGAAGAGGCCGGGCACCGGCTGCGCGGTTTCCCCCGCGAGCTCAAGCGGCAGCTGCGTGGCTTCGGCGATGAGGCCACTCACC
>JACQZZ010000084.1 GCA_016213625.1 Actinomycetota bacterium
CACAACAGGGATGGGGGTGCCCGGCCGGACCGGGCCGGTCGCCCCTGCCGAATCGCCGTGCCGGTCGGACGCCGTCAGATCACGTCACTCGATGACGACGACCACGTCGCCGGCGCCGACGGTGTCGCCGGCCGCGACCTTGATCTCCTTGACCTTGCCCGACTTCTCGGCGTTGATCTGGTTCTCCATCTTCATCGCCTCGAGGACGACGACGGCCTGGCCGGCCTCCACGTCCTGTCCGACTTCGACGAGCACCTTGACGATCGTGCCCTGCATCGGCACCTCGACGTTGCCGCTGCCGCCAGCCGCTGCGCCGCTTCCGGAACCGCCGGCCGCACGGGCCGGCTTCTTCGCTGCCTTCGCCGGGCCCGCCGCCACCATCGGCACGTCGGGCACCCACATCTTCACGCCGAAGCGCTTGCCATTGACCTCGACGGTGGTGCTGCGCTGCATGAGCGGGGTGTCGTCACCCTCGGCCGGCACCGGCGCCTTGGGCGGCTCGATGTCCGACAGGTCGAGCACTTCCTCCACCCACTTGGTGGAGTGCTCCATCGCCTGGAAGTCGGGGTGCTGCAGGATGGCGAGATCGGCCGGGATGGTGGTGGCCACGCCTTCGACCACCATCTCCTCGAGGGCACGGATGGTGCGCGCGATGGCCGTGGGACGATCCTTGCCCCACACGATGAGCTTGCCGACCAGGTTGTCGTAGTACTGGCTGACGGTGTCGCCGCTCTCGTAGCCGGCGTCGAAGCGGACGCCGAAGCCGTCGGGCGCGACGAGCTTGGAGATGGTGCCCGGCGACGGCAGGAACTTGCCGCCCGCCGGGTTCTCGGCGTTGATGCGGATCTCGATGGCGTGGCCGCGCCGCTGCGCCGCCACTTCCGCCTGGGTCATCGGCAGCGGCTCGCCGCTGGCGACGCGGATCTGCCACTCGACGAGGTCGATGCCGGTGATGACCTCGGTGACCGGGTGCTCGACCTGCAGTCGGGTGTTCATCTCCAGGAAGAAGAACTCGCCGTCCTGATAGATGAACTCGACGGTGCCGGCGTTGTAGTAGCCGACTGCCTTGGCCGCCTTGATGGCGGCCTCGCCCATGGCCTCCTCGATGCCGGGGCCCATGTGGGTGGCGGGGGCTTCCTCGATGAGCTTCTGGTGGCGGCGCTGCGCCGAGCAGTCGCGCGTGCTCACCCACACGACGTCGCCGTGCTGGTCGCCCACGATCTGCACTTCCACGTGCCGCGGCCAGGTGAGGTAGCGCTCGATGTAGATCTCGTCGCGCCCGAAGAACGCCTTGGACTCGCGCTTGGCACTGTCCATGGCCTCCTGCACCTCGGCCTCGGAGCGCACGACCTTCATGCCGCGGCCACCGCCACCGAACGCCGCCTTGATGGCGATGGGGTAGCCGAACTCCCGGCCGAAGGCGACGATCTCGTCGACCGACTCCACGAACTCGGTGGTGCCGGGAACGATGGGGGCGCCACCGCGCAGTGCTGCCTTGCGCGAGCTGACCTTGTCGCCCATCTCGTCGATGGCGGCCGGCGGTGGCCCGATGAACGCGACACCCTTGGCCGTGATGGCACGAGCGAAGTCGGCGTTCTCGGAGAAGAAGCCGTATCCGGGGTGCACCCCGTCGGCGCCGCTGTCGTCGATCGCTCGCAGGATCGCCTCGGTGTTGAGGTAGCTCTCGGCCGCGGTGGTGCCGCCGAGGGCGTACGCCTCGTCGGCCAGCCGGACATGGAGCGCCTCGCGATCCAGTTCGCTGTAGACCGCAACGGTCTTGATGCCGAGTTCGCGGGCGGCTCGGATGACACGGACGGCGATCTCGCCGCGGTTGGCAATCAGGATCTTTTTCAGCACAGGTGGCAATCTTGCCGGAATGGAGACCCCTGGTGCCACCCCGCCCGATCGATGGCCCCAACAGGGTCCCCGCGAGTGGCCCCTCGGCTGGCACGTGCGTGTGGTCGACGAGACCGGCAGCACCAACGCCGATCTGCTCGCAGCGGCCGCCGCCGGAGCGCCCAATCGCACCGTGCTGGCCGCCCGCCACCAGACCGCCGGCCGTGGCCGACTGGACCGCCGGTGGGAGGCGCCGCCCGGCGCCAACCTGCTCGTCTCGTTGCTGTTCACCGATGTTCCGGCCGTGCCCCACGAACTCACCCAGCGGGTGGGCCTCGCCGCCATCGCCGCCGCGCGATCGGCGACCGGCATCGAGGCGAGGTTGAAGTGGCCGAACGACGTGCTGGTCGGTGACGAGAAGCTGGCCGGGGTGCTCGCCCAGGGGGCGATCACCGGCGATCGACGAGTGGTGGTGGTCGGCATCGGCGTCAACGTCGGGTGGGCGCCGCCCGGCGCGGCACGAGTGGGTGACGGCATCGATCCGCTCGACGTGCTCGCGGCCATGCTTCGAGCGTTCGACCGACAACCCGCCGACGTGTGGCCCGAGTATCGAGCGCACCTCGCCACCATCGGACGCTCCGTGCGAGTGGAACTGGCGGATGGGCAGGTGGAGGGGCGTGCGCTCGACGTGGAGCGCGACGGCCGACTGGTGGTGCTCGACGACTGCGGCATCACCCACCGATTCGACGTCGGCGACGTGGTGCACCTCCGTCCGGGGTGACCCCTGCACCGAGCGCACGGCAAGTACCCTCGTTGGCCGTGCTGGCCCTCGACACGACGCCCTTGCCGCGCCGGAGGCGGCTCCCCACCTTCTTGATGGTGGCGCTGCTCGTGACCGTCGTCGGCGCGGCAGGCGTGCTGATCGCCGCCAAGCGCACCGTGAACGCCGTGTCTCGGGTGCCGCTGGTGGCCGACGTGCTCAGCCCCACCTCCAGCAACATCGACAACTACCTGCTCGTCGGCAGCGACAGCCGCGCCGCCGGCGACCCGAACACCGGTGAGAGCGGCGGGGTGAGCGGCAATCGCAGCGACACCATCATGGTGATGCGGTACGACAAGGACACCGGCGAGGCATCGTTGCTCTCGATTCCGCGCGACCTCTACGTCAGCGTGCCCGGCCACGACGGCAAGCGGCGCATCAACGCCGCGTTCAACGACGGCCCGGATCGCCTGGTGCAGACCGTGCAGCAGGAACTCGGCATTCCGGTGCACCACTACGTGGAGATCGACTTCTCCGGCTTCAAGTCGTTGGTCGACGCACTCGGGGGCGTGCAGATCTGTTTCATGTACCCGACCAAGGACGACAACACCGGGTTGAACATCACCGTGCCCGGGTGTCAACTCCTCGACGGCACGCAGGCCCTGGCGTATGCACGCAGCCGTCACTACGAAGAGTTCATCGACGGCGAGTGGAAGACCGACCCCACCAGCGACCTCGGGCGCTCCAAGCGCCAACGCGACTTCGTGAACCGCACCATGCAGACGGCCCTGGCGCAGATCAAGACCAACCCGTTCCGCGCCGGTCAACTCATCGAGTCGATGGGCACAGCGCTGCGGGTCGACGAGGACATGGACCCGGTGGGTGCCGCCTCGTCGTTGCGCAGTGCCGTCGACGCCGGTCTGCTCACCTACTCGCTGCCGGTCGTCGGCGAGACCATCGACGGCAACGCGGTGCTGCTGCTCGGCGACGGTGCCGAAGCGGTGCTGTCCTACTTCCGCGGCGACGGGCCGCCTCCGCCCGCGGCCTGATCCCGCCCGCCATACTGGTGACGATGCCGAACGTTCGAGAGAGTTCCAAGATCGCTGGGGTCCACATCGTGGAGCCCACGCTGCACGGCGATCAGCGCGGCCTGTTCATCGAGACATATCGCCGCGAGTGGTTCCCGAACGCGCGAGAGATGGTCCAGGGCAATCGGTCCAACAAGCAGCAGGGTGCGCTCGTCGGGTTGCACTACCACCTCCATCAGGCCGACTACTGGTACTGCCCCGTCGGCACCATTCGCGTGGTGTTGCACGATCTGCGCACCGGCGGCCCCACTGACGGCGGCACCGAGTGCTTCGACATCTCGGGCGACAACCACCTCGGCGTGTACATCCCGCCCGGTGTGGCGCACGGCTTCGCGGCGCTCACCGACGTGGTCATGACCTACCTGGTCGACGGCTACTACAACCCGGCCGACGAACTCGGTGTGCGCTGGAGCGACCCGGTCATCGGGGCCGACTGGGGTGTCACGGATCCCATCCTGTCGCAGCGCGACCAGGACAACCCGCTGCGCGTCGACCTGCCAGAAGGCCGTCGCCCCTACTGGCCGATGCGGACCTAGGTCCGTCGAGAGGAACGTCCGACCATGAAACTGTTCGTCACCGGAGCTGCCGGCTTCATCGGCTCCAACTACGTGCGCTGGGTCCTGAACAACAGCGACGACGAGGTCACCATCCTCGACGCGCTCACCTACGCCGGCAACATGGCCACCATCCAGGACCTGGTCGACGACCGGCGGTGCCACTTCGTGCACGGCGACATCTGCGACCAGGAGGTCGTGCTGTCGTCGATGGCGGGCCACGACGCCGTCGTCCACTTCGCTGCCGAGACCCACGTCGATCGTTCCATCAAGGACGGCTACTCGTTCGTCCGCACCAACTGCTTCGGCACCAACGTGCTGTGCGACGTCGCGCTGCAGGTGGGCGTGCAGAAGTTCCTGCACATCAGCACCGACGAGGTGTACGGATCCATCGAGGACGGTTCGTTCACCGAGAGCGACCCGCTCACGCCGCGGTCGCCCTACTCGGCGGCGAAGGCCGGAAGCGATCTCATCGCGCTCAGTTACTTCACCACGCACGGCCTGCCGGTGGTTGTCACTCGATGCAGCAACAACTTCGGGCCGTACCAGTTCCCCGAGAAGGTCATCCCGCTGTTCACCACCAACCTGCTCGACGGCCACCAGGTGCCGCTGTACGGCGACGGTGGCAACGTGCGCGACTTGATCCACGTGCACGACCACAACACGGCGGCGCACCTGGTGCTGCAGAAGGGCACCGCCGGCGAGATCTACAACATCGGTGCCGGCAACGAGATCACCAACCGCGACCTCACCTACCGCCTGCTCGAGCTGACGGGTCGCGACGAGTCGTTCATCCGCCCGGTCGACGACCGCAAGGGTCATGATCGTCGGTACTCCATCACGCACGACAAGGTGTCGGCGCTGGGCTGGGCAACCGAGCACACGCTCGACGACGGGCTGGCCGCGACGGTGGAGTGGTATCGCACGAACCGCGACTGGTGGGAACCGCTGAAGGCCAAGGCGGCGTTCTGATGCGCGTGCTCGTCACCGGTGCCGGTGGCCAGCTGGGCATCGACGTCGTCGCCACGTGCAGCGCTGCCGGCGACGAGGTGTTCGCGTTCGAACGCGGTGGACTCGACATCGCCGATCGCTCCGCGGTGCTCGGGGCCGTCACCACTCTGCGGCCCGACATCGTGGTGAACTGCGCCGCGTGGACCGCGGTCGATGCGTGCGAGGGCGACCGCGATCGGGCGCTGTTGCTGAACGGCACGGCAGTGCGTTGGCTGGCCGAAGCGTGCCATCGCGTCGGCGCGCACCTCGTGCACGTCAGCACCGACTACGTCTTCGACGGCATGCTGGATCGTCCGTACCACGAGCACGACCTCACCAATCCGCAGAGCTCGTACGGCTGGTCGAAGCTGATGGGCGAACGCGAAGCGCTCACCCTCGGGCCGGCCGCCACGGTGGTGCGCACCTCGTGGGTCTGCGGGGTCCACGGCAACAACATGGTGAAGACCGTCATGCGCCTGGCCGCCGAGCGCCCCGAGCTCGCCTTCGTCGACGACCAGGTGGGCCACCCCACCTTCACCCAGGACCTCGCACCCATGTTGCGTCGACTTGCGATCGATCGTCTGTCCGGGGTGGTGCACGTCACCAACCAGGGCGCGTGCTCGTGGTTCGACTTCGCCACCGCCGTGGTGGTGGCGATGGGGCGAGACGCCTCGATGGTGCGGCCGGTGTCCACCGCCGATCTGCAACCGCCTCGCCCTGCGCCGCGCCCGGCCAACAGCGTGCTCGAGAACGCGGTGCTCGCCGGTGCGGGTTACACCCTGCTGCGCGACCATCGCGACGCGGTGAACGAGACGGTCAGCTTCCTGCTCGGGGCGTGATCGCACTGAGCTAGATTGTTCGGGTCCAAACGAATTCGGAAGGGGACCGGAGCATGGGAGAGATCGTCGGAGCCGCGCTGGTGTCGCACGTGCCGCCGCTCGTGCTGCCCGAGGCCACGCGCCTCGAGATGAACCACGGCAAGGACTTCACCATCCTCGAAGGACTGCATCGCATTCGCAAGGAGCTCGACGAACTGCAGCCCGACACCATCGTCGTGCTCGACTCGCACTGGTTCACCACGTTCGAATTCGTGGTGAGCGCGCACCAACGACGGAGCGGCACGTTCACCAGCGAAGAGTTGCCCCGCGGCAATCCGCAGATGCCGTACGACATGCCGGGCGACCCCGCGCTGGCGCACCTCATCGCCGAGGTCGCCGCCGAGCGCGACGACGTGTGGGTGCACGCCAGCGACGACCCCTACCTGCCGGTGCGCTACGCCACGGTGTACCTCACCCCGTTCCTCCAGGGCTCCGAGCAGTGGGTGTCGTTCAGTCTGTGCCAGACCGCCGAGTTCGACGACTTCATGGACACCGGCGCCGCCATCGGCGAGGCCATCCGCCGCAGCGATCGCCGCGTGGTGTTGGTGGCCAGCGGCGCCCTGTCGCACAAGTTCTGGCCGCTGCGTCAACTCCGCCACCACGAGCCTGCCGATCCGGCGCACCTGTTCAGCCCGGCCCACCGCGCCGCCGACGCGAAGATGATCGAGATGCTCGAACGCGGCGACCACGCCGGTGTGCTCGCGTACTACCCGGAGTTCCGCGAGTTCTCGCCCGAGGGCCGGTTCGGTCACTACCTGCTCATGGCGTCCGCACTGGGCGGCGCGTCGTGGAACTGGCCCGGCACCGCGATGAGCGACTATGAAAACGCCGCCGGTACCGGGAACATCCAGATGTGGTTCCCGAACGACCGCTGACACATCGGGCAACCGCTGCAACAAGGAGATCACCCATGCGCCTGGCCAACCACGACGGTCGTGCCACCATCGTCAAGGACGGCCACGCCGTCGATGTCCAGCAGGCGAGCGGGGGAGCGTTGGGCAGCGACCCGATGCTGCTCGCGGATCTGGCGAACCATCCGTCGCTGCGCGCCCTCGAGGCCGCGGCCGACCCCTCGGCGTGGCCGGTGGTCGACGAGGCGAAGCTGGGCGCACCGGTGCCTCGCCCGCCCAAGGGCTACGGCGTCGGCCTGAACTACAAGCAGCACGCCATCGAGAGCGGGCGGGAACTGCCCACCGAACCGCACCTGTTCGCCAAGACCGAGAACTGCGTGTGCGGCCCGTTCGACGAGGTGGTCATCCCTGCCGGTCTCACCGAGATCGACTACGAGACCGAGCTGGTCATCGTGTTCGGGCGCACCTGCAAGGGCGCCACTCGCGAGGACGCGTGGAGCTTCCTCGCCGGCGTCACGTGCGGCCAGGACATCAGCGACCGCGGCGAGCAGTTCCGGCCACCGCTGAAGCAGTTCACCATCGCCAAGTCGTACGACACGTTCGGCCCCACGGGTCCGTACCTGGTCACCGCCGACGACCTCGCCGACCCCGATGCGCTGGCCCTTCGAGGCACGGTGAGCGGTGAGGTGATGCAGGAGGCCAACACCAACGACCTCATCTTCGACGTGCCGGCGCTGGTGGTGTGGCTCAGCAGGTACATCACGTTCCAGCCCGGCGACCTGGTCTGGACCGGCACCCCCGGCGGTGTCGGCGAGGCTCGCGGCCGGTTCCTGCGCGACGGCGACGTCATCGAGACCACCATCGAGGGCATCGGCACCATGCGCAATCCTGTCGTTGAGCAGAGGGTCGAGCGATGAAGGTCGTTCCCGAGGGCGACAAGTCGATGCTCTACGGCGGTCGGTTCACGGGCACCGTGGAGCTGGAGATGCTCCACGCCACGCCCACCGACGACGAACCCGACACCGCGCTGGTGCACTTCAAGGACGGGGCGGTGAGCTTCTGGCACCTCCACCCCGGGGGCCAGCAACTGTTCGTCGTGTCCGGTGAGGCGAGGGTGGGCACCGAGGCCGACGGCGAAGTTCGCCTGGCCACGGGCACATTGGTCGTGTGCCCACCGAACGAACGCCACTGGCACGGTGCGGCTCCGGGTAACGACACCACGCTGCTCGCGGTCACCTGGGGCACCACGCATTGGGAGACCTTGGCCCCGGAATGAGGCGGCCATGAGCACTCCGTACGACGTGGCGATCGTCGGCATGGGCCCCACCGGCGCGACCCTCGCCAACCTCTGTGGGGAGGCCGGCCTGCGAACCGTCGTCTACGAACGCGACCCTGCGCCCTACTCGCAGCCGAGGGCGTGCCACCTCGACGCGGAGATCGCTCGTGTGTTCCAGCAACTGGGTTTCGAGCGCGAGCTCCGCGACCTGATCACGGTGTCGGCCGGCATGGAGTACGTCGACGCGGACGGCGTCTCGCTCTTCAGTTTCGAGGGCTTCGAGCGCGAGCCACTGCTCGGCTGGCACGAGGACTACGTGTTCGTGCAGCCGCAGATCGAAGCGATGCTGCGTCGCGGACTCGACCGGTATCCGCACGTCACGGTGCACCTCGGGGTGCCCGCACCACCGCTCGACGCGCTGCTCGCCGACGCCAGCTACGTGGTCGCCTGCGATGGTGCGACGAGCCCCATCCGCGAGGCGCTGGGCATCCGGATGCTCGATCTCCAGTACCACGAGCCGTGGCTGGTGGTCGACGTCACTCTGCACGACACCTCGGTGCCGTCCCTGCCGCCCATCATCCAGCAGGTGTGCGATCCACAGCGGCTGGCGACGTTCGTGCCGTCACACGCCGAGTACCGGCGATGGGAGTTCCTGCTGCACGGCGACGAGCACCCCGACCCATGGGCCCTCCTCGCCCCGTGGGGCGTCACGCCGTCGAACGCCGACCTCGTGCGCGCTGCTCGGTACCGGTTCCACGCACTGTTGGCCGAACGGTGGCGCGGAGGGCCCGATGGTCGAGTGTTCCTCGCCGGCGATGCGGCGCACATGATGCCGCCGTTCATGGGGCAGGGCATGTGCAGCGGCATTCGCGACGCCGTGAATCTCGCCTGGAAGATCAGCGAGGTGTGGAACACCGGTCGCGGTGACGCGCTCCTCGACACATACGAGTCCGAACGTCGGCCGCACGCCGAGGCGGTGGTGCACATGTCGATCGAGGCGGGTCGTACCCTGGCCCGACTGGCCGCCGACCCGGCCGATCTCCCGACGCCGGACTCGCCCGACCCGCTGCGCTGGTCGCGACTGCCGGGCCTCGACCTCGGCGATGAGTTCCCCGTCGGTCATCTGTTGCCGCAGCCCGACCGACTCGACGACCACCTCCCTCCCGACTGGGTGTGGGTCGCGGCCGATCAGTGGTTCGATGCGCCCGACGGTCGCATGGTGGTGGTGGAACCGCGAGCCACCTACGGCCATCGAGCCGTCCTCGTGCGCCCCGACCGCTACATCGCCAGCTGCATCAGAGCGTAGGTGCGTGCCCGCCGTGCCCGCTTCTCGAGCGTTCTGGGTGCTTCCATGCCACCCCGGGGCCGCATGGATGCACCCAGATCGAGCGCAGAGCTGCCGATGTGCGTGCCGTGCCTGGGCGCTCAGCGTTGTGTGCTGGCCGACATGCGACGCACTCGCTACGTGCTGGCGTGGAGGGTGAGGGGGAGGGACTTGAGGCCGTTGATGAAGTTGCTGCGCACGCGACGTGGCTCGCCCATCAACTCGATGCGATCGACGTGCTCCACCAGCGCCTGCAGGAACGAGCGCACCTCCAGGCGCGCCATCCACTGACCGAGGCAGAGGTGCGGGCCGCCGCCACCGAAGGTGACGTGCCGGTTCGGCGAGCGGCCGATGTCGAAGCGGTGCGGATCGGGGAAGACGGACGGGTCGAAGTTGGCGGCGAGGTACCAGGTGAC
This sequence comes from Actinomycetota bacterium, assembly GCA_016213625.1. Classification (GTDB taxonomy): domain Bacteria; phylum Actinomycetota; class Acidimicrobiia; order Acidimicrobiales; family Ilumatobacteraceae; genus UBA668. The sequence goes on from JACQZZ010000084.1 coordinate 9,974, forward strand.
GACCTTGTCGCCGGCGGCGATGGGCACACCGCCGAGCTCGGTGTCGGTGGTGGCGGTGCGCCGGAAGTGCAGCTGCGGACTGGTCCAGCGCAACACCTCCTCGGTCGCGGTGTCGAGCAGTTCGGGATGGTCGCGTAACCGTTGCAGCTCCTCGGGGTGCTCGGCGAATGCGAGCAGGCCGTGCGAGAGCGAGTGACGGGTGGTCTCGTTGCCGGCGATGAGCAGCAGGAGGAAGAACGTGCCCTGCTCGCGTTCGGTGAGGGGCTCGCCGTCGATGAGCGCATTGGTGAGCACCGACAGCACGTCGCCGCCATCGACGCCGTGGCGTGCCGCCGCCAGACGCTGGAAGTACTCGAGCACCTGCAGCGACACCGGGCTACGGAACGGCAGCAGTCGATAGGGGTCGGTGTCGACCTGGTCGCTGATGGCGGGGGAGTAGTCGGGGTCGGCGTTGTAGACGATCTGGTCGGCCCAGTGGAACAGCTGCGGGGCATCGTCGTCGGGCACGCCGAGCAACCCGGTGATCATCCGGATGGGCAGCTCCCGGGCGATGTCGTACACGCCGTCGACGGGGCCCGCCGCCACCGCCCGGCGGACGACGTCGTGCACCAGCTCGTGCGCGTGCGTCGAGTACGTCTCGACCGCCGCTCTGCTGAACGTGGGGTTGACCAGCTGTCGCAGCCGCGTGTGGCGCGGCGGGTCGGTCTCGAGCATCGTGCGCCGGGCGATCAGCGAGTCGGGCTCCAGCTCCTCGATCTCGGTGCCACCCACCTCGGAGGAGAACGTACGCCAGTCCTTGTGCACCGCCACGACGTGCTCGTGTCTGGTGAGTGACCAGAAGCCGGCTCCGTGGTGCCCGTTGTCGGCCGTTTCGTTCACCCATGCCACGGGGGCCCGGCGACGGAACTCGTCGTAGGCCGCGTGGGGTGCCTCACGTTCGTAGATGTCGTGCCCCACGATGTCGAGATGGGGCAGTGAGTCCTTGCGCATCGCCCTGAACGTAGCGCCGGTCGCTCGGAGCTGAACGACCGGGCGCCACGTGCAGGGCGAGGACGCAACGTCGGATGTCAGAGACCGCCGTCGGCGAGCTCCGTGCAGCCATCCGCTTCGGCACACACGGCGGGCGTGGGAGTGGCCGGCTTGGCATCGACCGTCTGCACCATCCCCACTGCCAGGGCAGCAGCGGCAGTGAAGAGGGCGACCATCGTGCGAATTTTGACCCGATTCATCCGAATCCCCCCGAGTGTGATGCCGGAGACACGCCCCACCTTCACGAAAGGTTTGGTCAAGAATCCATCTCGCAACGTCACGCTCAGCGCGTGGATGACCTCATCGCCCCTGGTCAGGGCATATGAGCCGCTGAACGGTCGATCAGGCCTGGGAGCCGAGGTAGGCCTCGGCCACGGCAGGGTTTGCCCGCACTTGGTCGGGGGTGCCCTCGGCGAGCACGCGTCCCTCGTTGAGCACCACGATGTGGTCACTGATGCGGGTGATGAACCCGAGGTCGTGGTCGATCACCAGCACGCCGGCTCCGATGAGCGCCGCGATCGAGCGCACGGAGTCCACCATGGCCAGGCTCTCCGTGTCGCTCATGCCCGAGGTGGGTTCGTCGAGCAACAGGTACTCCGGGGCGAGGGCGGCGGCGCGGATGAGCTCGAGACGACGCTGGTTGCCGTAGTCGAGCGTGCCCGCGGAGCGATCGGCGAACTCGGTGAGCCCCGCCGCGTCGAGCAGCACGTCGACGTCGGGGCGCACACGGTGCGCGCGGTGGCGAGCCGCGACCAGGGCCGTGAGGGCGACGTTCTCGCGCACGCTGAGGGTCTGGAACAGCCGGAGGTTCTGGAACGTGCGCGCGAGCCCCGACCGGGCGACGTCGACCGGCCCGGCGGTGGTGAGGTCGTCGTCGCCGAGCCGAACCGACCCGGCGTGCTCCTCGACGAGACCCGTGATCACGTTGAACAGTGTGGTCTTCCCTGCGCCGTTGGGGCCGATCAGTCCGACCACCTCGGCGGGCTTCACGGTGAGCGCCGCGCCGTCGAGGGCAGTGAAGCCGCCGAAGACCACTTCCACCTCGCGGGCGGTGAGGGGGCGGGTGCCCACCACCGCAGGCGTGGGCGTGACCTCCGCTCGCCGGTACATCTTCCGTCGCAACCAGCCGGCCAGATCGTGGTCGCCGAGGATGCCTTCGGGGCGGAGGACCATCGTGAGCAGCATGGCCAGACCCAGGAAGAGGTCGGGGAAGCGCTCGATGTCCAGTCGCTCCGGGTCGCCCAGTTGGCGGAACAGTTCATTGCCCGCGGTGATGAGCACGGTGCCCAGCACGGCGCCGCTGATGGTGCGCATGCCGCCGACCACGAGCATGACCAGCACGAGGATGCCGGCGTCGAGCGTGAACTGCTTCGGGTTCACGCTGCCGAGCGATTGCGCTCGGAGCGATCCGCCCAGGGCGGTGAGCCCGATGCTGACCACCCAGGCCACGTAGCGCGAGGTGAACAGGCGGATGCCCAACGCAGGTGCCGCGAGTTCGTCCTCCCGTGTCGCGATGGAGAATCGGCCGATACGGGTCTCCTGGAAGAAGTGCGCGGTGATCAGCGCCACCAGCGCGCCCACGTACAGCCATCCGTTGCCCTCGATGCGGGGAATGCCGGAGAGGCCACCGGCGCCGCGGGTGAGTTCCTTCCAGTTCTTCACCAACTGGTCCACGACGAACAACAGCGCCAGGGTGATCATCGTGGGAGCGAGTCCCTTGGCGCGCGACACCGCCACGCCCAACAACGCCCCGATGATCACCGTGACCACGACGGCGAACGCGGTGGCCGCGAAGGGGTTCATGTGCACGTTGTCGAGGCCGAACGGGATGTCGGGCAGGGCCTTCGCCTTGGCGGCGAGGGGGATGGCCACCACGGCCGTCGCGTAGGCGGCGATCTGAGCGAACGCCATGTGTCCGAAGCTGAGGACGCCCGTGTTGCCGATGAAGATCTGGATGCCGAGCACGAGGATGAAGTTGCTGAGCATCTCGGCGACGAGCGACTCGCGAGAGGCGCCGCCGGAACTGGTGTAGGCCAGGGCCAGCGCGGCGACCGCGGCGATGAGGACCGCGCTGCCCAACATGCTGCGGCCCATGCGCACGACGAAGCTGCCCATCACACGCGCTCCGCGTGCGACACCTTGAAGATGCCGTCGGGTCGGATGACGAAGAAGATGGCGATGACGATGAACACCACGGCCGTCGAGAACTTGTCCCAGCCGGTGGCCACCTCGGGCAAGTAGGCGCGCGTGAGTGTCTCCAGCAGGCCGAGCACCACGCCCCCGACCACCGCACCCGTGAAGCTGCCCAACCCGCCGATGACCGCGGCGATGACCGCCTTGAGCAACCAGTCGCTGCCCATGCTGGGTTCGGCGGCAGGTGTGCGCATGAGGATGAGGCACGCCGCGACACCGGCGAGGAACCCGGCGAAGCCGAACGCCCCCGAGATGACCCGGTTGGCGCGCACGCCCATCAGTCGGGCGGCGTCGAAGTCCTCCGCTGCGCCGCGCACACTGATGCCGAACAGCGTGCGCTTGAACACGACGGCCGTGATGACGAGCGTGGCGATGGTGACGCCAATGGTGACGATGTCCATGACCTCGAAGCTCACGCCCGCGATCTTGAACTGGTTGAACACCCACGACGGCTTCGGGAAGGCACGCTGCTTGGGCGAGACGAAGATCTGCCACAGCGCGTGCGACAGCCGCTCGATCGCGAACGACGTGAGCAGCAGCGTGAACGGACTCGCATTGCGCACCCATCGGAACGCGAGGAACTCGGTGGCCATCGAGGCGAGCACCGCCGCGCCGATGATGGCGAACGGCATCCACCACCAGCTGCCCCCGTGGAGGAAGAAGAAGTAGGCGGTGTACGCACCCACGGTGATGAGTTCGCCATGGGCGAAGTTCACCAGGTGCATCACACCGAAGATGAGCGAGATGCCCAGCGCGAGGAGGGCGTAGGTGCTGCCCACGCCCAGCCCGTCGACGAGGGTCTGGAGGAGTTTGGTCACGTGGCGCCCCCTGGCGGGGTGTCAGTTGTGGCCGCCGCGTGGCCGCCGATGAACGAGTCGAACAACTCCGCGTCGGCCGCGAGGTCCGCCCCGGCGCCCGACGCCACGATGTTGCCGGTGCGGAGCAGGTAGCCGCGATCGGCCAGCTGCAGGGCGCGAGTGGCGTTCTGCTCGACCACGAGCATCGTGCGACCTTGGCTGCGGAGGTCCTCGAGCAGGTGGAACACCACATCGACCATGGTGGGCGCCAGGCCGAGCGTGGGCTCGTCGAGCAGCAGCAGCCGCGGGTTGCTCATCAACGCACGGGCGACGGCGAGTTGCTGCGCCTCGCCGCCGGACAGGAAGCCGGCCGAGGTGTTCCACTTCGCGCGCAGCACGGTGAACACCTCCGCGGCCTCGTCGAGGCGTTGCTTTCGCTCGGCCTTCGGCACGGTGGCGGCGCCCAGCTTCAGGTTCTCCTCCACGGTGAGGTCCTTGAAGATGCGCCGATGTTCGGGTACCAGGGCCAGCCCGGCGCGCACCAGGTCGGCCGGCTCGGAGCCGGTGATGTCGACACCCTCGAACCGCACGCTGCCCGTGGCCGGACTCAACAGTCCGGCCACGGTGTTGAGCAGCGTGGTCTTTCCCGCACCGTTGGGGCCGACGAGCGCCACCAGTTCACCGGCGCGCACCTCGAGCGATGCGCCGTGGAGTGCGGTGATCGCGCCGTAGCGCGTGGTGATGCCGTCGACCTCGAGCATGGTGCGAACGTTGGAACCCGTCAGGACGGGATGTTGGCGGGGCGCATCGCCTCGACGAAGGTCGGCGCGCCGTCCTTCACCGTGAGGATCACGACGTCCTTGGCAGGCACGCCACCGGTGCCCTTGTAGCTGACCTCGCCGGTGGTGACCTTCACGTTCTCGAGGCTGTCGATGGTGGAGATCAGCGTCGCCGGGTCGACGGAGCAGGCCTGCGTGGCGGCGGCGGCGAGCACTTGCACCGCATCGGCGGCGAGTGCCCCGAAGCTGACGGTCTCGATCTTCGCGCCGGCTGCGGCGGCACCATCGAGGAAGCTCTGCACGTCGTTGTCGTCGGTCGGGAACGTGTGGGCGGCGAAGACGACGCCTTCCGACACCTCGCCGGCGCTCCACACCACGGTGGCGTCGAAGCCGTCGACACCCATCACCACGATGTCACCGAGGCCGGCCGCGTCGAGCTGCTCGAGCAGCGTCTGGATCTGCGACATGACCATGGCGGTGAACAGCACTTCGGGCTTGTCGGCCAGGCCGGCGATCTCGTTCACCTGGGTGGAGAAGTCGCTGTCGGCGAGGCTGTAGGCGTAGTCGCCGATCACGGAGCCGCCACCATCGCTGAACACGGTGGTGAAGTACTCGGGGTTGCCCGAGAAGTACACGTCGTCGGTGCTGCTCAGCGTGACCGCCGTGGTGAAGCCCTGGGCGAGTGCGTACTCGGCCATGGCCGAGGCCTGCACCGGGTCGCTGAAGCTGGCGAGGAACGCACCGCGCGACGGGTCGGCGAGTGCCGGGTCGGTGGACGCCATGAAGATGATCGGTGCCTTGCCGTCCACCGTGTCGAGCAACGGTGCGCCGGTGCTGGCGAACGGCGGGCCGATGATGGCGTTGACGCCGTCGTCGAGCAGTTCCTGTGCGGCGCGCTGGGTGGCGGCCGGATCGCCCTGGATGTCCTTCACCTGGTACTCGATGGGCAGACCGCCCACACCACCGGCGTCGTTGATGGTGTTCACCATCACTTCGGCGGCCTCGGAGCCGGGCTGGTCGGAGAAGGCACCGAGCTCACCGAGGTCGGCGGCGAAGCCGATCTTCAACGGCGTGTCGAGCGCGCAGTCGGACGGAGCTGCGGTCGTGTCACTGCCACCGCTCGTGTCGGCCACGGTGGTGTCGACGGCGGCTGCAGTGGTCTCCGCCGCGGCCGTGGTGTCGGGCGCCTCGGTGCTGGTGTCGTCGTCGCCGCATGCGGCGAGCACGAGACTCAACGAGACGAGCGCGGCCGGGATGAAACGCTTGCTCATGTACTTCCCCCTGGGATTCCCACCGTGTCGTGATTCGAGACGGAGGCGTTGTTCGGTACGGATCCGGGGATGTTAGTCACGAAACTCGTTAGGGAACGAACGAAGTGCCTGACCTGCTTTGCTATCGTCGCCGCACTATGGGGAACCGACGAGTCCGAGTCATGTGGTGCGACCTCAACGGCCTGTCGCACGGGCGCTACGTGCCCGAGCGCCGCCTCGCCGAGCACGGTCACCACGCCGTCACCACGCTGGCCATGAACGTGCAGCGCGACATCCTGGAGGTGGAGGGGTACGGCGCCGACGTCGGCTTCCCCGACCTGTCCACGGTGCCGCTGGTGGAGTCACGGCGACCCGGCTGGGAGGTCGACACCGACGTGTGCATCGCCGACCTCGAGTTCCAGGGTGAGCCGCTCGCCATCGCGCCGCGCAGCGTGCTGCAGAAGGCCGTCGATGCCTGGCGGGCGCTCGGCTACGAACCCATGCTCGGCTACGAGATGGAGTTCTACGTGATGCAGGCCGACCAGGATGCGCCCGGTGGCTGGATTCCGTTGGTCATCCCCGCGCACCGCGTCTACGGCGTGGGTCTCGGTGGCGACAACACCGGCCTGATGTTCGACTTCTTCGACGCGGCCGAGCACTGCGAGCTCGATCTCGAGGGCGTGATGGGCGAGTTCTCGCCCGGCCAGATCGAGCTCAACATGAAGTACGGCCGGGCGATGGACGCCGCCGACCGAGCGTTCATCTGCAAGGAGATGACCCGCGAGCTCGCGGCGGCGAAGGGGTACCTCGCCACCTACATGGGCCGTCCCCATCCCGAGATGGTCGGCAGCGGTCTCCACATCAACTTCTCGCTGTCGCCCGTGGGCGGCGGACCGAACGCGTTCGACGACCCCGACGCCGAGTACGGCATCTCGTCCATCGCCCGGCAGTGCATCGGTGGGCTCATCGCACACCACGAGGCCATCGCCGCACTCAGCGCCCCCACGGTGAACAGCTATCGGCGCCTCATGCCCGGCATCATCGCCGGCTACTGGGCGAACTGGGGCCTCGACAACCGCATCAGCACGTACCGCGTGCCCGGTGAGCGTGGCGCCGCCACCCGCATCGAGAACCGCATGCCGTGTGGCACCGCGAACCCGTACCTGGCGGCCGCGGCGATGTTGAACGCGGCACTGCTCGGTGTGGTCGACGGGCTCGATTGCGGTCTGCCGCAGGAGGGCGACGGCGACGCCGAGCCGAACACCGATCGGCACACGCCGCACTCGCTGTCCGAGGCCATCGCCGCGTTCGAGGCCGACACCGGGTTGTGCGAGGCGCTCGGCCCCGACCTCACGCGCACGTATCTCGCGCTGCGCCGCGACGAGCTCGCTCGCTGGGACGCACAGGGCCACGCGTGGTCCCTCGACGAAGTGACACCGTGGGAGCTGCGCGAGTACCTCCCGTTCTACTGACGGCTCACAGCTGACGACTCAGAGGCCCAGCAGCGGCAGACACGGCGCCACGCCGTGCAGTTCGATGTCGTCGCGCCGCACGTGCGCGTCGAAGTACTCGCGAGTCATCTCGAACCGCGTCTGGCGCGCGACGACGCCTCTGCGTGTCAGGAACGCGTGGCCGTTCTCGGAATAGCCGAGACGACGGGTGACGCCGAGCGACGGCCCGTTGTCGTCCCACGCCGCGGTGGTGGCGATCTGCGCGCCGAAGCCGTCGAAGCCCAACTGCAGGTTGGCGATGCGCATCTCCTTCCCGATACCGCGACCCTGGAACTCCAGACCCAGCCACGACCCGGTCTCGAAGGAACGGGTGGCCGGAAACTCCTCGGCGAGGAAGCCGGTGCTCCCGACGACCTCGCCGTCGACCACCACGGCGAAGTTGATCATCCATCGCTCGGGCGACAGTTCGGCTCGTGTGCGCCAGTGGAACTGCATGGCGTTGCGCTCGAGTTGCGGCGACGGCGCGTCGGTCCAGGGAATGCGGAACGGCATGAACGCCGGATCGTGCACGCCCTTTGCCGCGAGCAGCGCCAGCGCGGTGGACATCTCGTCGTCGATCGGTCGCAACTCCAACCGCGGCGTCACCACGCGCAGGTCGAAGAACGGCCAGATCGGATGCGTCATCGCGCCAGTCTGACGCGCCGACCTGCTGGGCCCGCGCCGAGTTTCAGTACGCGCCGAGGTACTGCGCGCGCTGCTCTTCGGCCATCCGAGCGATCTCGTCGATCTCGGTGGTGTCGAAGCCCGCCATCTCGCGGAACTTGCGCGCCAACTGGATGGCCGCGTCGCGCGTCTCGCCACGGGCACCACGGAAGTTGAACAGCCCGTCGACCGTGCGTTGGAAGTCCAGTGCGGCGGTCTGCCGTTCCTTGTCGTCCTTGGTGAGCTCGCGCAGCCAGTTGCTGCCCATCTTCACGTGGGTGACCTCGTCGGCGAGCATCCAGTCCTCGCAGAACTCCAACACCGGGTCGTTCATCTCGATCGCGAAGTCGCGCATGGTGGTGAACACGTCGATGGCCAACCCCTCGAGCGCACGGTTCACCCCAGCCAGTCGGAACACCGGATCGGGATGACACGCGGCCTCGAACAGCGTGACGGCTTCGCTGAACTCACCGACGTCGATGCCCATGTGGTCGCCCAACAGGAGGCTGATCTCCACGTGGCGGGCTTCGTCCCAGCACTGGCGGGCCATGTCGAGCTTCATCGCGAACGGGGTCTCGTCGGTGCTGTAGTCGAACGCCGTGCGGCCGGAGCCCTCCAGCGCCTGGATCTCGCCGACGAAGATGCCGTGCATCTGGCGACGTGCTCGATCGGCGACTTCTTCGGCCGCGGGGTCGATGCGACGCATCTCGGCCAGCCCGGTCACGCGCTCGTCGGCGAAGCGTTCGGCGGTGGTGATGCGATGAAACCGCTCGTCGCGTGCGAGGTCGGTCGGCAGCCACTGTGTGCGCATGCGAAAACCGTACTACGCAGGAACGACATGGCGTGGCGTCGGCGCTCCTTCCGGCCATGATGGGAGCCGTGCGCGTCGCCTACACCCTCGAACAGTGCTGGCACCGGGTGCCCGGCGGCACTGGTGTCGCGGCGCTGCGTATCGCCGAGGCATTGGGCCCGCACAACGACATCCGGTTGGTCGGGGTGGCCGGGCGCCATCGCCATCTGCCCGAGGAACCGTGGTTGCCCACCATTCCTGTCGCTCACCTCCCGGTGGCCGCGCCGTGGCTCTACGAGGGCTGGCTGCGGCTGGGCTGGCCGAAGGTGGAGGTTGCCACCGGCCCGGTCGACATCGCGCACGCCACGACGCTCATCCCGTGTGCCACCGACGCGCCGTTGGTGGTCACGGTGCACGACCTGGCCTTCCTGCACGAGCCGGATCACTTCACCAAGCACGGCGTGCGGGTGTTCAACCGCAGCCTCGCCGTCATCCGCCAGCGCGCCGACATGGTGCTCTGCGCCAGCCAAGCCACCATGGACGATTGCGTGGTGGCGGGCATCGGCGCCGACCGATTGCGACTGGTGCCGCTCGGCGTGGAGACCGATCGCGCTGCACCCGCCGATGTCACCCGGGTGTGCGCGCTGTACGAACTGCCCGAGCGTTACTTCCTGTTCGTCGGCACGGTGGAACCACGCAAGAACCTGCGAGGGCTGGTGGCCGCACTCGCGCTGCTGCCCGAGCCGTTGCCGTTGGTCGTGGCGGGCGCCGAGGGGTGGGGCGACAGCGGTGTCGAGCCCGGCGACGGAGTGCGCTTCCTCGGCTTCGTGCCGGCCGACGACCTGGGCGCGCTGTACGCCGGTGCCGACGTGTTCTGCTACCCGAGCGAGCGCGAGGGCTACGGACTGCCGGTGCTGGAAGCCATGGCGCAAGGCACGCCGGTGGTCACCAGCCGCGGTACCGCCACCGAGGAGACCGCCGGCAACGCGGCCGTGCTCGTCGACCCCATGGATCCCGCCGACATCGCCCGTGGCATCGACGAAGCGCAGCGCCGTCATCGTGAGTTGGCAGCCAAGGGTGTGGCTCGTGCACAACGGCGCAGCTGGGCCAGCAGCGCGGCCGCCACCGCTGCCGTCTACCGCGAGCTCGTTCCATGAACGTGTCGGCACCGTCAGTGCTGGTGAACATGCTGTGGTGCGTCCCGGGTGGCGTGGGCGGCTCCGAGGAGTACCTCGTCCGGCAACTCCTCGGTCTGGCCGAGCAGCCCGAGCCGCGTTGGCAGGCCACCGTGGCCGCGGCGCGCGGCCTTCCGGCCGCCCATCCCGAGCTGGCGGCGGTGACCACCATGGTCGAGCCCGAGTTCGAGAGCCACGGTCGCGTGCGGCGCATCATCGGCGAGTCCACCTGGTTGCGCCGCCACACGGGCGGCGTGCAGCTGGTGCACCACGGCGGCGGCACGGCGCCGCTTCGCGCTCACCGGCCCTATGTGCTCACCATCCACGACCTGCAGTTCCGTACGTACCCGCAGTACTTCTCGACGGTGAAGCGGGCGTACCTGCAGGCCGTCATCCCTCGATCGGCGAAGCGGGCGAGCGTGGTGGCGGTGCCCAGCGACTACGTGCGCGGGTGCGTCATCGAGGCCTACGGGGTGCAGCCCGAGCGAGTGCTGGTGGTGCCCCACGGCATCGAGCCGGCATTGGCGCACGACATCACCCCCGAAGCCGAACTGCGTCAGCGCTACGGACTCGGCGAGGGTCCGGTCATCGTGTACCCGGCCGTCACCCATCCGCACAAGCACCACGAGTTCCTGCTGCAGATGATGCGCGACCACTGGACCGACCCCGAACTGCGGCTGGTGCTCACCGGCGGCGTCGGCATGGCCGAGCACGTCGTGGCCGCGTGCACCGATCGTCGTGTGTGCCGACTCGGGCGGGTGCCGGCGGCCGACCGCAACGGCCTGCTGGCGATGTCCGCTGCGATGGTGTTTCCCAGCCAGTACGAGGGCTTCGGTGCACCGCTCATCGAGGCGATGACCCTCGGGGCTCCCGTGGTGTGCAGCGACGCTACCTGCATGCCCCAGATCGTGGGCGACGCCGGGTTGGTGCGCCCGCTCGTGCCTGAGGCATGGGCCAGTGTGCTCGACGAAGCCGGCCGCCGACGCGACCAACTCGTCGCTGCCGGACATCAGCGGGCGCAAGCGTTCACCTCGAAGGCCAGCGGCGCTGCGTTGGCGGCCGCGTACGGCCGCGCGCTGGAGTACGCATGACCACGCCGACACCGCTCACCAACTCCGAGCGGCCCTTGCGCATCGCCGTGCTCTGCCCGCACTTCGCGCCCGACACCGCGCCCACCGGTGAGGTGATGACCCGCATCGTCCACGAGCTGGCCGCGCTGGGCCACGAACTGCACGTGGTGACCGCGCTGCCCTGGTACCGCGAGCACCGCATCGAGCCAGGCTGGGAGGGGAGGCTGTGGCGTCGCGAGCGCACCGACTGGGGGTGGATCACCCGCGTGCACCCGTTCCCGGGTGACGACAAGCGCAACCTCGTGCGCCGCGCACTCGGGTTCGCAGGGTTCAGCGCACTCGCCGGCCTCACCTCGCTGCGCGGTGGTCGGGTCGACGCGGTCATCGCCATGTCGCCGCCGCTCACGTTGGGGCTGACGGGCTGGGGCACGCATCTGTTCCGTCGTGGGCCGCTGGTCTTCAACATCCAGGACGTGTTCCCCGATGCAGCAGTCGAGACCGGTGCCATCACCAACACGAAGATCATCGCCGTGGCCCGCTGGCTCGAGCGGGTGAGCTACCACCGGGCGGCGGCGGTCACGGTCCTCAGCGACGACCTGCGCGACAACGTCGCGGCCAAGGTGAAGCCGTCGCATCGCTCGAAGGTGCACGTCATCCCCAACTTCGTCGACACCGAGTTCATCGCTCCGTCCGACCGCATCACCCCGCTGCGCGCCGAACTCGGCATCGGCGACGAGCCCGTGGTGCTCTATGCCGGGAACGTCGGCTTCTCGCAGTCGCTCGAGATGGTGGTCGAAGCCGCCCGCCGCGTTCCGGAGGCGACGTTCCTGGTGAACGGCGACGGCGCGGCGCGTGTCACGTTGCAGGAGCAGGCGGCCGACCTGCCCAACGTGCGGTTCAGTGGCTACCAGCCCAAGTCGCGGGTGCCCGAGGTGCTCGCCACGGGCGACATCCACCTGGTGCCGCTCAAGCGTGGCCTCGGCCGGGTGTCGGTGCCGTCGAAGACGTACTCGATCCTCGCCGCCGGTCGTCCGGTGCTCGCCGCCATCGACCCCGGCACCGAGGTGCCCCGCATGCTCGAGGCCAGCGGGGGAGGGGTCTGTGTGCCACCCGACGACCTCGAAGCGTTCTGCCTGGCCCTTCGCGGTTTGCTCGACGACCACGCGGCCGCAGCGGCGATGGGCGCGGCCGGCAGGGCGTGGGTCACCGGGGCCGCTTCGCCGGCAGCGGTGGCCATGGCATACGAGCGCCTGATTCGTTCGCTCGGTCGGGGTCGCTGACAGCTTTTGTCACGCCGAGGCGGTAGCCTCGCTCCCTCGTGGCCACCTCATCGTCCGCCAAGAAAGTCGCCAAGCTCGCCTCGCGTGGCAAGGGGAAAAAGGTTCGCTTCCAGAGCGGCACCACGTTCCCTGCCATCGTGGCCATCGCCTGCGTGCTGATGCTCGTGCTCATCGGGTATGCCCGTGCGTCCATGCCGGGTGTCGAGGCTGGTCCGCCGCAGCCGGGCGACGCCTGGTCCATCGCCTACGGCATCCGCATCTGCGACGAGCAGCTGCCCAACCTCACCGGCACCGCCGCAGAGTTGGAGAAGGATGCCAGCACCGGCGACCAGACCGCGGTGCAGACCGGCAGCGATGCCGACGGCATCATCCACTACCACCCGCAGGTCGGTGGCGCCACCGGCCGCCAGGCCCGTCTCGGCGTCTTCCTCGACATCTACGACGTGAAGCTCACCGACACCGTGCTCGAACTGCCCGAGTCGCAGGTCGGCCCCGGTGAGACCCGCAAGTGGGACACGGCCGACTTCAAGTGCGACGGCAAGGACACCCAGATCCGGGTGCGTGTGTGGAAGGACTACACGTCCGACGACTTCGTCGACAACGTCACGAACTTCCGCAACCTGCGCTTCACCAACAACGGCATGGTGTTCGCCATCGCCGTCGTGCCGAAGGACGCCGACATTCCGAAGCCCGATTCGGCGGCCACGCTCACCGAGCTGGGCGTCATCGGTGGCTCGCCGGCCACCACCGTGCCCTCCAGCGACACGGTGCCTGCCGACAGCACGCCCGACACCGGCGACACGGTTGCAGCCACCACCACGGTCGCAGCCAGCACCACCACGGGCGGCTGATGCGCGCCGTCGTGCTGGTGGGTGGGTTCGGAACCCGCCTCCGACCGCTCACGAACTCCATCCCGAAGCCGATGCTCCCGGTGGGGCAACTCCCCATCATCGAGCGCCTGGTCATGAACCTCGCGCGAGGCGGCGTCACCGAGGTGACGTTGGCGCTCGGGTTCAAGCCCGAACCGTTCGTGGAGGCGTTCCCGTCGGGTGAGTGCGCTGGGGTCGCGCTGCGGTACGCCGTCGAGCCCGAACCGCTCGACACGGCGGGTGCCATCCGGTTCGCGGCCGACTCGGCCGGCATCGACGACACGTTCATCGTCGTCAACGGCGACGTCATCACCGACCTCGACGTGTCGGCCCTGGTGGCCTTCCACCGCGAGCACGGCGCTGAAGCCACCCTCCACCTCATCGGTGTGCCCGACCCGTCGGCTTTCGGCGTTGTCGCGCTCGATGCAGACGGTCGCGTCGAACGATTCGTGGAGAAGCCCGCGCCGGGTACCGCACCGAGCAACCTCATCAACGCCGGTACCTACGTGCTCGAGCCGTCGGTGCTGCAGCGCATTCCCACGGGGCAGAAGGTGTCCATCGAACGGGCGACGTTCCCGGCCGTGGTGGCCGACGGCGGCCTGTTCGCCATGGCCACCGACGACTACTGGCTCGACACGGGCCGTCCCGAGCTGTACCTGCAGGCCAACGTCGACATGGTCGCCGGACGTCGTCGCCACGACCACTGCGATGCCGTGCACGAACTGGCATCGGTGGCTGCCGATGCCGTGCTCGTCGACTCGCTGGTGGGTCCCGGTGCCGAGCTCGGCGCAGGCGCGACGCTGGTGCGCTCGGTGCTGCTGTCGGGCGCGGTCGTCGGCGCCGGTGCACAGGTGACAGACTCGGTGGTCATGGGCCGGATCGGCGAAGGCGCAGACGTGCGCGACAGCGTGGTGGGTGCCGACGGTGTCGTCGCCCCGAACGAACACGTGCACGGCGAACGCCGCCCCGATCCCGACGCCGGGTGACGCGTCGATCATGCGGGTCCTGACCGTCGGCGGGGCCGGGTTCATCGGCTCGCACCTCACCGAGCGACTGCTGGCCGAGGGGCACACGGTCGACGTGGTCGACCATCTGGGCACCGGTTCGCTGGCGAACCTCGCCGATGCCCGGCAGGCCGGGGGGCCGCTGAAGATCCACACGCTCGACGCCGCGGCGGCGGAGTTCGACAGCGTGGTCGCGATGCGCGAACCCGACGTCATCTACCACCTCGGCCTGCTCCCACCCGGTGCACCGGCGGAGCACACGGCGGCCGCGACGTTGGCGTCGCTGATGTCGGTGCTGGAGGCGGCGCGTCGTCAGTCGGCTCGTCGCCACGAGGGCGTGAAGGTGGTCGTGGCGCTGTCGGCGGTGTCGTTGTACGGCGACGTGCCCAGCAAGGACCAGCCCATCAAGGAGAGCCAGCCGTGGAACCCGGTGGGGGTGCGCGGGGTGGTCACACGCACCATCGCCGAGCTGCTCGCCGCGTATCGCGAGCACCACGCGGTGGAGTACACCGCGCTCGCGCTCGCCACGGTCTACGGCCCCCGACAACGGCCCGATGGTGGCGTCGTCGGAGCGTTCGCCCACGCCCTGCGCGAGGACATCGCGCCCGTGGTGCACGGCGACGGCCGCCAGACCCGCGACTTCCTCTACATCGACGACGCGGTGGATGCGCTGGTGCGAGCCGCCCTGAAGGGCAGCGGGCTCGTCATCAACGTCGGCACCGGCGTGAGCACCTCGATCCGCGACGTGTGGGACATGGTCGCCGGTCCGTCGGGTCGTGCGCCGGCCGCCTCACCCCGTCGCAACGACGACGTCAGCCGGTTCGCGCTCGCCCCCACTCGCGCCCGCATTCATCTGGCATGGGCGCCCTGGACCGACCTGTCCACAGGTCTTCGCACCCTGCACCGCTGACCATTTCGCGAGCGGCAAGCACCGATCTGGGTCTGATCCGTCTCGGAAGCCGGGACAGATCAGACCGAGAGGCCGCTTTGGGACGATTGAGCCCGAGATGCCAGGTCGCGACGAGTGCCGGTATGTGCGCTCCGCGCCAGCACGATCACAGGATGTGAGAGAACTCCCCAGGGAGTCTCTGTCGACGCATCGCGCGCACCAGATGTTGCGTGTGGCGCAACATCTGGTGCCTGCGATGAAGAACCGGTGGCGCAGGCACGGATCCACTCGGTGAGCGCATCGGTGACAGCGATCACCTCTGCGCGATCAGGCGGTGAATCCGGCCGCCGCCAGGGTCCGCCTCGCCAGTTCGTGGCCCACCTCGGGCGAGATCATGATGCTCGGTGTGACGATGGCTCGCATCCCGGCGGCTTCCACTTGCGCCGCGAGCGGCTCGTCGACGGGGTCGATGACCAGCGCGGATGCGATGGGGGCGTAGAGCCGGGCGACACCGACGACCGACGGTTCGTGGCCCAACTCCACCAGCATGCGGTCGGCGGGGCCCTTCAGCGCAGCGCCGCCCACGATGGGCGAGATGGCCACCACCGTGTCGCGGCGACGGCCGAGCAGTTGGTCCACGTCGGCGAGTGCCCGAACGGGCCCGATGGACACCAGCGGGTTCGAGGGGGCGATGACCACCACCTCGCTGTCGTTGATCGCGGCCCGCGCGGCAGCGGTGAGCAACGCGGTGTCGGCGCCGTCGAATCGCACCGCCGAGACGGGCACGCCGTGTCGCCGCTGCACGAAGTACTCCTGGAACGACACGTCGATGCCCTCGTCCGCGAGCGACACCACCGTGGTGACCCGTTGGTCCGACATGGGCACCAGTCGCTGCTCGAGCCCGAAAGCCCGGCGGACCTCGTCGGTGACCTCGGTGAGGGTGGCGCCCTCGCGCAGTCGAGCGGTGCGGTAGAAGTGGGTGGCCAGGTCCTGGTCACCGAGGTTGAACCACGTGGGTGCGGCGGCGGAGCCGTCGGGGCGCACGGCCGTGAACCGGGCCAGGGCCTCCATGGCTCGCCACGACTCGTCGCGCAATCCCCAGCCACGCTCGGGGTCGATGGCACCCGCCAGCGTGTACGTGATGGTGTCGAGGTCGGGCGAGATGCTCAGCCCGTGCAGCACGGTGTCGTCACCGGTGTTCACCACGCCCACCGTCGCGGCGGCCGGGTGCACACCTGCCAACGCTCGCAGGAACCGGGCGGCGCCCACACCACCGCACACCACACCGATGGTGCCGAACGACGTGGTCATCGAAGGTCGTCCGTGTCGCCGCGCATCACTCGACCGTACAGGTGCACCATCTCGTCGGCACAGCGCTGCCACTCGAACTCCGGCCAGCGGTCGCGTCCCAGTTCCACGACTCGGTCGCGTTCGGCTGCGTCGGTGAGCAGGGTGTGCAGATGTGCGGCCAGGGCGCCGTGGTCGAGCGGGTCGCACAGCAGCGCGGCATCGCCCGCGACCTCGGGAATGGATCCGGCGGTGGACGCCACCACGGGTGTCTCGGCCTGCATCGCGTCGAGCAGGGGGAAGCCGAAGCCTTCGTCGAGCGACGGGTAGGCCAGGGCGGCGGCGTGGCGCAGCAGCCACGAGCGCGCACCCTCGTCGATGCGGCCGGTGCGCAACACGCGGTGGCTGAGTCCGTCGCCGAGTTGGTCGATGGCTGCTGCAACCGCTCCGACGTCGTCGCCGTCGCCTCCGGCCAGCACGAGCGCCAGATCGGGGTGGCGGTGCGCCAACGCGCCGAACGCGCGCACCAGCGTGGGCAGGTTCTTACGGCGTTCCAGCGTGCCGATGGCCACGACATACGGCCGACCGCTCAGCTCGGGGATGGGCGGATCGGCCGACGGCATCGGCAGCGGGAGCGGACCGAGATGGATGGTCCGCACCGGCGCACCGGGGAACAGCGACCGCACGGTGACCTCGGTGGCGTGTGAGCTCGTGTGTACCACCGCGCCGCGGGCGATGGCGGCGCGCAGGACGGCTCCGGCTCGACGAACGTGCGGGTTCGCCTGGTCGGGGTGGGTGAGGAACCAGCAGTCGTACACGGACACGACCGTGGGCAACGCCGTCGGCGGGACGACGTAGTTGGTGCCGTGCACGAGCTGCGCCCCCCGCACCCATCGGTCCACCCTGGGATGACTCGTGTGCGCCCACAGGCGTTGGGCCACCGAGGCGGGCAACGGCAACCGTGTGGTGCCCGGCTCGAGCGCCGCCCGGAACGACAGCACGTAGGGCTGCAACGACACGTCGTCGCGCTCGCCGAGTGCCGCACACAGGGCCTGGACCGCGAAACCGATGCCGGTTCTGGCCCCGTGCAGGGGGCCGGTGTCGAAGGCAACCGCGGTCGGGCTCATCCGATCGGGAAGGCTAACCCTCTAGAATCAAGCGACCTCACGAACTGGAGCGACGAACCACATGCCCCGCGCATTCATCACCGGCATCACCGGCCAGGACGGCCAGCACCTCGCGGAATTCCTTCATGGCAAGGGCTACGAAGTGTTCGGCATGGTGAAGGGCCAGAACAACCCCAAGTTCACGGCCATGCGCGACGAGTTCCCGTACGTCGAGCCCGTGCCGGGCGACCTGGCCGATCTGCCGTCGCTGGTGAAGGCGATGGAGCTCACCCAGCCCGACGAGGTCTACAACCTCGGCGCCATCTCGTTCGTGGCCCTCAGCTTCAACCAGGCCGAGCTCACGGCCAACATCACCGGCCTCGGCGTGCTGCGCATGCTCGAGGCGGTGCGCATGGTGGGCGGCGCCCAGAACAACCCCATCCGCTACTACCAGGCCAGCTCGTCGGAGATGTTCGGCAAGGTGCGCGAGATCCCGCAGAACGAGCGCACGCCGTTCCACCCGCGCTCGCCGTACGGCTGCGCGAAGGTGTTCGGACACGACATCACGGTCAACTACCGCGAGAGCTACGACCTGTACGCCTGCAGCGGCATCCTGTTCAACCACGAGGGTCCTCGCCGCGGCCTCGAGTTCGTCACCCGCAAGGTCACCAACGCCGCGGCCCGCATCAAGCTGGGCCTGCAGGAAGAGCTGGTGCTCGGCAACCTCGACTTCAAGCGCGACTGGGGCTACGCCGGCGACTACGTGAAGGCGATGTGGCTGATGCTCCAGCAGGACGAGCCCGACGACTACGTGGTGGCCACGGGCGAGACCCACAGTGGCGAGGAGCTCGTCAGCCTGGCGTTCTCCGAGGTGGGCATCGACGACTGGCAGCGCTACGTGCGTCAGGACCAGAAGTTCTTCCGCCCCGCCGAGGTCGATCTGCTCATCGGCGATCCCAGCAAGGCACAGACCAAGCTCGGCTGGACCCGCGAGGTCGACTTCCCGGGTCTGATCAAGATGATGGTGGCCAACGACCTGCGCATCGAGTCGGCGAAGCGCTGACCCCCAGTCAGCGCTCGAACGTCAGCTCTCGAAGGGCATGTCGATGATGGCTTCCATCATCGACTGGTGCGACGGCGTGATGCCTGCCCGCAGGCGAGCATGCAGCGACACCGCGAATGACACCATCGCCGCGAACGACGAGGCCACCAGGCCGTACTCGATGCGGCGGAACAGATCGTCGCTGCTGGTCCAGGTGACGAGCACGAACGTCGCCATGCCCACGCCCCAGCCCAGCGCCACGAGTGCGTGACCCTTGAGGGCGATGACGGCCTGCGCCATCGCGAGCGCCGCCATGTACAGGGCGCTGCCCAAGGCCAGCATGGCCATCGTGCGGTTGCTGAGCGTGGCTTCGTACATCTTCTCGATGACGAACGGCCCGATGAGGTACGAGCCGACGATGCCCACCACGCCGACGGCGATGACGATGACCATCAGCTTGCGGAAGCCGGCGCGGAACTCGCTCAGCTGGTTGCGTGCGGCGAGTCCGGCGAGCCGGGGGAGCAGGGCCGCCTGCACGGCCTGGAACAGGAAGAGGGGAATACGTGACAGCAGGACGCCGTAGCCGAACTGGGTGACCAGTTCCTCCTGGCCGTCGGCCTTCAGCAGGTTGGCCGCCACGGGGCCGGCGTTGACGAGGCCGGCGGCGAAGACGGAACCGAGGAGCAGCCATCCGAGGTTGGGTGTCACCTCGCCCCACGTGGCCGGCGGACCGTCGTCGGTGTGCAACTGTCCGCGGGACAGGACCCAGAAGAACCCCGCGAGCGGGGCGAGCGCCACGGCCATGCCGTATGCACCGGCGCTGGTGGCACCGGCGACGGCGAGGGCGATGCACAGCAGCACGCGCACGGCGCCGTCGGCGCCCATGACCACCGCATACGCGCGGAATCGGCCGCTGCCGCTGGCGATGCCGCGTGCCAGGTGCACCGGGGCATAGCTGGCGAAGGCCACCACCAGGGCGACGAGCAGCACCCAATCGCCGTCGAAGTAGTTGTCGGTGATGACGCTGCCGAGTGCGAGCACGACGGCGATGACCGCCCCCGCCAACCCGATGCCCAGCAATGCCACCTTGCGCACCACCGGGCGACCACCCTGGCCGAGCGCCCGGCGAGCGGAGATGGCTCGACCCAGTTCCTGCTCGAGGGGGAGGAAGAAGCCGGGGGCGAGCGCGAACGTGGCGAACCACAGCGACAGCACCGGGGCGAACTGGTCGTCGCCACCCATGGCGTTCTTGCCGACGCGGAGGAACGCGAAGCTGGCGAGGCCCGCCACCAGGAGCCCGATTCCGACAGGAATGGTGCCTTCGGGGAGCGGTGCCCGGGAAGAGGAGGACTGCTCGTCGGAGGTGGTCACCAAGTGGACGAGGCTACCGGAATCGGATTGGCCACGGCCGAATCATCGGGACGGTCAAGAGTTCCCGCTTCCGAGCCGATACTCATGTATGCGCCGCGGATCCCTGTTCATCGCGCTCGCTCTCGTGGCGGGCCTGGTGCAGGTGGAAGCGGCCAAGGTCACGGCCGCCGAGGTGAGCGTCACCATCGACGGCCACGGATACGGCCACGGCGTGGGTCTCAGCCAGTGGGGTGCGTACGGTTACGCGGTCGACCACGGCTGGTCGGCCGCCCAGATCCTGGACCACTACTACGGCGGCACGGTGGCCTCCACGGTGCCGGTCGGCACCACCATCGGGGTCCGCCTGCAGCGTCTCGACGACCAGCAGACGGCGGTGGTCAGCCCGGCCGGACAGTTGGTGGTCGACGGTGTGGCCGGCGGTCCCTTCCGTTCCGTGGTCGCTCGAGAGCTGGTGAACGGCACCTATCGCGTGTGGGTGCGCACCGATGCCCAGGTGTGCCCGTCGGCTGCCGCGGACCCCAGTGCCACCGGATGGGGCTACTTCGGTGACTTCCCGACCCAGGTGGAGATCCGCTCGCTCGTCGACACGTCGGTGACGACCGACTTCGGCGATCTGCCGGCCGTGTGCGAGCCAGGTGGCACCGTGCGGTCCTACCGCGGGTCCATCCGCGCGGTCAACGGCACCGCGGGCGAGAACCGCACAGTGAACGTCGTCCCCATCGAGCAGTACCTCCGCGCGGTGATCGCGAAGGAGATGTCGCCCTCGTGGGCGTCGGCCGGCGGCGGTGCCGGCGCGCAGGCGCTGCAGGCGCAGGCGGTCGCCGCCCGCAGCTATGCGCTGGCGTATCGCTGGTACAGCTACGCCGACATCTGCGACAGCACCTGCCAGGCGTACATGGGCGCGGCCGCTCGCTCGTCGGTCGCCGCCGGTTTCGTCCAGGTGGAGTATCCGTCCACCGATGCAGCGGTCGCGGCCACAGCGGGAGTGGTGCGGCGCGTGGGCACCACCGCTGGGCCGATCGCCATCACCATGTTCTCGGCCTCGAACGGCGGCTTCACGGCCCCCGGGTCCGGCGGGCTGATGCCGTTCCCCGCTGTCGTCGACGAGGGTGACGACACCGTCGCCAACCCGAACCACAACTGGACGGTCACGCTCACCGGCTCGGCCATCAGCGCTGCGTACCCGGCCATCGGCTCGTTCACCGCGCTGACCGTCGTGTCGCGCAACGGGTTCGGCGAGTGGGGCGGGCGGGTGCTCTCCGTGCAGGTGGCCGGTAGCGCCACCGCGGTCACCGTCTCGGGTGCCGACTTCCGCAGCAAGTTGGGGCTCAAGGACACATGGTTCAACGTGCGCGGTGCCGCACCGGTGGGCGATGCGTGCTCCGGTCGCAACGTGCCGCCGATCGTGGGCGCCACGCCGGCGCTGCCGGGTGCGCGCTACACACCGATGCAGCCGACTCGGCTGATCGACACCCGATACGGCACCGGCACGGCGGCCATTCCGCTGAACGGCGGCTGCACCATGGTGATCGACCCGGGCGTGGACCCGTCGGTCACCGCGGTGGCCGTCAATCTGACGACGGTGCTCGCTGCCGCCAACGGGTACGTCGCGGCGTATCCCTGTGGCGTGGAGAAGCCGCTGTCGTCGGTGGTCCAGTCGGTCGCCAACCGCGTGGTGGCCGGCATGGCGATCGTGCCGCTCGGCGCAGATGGCACGTTCTGCGTCTACAGCCACACGACCACGAACCTGGTCGTCGACCTGTTCGGCACGTACGCGACCGGATCCGGGGCCAAGTACGAGCCGGTCGCCCCGTCGCGCGTGTTCGACTCGCGCGGATTGTCGTCACCGTTGCCCGCCGGCACGGTGCTGTACCTGCCCATCGGTGGCTCGCTGAAGGCCCCCGCGGGTGCCACCGGCGCGGCACTCACGGTGCAGAGCATCGGGGCCACTCGCAACGGGTACGTGACCGTGTACCCGTGCTCGGCCGCCGTGCCATTGGTGTCGTCGGTGACGGTGAACACGGGCGTGAGCCTCACCAATCACGTCGAGACGATGCTCGACGGCAGCGGGCGGGTGTGCGTGTACATCAGCGCGCCGATGCACATCGTGGTCGACATCAGCGGATGGTTCGGCCCGACCGCCACCACCGAGTACTTCGCGATCACGCCGGTCCGGGCGGTGGACACTCGGTACAACACGGGTCTGGTCGGCGGTTTCGCGGCCAACGTCGATCGTGCGATCCCGTTGGCCGGCACCAACGGCTTGCCGCCGGTCGGCACGATCCGAGCGGTGATGGCACAGGTGACCGGAGTGGGCGCGGCGTCTGCCGGGTACATCACGGTGCACCCGTGCATGGTGCCGTTGCCGTCGGTGTCGATGGTGCGCTACATCCCCGGATCGGCGGCCGCCACGAGCGTGGCCGGCCCGGTCGACGGGGCAGGTCGGTGGTGTGTGTCCACCAGCAGCGCGGTGCACGTGCTGGTGGACATCAACGGCTACTACCGCTGACGGCACACGCCTGATCAGCTCGCGCTGCGCACGAGGCCCTTCACCTGGGAGGTGGCCGTGCGGGTGGCGGCTTTGACCTTGGCGTCGGCCGACTTGGTGGCGGCCTTCACCTTCGTGTCGGCCGACTTGGTGGCGGCCTTCACCTTGGCGTCGGCGGTGCGCACCTGCGTCTCGACGGTGCCGAGCAGCTCCTCGATCTGTGCCTTGCTGGTGTCGAAGCGCTCGGCGAGCACGTGCACCAGGTCGCGGCGGCGAGCCTCGGCCTGCTGGACGGCGAGCACGCCGATGCCGACCGTGATGTACGCCGCGTCGCGCAGCGCGGCGACGAGCCGCTCGTCGACGGCGGGCAGTGCGGGCACGGTGACCTTGGGCATGGTGATCTTGGGCATGGTGACCTTGGGCATGGTGATGTTGGGAACGGTGACGGTGGGGAGGGAGACCTTCGGGGCCATGAGCTGTCCTTCGTGGGTGGGCGATCCGGGGGGCGGATCGAACGTGGTTGCACCATAGCGCAGAGTGCTAACTATTGCAAGCATGCGTGTCGCGATGACTTCACACGTGGCTCTCGGGAACGGGGGTGACCCGGTGAGCGGGGTGCGCGCCGCTAGCCTGAACCCTTCGTGGAAGCCGCTGGAACGATCGCCCCGCCCGTAGTGGCCGTGATGGTCGTTCACGAACCCGGTGAATGGTTCGACGAGGTCCTCGATGCCCTGGTCCGGCAGGACTACACCAACCTCAAGCTGCTGTTCCTGGTGGTGGGCGACACGGGCGACATTCCCACCCGCATCCGCGATCGCGTGCCCCACGCGTTCGTCCGGGCAGCACAGGGCAACCCGGGTTTCGGCACCGCGGCCAACGAGGTGGTGCGCCTGGTCGAGGGTGACAACGGCTTCTTCTGCTTCCTCCACGACGACATCGTCCTCGACGATTCGGCCATTCGTCTGCTGGTGGAGGAGCTGTACCGCAGCAACGCCGGCATCGTCGGCCCCAAGCTGGTCACCTGGGACGAACCCAACGTGTTGCAGCACGTGGGCCTCGGTGTCGACCGCTTCGGTGAAGTCGACCCACTCATCGAGCCCGGCGAGTTCGACCAGGAGCAGCACGACGCGGTGCGCGATGTGTTCGCCGTCCCTTCGGCGTGTCTGCTGGTCCGCGCCGACCTGTTCCGCACGGTCGGCGGCTTCGACCCGTCCATCGAGTACCGCGGCGACGACATCGACCTGTGCTGGCGAGCGCACCTCAGTGGTGCCCGCGTGCTGGTGGTGCCGGCTGCTCGCGCTCGTCACCGTGAGCAACTGCCCGAACGGCGCCCCGACCTGGGGTTGGTGGCTCCAGCGGCGCGCAGCCGCGTGCGTTCGGTCGCCACGCTCACCGGTGCACGCAGGCTGCCGTGGGTGCTGCTGCAATTGGTGGTGGTCACCCTGGCGCAGTCGCTGTTCCTGGTGTTGCGCGGACGTTTCGGCGAGGCCGCGGCCGCGCTGCGGGCGTTGGTGGGCATGGTGCCGCGAGTTCCCGCGTACCTGGCTCGCCGACGCGTGGTGGCGCCGCTGCGACACGTGCCCGACACCGAAGTGGCCGGGTTGCAGGTACGCGGCAGCGCCCGCATGTCGGCGTACCTGCGTGCACGCGACAGCCGCCCGGTCGACCCCGATCTCGGCAACGAACGGCGGTGGCGCGAAAGCGCCGGCAGTGCACCGGCGCTCACGTGGCTGGCGGTGCTGCTGTTGTTCCTGGTGGGCAGCCGGCGGATCATCAGCGACGGTGTTCCCCAGTTCGGTGAGTTCCTGCGCTTCAAGCCCAGCCCTGCCACCATGCTCGGCGATTACCTCTCCGGGTGGTCGGCCCACGGTCTCGGGAGCGCCTCGGCGGTGCCCACCGCCATCGGTCTCACGGCGCTCGGGAGCGTGGTCACCCTGTTCAACATGGGGCTGCTGCACACCATCGCCGTGCTGGGTCTGCTGCTCGCCGGTTACCTCGGCGCCTGGCGTCTGGCCACCATCTTCCCCACGGTGCGGGCCCGTATCGCTCTGCTGGTGGTGTACGCCGCGGTGCCGCTGCCGTCGCAGCTGCTGTCCGCCGGCCGGTGGACCGCGCTCGTCTGCTACGCCGCGGGTCCCTGGGTGGTGCACCTCCTGCGCCGACTCGCCGGACTCGACACACGCTGGATCGACAGCGAGCCCGAACTCGAGACCGTCCGCGACGTGCCCCGTCGTAAGCAGGTTCGCATCGTCGCCCAACTCGTGCTCATCAGCACGGTGGCGTTCGCCTTCGCGCCCGCCTACGCGGTGATGCTGGTGGGCATGGGCGTGGTGCTCGCCCTGGCCACGCTGGTGTGCGGCGGTTCGTGGCGATCGGCCGGCATTCTGGCCGGCGGCTCCCTCGTCGCCCTGCTCGGTGCGTTGGTCGTCAACCTGCCGTGGTCGGCCACGTTCACCGGCAGCGCCGGATGGACCGCCATCGTGGGCGTGCCACCCACCACGGCACGCTCGCTCGGCATCAGCCAGCTGGCGCGGATGAACGTGGGCAGTGTGCGCTTCGGTGTGCTGGCGCTGGCGCTGTACCTGCCGCTCTTCGCCGCACCGCTCGTGGCGCGCTCGTGGCGCTTCGCCTGGGCGGTTCGGGCGGCGGCCCTCGCCGGCGTGTTCGGCATCGTCGCCGTGCTCGACGACCGCGCTGCGTTGCCGTTCCGCATGCCCGACCCCGGGGTGATGCTGGTGCCGGTCGCCGTCGGGCTGGCGCTCGCGGCAGGCTGCATCGCCGCCTCGTTCGAATCCGACGTGCTCGCCGGCTCGTTCGGCTGGCGACAGCCGCTCGGTGTGCTCAGCGTGGTGGCCATCGTGCTGGGCATCGTGCCCGGCGTGTTGTCGGTGGCCAACGGTCACTGGAACATGCCCAGCCGCACGTTGCAGACGGTGCTCGGCGAGTTCCCCACCGACCCCGACACCGGCGACTATCGCATTCTGTGGATCGGCGACCCGCGAGCCGTGCCGGTGGCGCCATGGACGTACCAGCCGGGCATCGGCTACGCCGTCACCGACGACGGTCCGCTGTCGCTCGAGGGCCGATACCCCGGCACGCCGTCGAGCGTCGAGGAGGAAGTGGCCGACGCCCTCCGCCAGATGGCCGGTGGCTTCACCCTGCGCGGTGGTCGACTGCTCGCCCAGTACGGCATCCGGTTCGTCGTCGTGCCGCTCGCCGACGGGTTCAACGGCACCATCAGCCAGCCGCTGCCGGCGCCGGACGGTCTGGTCGACGTGCTCGACGACCAGTTGGATCTCGCCTCACCGCTCACCCGGCCGCCCAACTACCTCGTCTACGAGAACACCGCGTACACGCCCACCCGCGCCACGCTCACCGCCGAAGGCGCCGAGGCCAGCAAGCAGGCCGGTGGTGAAGCCGTGGCGCAAGCGGATCTGCGCGGGTCCACGCCGTGGGCCATCGGCTCACCCGCACGCGGCGACGCCGCGGGCGCTCTCGGTGCGGGCACGTTGCACGTGGCCATCCCGTACGACCCCGATTGGCACCTCTCCGTCGACGGCACCGACGTCCCGGGTCGTCGCTCCTTCGGCTCCACGCTGGCGTTCGACGCGCCCACGGGCGGGGTGGCCACGCTGACGTACGACACCTCGTTGCTGCGAACGGTGTGGGCCATCGTGCAGCTCCTGGTGCTCATCGCGCTCGTCGTCGCGGCCAGCCGAGTGAAGTCGTCGCAGCTGGTGCCGCGTCGTCGCCTCGCGGTGCTCGCCGACACGTCGCCCATCGCCGATCTGACCGCCCCGTTCGATCCGCCCGTCGTGCCGGGCATCGTGCTCGACGACGACGCACTGCACTTCATCGACGACACGGTCATCCCGAACGACACGGGCGCGTCGGAGGACCCGTCGTGAACCGTCGGCTGCCTGCGCTC
>JACQZZ010000085.1 GCA_016213625.1 Actinomycetota bacterium
ACGCGAGGTAGTTCAGCACATCTTCGGGCGCGACGGGAGCATCTGGGCTGCCGTACTGGGTGACGAGACGGAAGTGGAGGTACTCGCCACTCGGCACCGGCAGGAACGGGCGGTGCTTCCACCACCCCGCGGGCGTGGTGCGGCGCCATTGCCGCAACCCCACCCACCACAGCGATGGATGCGTGGCCACGGCGGCGCCGACTCGCACCGCCTGCCCAGCACGAGGGGGCTTCACACCTTCGGTTCCTTGGGCAGGCCCAGGACCATCTCGCCCATGATGTTGCGCTGCACCTGCGACGACCCGGCGTAGATGGTGCCGGCGCGTGCGTTGAGGAACGTGCCGACCCAGCTCCACGTGCTGTTCGGCGCGCCGGCATCGTCGGTGCTGAACGACGAGCTGGGCTTGCGACCGGTGGGCACCATGGCCTCGGCGCCGATGATGTCGAGGGCGAGTTCGGTGACGACCTTGTGGTACTCGCTCCAGTAGAGCTTGCCGATGGCGGCGTCGGGCCCGGGGTGGTGGCCCGCCAGGAACTGGGTGAGCACCCGCATGCCGTTGAACCGCATGATCTGCACCTTGGTGTACGCCTCGGCCAACCGCTGGCGAATGCGCGGATCGTCGGCCACGCCGCGTTCCTTGGCCAGCAACAGCAACCGATCGACCTCGGCCTGGAACCGGATGGGGCCGGTGGCGGCCGCCTCGCCGCGCTCGTAGCCGAGCAGGGTCATGGCGACGGCCCAGCCGTTGTTGAGGCCGCCGACCACTTCGTCCTTCGGGGTGGTGGCGTCGGTGTAGAAGACCTCGTTGAACTCGCTCTCACCGGAGATCATCTTGATGGGGCGAACCTCGATGCCCGGCTGGCGCATGTCGACCAACAGGAACGAGATGCCCTTGTGACGCGGCGCGTCGGGGTCGGTGCGGGCGAGGGTGAAGATGTGGTCGGCGAGGTGACCGGCCGAGGTCCAGATCTTCTGACCGTTGAGGATCCACTGGTCGCCGTCGAGTTGCGCCTTCAGACCCAGGTTCGACAAGTCGCTGCCGGCGTTGGGTTCCGAGTAGCCCTGGCACCAGGTGTCCTCACCGCTGAGGATGCGGGGCAAGTAGTGCGCCTTCTGCTCGGGCGTGCCCCAGTTGAGGAGCGTGTTGCCGAGCATCTGGATGCCGAACACGTCGTTCGGCCCGCCGGTGGGCACGCCGGCCTTGGCGAACTCCTCGGCGATGATGACCTGCTCGAGCGCGGAGAGGCCGGCGCCGCCGTACTCCACCGGCCACCCCGGGGCGAGATAGCCGGCCGTGTACAGCGTGGCGCGCCACTCGGTGACGAAGTGGGTGAGTGCCTGCCCATCGAGTTGGCCCATGCCGCCCCAGTTGGTGGGCAGCTTCTCGGCGAGAAACGCCTGCACCTTCTCGCGGTAGGCCTCTGCTTCAGCGGTGTACTTCGGATGCATGCCGCGATGTTACCCACGGGTAGTCCCGCCGATTCACATCAGCGGTGTCAGGTACGGCGGACGGCGCGTCGCGCCAGCGCCGCGGCGCCGACGAGTGCCGCGGATTGGCCGAGTCCGGCAGGCACGATCTTGAAGCCCTGAGTGAACCCCAGCCGGGCGCGCTGGTCGAGCTCGAGCTGGGCGGCCGAGAAGAACGGCTCACCGAAGCCGAGGGCCACCGAGCCGCCCACCACCGCGAGGCGCAGATCGCAGAGCGCACCCAACGAGGCGAGTGCACGACCGGTGAGCAACCCGGTGCGTTCGACGACGGCCTGCGGGGCGCGCTGCGGCGGACGCCCGGTCTCCTCCTCGATGGCGAGGCCACTGCAGTACGCCTCCAGACAACCGCGGCCGCCGCAGTGACACGGCCGCCCGTCGGGCTCGACCACGATGTGACCCACGTGGCCTGCGTTGCCGAGCCGTCCCTCCAGCAACCGGCCGCCGCTGACGATGCCCCCACCCACGCCGGCGCCGATGACGAGCGCCACGAAATCGCGCTCGCCCTGCGCCGCGCCGCACCAGGCCTCGCCCAACGCGACGGCCTTGGCGTTGATGTCGAGGACGGCCGGCAACTGCGTGAGCGCCTCCACCTCGTCGGCCAGCGGGAAGTCCTTCCACGTGGGGATGTGCAACGGCGACACCGACCGATTGACCGGGTTCATCGGCCCACCGCAACCCACGCCGACGGCGGCCGGCGGCTCGGGCGCGGCCGCGAGCACACGCAGCACCACACGCGACAACGCGGGCCACACGTCGCGGGTGGGCGTGGCCACGCGATCTCGCACGAGCACCTCGCCCCCGTCGGACACGATGCCGACGGCCAGCTTGGTGCCGCCGACGTCGACGGCCAGATAGCAGGTGCTCACGCCGCAAGACCGTAGCCCGGGAGCCCGATTTCCGGGCAACAGGGAGCACGACACACACCCCTGGCCGGACGCGTCTACCCTTCACCCCGTGACGGCCGCCCCCATCTCGCCCTCCCCCACGTTCGCGCAGCTCTTCGAGGCGATCACGAACAACATCTCGTCCGTCGTGCACGGCAAGCGAGAGGCCATCGACCTCGCGGTCATGTGCTTGTTGTCCGAAGGGCATCTGCTCATCGAGGACGTGCCCGGCGTGGGCAAGACCAGCCTCGCCAAGGCACTCGCCGCCTCCATCGACTGCACGTGGAAGCGCGTGCAGTTCACCCCCGACCTGCTGCCGGCCGACCTCGTGGGGGTCAGCGTGTTCCAGCGGGCCAGCGAGACCTTCGTGTTCCAGCCCGGCCCGATGTTCGCCAACATCGTGCTCGCCGACGAGATCAACCGTGCCTCGCCGAAGACCCAGTCGGCGTTGCTGGAGGCGATGGAGGAACGACAGGTCAGCGCCGACGGCGTGAGCCACTCGCTGCCCGAGCCGTTCATGGTGGCCGCCACCCAGAACCCGGTCGAGCAGGAGGGCACCTACCGCCTGCCCGAGAGCCAGCTCGACCGGTTCCTGATGCGTCTGTCGCTCGGCTACCCCGGTCGCCAGGCCGAACTCGAGATCCTCGACTCGAACGGCGCGGCCGACGCACTGCACGCCCTGCGCCCCGTGGTGAGCGCCGAAGAAGTGGTGCAGATGTGCCAGGCAGTGCGCCAGGTGCACATCGCCCCGGTACTGAAGGGCTACATGGTCGACCTGTCCGAGTCCAGCCGCTCACACCCCGGGTTGCTGCTGGGTCTGTCGCCTCGCGCCACGCTGCAACTGGCTCGTGCCACGCGCGCGCACGCCGCGGCGCACGGCCGCGAGTACGCGATTCCCGACGACGTGAAGGCCGTCAGCGTGCCGGTGCTCTCGCACCGCATGGTGCTGCGTCCCGACGCCGCCGCCCGTGGGCTCACCCCCGAAGTCGTCATCCAGGACCTGTTCGCCGCAGTGCCGGTGCCGGCAGGTCGCTGATGCTCTCGCGCCACGGCTGGGCGACGCTCGTGGCAACGGCGGTGTCGTTCGTGGTCGGTCGCCTGTTCGGACTGATCGAGCTCTACGTGGTGGGCACCGCGTTGGCCGTGGTGCTGATGGCCGCCCTCGTGTCGGTGAACCGCTCGCTCCCCACCCTGCAGGTGCGGCGCATCGCTCGACCCTCGATGGTCTCGGTGGGTGAACCCGCTCGGGTCGACATCCAGGTGGCCAACGTGTCGCACCGGCGAGCGCCCCGCCTGCAGCTGTGGGAGCCGGTGGGCGAACGCGGTGGCGCGCCCATGCAACTCGCGCCGCTCCCCGCGGGCGAGGCGGTCAGCGCCGCGTACCGTGTGCCGTCCGCGCGGCGTGGCGTGTTGCGCATCGGTCCACTCCGCGCCGAACGCACCGATCCCCTCGGCCTGTGCTCGCGCACGAACGTGTTGGCCGGCAGCGGCGAGGTGCTCGTGGTGCCCGAGCGCATCCCCCTGGCCTTCCCCGGGCTGTCGTCCAGCGGCCGCCTGGGCGAACACCTGCGGATGAAGTCGTGGGGGCAGACCGGCAGCGAGTTCCACTCCCAGCGCGAGTACGTGCCGGGCGACGACCTGCGCCGCATCAACTGGAAATCGTCCGCGCGCGCCGGCAACCTCATCGTGCGCGAAACCGCCGTCGAGGGCGTGCAACGTTGCGTGGTGGTGCTCGACACGCTCGCGTCGCAGTACGACGACGACGGGTTCGAACGGGCCGTCGTCGCCGCCGCGAGCGTGGTGTCGGGCGCGGTGACGATGGGCATCGCCACTCGACTGGTCGCGCCGGGCATCGACCTGCGCGGCACCGAAGTGGGCCACGAGTCGTTGCGCTGGTTGGCCACCGTGCGCCCGGGCGATCAGGTGGTGGACCACACCGCCGGTGGACGCACCAGCACCGACGGGCTCGGGTTGCTGGTCATCGCCACCGGCTCGGCCGGCTCGCCCGCGGTCGCCGCGGCGCGCGCAGCGGCCGGCCCCGACGAGTCGCTGGTGGTCATCACCACCATGGAGATCCCCGGCACCGGTGGCCGATTCCGCGTCAACGGCACCTCGCTCACCGCGTTGCAGCACAGCTGGAACGCGCTCGTGCTGGGCCCGTCGGTGGTGACGGTGTGAGCGCCACTCGGGCCGGCGACGATCGCCTCCGCGACGCACACCCCGCGGCGACACTCGCGGTGGCCACCCTCACGGTGGTCACCGTCATCGCGCTGTGCCGCGTCTTCCCCGATTGGGCCTACCTGCGTCCCATGCTGGCGGTGGCCATCGGCACCCACGTCGTGGCCTTCGTGCTGCGCGTCGTGCGCGCTCCCCTGTGGGTCGCGCTGCCGGTGCTGCTGGTCGTCGTGTTCGTGCTCCTCGGACTGGTGTACTACCGCGACACCCTCACACTGCTGTTCCCCAGCGGCCGCACGATCGAACTGATGCGCATCGACCTCCGGTTGGTGCTCGACCAGTTCTCCTCGGCTGTCGCGCCGGTGCCCAGCGAGGGCAGTTTCGCCACCGCCACCGCGGCCACCGTCGCCGTCTGTGCCGTCCTGGCCGACACGTTCGCCTTCCGTGCGGTCGGTCGGATCGAGGCCATCGTGCCGACCGGTGTGCTGTTCATCTTCACCAGCGCGCTCGGCACCGACAACCACCGTGTCGTGGTGGCCGCGCTGTGGATCGGCACGGCACTGGCCACCGTCGCCGTGCTGCGGTTCGATCAGCACGAACAGGACGCCACCTGGATGGGGTCGCGTCGCTTGACACTCGTGGCTGCCCTCCCCGCGATCCTCGTCACCATCGGCCTCGGGGCCGTGGCCGCCGGCGCCGTCGCGCCCAACCTGCCCGGTGCCGGCGAGAAGGCGCTCATCGACACTCGGAACCGCCAGAGCAGCGTCACCGAGGTGTTGAGCCCGCTGGTCGACATCCGTGCGCGGATGAAGAATCGGGGCAACACCGAGCTGTTCACGATGCAGTCGTCCGATGGTGCGCACTACTGGCGAGCCATCGGCCTCACCGACTTCGACGGCAGCTCCTGGGGGCCCGGCAAGGAAGATCTCACGGAGATGGGCGACCGGACCGGCGAGGTGCGCGTGGGCGGTGCTCGCGTCACCCAGATCCTCACCGTCAAGGGCCTGCGCGACAAGCTGGTACCGGCGGCATATCACCCTGTGCAGATCGCCCGCGACGATGTGCTGTGGGCCAGCGAGTCCGACACGCTCATCCTTCCCGACGATGGCACTCTGGAACGCGACGACGTCGTCGCGATGGCCTCCGTCGTGTCCGATCTGTCGCCCGAACTGCTGCGCTCGGCCACGGTCGACGGCGCACCGGAGGGCACCACGTCGCTGCCGTCAGGCTTCCCCGACACCGCCCGCACCGCCGCGGTCGAGGTCACCGCCGGCGCGGCCACACCGTTCGACCAGGCACTCGCGCTGCAGACCTTCTTCCAGCAGAACTTCGTCTACGACCTGAACGTGCAGCTGGGCAACAGCAACGACGCCATCGACGCCTTCCTGCGCGACCGCCGCGGTTTCTGCCAGCAGTTCGCCGGCACGTTCGCGGCGATGGCGCGCAGCATCAACCTGCCCGCTCGGGTCGCGGTGGGCTACACGCCCGGCGATCTGGCCAGCGACGGCCTGTTCCACGTCTACGGTCGCCACGCGCACGCGTGGCCCGAGGTGTGGTTCAACGGCATCGGCTGGGTGGCCTTCGAGCCCACCCCTGGCCGCGGCAGCCCCGATGGCGACTACACCGGTCTCGAGCCCAGCCAGGACGACAGTCGCGGCAGCGGCGCCAACACCGGCAACCCGGGCGCCGTCACCTCGGTGCCCGATCGCGATCCCTCTGACCCGGACACGTCGAGCACGTTGCCCGGTGGAGGCGGAGTGGGCCCCGGTGCTGGTTCCACCACCACCACCGTTCCCGTCGCCGCGGCCGGCAGCGGCGGCACCAGCGGCGGGGGCACCGTCGCGCTGGTGGTGTTCGGTGCGATCATCCTGTTCGTCCTGTGGGTACTGGTCGCCCCCCGGGCCATCGCCGCGCTCACCCGTCGAGGTCACCGCAACCCACGCGACCGGGTGATCACCGCCTGGCACCGCGCCTGCCACTCGCTCACGCTCGCCGGCGCGCCACCCGTGGCCGGTGCCACTCCCCTCGAGTACGCCGACACGGCCGAGGTGGCCACCGGCGTGGACCATCGCACGCTGCGCGAGCTGGCGGTCCAGGTGACCCGAGCGGTCTATGCGCCCGTCGGCGTCGACGATGTCGTGGCCACCCGCTGCGAGACGCTCGAAGCCGAGGTCGACGCGATGTGCCGCACCCGCACGCCCCTGAAGATGCGCATGCGGTGCATGGTGGACCCCCGGCTGATGCGCCGCCGCCTGGCCGGCTGACGGCGTCGTTCAGTCGTTCAGTCGTTCAGTCGTCGGAGCGAGGTTGCGAGGCCTGGCCGAACCGGCCGCGCATGGACTCGGAGAGGTGACCCAACCCGGCCTCGCCGAGCGAGCGGGCGTGGCGCTCGCAGACGAGGGCGGCCGCGAGTGCCCCCACGAAGGTGACGAACGACAGGTACGGGCTGACCGAGAGCAAGGCCACCGTGAGCACCAGACCGACGACCGCTCCGACACCCGACCCGATGAGCACCCGGCGGTTCCCCGCGTTGCGCTGGTGAAGGGTGCGACCGAAACCCGGGTCGCGCTGAAGCTGCTCTTCGATCTGACGGAGAATCCTCTGTTCGTCTTCCGAGAGCGGCATGCAGAACTCCTGAGCGGTTGCCTGGGTGCATCTTCGCAGAATTCCGCGGGCGAGACAACGCGAGGTGACCCTTCATTCGGGGTGTTCGTCGGGCCCCCACTGTTGGCCACCCTTGCGCACCACCCGCAGACCGTCGCGGGTGACCGCGCTGGCCGGACCGATGGCGGAACGGCCGAAGCGCGACCGGATCGCGTCCATGGTCTCCTCCGCCGCCTGCCACTCGCCCGCGGTGGCGGACGCGACGCCCCCGTCGCCCGTGAGCAGGTCGTCCATGGACAACTGCTCGGCCGACTCGGCGAAGTTGCTGGCGCTCACACCCAGCAGCCGCACCCCCGGCGACGGGTCGACCGCCTGCAGCAATGGTTCCAACGCCTGCACGATGCCGTGGGCCGTCTGCAGGGCCGCGGGCACGGTGACGGCCCGGGTGATGGTGTGGAAGCCGGCGAACCGAACCTTCAATTGGAAGGTGCGGGCCCCGGTGCCGTGCGCACGGAGCCGTGCCGCCACCGCATCGGCCAGCCGCACCAGTTCGCGGTGCAACTCGTCGTGGGTGTGGCGATCGGTGGCGAAGGTCTCCTCGTGACCGATGGACTTGGTCTCGCGGTCGACCTCCACGGGACGGTCGTCGATGGCCCAGCTCAGCTGATGCAGATGGCGACCGTGCGCCGAACCGACGGCCGCCACGAGGGTGGCCTCGTCGAGTTGGGCCAGGTCGCCCACCGTCGTCACCCCGAACCGGGTGAGTCGTTCGAGCGTGGCGGGGCCCACGCCCCAGAGCGCCTTCACCGGCAGCGGGTGCAGGAACGCGAGCTCCTCACCGGGCCGCACCTCCACCACGCCGGGCCCCGGCGACACGCCGTCGGGTCGGGCCACTGGCTTGGCGGCCTTCGAGGCCAACTTGGCGAGGAACTTGTTCGGCGCCA
The DNA here is from genome assembly GCA_016213625.1 of Actinomycetota bacterium. GTDB lineage: Bacteria > Actinomycetota > Acidimicrobiia > Acidimicrobiales > Ilumatobacteraceae > UBA668. The sequence continues at coordinate 8,096 of JACQZZ010000085.1, forward strand.
CGCCCACGCTGCAGCGCAGCTGAAGGCGATCCCACACCAGGTCGCGCACCCGGTGGGCGATGGCCACCCCGTCGCCGAACAGCCGTACCGAACCGGTGACGTCGAGGAACGCCTCATCGAGCGCGAGGGGCTCGATGAACGGCGTGACCGAGTGGAACACCTCGTGCACCTCGGCGCTCACCGAGCCGTAGAGGTCGTGGTCGCCGGGGAGGAACACCGCGTGCGGACACAGCCGCCGCGCGGTGGCAGACGGCATGGCCGAGAACACCCCGAATCGACGTGCCTCGTACGAGGCCGCAGCGATGACGCCCCGCGACCCGGTGCCTCCCACCACCACCGGCTGCCCCACGAGATCGGGACGCCGGCGCAGCTCGACGCTGACATAGAACGCGTCCATGTCGACGTGGAGGATGGTGCGAGTCATCGCACGCGATCGATCCGGCCGTTGTTGCGCTGGGTGCCGTGGAGCACGAATCGGTAGTGGTCCTCCACGCACGCGTCCAACCACTCGCCGACCGGCGTGTGCACCCACGGCGGGCTCGCCTGCAGCAGACCGGGCGCGTCGGCTGCGGACACGTGGCGGACTTCCTCGACGATGCCGTCGGGATCGGCGATGACGATCTCGCCCTCCACACCCGAGGCCTCCCACGCTTCGACACGCAGTTGCCAGCCCATGTCGGGGGCGTCGACGGTGACCGAGTACGCCAGGTCCGACCAGCCGGTGACCACGAGCCCGGTCTCCTCCTGCACCTCGCGGGCGAGTCCCTCGAGCAGCGTCTCACCGTGGTCGATGACCCCGCCCGGCGGGGTCCACTCGAGCGACCGGTCGCGGCGACGGTTGCCCACGAGCACCAGGCCGTCGCCGTGACGGATGAGGGCACCGCCCACGAGCCACTGCCGCACCGCTCGTCAGCCGCCTTCGGCGCGGCGGCGACGGCGGCCGCGGAAGTCGTTGAACCACAGCTGCGCCACCAGCAGGAAGGCTTCGCTGATGATGCTGCCCGACATCTTGGAGACGCCCTCGGTGCGGTCCTGGAAGCTGATGGGGAACTCGACGACCTTCCCGCCCACGCTGACCAGTCGATAGGTCATCTCGACCTGGAAGCCGTAGCCCTCGGCCTGCACCGACTCGAAGTCCATGCGCAGGAGCGCCGCACTGCTGTACGCGCGGTATCCGGCCGTGGCGTCGTTGATGGCCAGGCCCAGCACGCCTGCCGCGTATCGGTTCCCCCACCGCGACAGCCAGCGACGGCGGCGCGGCCAGTTCACGGTGCGCCCGCCGGGCACGTAGCGGCTGCCGATGGCCAGATCCGCGCCGTGTTCCACGTTGGCGATGAGCGCCGGCAGCACCGCCGGGTCGTGAGAGAGGTCGGCGTCCATCTGCACACAGATCTCGGCACCGTCGTCGATGGCCTGCCGCAGACCGGCCCGGTAGGCGTCGCCGAGACCGTTCTTCTCGGTGCGCCGGAGCACCTCGATACCGCCCAGCTCGGCGCCCAGTTCGTCGGCCTTCGCCGCGGTGCCGTCGGGGCTGCCGTCGTCGACGACCAGCACCCGGGCATCGGGAGCGGCCTTGCGCACCTCGCGCAGCAGCCGTTCGATGTTGTCGATCTCGTTGAACGTGGGGACAACCACCGTGGCGCGCACGATCAGCGAGCCTACGCTGACGGCGTGACCGAACAAGAACGGCCCCTCTCCGCGCTCCCCTCGCCCGCTGCCCGAGTCGCCGCGTTCGTGGCCATCCTCCTGGGTGGTGTGGCCGGAGGGCTCATCGGCCACACGTTGGTGAAGCTGCAGTGCACCGGTTCGTGCGACACACCGAAGGGCGTCGGCCTCTTGGTCGGGGCGCTCATCGCCGCCGGTGGCATGAGCGTGGTCGCCGTGCTCGTGCTGCGTGCCGTGGGTGAATGGCGCCAGATCGAACAGCGCGAGGCCCAGCAGGGTCGCTCGTGACGGCACCGCACGACGAGTTGCTCGAACTGGCGACTCGGCTCGCCGTGCAGGCCGGCCGCATGGTGCGCGACGGTCGGGCCGCCGACGGTGTGTCGAGCACGTCGACGAAATCGTCGCGCACCGACATGGTCACCGAGTTCGACACCGCCAGCGAGGCACTCATCGTCGGCGGCATCACCGCGGCCCGGCCTCACGACGGCATCGTGGGCGAGGAGGGCACCGACACCGTCGGCACCTCGGGCATCCGTTGGCTCGTCGATCCCATCGACGGCACCACCAACTTCCTGTACGGACTGCCCGGCTACGCGGTGTCCATCGCGGCGTGCTCCGCCGACGACACCGAGGTCGGCGTGGTGTACGTGCCTGCCACCGACGAACTGTTCACGGCTTCGCGCGGCCGTGGCGCCACGCTGAACGGACATCCCATCGGTTGTGGCTCCACCACCGACCTGTCGGTGGCCCTGGTGGGCACCGGGTTCAGCTACCAGCCCGAGCGCCGAGCCGTGCAGGCGCGGCGAGTCGCGGCGATGCTGCCTCGGGTGCGCGACATCCGCCGTCTCGGGGCCGCGGCGGCCGACCTGTGCTACGTGGCAGCCGGTCGACTCGACGTCTACTTCGAGGAGTTCCTCGGCCCATGGGACCTCGCCGCCGGTGAGCTCATCGCCCGCGAAGCCGGTTGCCGCACCGGCGATCTGACGGGTGGCACGGTGCGGCCCGCCTCTGTGTTGGCAGCGAACCCCGCGCTGTTCCCGCTCGCGCAGGCACTCATCGCCGACGTCGACGCCGCACACTGACTGCCGAACGGGCAGCGCCGCGCCCTCCTCAGCTGGCATGATGGGGGGCAATGGGTACTCGCATCCTCTCCGTGGAAGACGACGAGCGCATTCGCACCGCCGTGAAGCTGGCTCTCGAGGACGAGGGGTGGACGGTCGACGAGGCGGGGAGCGGCGAAGAGGCGATCGAGCTGTTCCAACGCGCCACACCCGACGTGGTGCTCATCGACATCATGCTGCCGGGCATGGACGGCTTCGAGCTGTGCCGCACGCTGCGCCGCACCAGCGATGTCCCCATCGTGATGGTCACGGCCCGCAACGACACCCACGACGTGGTGGCCGGGCTGGAAGCAGGCGCCGACGACTACCTCACCAAGCCGTTCGCCCCCAAGGAACTGTCGGCCCGCATTCGTGCGCTGCTGCGCCGCATCCGGCCCATCAGCCCCGGACACGCGAAGCTCGTCTTCGGCGACCTCGAGATCATCCCCGACGAAGGCAAGGTGGTGCGCGGCGGCACCGAGCTGCACCTCACCAAGACCGAGTTCCGTCTGCTGTGTGAGCTGGCTCAGAACCCCGGGCGGGTGTTCAGCCGCGAGAGCCTGCTCGACAAGGTGTGGGGCTACGACTACTTCGGCGACGGCCGCCTGGTCGACGTCCACGTGCGCCGTCTGCGCACGAAGGTGGAGGCCGACCCGGCCAACCCGCGCCACGTGGTCACCGTGCGCGGGCTCGGGTACCGCCTGCAGTCCTGACCGGTACGCCCTTGAGCACCAACGACCCCACCATCGAGCTCGCCGTCGAGCCGACCACGCGCTGGGGTCGTGTCGTCGACACGGTTCGCGGCTGGCAACCGCGCCGGCTGGGGTTGCGCACCCGCATCTTCTTCATGTTCGGCATCGGGTCGCTGTTCCTGGCGGTCTTCCTTGCCACCGTGGCGTACACGTTCACCCGCAGCAGCGTCCTGAACCAACGCGACACCGTGAGCATCGAGCGGGCGTACAACAACGCGCAGGCGGCGCAGAACGAGCTGGGCACGAACAACACCTCGGCCAACGCTGCCATGGAGCGGCTGCGCTCGCTGGGAGCCACGCGGTTCGCCATCATCTACCGCGGCGACTGGACGGCGTCGCAGGCGCAGTACGGCCCGGCCAACATCCCGCAGGACCTGCAGACCAGGGTCATCCAGGAGGGCGTGCCGTCGAGGATGATCACCACGATCGACGACAAGCCGATGCTGGTCATCGGCATCCCGCTGTTGATCACCGATGCTCGGTACTTCGAGTTCGTGCCGCTCGACGATGCGTCGTCGGCACTCCGCAGCGTGCTGCTCAGCCTGCTGTTCGCCGGCATCATCGCCACGCTCGCCGGCGCCCTGTTGGGCACCCTGGTGGCCGGGCGCGCGGTGCGGCCTCTCGGCGACGCGGCGCAGGCGGCACAGGCCATCGCCGGCGGCCGTCTCGACACGCGGCTGGAACCCACCGACGACCCCGATCTGCGCGTGCTGGCCAACGCGTTCAACGACATGGCGGCCGCGCTGCAGACGAAGGTGGAACGCGACGCACGGTTCGCCAGCGACGTGAGCCACGAGCTGCGCTCACCGCTGATGACCCTCGCCGCGAGTGTCGAGGTGATGCAGGCCCGCCGCGACGAGATGCCCGAGCGAGCGCAATCCGCGCTCGACCTGTTGGTCGCCGACGTCACACGCTTCCAGGGCCTGGTGGAAGACCTGCTGGAGATCTCTCGCTTCGATGCGGGTGCCATCCGCCTGAACCTCGAGGATCTGTTGGTGGCCGAGTTCGTCCGTCAGGCCGTCGCCGTGAGCAGTGTGCCCACCACCCCCGTCACGGTCACCGAACGCGGCGAGCGGGTGATCATCCGCGGCGACCGACGACGGCTGGCCCGCGTGGTGGCCAACCTCATCGACAACGCCCGCCTGCACGGTGGCGGCGACGCCGAGATCACCGTCACCGAACCCGAAGGTGAGGGTGAGCCGCTGGGCCACGTGTGGATCATCGTCGAAGACCACGGCGCCGGGGTGCCCGTGGAGGAACGCGATCTCATCTTCGAGCGCTTCGCCCGCGGCGCGGTGGCCGGACGCCGCAGCACGAGCGACGGCGCGGGCCTCGGCTTGTCGCTCGTCGACGAGCACGTGCGCATGCACGGCGGCGGCGTCTGGGTGGAGGACCGTGCCGACGGCGAGCCGGGCGCCCGGTTCGTCCTCGAACTCCCGGCCGAGGAGGTGGGCGTGTGATCACTCGGTCCTTCCGCCGAACGGGCATCGCCGTCGTGGCGATGGTGCTCCTCGCGGCGTGCGGCATCGGCGACGACGAATCGCCGCGCGACATCCCCGAGGGCGACCAGCAGCCACTGGGCATCACGCTGGATCGCGGTGCAGGCGCCGCCAGCGGAACGGCGCGCATCTACCTCCTCGGGTCCGGCACGGGCGGCCAGGCCGTCGCCCTCACTCCAGTCGCCCGCGACGTGACCGAGACCCCCACCGCCGTGCTCGAGGCGCTGCTCCAGGGCGCCAACGCCGTGGAGCTGACACGCCAGTACCGCAGCGCGGTGCCGACCGGCACGAACCTCCGTTCCGCCAGTCTGCGCTCGGGCGTGCTGTGGGTCGACCTCTCGGCGGCGCTGCTGCAGCTGTCGGGCAACGACCTCATCGACGCCATCGCCCAGATCGTGTTCACCGCCTCGGAGATCGACGGCGTGCAGGGAGTGCGGGTGCTCGTCGACGGGCAGGAGCAGCAGTGGCCCGACGGCAGCGGCGAGCTGCAGAGCGATCCGCTCACCGTGTTCGACTTCCCCGGCCTGGTGGTGTCGGCTCAGCCGGCGTACCCGGCCATCCCCTCACCGTCGCAACCCTGAGTCAGCCGAAGAACACCTCGGCCACCTCGTGGTAGAGGTGCATGTCGACCGGACGGGTCTTGCCCACGGTCTCGCTGAGCGGGATGGGCAGCACCTCGCCGGCACGGAGCGCCACCATCTGCCCCCAGGCCTCCATGTGCACGGCGTCGATGGCCGCCACGCCGTAGCGGGTGGACAGCACGCGGTCGAACGCGGTGGGGGTGCCACCGCGTTGGATGTGCCCGAGCAACACCATGCGGGTCTCGAAACCCGTGCGCTCCTCGATGGCGTGGGCGATGGTCTCGGCCATACCGCCGAGCCGCACGTGGCCGAACTGGTCGTAGACCTTGTCGCGGCCGGCCATGGTGCCGTCCTTCGGCTCGGCACCCTCGGCCACCACGACGATGGAGGCGTACCGTCCGCGCTCGTGGCGACCACGCAGCAGCGCGCACACCTCATCGATGTCGAAGGGTTGCTCGGGGATGAGGATCGCGGTGGCGCCGCCCGCGATGCCCGCGTGGGTGGCGATCCAGCCGCTGTGGCGGCCCATGACCTCCACCACCATCACGCGGTCGTGGCTCTCGGCCGTCGTGTGCAGACGGTCGATGGCGTCGGTGGCGATCTGGACCGCGGTGTTGAACCCGAAGGTGACGTCGGTGCCCACCACGTCGTTGTCGATGGTCTTGGGGACCCCGACGATGGGCAGACCCAGGTCGCGGTGAAGGTTGCACGCCACGGAGAGCGAACCATTGCCCCCGATGACGATGAGCGCGTCGAGCGCCATGTCGCGGAACGTGGCCTGCACTTCTTCCAGGCCGTGCTCGTGGTCGTACGGGCTCCCCCGTCGCGTGCCCAGCAGGGTGCCGCCTCGGGGCAGCATGCCCCGCAACGACGACACGTCGAGCTTCATCGTGCGACGCTCGCGCACACCGTCCCAGGCGTCGAGAAAGCCAATGAGCTCGTCGTTGTAGACGAGCTCGCCCTTGCGGACGATGGCCCTGATGACCGCGTTGAGGCCCGGGCAATCGCCGCCACCTGTCAGAATGCCGACACGCACGTGGGTAGAGACTACGGGCAGACCGACCAGACCGACGACAAGGGAGCCGACCGACCCATGGCCTGGGATTCCAGCCGACCTGTTCCGTGGCAGCGATTCATGAAGGAATGGGTGGTGATCGGCCTCGGTGTGGCCGCCATCTCGTGGTTCTTCACCGACAACCGCAACCCGAGCAGTTACGTCACCATCTTCCTCGCGGGTGGCGTGTACGTGGTGTTCGGGGCGATCCTGGCCAAGTTCGGATACGTCCGCAAGACCCTCAAGGAGCTGCGGGCCGAGGCGGCAGCGGCGGCGCCGCGCACGGTCGGTGCTTCCGCGGGCAGCACTCGGGCGAAGCCGGCACCCACCAAGCGCACCTCCGGCGGCCAGAGCAATCGTCCGAACAAGAAGAAGCGCTGACCGGGAACCGGCAGAATGACGACCGTGAGTCAACGCTGTGTCATCGCCATCGACGCGGGCACCACCGGTGTGCGCAGCAGGGTCGTCGTGCCCGGCGCCACCGATGCCCCCGTCGCCTCGTACCGCGAATTCACCCAGCACTTCCCCCAGCCGGGATGGGTGGAGCACGACGCGGTGGAGATCTGGGAGGCCATCAAGGCCACCCTGCTCGACGTGATCGAGCACGTGGGCGCCGAGCAGGTCGCCGCCATCGGCATCACCAATCAACGCGAGACCGTGCTCGCCTGGAACCGACGCACGGGTGTCCCGTACGGCACCGCCATCGTGTGGCAGGACCGGCGCACGGCGGCCCGCTGCGACCAGCTGGCCGCCGACGGGGCACTCCCCCGGGTCCGCGAGATCACCGGGCTCGTGCTCGATCCGTACTTCAGTGGCTCGAAGGTGGAGTGGCTGCTGTCGCACCGCGACATCCCGGTCGACGACGACCTCGCCATCGGCACCATCGATTCGTGGTTGCTGTGGAACCTCACGGGCGGCGAGGTGCACGCCACGGATCCCAGCAATGCCAGCCGCACCATGCTCTTCGACATCCGATCCCTGCAGTGGAGCTCGGAGATGTGCGATCTGCTGCACGTGCCCATGGCCGCACTGCCGACGGTGCTGCCCTCGAGCGGCAGGTTCGGAGTCACGTCGGCGAGCTGTGGGGTGCCGGCCGGCATTCCCATCTCCGGCATCGCCGGCGACCAGCAGGCCGCGCTGTTCGGCCAGGCGTGCTTTCACCCGGGCATGGCCAAGAACACCTACGGCACCGGCAGCTTCGTGCTGCTGAACGTCGGCCCCGACTGCCCGGAGCCGTCGGCCGGAATGCTCACCACGGTGGCCTGGACTCTCGCCGACGGCACCGTGGCGTACGCATTGGAAGGCTCCATCTTCGTCACCGGAGCCGCCGTGCAATGGCTGCGCGACGGGCTCGGCGTCATCTCCTCCGCCGCCGAGATCGGGCCGCTCGCCGAGTCGGTGCCCGACAACGGTGGCGTGTTCGTGGTGCCGGCATTCACCGGTCTGGGCAGCCCCTGGTGGGACCCCTACGCGCGAGGCACCATCGTCGGCATCACACGGGGCACCACCAAGGCTCACCTCGCCCGCGCCGTGGTCGAGGCGATGACCTACCAGACCCGCGACGCGGTGACCGCGATGACCTCCGCCGCCCGCGTGCAGGTCAAGGACCTCCGGGTCGACGGTGGCGCCTCCAGGATGGACCACATGTTGCAGATGCAATCCGATCAACTCGGGGTGCCGGTTCGGCGGCCCGTCGATCAGGAGACCACGGCACTGGGCGCGGCGTACCTCGCCGGCCTGGCCGAGGGTGTGTGGCCGTCGCTCGACGCGGTGGAAGCAGAGTGGGCGGTGGACGCGGTGTTCACCCCCGAACCCGATCGCACGCTCGCCGACCTGGGCCACGACGCCTGGTTGCGCGCCGTCGAACGTTCACGAGGATGGGAGCAGGCATGACCGAGCAGGTGCTCATGCCATCGGCGTCGGCCGAGGCAGTGCTGCAGCACGTACGTCCGCACGGGCATGTCATCGTGCCGCTGGCCAACGGCGAACCGCCCGCGCTCCTCGACGCCATCGAGCAGGCCGCTGCCGACGGCCACCTCGAGGGTGTCACCGTGCACCAGATGCACGCGCTGCGCGACCGTCCGTATCTCCACGGCGAGTACGGCGACCGCCTTCGGCACGTGTCGTACTTCCTGTCGCACATCACCCGGCCGTGCTTCCAGGCCGGCACGGTCGATCTGGTGCCGAACCACTTCAGCGAAGTGTTCAGCCACATGAACCGTCGCGCGCACGACCCGTTGATCATCGCCTGCGCCGCTCCCCCCGACCGCCACGGCTACTTCAGCCTCGGCGTCAGCGCCGACTACACCAGCAGCTTCATCGGGCGTGGCCGGTTCTTCCTCGAGGTCAACGAGCACATGCCGCGCACGTTCGGCCGCAACCAGATCCACGTCAGTCAGGTGGAGGGTTGGATCCGCAACGATCGACCGCTCACCCAGGTGCCGCCACCCGAGATGGTGGCCGACGACCACACCATCGCCGCGTTCGTGGCCGACCGCATTCCGGATGGTGCATGCCTGCAGACCGGCATCGGCGCCATCCCCAACGCCATCATGAGCGCGCTCCAGCACCACCGCGACCTGGGGGTGCACACCGAATTGCTCAGCGACGGTCTGGTCGACCTGGTGGAGTTGGGCGTGGTGAACGGCGTGCGCAAGCTGCACAACCGCACCAAGGTGGTGGGCACGTTCGCGCTCGGCACCCAGCGCCTGTACGACTTCCTGCACGAGAACACGGCCATCGAACTGTGGAGTGCGCGCTACGTGAACGACCCACGGCTGCTCAGTCGCGAGCGCAACTTCGTCAGCATCAACGCGACGCTCTCGGTCGACTTCCTCGGGCAGTGCGCCTCCGAGACGCTGGGCGGGCACTACTACTCGTCGTCGGGCGGTCAGGTCGACTTCGCCCGTGGCGCGATGTACTCCGAAGGCGGCCAGGGATTCATCGTCCTCCACTCGACGGCGGCGCACGGCACCGTCAGCCGCATCGTGCCGCAGTTCGGCGTCGGTGAGGTGGTGACCAACTCGAAGAACACCGTCGACAAGGTGGTCACCGAGTACGGCGTCGCCGAATTGCGGGCCAAGACCATCCGCGAGCGGGCCACGGCACTCATCGCTGTCGCCCACCCCGACCATCGCGACCACCTCACCCATCAGGCTCGGGAACTGGGCTTCCTGTAACACCGTTTGCTCAAGCACGCGGCACCGCCCGCCGATGAAGCGGTGTGAACAACGAACCGGCGGTGCTGCCCCCTCCCACGGGCGGCCCTACCGCCACGCTGCCTCCGCCGCGGCCTCCGGTCGCCGCCGCTCCGGGGGTTCCGTTCCTCCCCAGCGCACCGAGCCGCCCCACCGCGCCGCGTCCGGCGGTCGATGTGTCGGCGCTGCGTCTGCCCACGGCGCCGACCGATGCCGCCCCACTGCCCGCCTGGAAGCAGCAGCGCAAGGGCAGTTCTCTCGGCAGAGCGGTCAAGTGGTTCGTGGTGGCGTGCGTCGTCTGCGGCCTCGCTGGCGGTGTGTTCGCCCTGGTGAACCAACCCGACGACGGCGACCTGCCCGTGGCGGAGTTGCAGTCCGGAGACCCAGGCGCGCGTCTGCCCGGCCAGCAGGCCATCGACGATGCCCGCGCGGTGGTCGGCCAGAGCAACGGCGATCTCCCCACCAGCCGCGTGAACATCGACGGCCGTCTGAGGTTCATCACCGACGTGGCAACGCTCCCGATGCCGGAGATCGCAGCACTCAGCCGCCCCGGAGCCACGGTGAACGGATATCAGCTGCCGGGCGGCCGGGTGATCATGGCGGTATTGACCTCCTCCGTCGGGTTTACCGGCACCCCCGACGAAATGGCGAGCGCAATGGCCGCCGGGGCTGCCAGCGAGTCGGGGGCATACATCACCGGCTCGAGCCAACTCCCCGTGAACGCCGGTGTGGCATATCAGTACGAGCTGGCACTGGACTCGGAGCTGGGGCGGGTGCGAATTCTCGTCGCGGACAACACGGTGTTCATGATCCTCGGCTCGTGGTCGGGCGACGGCACCGAGCCACCCGAGTTCGACGACATCTGGCGCTCCGTCACCTTCGACGGCGTCAGCATCGTCTGAGGGCTACTCCAGCGGGAGCTCGATGGACACCCGCGTGCCGTTGCCGTCGGGGCCGGTGGCGACCACGAACGATCCACCAGCCACGAGCACGGTCTCGCGCAAGGACGCCAGGCCCACGTGGCCGGACTGCCGTGCCGATGCCCACATCTCGGGGGCGAACCCGATGCCGTCGTCGCTGACGGCGACGCTGACGGTGGAGTCCGCGACGGACAACTCCACGACGGCACGCGTCGCCGAGGCGTGTTGATCCACGTTGCGCAGCAGTTCCCGAACGGACCGCCACGCGCGATCGGCCACGTCGAGCGGCACCGTCGACAGGTCTCCGTCGGCGACGATGGTCGTGGGCGTCGCGGCGCACGCGGCAAGACGGTCGAGCGCGACCTCGAGACCTCGGTCGTGCACTGCCGACAGCAGCCTGGTGACCTGACCACGGATGGATTCCTCCAGGTTGGTCAGCTCGGTGAACACCGCGTCGTCGGCACCCTGTGCCGTCAGCATCCAGCGCAGACCGGCCAATTGCTGCAGCGCATCGTCGTGGAGGTCGGCGGCGATCCGATCGCGTTCGGCATCCTTCGCCCGGTCGAGCACGGCGTGCAGACCGTCTTCGATGTCGACGGTGACCGCGACGGCCAACGGGCGACGATCGGGCACCGCCAGGGGGACGAATCGTGTGACGAGGTGACGCCATCCCTGGGTCGGGTGACGGAACCGCCAGTGGAGGCGATGCTGCTCTCCGGCGAGACCGGCCGTGAGACCCTGCGCCAACCCGGTGCGGTCGTCGGGATGTACGTAGCTGACCATGGTGGCCAGGTCGAACGGTGCGGTCAGGTCGCCGAACATCGCGCGGGCAGCCGCCGAGGCCCACACCACACCGGCCGACGAGAACACGAGCACCGCATCGGCCAGCAACGAGGTCGCCGCGTCGGTGAGCCAGTGCGCGACGTCGTCGTGCCCCGACGCGACGGGTTGACCGACCCAGGACGCAGGAATGTCGACACCGGAGACGAGCGACACGCCCACCTGCGGCGGGTCGAGCGCGTCGACCGACGAGCGGACGGCAGAGAGTGCTGAGTCCACGAGCGCCAGCGCACCGGCGAAGTCGCCGTCGGAGATGGCCCAGCGTGCGGCGGTGAGCTGCTGCACCGCGCCGTTGTGCAGCCGCTCGGCCACCTCCTGTCGCCCGGCGGCGCGGGCAGCCGCCACCGAGTCGATGGTGGCGGCGAGCGCGGCGCGGGTCTCGTGCAGTTCACTGATGTCGACCGCGGTGGACCGCACCTGGACAAGTTCGCCGCGGGCGTCGCGAATCGCCCACTCGGTCCAGCGCAGCCACGCCGTGGAGCCGCCGGCCTGCGTGGGCATGTCGACCACGAGCACCGGTGCGGTGCGCAGGGCCTCCACCGAGAAATGCAGCTGCTGCCAGCAGAAGCTCGCTTCGTCCGGCACCAGTTCCGGCCAGCGGAGGCCGATGATCTCGTCGACCGTCTTCCCCACCAACTGCGCGTACGAGTCGCTCGCCGACAGCACGGTGCCGTCGATGGCCCACACCACGTACAGCGCCGATGTCTTCCATCCCGCGGTCGTGGAGAAGGGAGTCGCGTCGTCTGTCACCAAGCGATCGTTAGAGTACGCCACTGTGTTGAGAGTGCTCGTGGTCGACGACCATCCGGCCATCCTGCGCCATGTGCGCACGTGGGTGCACAGCACGCACATCGCCGAGGTCGTCGGCACCGAATCCGACCCCACCGCTGCGGCCGGGGCGTGGGAAGCGCTGCGACCCGATGTCGTCCTGTGCGACGTGCACATGCCGGTGCTCGACGGCGTGGAGCTGTGCACCAAGCTCCGCCAGGAACACCCCGATGCCGCCGTGCTGTTGTTCTCCGCCCGCGAGGACGCGACGGTGCGCAGCCGTGCCGCCCGCGCCGGGGCCACCGGGGTGATCTCGAAGACCGCCAGCCCGGCCGAGCTGGCCGAGGCGCTGCAGCGCGCCGCGGGTCAGGTGCCGTAACGCTTGCGATACCCGGCGAGGAACCGATCGATGCGCACGAGCGCCTCGTGCAGGTCGTCGGAGTTGGGCAGGAACACCAGCCGGAAGTGATCCGGCGTGGGCCAGTTGAAGCCGGTGCCCTGCACGATGAGGAGCTTCTCCTCTGCCAGGAGGTCGTAGGCGAACTGCTGGTCGTCCTCGATGGGGTACACCGCGGGGTCGAGACGCGGGAACATGTACAGCGCCGCCTTCGGCTTCACCACCGACACCCCGGGAATCTGGGTGAGCGCGTTGTAGGCGATGTCGCGCTGACGGCACAGACGGCCGGTGGGAGCCACCAGATCGTCGATGCTCTGGTAGCCGCCGAGGGCGGTCTGGATGGCCAGCTGGCCGGGGGTGTTCGAGCACAACCGCATCGAGGCGAGCATGTCGAGACCCTCGATGTAATCGGCAGCATGACGCTTCTCACCCGACACGACCATCCACCCGGCCCGATAGCCGCACGAGCGGTAGTTCTTCGACAACCCGTTGAACGTGACGAACAGCACGTCATCGGCCAGCGAGGCGATGCTGGTGTGCGTGTTGCCGTCGTACAGGGTCTTGTCGTAGATCTCGTCGGCCATCACGATGAGCTGGTGCTCGCGGGCGACCTGCACGATCTGCTCGAGCAACTCCGTCGGGTAGAGCGCACCCGTGGGGTTGTTCGGGTTGATCACCACGATGGCCTTGGTGTTGGGCGTCACCTTGCGCCGGATGTCGGCGATGTCGGGGTACCACTCGCTCTGTTCGTCGCACAGGTAGTGCACCGGGCGGCCACCGCTGAGCGACACCGAGGCGGTCCACAGCGGGTAGTCGGGCGCCGGCACCAGCACTTCGTCGCCGTCGTCGAGCAGCGCGTTGAGGCTCATCGTGATGAGCTCGGACGCACCGTTGCCCAGGTACACGTCGTCGACAGCCACCCCGGCGATGTGCTTCTCCTGCGTGTAGTGCACGATGCTCTTGCGCGGGGCGAACAGACCCTTGCTGTCGGTGTAGCCGGCCGCATTGCCGAGGTTGCGGATCATGTCCTGCACGATCTCGTCGGGCGGCTCCAGGCCGAACACGGCGAGGTTGCCGATGTTCAGCTTGATGATCTTCTGGCCCTCTTCCTCCATCTCGCGAGCTCGGTCGAGCACCGGTCCTCGAATGTCGTAACAGACGTTGGCGAGCTTGGTGGACTTGGCGATGGGCTTCACAGAGCGGTCATGCTACGCAGCCCCTCCCCCGAACGACCCTGCATTTC
>JACQZZ010000086.1 GCA_016213625.1 Actinomycetota bacterium
AGATGGTCATGCCTGGCGACAACGTGATGATCACGGTGGAGCTCGGCAAGGCAGTCGCCATGGACGAGGGTCTGCGTTTCGCCATCCGCGAGGGTGGCCGTACCGTGGGCGCCGGCCGCGTCACCAAGATCACGAAGTGAGCTGACGACACCCATGGCACAGAGCATCCGCATCCGCCTCAAGGCGTTCGATCACGAGATCATCGACCAGTCGACGCGCAAGATCGTCGAGACGGTCACTCGTACCAACGCCACGGTGCGCGGCCCCATCCCGCTGCCCACCGACAAGCATCGGTACACGGTCATCCGTGGCCCGCACATCGACAAGGACTCGCGAGAGCACTTCGAGATGCGCGTGCACAAGCGGCTCATCGACATCGTCGACCCGAACGCGAAGACCATCGACAGCCTGCAGCGCATCGAGCTGCCCGCCGGCGTCGACATCGAGATCAAGATCCAGAGCAACTGAATCTGATCTCGACCCTCCGGGGGGAATCAGCAACGACCCCGTCAGGCCTCGGCCTGACGGGGTCGTTCGCGTTCCAGGATGCGGTACCGTCGGGTGGATGGGGAAGATCGTGGCGTTCATGGGCATGTCCCTCGACGGGATGTTCGAGGGCGTCGACGCCGACATCTCGTGGCATCGAGTCGACGAGGAGTTGCACGAGCACTTCAACGACGTGCTGTTCGCCGCGTCGGCCGTGATGGGTGGTCGTGTGAACCACGAGATGATGAACGACTTCTGGCCGACCGCCGACGACGATCCCGAAGCGCCGCCTGCGATTCGTGAGTTCGCCGAGTTCTGGCGTTCGGTGCCGAAGTACGTGGTGTCGCGCACGCTGCCCGACACCGATCAGTGGAACACCACGGTGTTGCGCACGTTCGACCCCGCGGAAGTGCGGGCCATCGCCAACGCGTTGCCCGCCGACGTCATCCTCGGCGGCGGTCAGATCATCGACCAGGCTCGCCGACTGGGGCTGATCGACGAGTGGCGTATCTACGTCCATCCCGTCATCGTCGGTGCGGGACGGCGCGTGCTGCTCGACGGACCGTCATCGGATCTCTCGCTGATCGAGACGCGCGCCTTTCCCAACGGTGTCATCCTCACGCGGTACTCGGTCGACCGCACCGAGGGCTGACCGATCGACACCACCGAACTCGTCGGCTACCTCGCCTCGGCGTTGGTGGTGCTGTCGCTGGCCATGACCTCCGTGGTCCGCCTGCGGCTCATCTCGCTCGTGGGTTCGGTGATCTTCGTGGTGTACGGCTCGCTCATCGGCTCGGTGCCGATCGGGCTCACCAACGTGGCCATCGCGGCATTGAACATCTGGTTCCTGCGCAACGAGCTGGGCGGGCACCGCGCACTCGGTGCAGTCGTGGTGCCGGTCGATTCGCCGTTCCTCGCCGACTTCCTGCAATTCCACCTGGCCGACATCCGCCGATTCCAGCCCGACTTCGCGATCCCCGAGCCCGAGCCCGATCTGGTGGCCATGCTGCTGATGCGCGACGGGTTGCCCGCGGGAGCGTTCATCGGCCGCCAGCGGGGGACCGACCTGCTCGTGGTGCTCGATCACGTCACCAAGCCGTACCGCGACTCGCAGATCTCCACGTGGTTGTTCGGTCGCGGTTCGGCGGTCTTCCGCCGCCTCGGTGTGGAGCGGTTGGTGTCGCCGCCAGGGACCGATGCACACCGGACGTACCTCGAGCGGATGGGCTTCACTCGTTCTGGGGCGGCGATGTACGTGCGCGAACTGCCGTGATCCGGCGAGGGGCGACGTCCGCGTTCGCATGATCCTGCGATAGACACGCGGGTATCGACGACGACTTCCTCAACGATCCGGTCGCCTCCGCGCCGCTGCCGCCTCCGCCGATGCCTGCGGTGCCGCCGCCCCCGCCCGCGCCGCCGTCGCTCGTGGAGCGTGCACGGCATCGTCCGCTGCTGGCGCTGGCGGTGGTCGCGCTCGTCGCCTGGGTGGCGGGACTCGCCGGTGCGGTGGTGGGCAATCGCATCGCCCGCGACGACTCGTCGCCCGCCCGCACGCCCTCGACGCTGGGGCTGGTGCGGGCCGAACCACGCACCGAACCGCTGCCGTCGATGGACGCGTATGCGGCGGCCAGCGCCATCGGACCCAGCGTGGTCAGCATCGATGTGGTGGCCGCCGGAACCGAGGGAGTGCTGCGCGGTTCGGGCACCGGCGTGGTGCTCACCGCCGACGGCGAGATCGTCACCAATGCCCACGTGGTCGAGGGCGCCACCTCGGTGCGCGTCCGCCTGCCCGGCGAGACCGAGCCCCGCATCGCCACCGTGCTCATCTCCGATCCCGCCCGCGACCTGGCATTGCTGCGCATCGACGCCGACGCCCTGCGACCGGCCGAGTTCGCCGACCCCGCCGACATCCGCGTCGGCGACGAGGTGGCGGCGGTCGGCTTCGCCCTCGGGCTCGACGGCGACCCGTCGGTCACCGTCGGCATCGTCTCCGCGCTGCACCGCACCTCGGCCGACGAGCAGAAGGCGCTGAAGAACCTCATCCAGACCGATGCGCCCATCTCATCGGGCAACTCGGGTGGTCCGCTGGTGAACTCACTCGGCCAGGTGGTGGGCATCATCACCTTCGTGGCGGTCGCCGACCTGGGCAGCCAGGCCAACGACCTTGGGTTCGCCATCTCCAACGCCGAGCTCCTGCCGAACATCGAGCGGCTCCGCGAAGAGGTCGACGGAGGGCTGGTGCCCATCGGGTTCCTCGGAGTGCAGTTGGCGCCACGCGACGACGGCGGCAGCGGCGCGCTGGTCACTGACGTCGTGGCCGACTCGCCGGCCGAGTTGGCAGGGGTGCTGGTCGGCGACGCCGTGGTCTCCATCGACGGTGTGCCCATCACGGGCGAGGCCGGGTTGGTGGCCACCATCCGCGACCACGCTCCCGGCGACGAGATCACCATCGACATCCGCCGCGACGGCGAGCCGATCACCGTCACCGCCACCCTCGCCCCCCGTCCCCCCGACTGACCCCGTGAACGCGAACTGAAGTTCCGGCGTCGGAACGTGAGGTCGCGTGCACGGTCCGCTGAGCGGCGGGCGGGGTGGGGTTGCGTAACGTGCGGGCATGCAGCACCTCGACGCGCATCTCGGTGGTCCACGACCGTTCGGTCTCAACTACTGGCCGCTCCCGCAGGACGACCCGGGCGTGGAGATCCCGAGGGAGCAGATCCGACTGGTCAGCCCCGACGGTGCGTTGGTGCGCGGCACCCTGTGGACGCCTCCCGGCGGCAAGCCCTGGAAGACGGCCATCATCCTCAGCCACCCACGCGGCGACTTCAGCGTGCACTACGCCTGCCCGCTGCTGGCGGCCGCCGGCTACGCGGTGCTCGGATTCGGCACCCGGTACATGAACAACGACACCGACTGCCTGCACGAGTCGTGCATCGTCGACGTGAAGACCGTGCACGACGAGATGATCCGCCGCGGGGCCGAGGCCGTGGTGCTGCTCGGCAACTCGGGCGGCGGCAGCCTGATGGCGCTGGCCCAGGCCGAACTGGGCATCGGCGACGGGTGGATCGGCATGGCCGCCCACCCCGGCGAGGGCGTGTTCATGCTCCAGGTCATCGATCCGAGCGTGGCCGACGAGGCCGATCCGTTCAGCACCGTCCCCGAACTCGACATGTACCACCCCGACAACGGGTGGCGTCCGTGGCCCGAGCCCTGCTCGTACGACCCGGCATGGCTGGCTCGGTACCGCCAGGCCCAGGTGGAACGGGTGGCGCGCATCGACGCCATCGCCAGGGCCAGCATCGCCGACTCGGTGGATGCCGGATCGCGCCTGCGGGGCATCGGCGGCGATGCCGCCAAGTCGGACGACCCGGTGCAGTGGCGTGACTTCCGTCGCAGGGCCGTCTTCACCAAGTACCTCACGATCTACCGCACGCTGGCCGATCCGGCGTACCTCGACCTGTCGATCGACCCCGACGAGCGGCCGATGGGCAGCCTGTTCGCCTTCCCCGACCCGTTCGACGCCAACTACGGCCGGGGTGGCCTGGCGCGCACCATGACCGCCCGCGGCTGGCTGAGCACCTGGTCAGGACTGTCGAGCCACGCCAAGCTGGCCGACACGATGCCGCGCGTGACGGTGCCCACCATCCTGGTGCACCCCACCGCCGACACCGAGATCAGGGTGTGGCAGGCCAAGGAGATCGTCGACAACGCCGGTGCCGCCGACGTCACGTACGTGGAACTGAAGGGCGCTCCCCACTACCTCGAGGGGCACCGTCAGGAGGCGCTGGCGGCAGTGGCCGAGTGGTTGGCGGCCAGGTTCCCCTGAAGTCCATCGTCGCAGGTTGGCGCGCGTGAAACCACGCCGATAGAGTCAGATCCTCGTGTGCGCCGGTTGGTGCACTGCAATCGATGTCCGTGGCCGCCCCCAAAAGTTGGAGGGGGTACCCCACGGCAACAATCTGAATCCGGTGCTCCGCCGGCCGTATGGCCGTCGGAGCATTTGCGTGTAATCCGAAAACCCGGTTCGCCGGGTCCGACCGAAAAGGCTGCCGACATGGCACTCAAAGCGATCGTTGGCGAGAAAGTCGCCATGAGCCAGGTGTGGGTGAACGACAAGGTCGTGCCCGTCACCGTGCTGCGCGTCGAGCCCGCTCGCATCGTCCAGGTGAAGACCAACGAGCGAGACGGCTACACCGCACTGCAGGTCACCTATGGCCACCGCGACCCCAAGAAGCTCAACAAGCCCGAGGCCGGCCACTTCGCCGCCGCGGGCGTCGACGCCGGCCGCCGTCTGGTGGAACTGCGTCTCGACTCGGTCGACGGGTTCGAGGTGGGGCAGGAGATCAAGGTCGACCTGCTCGCCGAGGGCCAGAAGGTCGATGTCACCGCGGTCAGCCGTGGCAAGGGCTTCGCCGGCACCATGAAGCGTCACAACTTCTCCGGTCAGGGCGCCAGCCACGGTAACCACAAGCACCACCGTGCGCCCGGCTCCATCGGCCAGTGCAGCTTCCCCGGTCGCGTGTTCAAGGGCCTGAAGATGTCGGGCCACATGGGCCACGAGCAGGTCACCACGCTGAACCTCGAAGTCGTCCAGGCCGACGTGGAGCGCAACCTGCTGCTCGTGAAGGGCTCGGTTCCGGGCCCCAACGGTGGCGTCGTCATCGTCCGCAACGCTGTGAAGGGGAAGTGATGAGCACCGTCACCCTCAAGACCCGCGACGGCAAGGATGCCGGCTCGCTTCAGCTCGACGCCGAGGTCTTCGGCGTGCAGCCGAACGTGCCGGTCATGCACCAGGTCGTCACCGCCCAGCTCGCCGCCCGCCGTGCGGGTACGCAGAGCACCAAGACCCGCGCCGAGGTGTCGGGTGGCGGCAAGAAGCCGTTCAAGCAGAAGGGCACGGGTAACGCTCGTCAGGGCTCCACCCGTTCGCCGCACTTCAGCGGTGGTGGTGTGGCCCTCGGGCCCAAGCCCCGCAAGTACGGGCAGAAGACCCCCAAGAAGATGGTGAAGCTCGCCCTGCGCTCGGCCCTCAGCGACCGCGCCGCCGAGGGCAAGATCGTCGTCATCGACGAGTGGGCGTTCGAGGCCCCGAAGACCAAGTCGGCCAAGGCCGCCCTGGCTGCGCTCGGTATCGACGGCAAGGCGCTCGTGGTGGTCAACCCGAACGACACCAACACCATCCGCAGCTTCCTCAACCTGCCCGAAGTGCAGCTCATCGAGGTCAACGAACTCAACGCCTACGACGTGCTCTGCAGCGACTGGGTCGTGTTCTCCAAGAGCACGCTTCCCGGCGAGGTCACCGAGGCCGCCCCGGCCAAGAAGGCCCCTGCCAAGAAGGCTGCTGCCAAGAAGGCCGAGGCCGTCGAGGCCGACGCAGCGGCTGAGTCCAGCGAAGAAAGTGATGGCGAGTGATGAAGGATCCCCGCGACATCATCCTGGCACCCGTGGTGTCGGAGAAGAGCTACGCCCTCATCGAGCAGGGCGTCTACACGTTCAAGGTGCACCCCAGCGCCAGCAAGCCCGAGATCAGTGACGCCGTCGAGGCCATCTGGGGCGTGCAGGTCATGAAGGTGAACACCCTCAACCGCAAGGGCAAGGTCACGCGTGCACGTCGCGCTGGCAAGGCCGGAAGCAAGCCCGACACCAAGCGGGCCATCGTCACCCTGGCAGCGGGCAATGAAATCCCGCTGTTCGAGAACTGAGGCGCATCATGGCCATTCGTTCCCGTAAGCCCACGAGCGCCGGTCGTCGTTTCCAGACCAGCAGCACGTTCGCCGAGATCACCAAGAGCACGCCGGAGAAGTCGCTGGTCAGCCCGCTCAGCAAGAGCGGCGGTCGCAACGTCTACGGTCGCAAGACGGCTCGCCACCGCGGTGGCGGCCACAAGCGTGCGTACCGTCAGATCGACTTCACCCGTACCAAGGACGGCGTGACCGACAAGGTCGCGGCCATCGAGTACGACCCGAACCGCACCTGCCGCATCGCCCTGCTGCACTACGCCGACGGCGAGAAGGCCTACATCCTGGCCCCCAAGGGCCTCAATGTGGGCGATCACGTGCAGAGCGGTCACGGCTCGGACATCAAGCCCGGCAACGCCATGCCGCTGCGCTACATCCCGGTCGGTACCACCGTGCACAACGTCGAGCTGCGCCCCGGTGGCGGCGGCAAGATGGGCCGTTCGGCCGGCATGGCCATCCAGCTGGTCGCCAAGGAAGGCGAGTTCGCCACCGTGCGTCTGCCCAGCACCGAGATGCGCCGAGTGCTCATCGACTGCCGTGCAACCGTCGGCGAAGTCGGCAACAGCGAGCACGAGCTCGTGAAGATCGGCAAGGCCGGCCGCAACCGGTGGAAGGGCGTCAAGCCCCAGACCCGTGGCGTGGCCATGAACCCCGTCGACCACCCGCTCGGTGGTGGCGAGGGCCGTACGTCCGGTGGTCGTCCCGCCGTGTCGCCGTGGGGCAAGCCCGAGGGCGTGCGCACCCGCAACACCAACAAGCCGTCGCAGAAGCTCATCGTGCGCCGTCGCCGCACGTCGAAGGGCCGGAGGTAATCGCCCATGTCCCGCAGCCTGAAGAAGGGCCCGTTCGTCGACGACCATCTGCTGAAGAAGGTCGATGCGCAGAACGCGGCCGGCGAGCGCAAGGTCATCAAGACCTGGAGCCGTCGCAGCACCATCATCCCCGACATGGTCGGTCACACCATCGCCGTCCACGACGGCCGTAAGCACGTGCCGGTGTACGTCACCGAGAGCATGGTCGGTCACAAGCTGGGTGAGTTCAGCCCCACTCGTACCTTCAAGTACCACGCCGGCCAGGAGAAGAACTCGAAGGGACGCCGCTGATGACCGGCCCGAAGCTCAACGAGAAGTCGTTCGTCGCAGGCGAGCGCAGCGGCACCAAGGCCAGCGCCCTCTATGTGCGCATGTCGGCCAGCAAGGTGCGCGCCGTGCTCAACCTCATCCGCGATCTTCCCGTCCGCCGCGCCGACGAGGTGCTGCAGTTCACCGACAAGGAAGCTGCTCGCGTCGTCCGCAAGGTGCTCGCCAGTGCCGTGGCCAACGCCCAGCACAACGACGAGCAGGACCCCGAGGAACTGTACGTGAAGGCGGCGTTCGCCGATGAGGGTCCCACCCTCAAGCGCTTCACGCCCCGCGCTCGTGGCCGCGCCGGCCGCATCAACAAGCGCACCGCGCACATCACCGTCGTGGTCGATCGTCTCGACGACGACCGCATCGAGATCGTCCAGGCTCGCGAGGCTCGCCGCACTGCGGCCGGTCGTCGTCGTGTGGCCGCCGGTGGCACCACTGCCAGCCGTCGTGCTCGCGTCGAGCGCAGCCGCACCAAGGCCCAGGCACTGAAGTCGGGCGACACCGCCGAGGTGGAGACCACCGAAGCGATCGTCGACCAGGTCGAGACCGATCAGGTCGAAGCCGTCGAGGCCGACACGGTGGAAGCCACCGAGGACGCCCAGACCGAGGAGAACAACTGATGGGCCAGAAGATCAACCCCTATGGCTTCCGTCTCGGCATCACCACCGAATGGAAGAGCCGCTGGTTCAGTGAGCGCGACTACAAGAACTACCTCACCGAGGACTGGAAGATCCGCAAGGCGCTGATGACCAAGCTCGAGTCCGCTGCGGTCAGCCGCATCGAGATCGAGCGCACCCGCGACAAGGTCCGCGTGGACATCCACACGGCTCGTCCGGGCATCGTCATCGGTCGTCGTGGCGCCCAGGCCGACGAGCTGCGCGCGCTGCTCACCCAGATCACCGGCAACCCGAAGGTGCAGCTGAACATCGTCGAGATCAAGAGCCCCGAGCTCGACGCAGCGCTCATCGCCCAGGGTGTGGCCGACCAGCTGGTCAACCGCATCGCCTTCCGTCGTGCCATGAAGCGCGCCGTGCAGAACGCACAGAAGGCCGGCGCCCTCGGCATCCGCGTCCAGTGCTCGGGTCGCCTCGGCGGCGCCGAGATGAGCCGCACCGAGTGGTACCGCGAAGGTCGCGTGCCGCTGCACACGCTGCGCGCCGACATCGACTACGGCATGCGTGAGGCTCGTACCTCCAGCGGCCGCGTCGGTGTGAAGGTGTGGATCTACAAGGGCGACATCGTTCCCTACAAGGCCCAGACCGAGGACAAGGTGACCCGTGAGGCCGCCATGGCCGTCGGTGAGACCGCCGGTCTGCCGGCCGCTCGCAAGGTCGTGTCGTCGGGCGCTCGCAAGAAGAGCGACGAGCCCGAGGTCGAGGCAGCCCCGCTCATCAAGGAAGCCGATCCCGAACTCGAGAAGTTGCTCGACGAGGAAGAGGAAATCGCTCGCCGTACCCACGGTGCAGCGCACGAGGCCCCGCACTTCCGTGGGGAGGACTGATTCATCATGTTGATGCCCCGTAAAGTCGCACACCGCAAGCACCACCGTGGCCGGACCTTCGGTCTGAGCAAGGGTGGCAACGAACTCGCCTTCGGCGAGTACGGCATCCAGGCGCTCGAGCCGGGTTGGCTCACCGCCCGCCAGATCGAGGCCGCCCGTATCGCCATGACCCGCGCCATCAAGCGTGGTGGCAAGGTGTGGATCAACATCTTCCCGGACAAGCCCGTCACCAAGAAGCCGGCCGAGACCCGCATGGGTTCGGGCAAGGGCAACCCCGAGTTCTGGGTGGCCGTCGTCAAGCCGGGTCGCGTGCTGTTCGAGCTGTCGTTCCCCAACGAAGAGGTGGCCAAGGCCGCCATGAACAAGGCGATCCAGAAGCTGCCCATCAAGGCACGCGTCATCACCCGCGAGGAGACGTTCTGACATGGCACGTTCCAACAGCGAACTCAAGGAAATGGATCTCGCCGCACTGGTCGAGGAGCTCCGCGCCACGAAGCAGGAGGCGCTGAACCTGCGCTTCCGCAACGCCACCGGCGCTCTCGACAACAACGCCGAGATCCGCACCGTGCGCAAGCAGATCGCACGTATCAACACCCACATCCGCGCACGTGAGATCGCGCTGGCAGAGGCAGGCAACTGATGGCCGAGACAATCGAGAGCAGCGAGCGCGCCAACCGCAAGACCCGCGAGGGCACTGTGGTGTCGAACAAGATGGACAAGACCGCCGTCGTGGCCGTCATCGAGCGCGTCCGCCACCCGAAGTACGCAAAGTTCGTGATGCGCACCAAGAAGCTGTACGCGCACGACGAGACCAACGACGTCAACATCGGCGACAAGGTCCGCGTGATGGAGACCCGCCCGCTGAGCAAGAACAAGCGCTGGCGCGTCGTGGAAGTCCTGGAGCGTGCCAAGTGATCCAGCAAGAATCCCGACTCCGCGTCGCCGACAACAGCGGCGCCAAGGAAGTGCTCTGCATCAAGGTGCTCGGCGGCACTCGCCGTCGGTACGCCTCGATCGGTGACATCTTCGTCGCCACGGTGAAGGACGCCATTCCCGGCGCCGCGGTGAAGAAGGGCGACGTCGTCAAGTGCGTCGTCGTTCGTGTCAAGAAGGAAAAGCGCCGTCCCGACGGCAGCTACATCCGCTTCGACGAGAACGCGGCCGTCATCATCAAGGACGACCTCACTCCTCGCGGCACTCGCATCTTCGGCCCAGTCGGCCGTGAGCTGCGTGACAAGAAGTTCATGCGCATCGTGTCGCTGGCCCCGGAGGTGCTGTGACCATGAAGCTCAAGAAGGGCGACACCGTCGTCGTCATCGCCGGTAAGGACAAGGGCCAGGAAGGCGAAGTGGTGCAGGTTCTGCCCAGCGCCAACAAGGTCATCGTCAACGGCGTGAACACGGCCAAGAAGCACTCCAAGCCCAGTCGTGGCAACCAGCAGGGCGGCATCATCGATCGCGACATGCCGATCGATGCGTCGAACGTGATGCTGGTGCACAAGGGCAAGCCCACTCGCGTGGGTTACCAGATCAACGCCGACGGCACCAAGGTGCGCGTCGCCAAGCGAACCGGTGAGGTGATCGGATGAGCACGGACACCACCACCATCCCGCGTCTCAAGCAGCAGTACCACGACGTCATCCGTGGTGCACTGAAGGAGCAGCTCGAGCTCGGCAACTCCATGCAGGTGCCGCGTCTCGAGAAGATCGTCATCAACATGGGTGTTGGCAAGGCCACCCAGCAGCCCTCGCTGCTGGAAGGTGCAGTCGCCGACCTCACCAAGATCAGCGGTCAGAAGCCCATCGTCACCAAGGCCGGCACGTCCATCGCGTCGTTCAAGCTGCGCGAGGGTCAGTCCATCGGTTGCAAGGTCACTCTGCGCGGCGACCGGATGTGGGAGTTCCTCGACCGGCTCATCGCTGTTGCGATTCCCCGTATCCGCGACTTCCGCGGCCTGCCGGCCACCAGCTGGGACGGCCGGGGCAACTACACGTTCGGTCTCAGCGACCAGACCGTGTTCCCCGAGATCGATTACGACAAGATCGACGCCAACCGCGGCATGGACATCACCATCGTCACCACGGCCATCACCAACGAGCAGGGCAAGGCACTGCTCGATGCGTTCGGCTTCCCCTTCAAGAAGGGCGTCGACGGCGAGGTCGCCACCAAGAAGAAGCGTCGCGGCCCGGTCCGCGGCGGTAAGGGCGCCAAGGGTGCCCCGGCGAAGAAGAAGAAGTAGGAGAGGGCACCGACAATGGCAAAGAAGTCGCTGATCAACAAGGCGAACGCCACCCCGAAGTACAAGGTGCGCGGGTACACCCGCTGCCGGCGCTGCGGGCGTGCTCGCTCGGTGTTCCGTAAGTTCGGCCTGTGCCGCGTGTGCCTCCGTGAGATGGCACATGCCGGCGAAATCCCTGGCATCACCAAGGCCAGTTGGTGAGGAGACCCAATGCTCACTGATCCCATCGCCGACATGCTCACCCGAGTCCGCAACGCCAACACGGCGATGCACGACGAGGTGCGTATGCCCAGTTCCAAGCAGAAGGTCGCACTGGCCGCCATCCTGGAGAAGGAGGGTTACATCAGCGGTTTCTCGCTGGCGCCCTCCACCACCGGTCCTGGCGAAGTGCTCACCATCTCGATGAAGTACTCCAACGATCGTCGCCGTACCATCTCCGGTCTTCGTCGCATCTCCACCCCGGGCCTGCGGATCTACCGCAAGAGCACCGATGTGCCCCGCGTGCTCGGTGGCCTCGGTGTGGCCGTCCTGTCCACCAGTCAGGGACTCATGACCGACCGTGAAGCGCGCAAGCGCAAGGTCGGCGGCGAAGTCCTCTGCTACGTGTGGTGAGAAAGAGGATTCGTCATGTCTCGCATCGGTAAGGCCCCCATCACCGTTCCCGGTGGTGTCGACATCGCCATCGAGGGCGCGTCGGTCACCGTCAAGGGTCCGAAGGGCACCCTCTCTCGCGACATTCCCGGCGCCATCACGGTTCGCAAGGAAGAGTCGCAGCTCATCGTCGAGCGTCCGAACGACGAGCGCCAGAACCGCTCGCTGCACGGACTCACTCGCACGCTGGTGAGCAACATGGTCGTCGGTGTCACCGACGGCTTCTCCAAGGAGCTCGAGATCATCGGCGTGGGTTACCGCGCCGAAGCCCTCAGCCCCACCTCCCTCCGTCTGGCCCTCGGCTTCAGCCACCCGGTCGTGATGGAGGCCCCGGAAGGCATCACGTTCGAGGTGCCGACGCAGACCCGCATCATCGTGAAGGGCATCGACAAGGAAGTCGTCGGCCAGGTGGCCGCCAACATCCGCGCGGTGCGCAAGCCCGAGCCCTACAAGGGCAAGGGTGTGCGCTACCTCGGCGAGAAGGTCCTCCGCAAGGCCGGCAAGACCGGCAAGAAGTGAGCATCTCATGAGCAACGTCGCACAGCAGCGCCGCAATGGCCGCATCATCCGCCACCGTCGGGTGCGCAAGAAGATCCATGGCACCGCGGCCCGTCCGCGTCTGGCCGTCTACCGTTCCAACAAGCACCTCATCCTGCAGGTGATCGACGACGAGGCCGGCGTCACCCTGGTGTCCGCCACCACCAACGAGCCGTCGTTCCGCAGCGAGAATGCAGGTGGCACGGTGTCCGCCGCCACCCGCCTGGGTCAGCTCGTCGCCGAGCGTGCCAAGGCCGCCGGTATCGAGAAGGTCGTGTTCGACCGCGGTGGGTACGCCTACCACGGCCGTATCGCCGCAGTGGCTGCTGCGGCCCGTGAAGCAGGTTTGGAGTTCTGATGGCCGCCCCGTCGAATTACGGCAACAACCGCAACGAAGAGCGTGCCCCGGACCCCATGGGTCTGCGTGAGTCGCGTGTCATCACCATCAACCGCGTCGCCAAGGTCGTGAAGGGTGGTCGTCGTTTCTCGTTCACCGCTCTCGTGGTCGTCGGCGACGGCAACGGTCGCGTGGGCCTGGGCTACGGCAAGGCCAAGGAAGTGCCGCTGGCCATCCAGAAGGGCACCGAAGAGGCCAAGAAGAACCTGTTCGAGGTGCCGCTCGCGGGCAGCACCATCACCCACCCGATCATCGGCATCAACTCGGCCGGCCGCGTGCTCATGAAGCCCGCCGCCCCCGGTACCGGCGTCATCGCCGGTGGTGCCGCTCGCATCATCCTGGAAGAGGCCGGCGTCCACGACGTGCTCTGCAAGTCGCTCGGCTCGGCCAACGCCATCAACGTGGCTCGCGCCACCATCAACGGCCTGAAGTCGCTCCAGCGTCCCGACGAGGTGGCGGCCCGCCGTGGCCTCCCCGCCGACGAGTTCGTGCCCAAGGGCATGCTCAAGGCGTACGAGGATCGCAAGAAGCAGATCGCCGCAGGGGAGTCGCACTGATGCGTACTGACACCAACTACACCGGCAAGACCCTCACCATCACGCAGGTCCGCTCGGCCATCGGCAACAAGCCGAAGAACCGCGGCACGCTGCGCGCCCTGGGTCTGCGCAAGATCGGCGACACCAACGTCCTGCCCGACCGTCCCGAGATCCGCGGCATGATCGCCCGTATCCCGCACCTCATCGAGGTCACCGAAGGCACGCCAGAGAAGGGAAACGGCTGACATGCGCGTTGACGAACTCTCCCCCGCACCGGGGTCCAACAAGGCCAAGAAGCGCGTCGGTCGCGGCATCGGCGGCAAGGGCGGCAAGACCGCCGGCGCCGGTACCAAGGGCCAGCAGTCGCGTGGTCGTGGCAAGGTCGCTCGCGGCTTCGAAGGTGGCCAGATGCCCCTCAAGCAGCGCGTGCCCAAGCTGAAGGGCTTCAACAACCCGTTCCGCGTCGAGTACAGCCCGGTCAACCTCGACCAGCTCGCCGCCACCGGCGAGTCCACCGTCACCCCCGAGGTGCTGGTGGCCAAGGGCCTCGTGCGCAAGAACACCTTCGTGAAGATCCTCGCCCGTGGCGAGATCACCACCGCTGTCCACGTCACGGCGCACGCCGTGTCGAAGCCCGCTGGCGAAGCCATCACCGCTGCAGGCGGTAGCGTCACGCTGTTGCCGTTGCCCTTCAAGCAGGGTCGCCCGCCGGTCAAGGGCAACCAGTTCACCAACCGCTGACCACCGAACCTCGTCGTCACCCGACGGCGAAACGACCCCCTCTGGGAGCCCGCCTGTGTTCTCGAACCTGAAGAACGTCTTCAGAGTCCCCGATCTGCGGAACAAGATCCTGTTCCTCATGGCGATGGTCCTGCTGTATCGGCTGGGCAACGCCATCCGCGTTCCCGGCATCGATCGCGATGCCGTGTCGCAGTTCAAGAAGGGCGTCGAGTCGCAGGGTGCGCTCGGCTTCCTGAACCTGTTCTCCGGCGGGGCCTTCGGAAGCTTCAGCATCTTCGCGCTGGGCATCATGCCGTACATCACGGCCAGCATCATCATGCAGGTCCTCGGTGTGGTCATTCCCAAGCTCGAGAAGCTGCAGCAGGAAGGTGCGGTCGGCCAGCGCAAGATCACGCAGTACACGCGATATCTCGCCATCGGTATCGCCACGCTGCAGGCCACCGCACTCACCTTCATCTTCGGCAACGGCAACGGCAACGCCTTCTTCGGCGCGGCGCAGAGCCTGCCGCAGAACGTGAAGCTGCTCAGCGACGGCATGTGGCCGCGTGGCTATCTCGTCATCCTCACCCTGGTCGGCGGTACGGCCGCGCTGATGTGGATCGGCGAGCTCATCAGCCAGCGCGGCATCGGCAACGGCATGAGCATGATCATCTTCGCCTCGGTCGTGTCGAGCCTCCCATACGGCTATTACGCCATCTGGCAGGAGAAGAGCTGGATCCCGTTCGCACTCCTCATCGCGATGAGCGTCGGCATCATCATCGCCGTCGTGAAGGTGGAGCTCGCGCAACGGCGTATCCCCGTGCAGTTCGCCAAGCGCGTGGTGGGCCGGCGCATGTACGGCGGCCAGAGCACCTACATCCCGCTGAAGGTGAACCAGAGCGGCGTCGTGCCCATCATCTTCGCCAGCTCCATCCTGCTGCTGCCCGTGTTGCTCACCAACCTGTTGGGCGGCAGCGACGGCACCGGCTGGCGGGCCAGCATCCAGAGATGGGTCGACACGCACCTGGTGAACAGCCAGAACTGGGTGTACATCACCCTGTTCTCGCTGATGATCGTGGCGTTCGCCTACTTCTACAACTCCATCGCCTTCGACCCGATTCGTCAGGCCGACCAGATCCGTCGCCAGGGTGGTTTCATCCCAGGCGTGCGCCCCGGCCCGCAGACCGAGCGGTACCTGGCGAAGGCCGTCAACCGCATCACGCTGCCGGGTGCCGTGTTCGTGGCGTTCATCGCCATCATGCCGTACCTGCTGCTGTGGGCGTTCGGCGTGCAGAACTTCCCGTTCGCCGGCACCACCGTGCTCATCGCCGTGGGCGTGGCACTCGAGCTCATGCGCCAGATCGACAGTCAGCTGATGTTGCGCAACTACGAGGGCTTCCTGAAGTGATCCCGGGCGCCCGGCTGATCTTGCTCGGGCGCCAAGGCGCTGGCAAGGGAACTCAGTGCGTGAGGTTGTCGCGCCACTTCGTGGTGCCACACATCTCCACGGGCGACATGCTGCGCGCCGCCGTGCGTGAGGGCACCGAGCTGGGCATCATGGCCAAACAAGTCATGGACCAGGGCAATCTGGTGGGTGACGAGATCATGGTGGGCATCGTGCGCGAGCGGTTGTCGCAGGCCGACGCGGTGGGTCGTGGGTACATCCTCGACGGGTTCCCCCGCACCGTGCCCCAGGCGGTGGCGCTCGACGACATCACCAGCCAACTGCCGCTCGATGCCGTGCTCGACCTCGACGTGCCACGCGAGATGGTGCTCGAACGATTGTCGGCACGGCGGGTGTGCCGCGACTGCGGCACGAACTACGTCGCCAGCGGCACCGAGAAGTCACCGTGGATCTGCGAGGTGTGTGGCGGCGACGTGATGCACCGCGACGACGACACCCCCGCTGCCATCGACCACCGCCTCGACCTGTACGAGCAGCAGACCTCGCCGCTCATCGAGTACTACCGCGAGCAGGGCCGGTTGGTCGTGATCGACGGTGTGGCCACCCCCGACGAGGTGTTCCGTCGCCTCACGTCGGCCGTCGATTCGATGCGCCGACCGAGCTGATGGCTCGCCTGGGCCGCAGCGGCATCCCCCGGCGCACCGCCGACGAGCTGCGCCACATGCGTGCGGCCGGCAAGGTGGTGGCCGAGATGCACGAGCGCGTGCGCGCGGCGGCCAGGCCCGGCGTCACCACCGCATCGCTCGACCGCGTGGCCCGCGATGTCATCGAGCGCCGCAACGCCACGTCCAACTTCTTCGGGTACCACGGGTTTCCCGCGGTCATCTGCGCGTCGGTGAACGACGCGGTGGTGCACGGCATCCCCGGCAGCCGAGTGCTGCTCGAGGGCGACCTGCTCTCGGTCGACTGTGGTGCCATCGTCAACGGGTGGCACGCCGATGCGGCCTTCAGCATGGGCATCAGTGCCATCAGCCCGGACGCGCAGCGGCTCATCGACACCGCGGACGCCGCCCTCGACGCGGCGATCCGTCAGATGCGCCCCGGTCGTCGACTCGGCGACGTGGGCGCCGCCATTCAGCACGTGGTGTCGAGCGCCGGCTACGGCAGCCCGCGCGACTTCTGTGGCCACGGCATCGGTCGGGCCATGCACGAGGACCCGGATGTGGAGAACCGTGGCAAGCCCGGGCGCGGTCTGGAGCTGCACGTCGGCGTCGTGCTGGCCATCGAGCCGATGCTCATCGGCGGGGGTCGCGACGACGTGCGGCAACTCGCCGATGGGTGGACCGTGGTCACCGCCGACGGGTCGCTGGCCTCGCACGCCGAGCACACGGTGCTCGTGGGCGAGCACGGCCCCGAGATCCTCACCCGCGCCTGACCATTTCGCGCACAGCGCGCGAACGTGACCGGCCAACCGAGAAGGGGCGGGGCCGTCGATGCCCCGCCCGGCGCCGATCATCCAGGTCACCGCTTTCTCAGGGGTGATGCAGGACAGTCTCTGGCTTTCATCTGGACGCCACGCGTCGATCATGCCGCATTCATGTCCGCGACACCCTGCACTTTTACTGTCGCTGGGCATGGAGACCACGGCCCCGACAGCGCGCAGCGGCGCCCCCTCCGCGGTGTCCGTCGAGGTGCTTCGGTACTTCGAAGTGCTGCGATCCGAGCAGTCGAAGTTCCTCGAAGCAGTGGCCCAGGCCCGATCGGCGCTCGGGCACGAGACGGGCAACCTCAGCCAGGTGAGCGCCGTCCAGGGCCGCCTCACGCGCCAGTTCTTCGATGCCCAACGATCGCTGCTCCAGCGTCGCGCCGAGATCGACGCCGAGGTCGCGAGGATCGCCGCTGAGACCGAAGAGCACGCCAACGTCGTGTTGGCGTCGGCGGTGGCTCACGCAACGCTCGACCGGCCGGCTCCGCCCGCACAGGTGGACGGTCGGTCTGACGAGGACGGAGCGTCGTCCATCGGGCGCATCGAACAGTCGACACGCCAGGCGATCGCCGCACTCGGTGTGCTCGCGGTGCGCAGCAAGGCCGACGCGGATGCACTGGAGCAGGTGATCAACGACGCGTTCACACCGTCGGAGCCGGACGCCGCGCGGATGGAGCGAGAGCTGCAGCTCGTGCTCGACGCGTGGTGGACGGCCGAAGTGCACGAGGGTACGGCTTTGGTGGACGACGCACGGGCTCGTGCGGCGATGCGCCTGCATCTCGCACACCTCGAGGCGTGTGAGATCGCGGGCTCCACCGCACCTGGTGTCGACCAGGCGTCGCGGGCCACCGTCTCCTTGCTGCCGTCATCGGTGGTGCAGACGCTCGAATCCGCACACGAGAGCACGCTCGACGATGTGTTCGCCGCCTTGCATCGATCGCTGGCCCCGGTCCGCACGCCGTCGCTTCCGGCGGTGCAGAGCGTGGCTGCTTCGTCGGACATCGCCGTGATCGCCCAGCCGTCGACGCCGGCTGACCAGTTCCAGCACTTCTGGCACCACGAGGTCGCCCCGGTCGACCAGCACCACTTCTCGCTGCTGTCGATCCTTCGCCGAATCGTCTTCCCGATGTTCGCCGTCACGTCTGGACTGGCGCTGGCCCTGGCGTGGATCGGCTGAGGAACCAATGAGCGGAACCAACGGAACCAACGGATCCACGCACGACGCGTTGGCGGCGAAACACCTCACGTGGGCCGATCCAGAGAGCATCGAGCTGGAGGCCGAACAGAACCGGCTGCGCAGTGAGCTCGCCGAGGCGTCGGCTCGCCTGCAGGCGGCCAAGGACAGAGTGCTGGAGCGCGACGAGATGCTCCATCGCGCCTTGCGCGAAGAGCTGTCGACGGCGCAGCAGGCGATGACGGATCGCGAGGCCGCCCATCGCGCAGCGCTGGAAGCGATTCGCACGGAAGCGCTCCTGGAGGCGCAGCGGATTCTCGAGCAGGCGACCCACGGTCCGATCGACGATGCCCCGACACAGGTCGAGCAGGTGGAACATGGACAGTGACGTGAAGGCTGCCGGTGGCGCGGCGCTGTCGCCGAGGGCCGGTATCGCGATGCTCACGCTGCAGGTGCGTGCCACGTTGCAGGAAGCGGCGACGATGGAGGCGCAGTACGTGCCCATCGATCATGTCGCCGCACGGCAGCAGCTGTTGGAGAAGCTGGCGCCACTCATCGAGGAGCGCGAGCGGGCGTTCGACGCAGAGTTGATCGCGGCCCGGCAGGAAGCCGCATCGGTGATCGCCGAGGCCCGGGACAACGCGGCCGTCATCTCGGCGCAACGCATCGCGGCTCGCGAAGCGGAGCGCGCCGAGGCTGAGCGGCTGGAGGCTGAGCGCTTGGAGGCTGAGCGGCTGGAAGCTGAGCGCGCCGAAGCCGAACGGTTGGAGGCCGAGCGGTTGGAGGCCGAGCGGTTGGAGGCCGAGCGGTTGGACGCCGAGCGGTTGGAGGCCGAGCGGTTGGAGGCCGAGCGTCTGCTGGCGATCGCTGCCGTGGTCACAGCCGTGGAGCCCGACCTCGGGGAAGTCGATGGTGCCGATGGCGCCTCCGAGGTGGAGCCGCCGCGTGTCGATGCGCCGATGCTGCACATCGAGCCCCCGTTCGACGACCTCCCCGATTTCGACAGCGCGCCCGAGCCCGAACCGCTGACGACCGTCGCCTCGCTGCGGCCCTCGGAGGTGCTGGCGCCGGCGTCGTCGCCTGCTCCCATCAACGTCACCATCGATGCAGACGCCTTCGCTCGAGTGTTCGCCACGGTGTTCGCCAGCCTGGTGGAGCAGCGCGCGCTCGAAATGCCGTCCCCGAGGTACATGAGCCCGATGTTGGAGGCCCCTGCTCCGCAGCAACCCAAGCAGGGCTTCTGGAGCCAGGCGCGTCACCCCGATGTGCTCCTCATGGGTGTGGCGACGGCCATCGTGCTCGTCGTGCTCGCCGCATGGCTGGTGTGAGCGATGGACGTGTTGACCACCATTCCGGAGCGACCCGGTCCGGAGATCGCCGCCCCTGAACCTCGCGACATCACCGCTCGTCCCATTGGGAGCGATCGCGTGTTCCACACCGGTGCGGGCCTCAGCGGCGTGCTGGTGCTGGCGATCATGGTCGCCGTCGGTCTGTTCCTCGCCATCGAGGCGGCGCAGGCGCTCAGTTCCACGGGTCTGTCGTTCTTCACCACCAGCGACTGGCAACCCGATCGGGGCGAGTTCGGCATCGCATCGGTGTTGTTGGGCACGGTGCTCATCGCTGCGGTCGCCGTGGCGATCGCGCTCCCGATGTCGATCGGCACCGCGCTGTTCATCACCGAGGTGGCACCGGTCTGGCTGCGCTCCACACTCGTCGCCCTCGTGGACCTGATGGCCGCAGTGCCCAGTGTCGTCTACGGGCTGTGGGGGCTCTTCCTGTTGCAGGGTCACGTCGTCGGTGTGTCGCGATGGCTGAACACCTGGTTCGGCTGGCTCCCGTTCTTCGAGGTCGCCGGAGCGGATCCGACGAGTCCGCTCTCGAGCGCGTCCGTGTACACCGCATCGGCCTTCATCGCAGGAGTGGTGGTGGCGATGATGGTCATGCCCATCCAGTGCGTCGTGATGCGCGAGGTGTTCTCCCAGGTGCCCGCGGGTGAACGCGAGGGTGCGTTCGCGCTCGGTTCCACACGGTGGGGCATGATCCGCGTGGTGTCGTTGCCGTTCGGTCGTGGCGGCATGATCGGCGGCACGATGCTCGGCCTCGGTCGAGCGCTCGGCGAGACCATCGCGGTGCTGCTGATCATCTCGCCACGCTTCGACATCAACTTCCACATCCTCGAGGCCGGCGGCAACTCGGTGTCGAGCCTCATCGCGCTGCGCTACAGCGAGGCCTCCGGCTTCGGGCTGTCGGCGCTGATGGCTGCAGGCCTCGCGCTGTTCGCCGTGACTCTGGTCGTCAACTTCACCGCGTCCTGGTTCGTCGCCCGGTCTCGAAGCGGAGCGAGCAGCGAAGCATGACGATCCTCGACAACCCTCGTTCCGAGGCGCCGCTCTCGTCGGGCTCTCCCGCGCAGCAGGCGCCGCTCACGACGCTGCCGCCTCGCCCGGGTCCGATGTCGGCACCGCCGGTGCGTCGCCCCCTCGGCAAGCTCTCGCGGCGCGAGCTCCTGCCACTCGCGGGAGCGGCGATCAGCGCACTCGCGACCACGATGCTGCTGTTCGGGCGACTCACGCCGCTTGACGGCAAGTTCGGTTTCGTCGTCGTGGCCTTCCTGGTGTTCCTCGCGACCTACACCGTGCTGGTGTCGCTCACCGAAGGGCGGCCGGCGGTCGTCGATCGGTTGATGACGGCACTCCTCGCCGCAGCGGCGGTGACGGCGATCGGAGCGCTGTTCTCGGTCATCGTGTTCGTGTTCATCAAGGGATGGAAGGCACTCACCAAACCGAACTTCTACGTCAACGACCTGAGCGTGACGGGTCCGCAGGAGCCGCTCACGAGCGGTGGCATCCTGCACGCGATCGTCGGCACGCTGATCATGACGATGATCGCGCTCGTCATCACGGTGCCCCTCGGTGTCGCGTGTTCGGTGTTCCTCAACGAGAGCAAAGGGCGCGCCGCGATGCTCGTGCGCACCGTGGTGACGGCGATGACCGCACTGCCGTCGATCCTCGCCGGCCTGTTCATCTTCGCGACCTGGATCCTCATCCTCGGGCAGGAGCGATCCGGCCTCGCGGCCGCCATCGCGATGAGCATCATGATGCTGCCGATCATCATCCGTTCGGCTGACGTCGTGTTGCGGCTCGTCCCGGGCAACCTACGCGAGGCAGCGGCCGCGCTCGGCGCACCCCAGTGGCGCACGGTGTGGCACGTCGTGTTGCCCACTGCCCGCTCTGGCCTCACGACATCGGTGATCCTCGGCGTGGCCCGTGGCGTCGGTGAGACCGCCCCCGTTCTGCTCACCGCCGGGTACACGGCGACGATGAACCTCAACCCGCTCAAGGACCCGATGGTGTCGCTACCCCTTGCCGCGTACGAGTTGGTGAGGTCACCGCAGGAGACGCTGATCGCCCGCGGCTTCGGTACCGCCGCGGTGCTGATGGTGCTGGTGCTCGTGCTGTTCACGCTCGCCCGCATCGTCGGCGGCCGTCCGGCCGGACGGCTGTCGAAGGGACAGGCGCGTCGGGCGACTGCCAAGTCGGCGGCAGACCTCGCGCGCTTCGAGGCCCGACAGATGGAGGTTGGACGATGAGTGGTCCGGGACGCAGCCGCCGTGCCACCTTCTGGGTCGCGCTGTCGTTGCTGGCGGGCGTCGTCGGCAGCACCACTGCCGCGTCGCTGTCGATGCCGACCGCGTCGGCCGCCCCCACGAGCTACCAACGCATCTCGGGTGAGGGCTCGTCATGGGCGGCGAACGCCATCGATGCGATGCGCGTGAACGTCCGCCAGTTCGGCATCACCGTCGACTACAACCCGTCGGGCTCCACCGCTGGCCGCAAGAACTTCCTCAACGGCACGGTCGACTTCGCCGCCTCGGACATTCCGTTCCAGTTCCAACCGGAGGACGGGTCCGCACCGGAGAACCCTGCACCGGGCAGCTACGCCTACATGCCAGTCGTCGCGGGCGGCACGGCGTTCATGTACAACCTGCAGATCAACGGCAAGCGGGTGACGAACCTGCGCCTGTCGGGTGAGAACGTGGCGAAGATCTTCACCGGCG
>JACQZZ010000011.1 GCA_016213625.1 Actinomycetota bacterium
AAGGCCAGAGCATCGAGCGCCCCTTCGGCCATGCCGACCCGTCGACGTTGGCTGCGTGGGCCGGCGCCACCGCGAGCTGGCCGAACCGCACCGATCCGGGCGGCACCCGCGGCCTTGACGACTACTTCACACGAGACTTCACCCACAACATCGGCGCCGAGATCATGGGGCGCGGCAAGTTCGGCCCGCAGAAGGGGCCGTGGGAGAACCTCGACTGGGAGGGCTGGTGGGGCGACACCCCGCCGTTCCGCACGCCGGTCTTCGTGCTCACCCACCACGTGCGACCCACGCTGACGCTCGCGGACACCACCTTCCACTTCATCGACGCAGAACCGGCCGAAGCCCTGCGGCAGGCCAAGGTCGCAGCCAACGGCAAGGACGTCCGCCTCGGTGGAGGTGTGGCCACACTGCGTGCGTTCCTCGACGCCGACCTCGTCGACACCATGCACGTCGCCGTCGCCCCGATCGAAATCGGCCGCGGCGGCAAGTTGTGGGACTCGCCCGAGGACCTGCTCAACCGCTTCCACCTGGAAGTCATCCCCAGCCCGAGCGGCGTCGTCCATCACTTGTTCTGGCGGCGCTGAGTCGACAGCTCGTCGCCGACCCTTCGGCCCACCCCACATCTCAGCGGCGCGATGGGCGATCGATGCGGAGGATCTCGTGCGCCGGATCGTCGATGGGGTTGTCGGGCGTCAGGTCGCCTTGAGCCACGAGGCGAAAACCGGCCGCCAGGAGTGCTCGCCATGACCTGACGTTCGCCGAGTTGACCGGCACCACGATCGCGGCGACATCCGGCTCGTGGTTCCAGACCCGGTCGACGAACGCGGCGATCACCGCTGTGCCCAGGCCCTTGCCGACACGTTGCGGGTCGCCGATGAGGTAGTCGATCGACGCCATGTCGGGCGACACGGGGTAGACCGATGCCATCTCCTCCACGTACTCGGGGTAGTCGTGGAAACGGCAGTACTGCACGATCCCCACCGGCACCCCGTCCGCGAGCGCCAGGTAGTCCTCCGCGGGTTCCAGCCCGTCGACGGCATCGCCGAAGTCGTCTTCCACCGCAGTGGGCGACGGGTCGTGATTCCACCAGCGAGCCACGTGCGGCTCAGCCAACCAGCGACCCAACATCTCGAAGTGCTCTCGGCGCAACCGCTCGAACGTCACCACGTGCTGAACGCTACGCGCTCTCGCGGCGACAGATCATCGTGCATCATCGCCAGAACATTGAGCCGTGAACGCGGAACGGCGAGGCCCGTGGGCCTCGCCGTTCGCGGCTGAATGGACTGTTCGTCACGGTGTCGCCGAAGAGGACCAGATTCGGCGTGACGAGCAGCGGAGGTTGGCGTGTATTCACCAGGCGGTCCAGCCGTGCTGACCTAGCGGCCAACCACCTCCAGGGCCCTCAAAGAACTTGGACTCACGTGTGGACCACCCCCTTTCTCTGGTCCGATCATCCAACCACGCGACGCCGACCCGGGTCCACCGATTTTCGCGAGCCATGCCGTCCCGGTTGACATCAACATCGTTTACCACCAATATTGGCGCATGACGATATTCACCGCGCTCGCGGACCCGAAGCGACGCGAGATCCTCGACCTCCTCCGCGAGGGCGAG
This sequence comes from Actinomycetota bacterium, assembly GCA_016213625.1. Taxonomy (GTDB): domain Bacteria; phylum Actinomycetota; class Acidimicrobiia; order Acidimicrobiales; family Ilumatobacteraceae; genus UBA668. Next base: position 1,615 of record JACQZZ010000011.1, read on the forward strand.
CGACCCGCCGGAGCGATCGTCGCCCGAGTCGACCTGGCACAGCCGACGGTGTCGCAACACCTCAAGGTGTTGCGTGAAGCAGGGCTGGTGAGCGTGCGGGCGGATGCGAATCGCCGCGTCTACCGGCTGCGCCCGGCCGGGCTGCTCGAGCTCGACGCCTGGTTGACCCCCTATCGCCGCCTCTGGGCCGATCGACTCGACGCGCTCGAACTCCACCTCGACCAACACCCCGATCCCACCCATCCCCCGAAGGGCACGACCTCATGAACACCACACCTCGCCACCCACTCGGCCGCATCACCCACGACGACCGCGGTGTCTCGCTCCACTTCGAGCGTCAGCTGTCGCATCCACCTGAGCGCGTGTGGCGTGCGCTCACCGAGAGCGACCAGCTGCGGTCGTGGTTCCCGGCCGACATCGTCGGTCCCCGCGAGGCCGGGGCCGAGGTGACGACCGTCTTCTGGGACGACGTGGCGGCTCGCCACTCCATCGAACAGACGGTGCACCCGGCGCGCATCATCACCTGGGATCCGTATCGGACATTCGTCTGGCTGTGGGACGACGAACTCATCAGCTTCCACCTCGAGCCGACGCCGTCCGGCACGACGCTCACGCTCGTGGTCCAGGTCGGTGAGAAGAGCCCCGGAGCACAGGACGTGGCCGCCGGATACCACGTCTGTCTCGACCAACTCGTCGCGCTGGTCGACACCGACGACCCGCCACCGTTCCTCGACGCGGATCCCGGCCCGCTCACCGTCCTCTACGCCGAGATGATGCACGAGCAATGAGGTGAGCGCGAGCACCGAAGTCGCCATCACCTGGGCGCAGGCCCTGGCATGGCGAATGGAGCGCCACCTGCTCGACCCCATCGGTTCGATGACCGCGTCCGACACCGTGCAGCGACTCGGTGCGGTGCTGTCGATGGACGAGTCCCTCGCCGAACTCTCGGTTCGGACTCGCAGCGTCGACTCCCAACCGGGCGACCTCGCCAAGGCCGTGGCCGACGGAACGGTCATTCAGTCGTATCTGTTCCGTGGGGCGCTCCACTACCTCACACCCGACGACGGAGCGATGTACCTCGCCCTTCGTTCGGCCGGCCGGCAATGGGAGTTGCCGAGTTGGGTCGAGCACTACGGGCTCGCCGCGGCGGACTGGCCGAACTTTCGGGCGGCAGTTCGTGACGCGTTGGGTGACGCGTCGCTCACGGTCACTGAACTCGGCGAGGTCCTGGCTCGACAGCCCGCGTACCGGCACTTGAAGCCGACGTTCGACGCCGGCGCCGGCACGCTGGTCAAGCCGCTCACCTGGCAGGGCGACATCAGCCTCGGCCCGCGCCGCGACGGTCACCTCACGCTCCACCGCCTCGACCGCAACCCGGCATGGCGGGGCCTCCCCGAGCTCGACGAGGCCGGCCCACGAGCCGTCATCTCCTACTTCCGCACCTACGGGCCGGCCACGCTCCACCACCTTCACTACTGGCTGGGCGAAGGATTGAGCGCCGGCCGGAAGCGAATCGCCGCATGGTTCGCTGGCCTCGATGCTCAGCTCGTCGCGGTCGACGTCGAAGGCACCGTCGCCCACGTCGCCGGAGAGGACGTCGACGGATTGACGGCCGCGGTGCCGTCCGAAGAGGTGCGGTTGCTGCCGGGCCACGACCAGTGGGTGATCGGTCCCGGCACCGGCGATGCCCACGTCACCCCGGCGGAACTCCGCGACGCGATGACACGCAAGGCCAACCCGGTGATCCACGGCGGGGTCGTGCGAGGCACCTGGGTCCGGCGAGCACATGCACTCGAGGTCACCTGGCGGGGCGAGAAGCCGCCACCCACGTCGTCCCTCGAACGAGAATCGGAGCGGCTGAGTCGTGCCGTCGGCCAGGACCTTCAGCTCCGACTGAGCCGCTAGCCACCAGCTCGGGACACCCGGCCCGGAGCACGTTCGGTGGGCGGCAACCACATCGTCAGGGTCCTGCGTTCATCGCGACAGCATCCCAGGCATCGCCGTGGACGAGCTGATGCTTGGCGATCCGCTCTGAGGACGTCATCGGGAAGGAGTCGACGTACTCGATGTACCTCGGCACCTTGAACGCTGCGAGGCGATCGGCAGCGAACTGGTGCAGCGCACTCGGCTCGGGCCGGTTCGGTCCGCATTGAACGAACGCCTTCACCTCCTCGCCTCGTGCACGGTCGGGCACGCCGACCACGGCGACGGCGACGACACCGGGGTGCAGCACCATGACGGCCTCCACCTCGGCCGCCGCGACGTTCTCACCGGCGCGGCGGATCATGTCCTTCGAGCGGCCGACGAGGCAGAGGGCACCGTCGGCCGAACGCTCGACGATGTCGCCGGTGTGCAGCCATCCGTCGGCGTCGATCACCTGCTCGTCGTCAGGGCGGTTCCAGTAGCCGAGCATCATCGGTCGGCCGCGCACCTGTAGCTCACCGCTGCCCGGGCCGTCGACGACCTCCTCCCGGTCGCCGACGATGCGCATCTCCTTCCCGGGCACGACATCGCCCAGGTGACCGGAGCCGACCGTCCATGTGGCGTCGACCGCGCACGCCAGATCGACGCCGGTCTCAGTCATTCCGTACGCCTCACGCCACGGCACCTTCCAGCGTCGCTCGAACTCAGCGTGCATCTCGGGGACGATGCCCGAACAGGTGACGAAGCGCAGTGAGTCGGCGGGGCGCTCCCTCGCATCGGGAAGGCTGGCGAGAAACACCGGCATCGTCCCGACCATGTAGCACCACGTGACACCGTGGTCGCGAACCGCGGGCCAGAACGTTCGGGGTGAGAACCGCGGCAGCACCACGAGCGTGGCGCCCGAGATGAGCGCGGCAATCACGTTCCACTGCGGGTCCATGTACGAGAACGGCTGCGTGGTGAGGATGACGTCGACCGCGTTCAGCGAGGCGTGTTCCACCGCGACCTGACCGACCTCGTACCAGTACCGGTGCTCGAGCATGCAGGCCTTGGGGAACCCGGTGGTTCCCGACGTGTACTGCAGGCTCAGCAGCGACGCTCCGTCCGGCAGGCCACCGAGGACGGCCGGAGGCGGCGGCTCGTCGGAGCCCACCGCCGCCCATGACGTGGAGATCCCAGTCGCACCCGTACCGGATTCGAACGTCACGACGTCGAGTCCGTCGATGCTCGCCGTCACCTCTGCCACCACCGGCATCGTGCGGCTCGATGCGATGACCAGCATGGCACTCGAGTCGATGAGCACGTGGCGGAGATCCTCGACGCGGTATGCCACGTTGACGGGGACCATGACCGCGCCGACTCTCGCGATCGCGAACCAGCACACAGGCCACCACACCTCGTTGGGCAGCATCACCGCGACACGGGATCCGCGTCGTACTCCAGCCTGCACCAGCCGGGCCGCCACGCGCTCGGACAGCGCTGCGATCTCACCGAGTGACCAGTCGCGATCGAAACGAACCAGCACGCGGTCGGGGTCGCGGGTTGCGCGGTCGTGGAGCAGGGCCGTGACGCCGCCCCGCTCCACCACCGACGCGTCCGAAAGCATCAGCTCCTCGTGTCCCGGAGATCGGTCGAATACGCAAAGCAATCGCACGCCGGGTCGAGCGTGAACGGCTGGAGGAGGTGCTGCCCGGTGCGGTGCCCCACGGTGAGGTCGAGCGAGCCCCAGGCAGACTCGTACTCGGCTCCCAGCGACTCGGCAGCGGCGGCGAACGACTCTCCGTTCACCTCGCCGGGGACTGCTGCGAGGACATCACGCAGGAACCACGTGTTCGCGCACGAGATGAAGCTCACCCCGCGAGCGTTCCCATCGGCGATCTCCTCGCCGGCCGCGGTGAGCACGTCGAGGCACTCCGTCGCGGTCGCATTCAGATTGGCCACCTGGTTCTCCTCGACGGGGGATCCGAACGCGAAACCAACCACGCCGGCGAGCGAGCCGGGTGGCAGCGTCGCCCGTACCGGCTCGGGCGTGTCGAACGTACTCATCGCCGGCACCAGGACGAGACCCTGCGACGACCCGATCAGCACCGTGACGCCGATCCCGATGCCGTTCGGCTCGAGAGCGAGCACCTTGTTCACGCCCGCCTCCTGCATCTTCAACAGTTCGGTCGGCACGACCTCCATCGCCCGTTCGAAGCTGTCGGGCACACTGGCGACGTACGCCGGTGTCACGCCCACCGCCTCCAGGGCCGGGACCAGGGTTGCCTCGTACACACGCTGGAAGATCGGGTTGTCGGCGCTGACGACGACACCCAGGGTGGCGTCGGCGAAGAAGCCGGAGTCATCGAGTGCCGCCACGTACGCGGCGGCGAACTCATCGAGCACCATGGTCTGCGGCGCCCACAGGTTCGCGGCCGCGGTCAGGAGCTGTTCATCGGCCGGCTGGGTCGGCGAGCCGGCGATGTACAGCGTGTCGGCCTCGGCGAGGCACGACAGGTAGGCCTCCGATGCATCGGTGCGCAAGCCCAGCACGGCGAACACCTCGTTGTCCTTTGTGAACGTGTTGCACGCCGCGTTCTCCTGGGCCCCGGTCTCGGCGGCGGGGTCGAAGTCGGCCTTGACGAGCGTGATCGTGCGGCCGTTGATACCACCACCGGCGTTGATGCCATCGACGAGGATCTGGACCTGCGCCCCGACCTCGCGGACCTGGACACCCGTGGTGGCGTTCTGCGCCGCCTGCGACTTCTCGTTCGTCTCCACGCCGATGAAGATCTCGGTGTCGGTCACGCCAGGGCCGTTCTCGGCGGGCGGAACCGTGGTCTCGGGCGCGGGGGTGGTGTTGGCGGCGGCGGTGGTGTCGCTCGCCGACGCCGCGGTCACCGCCGCCGTGGCGGTACTGCTGTCGTCGTCGGTGGTGGAGCAGGCGGCCGCGAGTGCCGCGAGCGCGAACACTGCGCACCGGACTCGAGTCCGGCGCAGGCGATGGGACGTGGTGAGCATGGGTCAGGTTCCTTCTCTTGAGGTGTGTGGTGAGGTGTGTGGTGAGGTTGCGGTTGGCTCGCTCGCAGATCCGAAGAAGACCGAGCGGAGCAGGTCGGAGCGGTCGAGGAGGCCGGCCGCGGGACCCTCGAACTGCACCGCGCCCTTCTCCATGAAGTACGCCCGGTCGGCCACGCTCAGTGCGACGTTCACCGACTGCTCGACCAGCACGACCGCTGAGCCGTGACGGTTGATGTCGCGGATGATCTCGAGCAGCTGGGTCACGACGGCCGGGGCGAGACCGAGCGACAACTCGTCGATGCAGAGCAGGCGCGGCTGCAGGATGAGCGCCTTGGTGAGCGCGAGCATCTGCTGTTGACCGCCTGACAGCGACACCGCCGGACGATGCCGAGCCTCGAACAGCGCCGGGAACACTTCGAACGAGCGCTCGATGGCCGCGTCGATCTGCCGTTGATCGTGGCGGACGGTCCACCCGAACGCGCGGAGGTGCTCGGCGACGTGGAGTTGCGAGAACGTGCTCTGCCCGCCCGCGATCTGTGCGATACCCAACCCGACCCGTCGTTCGGCGTCGACATACGTGATGTCGGCGCCTTGGAGACGAACCACGCCGCGGCTCGGTAGGTGCAGGCCGGAGACGACGCCAAGCATCGTCGACTTTCCTGCTCCGTTGGTGCCGAGGAGCGCGACGACCTCGCCGTCGTGCACGGTCAATCCCGCACCGAACAGCACCTGCAGCGAGCCGTAGGAGAAGTCGATGCCCTTGCCTTCCAGCAACGGGATCGCGCGCCCGCTCCGTCGGGCGACGCGCAGTTCCTCTTGCTCGACAGTGTCGTCGGCCAGCCGTGCGATGTCGGCCTGAACGGTGCGGCCCGCGCTGTTGACGATCAGAGCGCAGAGGATGCCGGGGCCAGCGATCGCGGCCATGGCGCCGGCCGAGCCGAACCGACGGTCGAGCCCGCTGAGGAGCAGGATGCCGCCGAGCCCACCAACGGCGGAGTAGGCGATGCCGGCGAGTGCCGAGAAGTGCGGCCGAAGTCGCGGCGGCAGAACGGACATTCCGGCCACGGTGACGAGCGGCGCCACACAGCCAAGCAGCGCGAACGCGAGCCCGGTGAACGCGACCATCGCCGCGAACGACGGCGTGAGGACGCCCACGGCCAACGACACCATCGAGCTGCCGAGCAGCAGCGCTGCCCATCGCAGCAGCGCCGCGGGATCCTGGCTGAAGCGCCGCTGCGCCGGGGAGGCGACGAGCGCCAACGCTGCGACCTGCGTGATGGCCACGTAGGCGTAGAAGGTGCTGCGCTCGCCGGTGCTGAGGTTCCACCGGAAGTCGAGGAAGAAGAACATGTAGGTGGTGAGCGGGATCAGCGCGAGCCCGATGACAGCCCATGCGGACAGCACGCGCCGAGCGGTGGGGACGAGCATGATTCGTTTCGCCACCTCGAAGAAGCCGAGCGCGATGTCGTCCGGTCGATCGGTGGGGTCGTTCAAGCCCATCTCGCGTCGGGTCGCGTCCTGCAACACCTGCTCGTCGAACGTCCCGAAGCCCGGGTCACGGAGCCGCATCGCGAACAGCGCCCCCAGAAGACACACACTTCCGAGCACGAGGAAGACGCCGCGCCAGGTCAGGTCGAACCACGTCACGCACACGCCGACCACCAGAGGCGACAGGATGTTGCCTCCTGCCGCGAACGACTCGTAGATCGACATCACCCGTACTCGAAGGGTCGGTTCGTAGCTGTCCACCAAGAGCGGGTGATGGACCGAGGTCGTGGATCCGGTGGAGATGCCATCGAGCACGAACACGACGAGCAGCATCCACATCGTGGTCACGAACCCGGTGGCGGCGGTGACGACGCTCCAGGCGAGCGCCGACACGATGCTGACGGCGGCGCGCCGCGGCACTCGTTGCACAAAGGCGGCGGCCGGAACCGCCGCCAGCGTGATCGCGAGCGTCTTCAGGGCCACCAAAGCGGCGAGCCGGTCGCGGTCGATTCCCACACCACGGGCGATTTCCGGACCGAGGACGAAGACGGCGAACGACTGCATCCGGTCGACCGCCACGAGCACACCGAGCGCGAGGACCGGATACCACCCCGCCCGAGACGAGCCGACGGAGGTGGTGCCGGTGTGGTCGGCACGACCGACACCCATCTCCCGGCGCGCCCGGCGAACCGCGTTCTCGCGTACGACGTCGAGGTCGAACGTCACGGCGCCGCGTCCACTTCGACCACCGCGATCGCCTCGCCGACGCGACGCAGGTCGGCATCGAGCACGATGACCGACACCTCGTGACGGCGGCGCCGCTCGGCGGACACACCGTGTCGACGAGCCAGCCGTTCGACCACCGACGCGGTGTCCGTCGTGACGGTGACCCCCCGCGCCGCGAGGGCGGCGGTCCGGCACGCCGCATCGCATCGAGTCGAGTCGCGCACCTCGTCGGGGAGCAACGACTCGATCGACTGTCCCGGCCGCGGCGGCCGCTGGTCGACGAGCATGGCGAACTGCAGCTCGTTCGGCCGCGGGTCGCGCAGCGTCCATCGCACCTCGAAGGGCTGTGCGACATCGCTGCGGTCGGCGGGGTCGACGATGCTCAGCCGTACGTCCTGCCGGAACGACAGGTCGCCGGTCGCGCAACCGGAGAGTCCCACGGCGACAGCCACGAGCGCGAGGCGCGCACGTCGGGCGCTCATGCGCGCACCTGGCCGGTACGCGTCAGGGCCACCGAGCTGGTGCCGAGGTACGAGCTGATCACGTCGGGATGCGCCAACACCTCGGCCGCGGTGCCGTCGGCGATGACGACGCCCGCCTCCATGGCGATGACTCGTTCGGCAAGCGAGCGGACCAACGCCATGTCGTGTTCGATGATCACCACCGTGCATGCGGCGTCACCCCGGAGTGCGAGGACCACCTCCGACAACGCCTCGACCTCGCGTTGTGCCACACCGGCGGCGGGTTCGTCGAGCAGCAGCACCCGGGGACGGAGGGCCGCGCAACACGCGAAGTCGAGCACCCGGCGAGTTCCCGTCGAGAGCTCGGCGACATGGCGGTCCGCCACGGAGCCCAGACCGAAGCGGGCGATCAGGTCGTCGGCCTCGGCCGATCGTCGCCGGTGGGAGAGGCCGGCCGGGCCGAGCGCCACCGCCAGACAGTCCCGGGCGGTGAGCGCGGGGAAGAGCGCAGCGTCCTGGAACGAGCGAATGACTCCTGCGCGTGCGCGACGCGCAGGCGACCACTCGTCGATCCGGCGGCCATCGACCGTGACGGTCCCCGTGTCGGCCCTGGTCACCCCGGCGACGACGTCGAAGAGCGTGGACTTGCCCGCTCCGTTCGCGCCGATGATCGCCGCGATGCTGCCCGACGCCACCTCGAACGTGACCCCGCCCACCGCCTCCACGCCGCCGTACCGCTTCCTCACGCCGTCCACGCGCAGGACCGCGCCACAGCGCGCAGGCCCGGCCAACGGGGAGCGAGTCGCAGTCGGTCGCGGCAGCGTCGACTCGGACGCGGGCGCCGAAGGGGCCGCGGGCGCCGAAGGGGCCGCGGCCGCCTCGCCGCCGTTGATGCGCGCGGCGGCGGTCCGGGCGAGGAGATGCGCGATGCCGAGCAGGCCACTCGGCACGTAGAGCAGCAACACCAGCCAGCCGAGCGACGACGCGGCGAGCCCGGCTGCATCGAGTGGCACGAACATTGGCACTCCCAACACGTAGAGCGCACCGATGATCGGACCGAACGTGGATCCGAGCCCTCCGATGACGGCGGCCGCCATCACCGCTGTGTTGTCGGACAGCGGGAACACGCCGGGCACGACCACGGCCTGCGAATGAGCCAGGACCACCCCACCGAGGCCGGCCAGCGCTCCAGACAGCGCGAATCCGGTGAGCAAGGTCGACGACGCGCGAACCCCCATGGCGCGAGCGGCGTCGATGTTGTCGCGGACCGCGCGCAGGTTGCGTCCCAGTTCGCTTCGTCGCACAGCGACCACAACCGCGATCGCGATGCACAGGGCCAGTACGGCCACCGGCAGGTAGCGGCGGCCGCTGTCGAGCGTCACGCCACCCACGGTCGGATACCCGGCATCGACCCCCGTGCCGAGCAGTTCGGGGAGCAGGAACTGCGACGTGACGATCGCCGCTCCCAACGTGGTGGCCGCGAGGAACGGACCCTGCAACCGCAGCGCCGGCAGTCCGAGGATCACCGCGACGACCACGGCGACGACCACACCGACCACCGCACCGAGTGCGAGATTGTGCGTCGCCGCCGCGATACGCGCCGAAGATGCCCCGGCGACACCGGCGATCGCCGCCTGACCGAGCGACACCTGTCCTGACATGCCAGTGACGATCACGAGCCCCATCGCCACCACGGCGAGGCTCAACACACGTCCCAGCGACGCGGCGTTGCTGTTGCTGATGGAGACGGCCAACCACCAACCACATCCCAGCGCCACCACCGCCGCGGCAATCGACAACGCCCGCACCCGTCGCCGACCGACGTGGTCGAGCGCGGGCCACGGCATCGCCGTGACGGCCGCCCAGGCACCGGAAGGTCGACTGCGCCCACCCGGGTCACGCTGCACGAGCAGGCCGCCGAGCAGCAGCAAGAGGATCACCAGGTCGGCCACACCCCGGTTGTCGACGTTGTAGTAGAGCGCCTGCTCCACCACACCGATCCCGACGGCGACCACCCCGGCCATGACGAGTCGATCCATCCGGGCCAGCACCGCGGCGGCGAGCGCGCGCAGCAGCAACGACGGCCCCACCTGCTGGGCGACGCTCACTCCTCGAGTCGGCAGGAGGAACACGGCGATGACCCCCGCGAGCACTCCTGCCATCGCCCACGACACCGACGACATTCGCGATGCCGAGATCCCCGACAGGCGCGCCGCCTGGCGGTTCGATGCGGCGGCGCGGATCCCGATCCCCAGATCGGTGAACCGGAGCACGGCTGCGAGGGCCACGAGGAGCACCGGCGACACCAACAGCAACGCGACGTAGCCCGGCGCGAGGCGGAGCGTCCCAACGCTCACCTCGGGCAGGAACGTCGGGACCGGATAGCGCACGCCCCCGGCGTCGTCGGGGGTGACGATCGCCGATGCCATCACCAGGAACTGCGCCGCACCGATCGTGGCGACGATGCCAATCGCCCTTGGTGCACTGGCCAGGCGGCGCACCACGGCAACCTCGACGAGCATGCTGGCGACCGCGGCACCCGCCAGCCCGACCACCAGCGCAGCGAGGTATGGAAGGTGCCAGCGTGTGCTCGCCAGCGACAAGATCGCGGCGCCGAACAGCCCGCACTCGGCGAGCGCGAAGTTGATCACCCGACTCGATCGGAACAGCAGCACCATGCCGACGGCGAGCAGCGCGTAGGCGGCGCCGTTCAGGACGCCGAGCGTGACCACCGAGGCCGGCAGGCTGAACGCGGTCACCTGGTTCCGACCTGCACGTGCAGCGGCTGCGCGTCGACGTCGAGGGGCCACAGTGGGTGCCGGTTCCGCGTCCGCGGCAAGCAGGTGACATCGAGCGCGGTGAGCCCGGGAGGGTCGGCGGTGACGATCGCCTCCGCCAGCGGCGCGAACGCAGCGCGGAAGTGGGTGGACGACTTGACCGCGACGATGCGCCGACGAGTCGGGTCGACACCGTGGAGGTGGAACGGCGCTGGGTCCCAGATCTGCTCGGCCTTGGTGGACACGATCACGTCGACGCCGCCGATTCGCAGACATGCCGATGGCCCCAATGTGAACTGCGCGCCGGTCGCGATGGGGCCGCTCGCCGTCCACCTGCCGTCCGTCAGGGCCATCACCCGCGCGTTCACGTGCAGCGGCTCGCCGTGAAGGGAGCCGTGGCGGCCGCCGAGCGCCGTGTCGAAGCAGGTCCCGACCCCAGCGGCGTGTGCTTGCGCCACCACGTCGGGATCGGCGATGCACGCGAAGCAGGCGTCGGCCACGCCACCATCGAGGAGCGCTCGGAGGAGATGCGTGCCGTCGCCGGGCGCGCCGCCCCCGGGGTTGTCGCTGTTCTCGTTGATGACGACCGGTCGCGATGCGGTGGTCGCGAAGTCCATCGCCATGCGCACGGCGGCGACGGCGCCGAGCGCAGAGCCCCGGAGTTCGTCACGGCGGCGCCACAGCTCGGACGCGATCCGAACAGCGGTCGTCGTCGCCGCATCGAGGTCGCCATCGACCCGGGTGACCAGCACGTGCATCCCGTTCTCTGGTACGTCCGTGTACGGGAAGCCGTGGAGGATCGAGACATCGAGCACGCCGGGGTCGCGTGCAGCGTCGGCGCACCAGTCGGCCACGGTCTGCATGAGCGGCTGGTCGGTGCGGCCGTTCGTGCAGAGCACGGGCACGGCAACGTTCGCGGTGACAGTCGACGGGTGCTCGCGCGAGATCCTGGCGAGCGACGCCACCGCGTCCGCGCCGCGCTCTGCGAGATCGACGTGCGGGTACGTCCGGCACGGCAGGCTGACGTCGACGAGCGACGACCACTCCGCGCCGAGGTTGCCGTGGAGGTCGAGCGTCGCGGCGATCGGCACATCACCGACGGCGCGGCGCAGATGCCGGACGAGATCGACCTCGATCGAGTCGACTCCCTCTGCCACGCCCGCTCCGTGCAGCACGAGCAACACCCCGTCGAGATCGTGCTCCGCCTCCCGAGCGATTCGTGCCACCAACTCGTCACGCAGCTGGCGGTAGGTCGCGCCGTCGATCGTCGGCCCCGGCGACGCGATCGCCAGCATCGTCGGTGAGAGCCTCACGTGCGCGGCCTCGGCGGCGGCGATCGCCCCGCCGACTTCCGTGGCGGTGCCGCGGTTTCCGTCGAGCAGCTCGCTGCCACGCAGCAGGTCGAACGCGTCGAGCTTCGCCGTGCCACGGAACGCCGTCGCGTACGTGCTGGTCTCCTGGAACACACCTCCGACAGCGACGCGCATCGGTCACCCGATCCGTCGGAGCAGGCGAGCACCGGACACGAACCCGTGCGGGCGCCCATCGTCGTCGAGGTCGGTGAACTCGCACGCGAACGGGCTGTCGCCGGAGGGGTCGACGAACACGAGCTGGCCGTGGTGTACCAGCGACGACACGTAGGTGACATCGCCCTCCATCTCGCGCACGATGTGCTCCACGACGTTCAGCCCCGACCCGTCGGGAAGCACCGTGACGTCGACGTCCACGCCCTCACGGTGGTACCGCCCGGTGACCAGCTGGAGGTCGAGCACACGATCGGGCTCGGCGGCGACCGTGCCCGGAGGGCTGGCGGCGATCTGGTAGTGCTCGCCGAGCAGGCGGAACACGACCTCGAAGTTCGCCGCCACCCCGTGGTTGGTGTTGGTCAGCGCGGCGATGGCCAATTGCCGCGATGGCACGACCACGAGCAGCGAGGCGAAGCCGGCAGTGTCACCGGCGTGGGCGACGACGAGCTCGGGCGACTCGTCGAGCAGGAACCATCCCAGCCCCTGGCCCTTGGTCAGCGATCGCGGCTGGTCGGCCCGATGCTCCATCATCGCCGTGACCGTTGCCGCTCGCAGCACCTGAACGCCGTCTGCGGCGACACCGCCGCTCAGGTGCATCTCGGCGAACGTGAGCAGATCCTCGGCCGTGCCATATGGGCGAGAGCCGGCCGACACCTGCGACCAGGGCATCGATCTCAGCGGAGCCGCAACCCAGCCGCCGTCGGTGGGCATGTGGCCGAGCGCGATCCGGTGTGGCACCACATCGTCGAGGAGCGTGAGCGGACCGATGGTGCCGAGCGGGACAACGAGGCGTCGCGCCAAGGCCTCGTGCCACGGCAGGCCGGTGATCTTCTCGATGATGCGGCCGCACAGCACGAAACCGGTGTTGCAGTACGACCAGCCCGCTCCGGGCTCGTGGATCAGACCGATCTCGCCGAGACGCGGAATGATCTTCTCGATCGCGTCGTCGCCACGCCCGGTGTCGAAGAAGCAATCTCCCTCGATCCCGCTGGTGTGGGTGAGCAACATCTCGATCGTGATGCCACTGAGGTCGGGATCGCCGGCGAGCCGCAGCTCGGGCAGATGCTCGGTGATCGGGTCGTCCAACCGGACCAGCCCGTCGTCGGTGAGCTGCATCATCATCGTCGCGGTGTACAGCTTCGTGATCGAACCGATCTGGAACATGGTGTCGACCGTCGTCGGGTCACCCGTCAACGCATTGCGGACACCCGTCGCGGCGACCACCCGTTCTCCGTGGTCCGCGACACCGACGACCATGCCGGGGACCAACACGCGCTCAGCGGTCTCAGCGATCATCTCCTTCAACTCGTCGTGGCAGATCATTCGTCGTCCCTCAGATCCCCCGGTAGTTCGGGATTCGGCGTTCCAGGAATGCGGCCGTGCCCTCGCGGAGATCGGCGCTGGCGAGGCACGCAGCCACGCCCTGCACTTCGAGCTCCATCACGGCGTCGATGTCGAGTTCCCACGTCACTCGCATCACGTCGCGAAGCGCGCGGATGGAGATCGGCGCGTTCGATGCCACGATCTCGGCCAGCTCCAGCGCAGCGACGAGCACGTCGTCGGCGAGATCGTTCACGAGGCCGATGCGATGTGCCTCGTCCGCATCGATCAGTTGTCCCCCGAGCAGCAGCTGCAGCGAGCGACCGTGCCCCACGAGTCGAGGCAGCAGCCACAACACGCCGTTCGTCTGGAACAGCGCACGCGATGCCTCGACGAAGCCGATCCGCGCGGTCGGCACTGCGAGTCTGAGGTCGCAGGCGACGGCGATCTCCGTGCCGAGGCCGACGGCGAGACCGTTGATCGCGGCGATGGAGGGTACCCGGAGGCCCATCAGCCGCCGGGTGAACGACTGGTACGGCTCGAGCCGTGCACGCACGTCGTCGAGCGAGGCCGACATCCCGATCTCGGCCAGGTCGCCATCGAGCTCCGACAGGTCTTGGCCGGCGCAGAACGCCCTGCCGGCGCCCGTCAGCACGAGGCAGCGGATGTCGGGATCGAGCGCGACGAGGTCGAGTACCGCGCCGAGCTCCACGAGGGTTCTCGTCCGCACGGCGTTCAGCGCTCCCGGGCGATCGAGGGTGATGATCGCCACCCGGTCGCGTCGCTCCAGCGTGATGTCGGTGAACTCGGAGGTGTTCATCGACGGTCGTCCGGGAGGTCGTGCACAGGGAGCTCCAGCCGAGCCGGCGTCGGCCCACCGGTGGTGAAGGTGAGCACCGGGTCGCCCGTGTCGGGGACGCGAGAGAACGTTCCTGCGTCGTGGCCGGCCACCGCCACGCGAATCGCGCTGCCTGCCGGCACGACCGCGGCGACGGGAAACAGCGCGAGCTCCACCACGACGGCCCTGCCCGGCGTCAATGGCGACGCGAGGTCGGCGGTGCACGGGTGGTATGGGCCGTCCACGGTGTACGGCGGGTCGGCGGTGGCCCGGTGCAGTAGGCGGAGCACGCCTTCGGTCAGGTAGTCCACCGTGCCGTCGGCGGCGACCGTCTCCAGGTACACGAAGAGGGCGCCATCGGCGTGGTCGCTCGCCACCACCAACGACACGACCGGCGTACCGGCAATGCGCAACGGATCGTCCAGCGCAGGTGAGGTCCAATGGACGAGCCACTCGTCGCGCTCGCGCCGGTCGCCGTACACCACCGGGCCGCCCCCCGACTGTGTGAGCCACCGATTCGTCGGCCCCGTCGCTGCCCGCGGGTCGCACAGGTACCGGCGAACTCCCTCTCGGGGGACGGCTCGATCGAGCCGGCCGTCGTCGGTGAGGAACCAATGCTGAGGCGAGACACCGGTCGGCGGCCAACAGTCGGTGACGAGCCATTGCTCGTCGCCGACGCTGTAGTAGCGGATGCAGCGTGCGGTGCCCACCGAGTCGTCGGCCAGCCGCTCGGCGAGCCAGTCGGCCATCGCGCCCCGTTGTTCGTCGATGCTCGGCACCGCGTCGCCACCGGCCCGGACCGGACCGGCGTGGAACTGGCCACCGTGGCTCCATGCGCCCACGACGACCTGGTGAGGAGCGGCGGACGAGCGGAAGCGGGCCAGCGCGCCGAGCGCGGTCGCGGCATCGAACCAGCTGGCAACCCCCAGCATCGCGGTGCCGGCACCGTCGGCCGCATCTCGCCGGAAGAACGGGGCGCGGTCCGGGTACCCCAGCGCTCGAGAACCGTCGTCGTCGTAGCTGGTGATCGTCCGGCCCACCGAGTACACGTCGACGTTGCGGTCGTGGTCGGCGACGGCGCGGGCAAGGAGGGTGTGGTCTCGATCGTCGTCGACCGGCCGTGGGTGACCGTACTGGCGTCGAAGCGCGTCCGCCTCGGCGGCATCGCCGGCGATCAACGAGACGTCGTCGTGGTCGAGCGCGGCGTTGCCCGCTGCCCATTCGGCGAGGAAGCCCTCCAACATCATCCCTCCCGGGAAGCTGAGGTGCGCCCACGGGTCGTAGTCGGCGAATCGTGGTGCGACGGCCACCACGGCGCCACGACCGGTCGCGGCCAGCAGCTCGGCGGTGTTGCCGTCGTACGAGACGCCGTGCGCCCCCACGCGCCCGTTCGACCACGGTTGCGCGACGATCCAGTCGACCACCTCACCGAGGTCGTCCACTTCGCGGTGCGACCACGGTCCGTCCCAGGTGCCGAACGATGCCCCGGTGCCGCGAACGTCGACGGTGACCAGCGCGACGCCGCGGGACGCGAACAACTCCGCCTCGGCGAGTTCGAGGGAGTCGTCGGCTGAACCGACCGCCGCTCGCCAGTACCTCGTGGCCCGCATCACTGTGCCAATCGGTCGAGCCACTTCGTCCGCGGGCAGCCACACGTCGATGGCGATCGACACGCCGTCGCTCATCACGAGATGTCTCGAACACCGAACGACTGCGGATCTCCCCGACGACATCGAGGTAGCCTACCGATCGATCGATCGGGCGTCAAGACCCGATCGATCGGTCGATCGGTTCGTTGCGAGACATCGGTACGGTGACAGACTGTCCGGGTGACGAACGTGGAGACACCCACCGTCGAGCGGATCCGCGCCGCGGCGCTGATGCTCTTCTCGGCAAAAGGCTTTGCTGCCACAGGCATCCGCGAGCTGGCCGACGCTGCCGGGTTGTCATCGGCGTCGCTCTACCACCACATGGGCACCAAGGACGATCTGCTCATCCAGATCATGACGGACGGTCACGAGCGCCTGCTGGCGACCGCCGAGATGTCGATCGGCGGGGTCGAGCGACCCGACGTGCGCCTCGCGCGGCTCGTGCAGGTCCACGTGGTGATGCACGCCGTGCACAACCGCGAGTGCCGGGTGATCGACAACGAGGTCCGCTCGCTGAGCGACACCGCTGCTCGTACCACCATCGTCGAACTGAGGGACCGATACGAGGACATGTGGTCGACGACGCTCCGCGACGGGCTCGCCGGCGGGAACTTCCAGTTCGCCGACATCCGGCTCACCACCCTGGCGCTCATCGACCTGTGCACGGGAGTGGCCGCGTGGTTCCGCCCGGACGGCGATCGCGATGCGTTCACCGTCGCGACCCACCACGTCGACCTCGCCCTCGCGATGGTCTCGGCGCGCCGCAGTCACCGTCCCGTGCGGGCCAAGGACGTCCATCTGCTCGAGCCGGATTGGTTCACCCAGCAGTGGAATCGCCCGGACACGACGCCGGGAACGGCCGGCAGCTCGCCCCTGCAGCGGTGATCGTGCGCTTCGTCGGCGCGCGAGTGGACGGAGACGACGTTCGGGCGGCCATCGGGTCCGTCAACGGTGGCAGCGTTCGCTGACCTGCGCAGAATGCCGCCGATCGTTGTGGTCAAGGCCATCACCAGCACGGTCTCGGTCCTCGTCATCACCGGTCTGTGCGAGGTGGTCGCTCAGCGCGCGTGAGGAGGTCGAAGCCGGCTTGGAGATCGACCCGCATCGTCACGGTCATCGCGACGGCTTCATGAACAACGTTGGCCAACTCATCTCATGATGTCGGCGTTCGCTGACACATGTGGGATGTCGTCGATCGTTGACATTGATCAAATGTCCGCGTACGCGCTGGCTTGATCGCTGCGACGACGTCAATCCGTACCTTCGGAGCGGAGCGGGCACTTGTCGTCGAACGCTATGACCGGATCATCGACAACTCCGGTGCCGTCGTGCGGGTCCACCAGGAGGACCTGTGCCAGGCGCTCAGCGTCCACCCCGACAGAAAGTACGAAGTCGACGGGGGACCAGGCGCCGAACAGCTCGGCCGGCTCATCCGTGAGGTCGCCGGAGACCGCGACGTGGCACGGTTCTTCGACGCCCTCGTCTTCAACTGGCTCGTGCTGGCAACAGACGGTCACGCCAAGAACTACTCCCTGTTGCTGAGTGGCCATCAGGTGCGCCTCGCTCCGCTCTACGACGTCGCGTGCGCGCTTCCGCATCTCGACCACCCTCGCGAGGCGCGAATGGCACAGAAGATCGGCGGCGAGTACCGCCCTTCCTTCATTCAACGCCGGCACTGGGAACGACTCGCCCGCTCGCTCGGCCTCGGATCCGACGAGGCACAGGCCCGTATCAGGGCGCTCGCGGCACACCTGCCCGACGCCGGGCGCGATCGGCAAGAACAGTGCGGCCTGCCGAGTGCGGCGAACCCGGCATTGGTCAGCAGTGCTGGTGCGCGCGAGCACGTCATGATGTTCCGATCAGGGGTACGTTGACGTGATGTCGCAGTCCGAGGTCGCCTCCACCCGCTCCGGCGCCACAGGTCACGATGCTGCGGCCGAGGCGCTTCCGCGCAACCCCTTGCCGAGGTTGACGAGGAAGGTGTTCACGGATCTGGCGATCTGGATGATCGGGCTCGGGCTCTTGATCGGGCTCGCGTTCCCGTTCTTCACGGTCGCCTTCGGGGTGCCTTCGAAGTATGTGCTGACCGTCGGGTTCTTCGCCGCGACGATCGGAGCCGGCCTCGTCGTCGGAGCGACGAATCAGTACCTGTCGCGACTCGTGGTCCGATCGCGTTTGCAGTTCATGCGCTCCAAGATGTCGCAAGTGGAGGCCGCGCTTCGCCACGCCTCCGCCACAGACGAGTCTGCCGGCTGCACGCCAGAGACCTGCTCGATCCCGGTCGACTCGGACGACGAACTCGGAGCGGCCGCGGCCTCGTTCAACAACCTCGTCGAGGCGCTCGCTGAATCGAACCGCATCACGAACATCGCTCGCCGATTCGCGACCACCCTGTCGTCACACATCGAACTGACACCGCTCGTCGACGCCGCGCTCGGTGAGCTCCAACGCACCGGCCGTTACACCGCGTCCGCGTTGTGCATCGTCCGCGAGGGCGACATGGTGACGGTCTCCTCGAACGGCATCGTCGACCCCTCGGACCTCGCGACGGGTGAGCTCGTCCAACAGGCATACCGAACGCTCACCGCCATCCAGATGGACCTGCCGGACGACATTCGCCTCGACGGGAGCGTGGTCACGTTCCGCCCCCGATCGATCGGCGTGTACCCACTGCACCTCCGGCGGGTTCCAGTCGGGGTCGTCATCCTGGCATCGGCCGAGCCCGTGCGGGCTGATGACGAGCTGCTCATCGAACAGCTGCTCCCCCACTTCGCGGTGGCACTCAACAACGCCCTCAGCCACGAACGGCTGCAGCGTGTCGCCGCCATCGACACGCTGACCGGCCTCTACAACCGCCGCTTCGGACTGGAACGGCTGAGCCAGGACTTCACCCGGTCCGTCCGGTCGAAGGAACCGCTCGGCCTGGTCCTGTTCGACATCGATCACTTCAAGCAGGTCAACGACACCTACGGACACCAGACCGGCGACCACGTCCTGAAGGCAGTCGCCGACAGCGCCAAGAGTGTGCTGCGCGAAGGCGACACGTTGTTGCGGTATGGGGGCGAGGAGTTCCTGGCGGTGCTCCCCGGCGCCGGCGAGGCCGACGTCGGCGGCTTGGGCGAACGAATCCGGCGTGTCGTGGAGTCGACGGTCATCACCGACTCCGCCATCGAACTCCACGTCACGGTCAGCCTCGGCGCAGCGTCGTTCCCCGCCCTCAATGTCACCGACCTCGACGACCTGATCCGCCAGACCGACGCCGCCATGTACAGCGCCAAGAACGCAGGACGCAACCGCCTCGTCTTCGCCGGAACCTGACCCGCCGGCAGCCGTCCGCAACGACCGACGGATGTGGGCGCTCCATGCCGGCTTCCTCGCGCTCGGGGTCTCCCCTACCGTTCCGACATCCGTGCTCGCCGAAGCCTGACGCGGTGAACCCACCAGGAGTGTCTGGCCCACTTCCGTGTGCTGTGCACCACCGAACCTCTCACCGAGGAACAGGCGAAAGCAGTGGCCGCGTGAGGCGCACGCGCGGGCCATGCCGACATCGTCGACGTGGCGGTGCGTGACATTCAGTTGCCATGGCATCTATTGCCGGGTACGTTGGTCCGGGTGTCGAATCGGACGACCCCGACAACCGGCTCACTCGTCTGGCACCTCGCCACGCGATGGAGAACCGTCGCAGATCGGACCGTCGCCGAGTGGGGCCTCACCCACGCCACCTACTCGGCGCTCGCCTGCCTCCGCGCGCTGACGACCGACCGAGACCTTCCCAACCAACGCGAACTCGCGAACTACGCTGGGCTCGACCCGGTGTACACATCGAAGCTGGTTCGAGTGCTCGAGCGAGATGGTCTGTTGGTGCGGCGGCCAGACCCGTCGGACGCCCGGTCGGTGTTGCTCGAAATCACCGAGGATGGCGCGACTGTTGCCGATCGGGCGATGGCGCGCATGCGACGCCTCGACCAAGACCTCACTGCTTCGATCGGCGGACCGAGCAGCGAAGCCGTGAGCGCTCTCAACCGAACCCTCAGCACTCTTCTGGCACAGACCGAGCCAGCACGCCACACGACGAACGGAGATCCCCGATGACACCACCTGCAACCCGAACGAAGTCCATCGGCGAAGCAGAGCGATCTCTGCGAAGCCTCCTTGAACGCCAACTCGAACCTGCTCGGCTGACGTTTCCACAGTGGACGACCCTGGTCGCCATCGCCTCGAGCGGCACGCTCACGACCCAAGAAGTGATCGACCGACAACTGGCCGGTCACGTGGTCGACAACAGCCAGGCTGCGCACGAGGCCATTGCGACACTGGAGTTCCGTCGATTGATCTCCGACGCTTCGGCGGGCGAGACCGCCGTCGAACCAGGCGACACGTCGGCGACGTGGACGCTCACGGCGGCCGGCGAGCGTCTCTTTCGGCCGTTGCGCGCTTCCATCGGCGAAGTCGTCGCGGAACTGACCGACGGGCTCTCCGATCAAGCGCTGCATGTCACCTCGCAGACCCTGGCGGCCCTCACCGCACGGGCCAACGATCGCCTCGCGCGCTGAGTCTGGGCCGCATGCGGCAGGCCGATGCGCGCGCCATTCCTTTGGCCGGCCCCGCCCCGCAGGATCCGGCGGCGCACGCAACTACGAGGAAGACATTGTTCTTCCTCGTGCCGGGGTGGGTTCGAACCCACCCGGAGTCTCCTCCAGGGGTTTCACTTCACTCCCATGTCCAGCTGGTCCAGCTGAGTCCGTCGGACCTGCTCACATCTGCCGTCGTCGTGCGTCCCGTCCGGTCTCGTCCGCCGCGGTCCGCCGGTGTCCGCCGAGTCATGTGCAGGAACTGTGCAGGGAGCCCGACGGCGTCAAGAACGGGGGGCCGTGAGTGTTTCGAGTCGCGTGCGGTAGTCGTCGGGCTCGATCTCGCCCCGGGCGAGACGCTCGGCGAGGATCTGCTGCGGGTTTGGAGCAGGCGGCGCCGCCGGACCAGTTGCGGCGGGGTGTTCGTGGGTGCCCGCGCGGCGGAGCAGCGCAACGCCGAGCCAGACCACGCTGCCCCACACGAGCAGCATCATCATCGCCATCGGGATCCAGCCCCATCCAAATCCGTCGTGCATGTCGTTGTTCCAGTTGCCGTGCATCACGGCCTCCGTTCGTTGTCGTGTCTGAGTGCGTCAGACGTTCGATTCATTGGGCTTGACGGTCAGTCGCGGAAGTCGCCAGTGACAGCCAGGTCGAGGACCGAGGCGGTCCCGTCGGCGTACTGCACGGGGACGTGGAGGGTCATGTCGTGAGCGCCGTCCATGCCGGGGTGCATTGAGAGCTCGAAGGTCAGTTCGGTGGTCTGGTCGGGCTGGAGGATGGTCGGGCCGGTGTAGGTGAGGGCTCCGGGGCAGCAGCCTTCGTTGATCTGGACGTGGGGCGTGCCGAGCGTGATGGCGTGGGTGCCGGTGTTCTGGAGTCTCCAGTTGGGTCGCACGGCGACATTCAGCCCGACGCGTCCGAGGGCCCACTGGCTGGGTGTCCCTTTGACGCCGTCGACTTCGGCGACGCCGCTGCCAGCGCCAGGGGTGGCGATGATCGGCATGCCCATCGAGTTGGTCTCACCAGTCCGTGTCGAGGCGGTGTCGGCGGACGATCCGCCGCTGGTGAGGGCGAACACGGTGAGCGCGGCGACGACAGTGAGGGCGCTGAGACCGAGGATCCAGTGGTTGCGATGGTCACGCCGGCGCTCGGCGCGGCGGGTGGTGGTGTTGGTCATGACGATGCTCCAGACGCGAACAGTGATGGGGGTGGTCCGTATTGGGCGATGATCGACGTGCGGACGTCGGCGATCGGTACGCCGGCGGCGAGTTGCTCACGGGCGGTTGCGGTTTCGTTGCCGCAGACGGCACAGCCCGAGGCGTGGGCATCCCACTCGCCGGTGGCGGTCATGTAGCAGTCGGCGAGGTTGCGGTGCTCGAGGCTGTGATCGCAGCCGCAGTAGCAGGGGATCCGCGCGAGGTCGGCGCGGTGCTCGGCGGCGTAGCGGTAGTCCTCGGCGATGGCCGGGGTGACGGTCGACAGGTCGACCGTCACGACCGGTGCGGCGGCCATCGCGTGGTTGGTGTCGGGGCCACTGGCACCGCGGATCAGTCCGACGATGCCGAGTCCGATCAGCGCGAGCACTGCGAGCTCGAAGCCGATGATCTTCACCCACGGGTGAGCGTTCATCGCTGTCCCGCCGGGATGCGCTCGTCGTGCCTGTCACGATCGGTCTGATGGGGCGCTGTGTGCGGTTGGCGCATCAGCAGCCACATGACGGTGCCCATCACCAGCGGACAGATCAGCAGTGCGAGGCTCACGCCGGCGAGCGCGGCGCCGCCGTTGCCGGCGACGAGGAACCAGACTGCGAGACCGATCGCTGCGGCGATGCAGACGAGGTGGTGGCGGTGGTTCATGACCCTGTCCCCCCGTGATGCGATTCGTGCAGCGACTGCCCCGGGGTCGACCTGGTCAGCATCGAGCCGGCCATTGCGGCGTGCGCCTGGTCGCACTGGGCGAGAACGGCATCGGCGACGGTGCCCTTCATCATCTGGTGCATCATCGAGTGCATTGCCGACATGTCGGCGGAACCCATCATGGCGACCATCCCGCTCTGGTCGCCGCTCGTCATCGAGCCCATGTCGGGCATCTGGCTCATCGGCATCGAGACCGTGGTGCGGGTGGTTTGGTCCGTGCCGGTGGCGGTGGAGCTGCCGGCGAACGAGAGTCCGATCACCAGTCCTGCCGTCACCGCCGCAGTGCCGACGGCACCGAGTGTTCGAGCTCGTGGCTTCATGGTTGCCTCCTTGACGAGGACCATGGTGCGCCCCGTGTGTGAAGGCCGGATGGAGACGAGGTGCACGCGACGCGGTTTCGTCGCACGCTCGGAGCGTCTACTCGGCGGGTGCCGCCGGCATCGTGACGGTGAGTCGCGCTCCCCCACCGGGCACGTTGCCGGCGGTGACCGCGCCCTGGTGCGTGGCCACCAGCTCGGCGACGACTGCGAGGCCGATACCGCTGCCGGTCGCCTTCTCGCCGTTCACACCACGCCAGAACCGTTCGAACACGTGCGGTAGATCCTGTTCGGGGATTCCGGGGCCGTTGTCGACGACCTCGAGTGACGCGGTGGCTCCGTCCGACCGGGTGGAGACGGTGATCGCACCGCCGGTGGGGGTGAACTTCACCGCGTTGGCGATCAGGTTGACCGCGATCTGGTGCAGTCGATCAGCGTCGCCGATGACCGCTGCTGGTTCGGCGTCGACCGTCAGGGCGGTTTCACGGTCGTCGGCCAACGGGCGCAGAAGGTCGGCAGCGGATGCCGCGATGTCGGCCAGATCGACGGAATCGGTGCGGGGTCGCAGACCGGCTGCTTCGGCGGCAGCGAGAGTCTCCAGGTCGCCGACGAGGCGCCGCAGGCGGGCGACCTCGTCGTTGAGAGATCCGAGGATCTCCGGCGTCGGTTGATCAACGCCGTCGAGCAATGCTTCGGTCGACCCCTGCAGGATGGCGAGCGGTGTGCGCAGTTCGTGGGCGACGTCGGCCACGAGATTGCGGCGAAGCCGGTCCTCGCGGTCGAGGTGGTCGGCCATTCCGTTGAAAGCTTCGGCAAGCGTGCGCAGCTCGCCAGGGCCGTCGGTCTCGACACGTGTCTCGCGTCGCCCTGCCGCGAGGTCGCCGGCGGCGGTGGTAAGCGCAGTGACCGGCCGGGTGACCCGCACGGACACGTACAACGCGACGACGAGGGCCACCCCGGCAGCGATCAGGACGCCAAGGATGGCAGTGCGAGCGAGCGCGTCGCGGACGTGGCGTTCGGCTTCCATCGCCTGCGTCGGGAACCGGAGCATCACGGCCCCGACGTTCTCGCCGTCGACGACGACAGCGGCCGAGACCGGGTCCCCACGGGGCGTGTCCACCGAGGCGAGGCCGTGCATCTGCATCATCATCGACGCGAGTGCGTCGGTTGGTGCCGCGACCACTTCGCCATTGGCATCGACAATGGTGAGCGTCGCCTGGCTTCGCGCTGCGACTGCGGCAGCGCCGGCCAGGTCAGCGGTCGCCCACCCGCCAGCGCGCTGGTAGGCGTCACCAGCGGCGATGGCTGTCGCCGACAGGTCGTCGTCGCGCTGGCGGTCGGTGAGTCCGGAGACCTCGTTGCGTGCCGACAGCATCGTCAGCGCGGCGAAGACAGCGACTGCTGCGAGGGCGACCGTCAAGAACGCCAAAGCGAGTCGGACACCGAGCGGGCCCAGCAGCGGACGACGTGCCATCGTCAGGCTCGGTCCCGCGAGAGGCCGAGTCGATACCCGGCGCCGAGTACCGTCTCCACGACCGTCGGATCGTGGGGCTCCGGTTCGATCTTGCGTCGCAGGTTCTTGATGTGTGAGTCGACCGTGCGTTCGTAGCCGTCGAACTCGTACCCGCGCACCCGGTTGACCAACTCGCTGCGGGAGAACACCCGACCTGGCGACGATGCCAACACGGTCAGCAACGACCACTCTGTCGGCGTCAACTCCACCACGGCGCCGGAGACGGTCGCCTCGTGGCGAACCTCATCGATGACGAGCTGTCCACCACCGAACGAACTGATCGACGTGTCGACGGACGACACTGCGCTGCGGCGGAGCACGGCTTGCACGCGCAGCACGAGTTCGCGCGGGGAGAACGGTTTGGTCAGGTAGTCGTCCGCACCGAGCTCGAGACCGTGGATGCGATCCGCTTCGCCGGACTTCGCGGTCAGCATCACGATCGGCAGGCGACCGGAGAACTCCGCTGCGATCGTCTCGCCGGAAACGTCGGGCAGGTTCAGGTCGAGCACGAGCAGATCGATCCCACCGCGTTCGAGGATCGACATCGCCTCGGCGCCGGAACCGGTCGTGACCACAGCCAGGTCCTCGCGTTCGAGATAGCGGCGCACGAGGTCGCGAATCTTCACCTCGTCCTCGACCACCAGCACGGTCACGCTCACGAATCGACTCTACGACGACCCCGACTTCCACTGGGGTGCACGAGAGGCGAAACCAGACGGCCTTCACCGGACCTCCACACGTTCTGCACACCGGATCGTCACAGTGCTCGGACAGCTCGGGAGCAGACGCGCACCCGGACCAAGAGCATGAAGAGGTCACTCAAATGACGCACAGCGTTCGCCGCCTACCCGTGATCGCCGGCATCGCGGCATTGACCCTGCTCGTCGCCGCATGTGGACAGGGCCGTGAGTCCGGTTCGGCGGCCACCATCGATGCTGCCCCGGCGCCAGCAGGAACGAGGGCCGTGGACATCGCGATGCAGGACATCAAGTTCGACCAGACGGCTCTCACCGTGAAGTCGGGCGAGACCATCGACTTCCGGTTCACCAACACCGGCCAGATCCCCCACGATGCGTTCATCGGCGACGTCGCCGCTCAGATGGAACACGACGACGAGATGGCACACCTGGGCGACGCGTCCACCCACGCGATGGGCGAGGCCGCTGTCACGGTGCAGCCTGGCGCCGCCGGCGAACTCTCGTACACCTTCACCGAACCCGGCACCTATGAAGTCGGTTGCCACCAGCCGGGCCACTACGGCGCAGGCATGAAGATCGAGGTCACCGTCGAGTAGGGGTGCACCTCGTCACACCACCCTTGACACTATACCCCCCAGGGGTATACTGAGTCGATGAACACTCACCCGATCCACGAGCACCGAGCAGGAGCGCACGCGACCCACCCTGACCACGATCACCACGCCGAGGGCAACCACCTCGACGCCCACAGCGCACCCGGCGGCCATGTCGGGCACACAGGGCACGACAAGCACGCCGGACACGACCCAGAGATGTTTCGCCGCCGGTTCTGGCTGACCCTGCTGATCTCGCTCCCCGTCATCGCCACCAGCGAGATGATCATGGACTGGTTCGGCTACGAGCTCTCCGGTGTCGCATGGGTCGGTCCGGTGCTCGGCACGTTCGTGTTCCTCTGGGGCGGCTGGCCGTTCCTCAAGGGCGCCGTCGACGAGGTGCGCGACCGGGCACCCGGGATGATGCTGCTGATCGCGATGGCGATCAGCGTCGCGTGGGCGTCGTCGATGGCGTCGAGCCTCGGCTGGTTCGATCTCGAGTTCTGGTGGGAACTGGCCGCGCTGGTCACGATCATGTTGCTCGGCCACTGGCAGGAGATGAAGGCAATCGGCCAAGCACAAGGTGCACTCGCCGCGCTCGCAGCGCTGCTCCCCGACGAAGCCGAAGTGATCGAGGACGGCACCACCCGGACGGTCGGGCTCGGCGATCTCCGCGAAGGCCAACTCGTGCTCGTCCGTGCCGGTGGACGCGTCCCGGCCGACGGGACGATCGAGGACGGCGAAGCCGAGCTCGACGAGTCGATGATCACCGGAGAATCGAGAGCAGTGGTCAAGGCGGCCGGCGATCGCGTCGTGGCCGGCACCGTCTCGACCGACTCCTCGATCCGAGTCCGGATCTCCGCGGTTGGCGACAACACGGCCCTCGCCGGGATTCAACGTCTCGTCGCCGAAGCCCAGGCCTCGAACAGCCGCGCTCAGGTCCTGGCCGATCGTTTCGCCAAGTGGCTGTTCTACATCGCCACTGCAGCAGCGGTGATCACGTTCATCGCATGGTCGATCGCCGGGGACGCCGACCAGGCCATCACCAGCACCGTCACGGTCCTCGTCATCGCCTGCCCCCACGCGCTCGGCCTCGCCATCCCGCTCGTGATCGCACTGTCCACGGCCGTGTCGGCTCGCAACGGCATCCTCGTCAAGGATCGTCTCGCTCTGGAGCGCATGCGCACCATCACCGCCGTACTGTTCGACAAGACCGGCACGCTGACCGAGGGCCGCCACGTCGTCACCGGCGTCGCCGGGCACGGCATGTCGAGCGACGAGGTGCTCCGCCTCGCCGGCGGCGTCGAGATGGACAGCGAGCACCCGCTCGCCCGGGCGATCGTCACGGCAGCCCGCGAACGCGGCGACGTCGCCCACGCCTCCGAGTTCCGTGCCATCACCGGGCGGGGGGTCGAAGCATTCATCGACGACCGCCGCTACGCCGTCGGTGGCCCCGTGCTCCTTCGCGAGCGTTCACTCGACATCCCCGAATCGATCCGCAACGAGGTCGACGCCTGGACCGGCCGAGGCGCAGCCGTGCTGCACCTGATTCGTGACGATGAGATCGTCGGCGCTCTCGCGCTCGAGGACAAGATCCGCCCCGAGGCCCGCCAAGCAGTCATCGATCTCCACCACATCGGGATCGAACGAGTCGTGATGATCACCGGCGACGCCCGCCAGGTCGCCGACGCGGTCGCCGCCGAACTCGGCATCGACGAGGTCTTCGCCGAGGTAGTCCCGGAGGACAAGCAGAGCAAGGTCGCGGAACTGCAAGCTCGCGGCTACAAGGTCGCGATGGTCGGCGACGGCGTGAACGATGCTCCCGCCCTGGCCCGCGCCGACGTCGGCTTGGCGATCGGTGCCGGCACCGACGTCGCCATCGAATCGGCTGGCGTCGTGCTGGCCGGCAACGACCCGCGCTCGGTCGTCGGTGTCATCAAGTTGTCGCGGGCGTCGTACCGCAAGATGCGCCAGAACCTGGCATGGGCAGCGGGCTACAACATCGTGTCCATCCCACTCGCTGCTGGCGCGCTCGCATGGGCCGGCATCACCATCGCTCCAGCGGTCGGCGCGATCTTGATGAGCCTGTCCACCATCGTCGTCGCCCTCAATGCACAAACGCTCCGTCGAGTCCAACTGCGGCCTCGCGATGGGGCCGAACCCGTACGTACGAACGACCCGACCTCGGCGACCACACGCAACCCGGACGGACGCGACTCGACAGCCATTCTGGAACCAGCGAGATGACTGCGCCCAGGGAGGATCTCGAACCCTCCCTCCCCTCGCGGGGAAGAGTGCGTTCAATCTGCGCCGCCGCCACAACGAGCTCGGCGACATTCTTCGTCATCCGAATTGGAGCGTCATCACGATCGGCGCGATGGATGCCTGCGTGTTGCCGATCACCATCAGCATCAGGAGAAGACATGAGACGACGGTGCCGACTCCGGCGAGGAGGAGCACTCGGTCGTTCATGGTCCACGACGACGCGCGTACGCGGGACTTGCCGATCATCGTGCGCCACAGTCGAACACCGAGCACGGCGAAGACCGCGAGCAGAGCACACGCGATGATCGCCTTTGGTTGCTGCCACGCGAGGCGCTCGTCGATCCGACGATCGATGAGCGTGGGCATGCTCGCGGTTTCGGACTGCAGCCACGTGGTGAACGACTGATGCAGTTCGTGCGTTCTTGTGCCGGGTTGCGCCCGGCCGAGAGCATCGACGACACCTATGAAGCCTTCGCGAGGATTCCTCGCATTGCCGAGGTTCGCCCCGACGATCAGGGTGAGGAGCAGCGACACGGCTCCGCTGAGCAGGCCAAGGCAGAAGTATGTCGTCCGCTCGAAGGACCATCTGCGTTCGCTCGCAGAGGTGGACCTCCGGAACTTCCTCCAGAAGAACGCGGTGAGCACGCTCAGGACGATCACGAAGAAGCCACCGACCACTACGAGCACGACGTGGTAGGTCGAGTAGTCGTCGAGCAGTCGGGTGAGAGCCGGGTTGGATGTAGAACCGGAGTGCAGCAGTTCGTACAGGGTGTCCTGCAACGCGTCGCTCACGTCGACGGCTCCCCTGCATCGATCGCGCTCTCGTGCCTGCGGTGCGGGTGTGATGTTGACGGTTGAACGGTGGGCGTTGTCATGGGTTCAGTGTTCGCCACGAGGGGCCGTGCGCACATCGGGCCCGCGGCCGAATCACGGATCCGATCGGCCGGTCCGGGTGCACCATGAATTGGCCGATCGGCCGATCCTGGCGGCCAGGTCGGCCCCGTATCATTGGTGGTCGATGCGACACGCTGCTGCCGATCAGTCCGCTGCGATGCACGCCTCTGGAACCGGCGCTGCGCCGCTCGCAACCGTTTCGCTCGACCGACTGTCGGACAGAGTGCAGCGCCTCACCCCGAGGTTGTCCCGAGTGTCGGACCTGGGGCTGATCGGCATCGCCGCAGCGCTCGCGATCGTCGATTTCATGGTGTGGGCCACGGATCCCGTCATCGACAGCGGGCGGCTGCCATGGTCGATTGCGCTCGCCGTCCCGTGTGTCGGGACGTTGGCAGTGATCGCCGTCGCTGTCCGGCAACGGCATTTGATGCTCGCCCTGACGTCGCTCGCCGGCACCAGCGTCGTGCTGACGCTCGCATGTTGGGCCATCGCATCGAGCCTCCCACCGTCATTCGCAGCCATGTTCGCCTTCGCCCTGTTGACAACGACTGCCCTGCGAGTCGCATCAGCCGGGAGTGCAGTGCTGCTGGCCTCCCTCGCAGCGTTGGCAGTCGCTGCAGAGGCGCTGCGACCGATGGTGAGCGCAGTGGCATACCTGCTGGTCGCCTGCGAAGGTGCGTTCAGCGTGGCTGTCGGCGTCGGGGTCTACCTTCGCTGGTCCGACTGGCGGCGTGTCACGGCGGAGGAGGCCGCGCGTGCTCACGAACGTCTCGAGATCGCCCGAGAGTTGCACGACATGGTCGGCCACTACGTCACCGGCATCGTCGTACGCGCACAGGCGGCTCGCCACGTCTCCGAACGACAGCCCGCCGCTGCCGCAGCAGCACTCCAAAGCATCGAGACCGCCGGCACCAACGCGATGATCGCCATGCGCCACATGGTCGGCGGCCTACGTCACGGCATCCCGACCTCCCCCACCTCCTCTGGCGCGGCGTGGGACGACATCGACCGTCTGGTGGCCAACGCAGTCGCGGCCGGTGAGCCGGTGCATGCGACGATCGACCCCACCCTGCGAGGCACCGCACTCTCGCTCGTCCCTTCCGTGCACCGCATCATCGTCGAATCATTGACGAACGTGCGACGCCACGCACACGAGGTCACCAGTATCGACGTCGACGTCACCCGTTGCGATGACCGCGTGATCGTGACCGTGAGCAACGACGGACTCGGGTCGCCGCCATCCGGACACGACACCTTCGGGATCATCGGCATGCGCGAGCGAGCAGCAGCCCTCGGCGGCGCCCTCGTCGCCGGCCCCGCAGCCGGAGGCGGATGGCTGGTGCGGGCCGAGCTACCGATCGGGCACCCACGTTGAGCATCCGAGTGCTCATCGCAGACGACCAGGAGATGGTGCGCGCCGGATTCCGCATGATCCTCGACGACGCCGACGACATCGAAGTCGTCGCCGAGGCCGCCGACGGCCCCACCGCAGTCAACATCGCCAGGCAGCTGCGACCCGACGTCTGCCTCCTCGACGTTCGCATGCCACACATGGACGGACTCGAAGCAACCCGACAACTCGCCGGCCCTGACATCGCCGATCCACTACGCGTGGTGGTCGTGACGACCTTCGATCTCGACGAGTACGCGCACACAGCGCTCCGCAACGGTGCAGCTGGCTTCCTCCTCAAGGACGCTGGCCCAACCCTGCTCCTCGAAGCCGTGCGAGCAGCACACCGCGGTGAAGTTCTCGTCTCGCCGGCGATGACGGTCCGCCTGCTCGAGCACTTCAGCACCCAGGCAATGACCGGCCTGCCCTTCCAACCGGCAGTTCCGTTGACCGGCCGCGAGGAAGAGGTGCTCCGAGCCGCGGCGCGAGGGCTGAGCAACGCAGAGATCGCCCGCGACCTCTTCATCTCCCTCGGCACCGTGAAGACTCACCTGTCGAGCCTGCAAGACAAGGTCGGTGCCCGGAACCGTGTCGAACTCGCAGCCTTTGCCTGGCACACCGGACGTATGCGCAGCTGACACTGGTCTTTCGGTGAGTCCGGGGAGGGCTTCGAACCCTGACTCCCCCTCGCGAGGATGTCGGTTCACCAGCATCGCCGCCATGTACGGGCCCGCGTCACGGACGACCTGCCTCGCCAACGCCATCACGTCGTGCGCCCCAGACCCCGTATTCGACGTCTGCCCGATCGAGGGCCGTGAGCGGAGGTCGTGGAAGCGCCGTGACCATGGAGCATGGTGATGGAGGTTGTGCTCCTTGGAGGCGCGAATTCACGTCAGTCCGTTCCAAAATGGGGTTGCTTCTGACGTCGCGTGAGGTCGTACCGTCGTTGGTGTGACCAAAGAAGTCGACGCGAATCTGATCCGGGTTGGGGACCTTGCAGCAAGGGCCGGCGTGACGGTGAGGGCGTTGCATCACTACGAGCAGATCGGGCTGCTGGCCCCGTCATCCCGCACCGTGGCCGGGCATCGCTTGTACGGCGCCGAGGCAGTCGATCGTCTGTATCGAGTGATCAGACTGCGTCGGATCGGGTTGTCGCTGGATCAGGTCGGCCGGGTGCTCGACGATCCCAACTGGAGCCTGGTGAACGCGCTCGGACGACACGTGGCAGCCGTCGATGCCCAGATCACACAGCTCGCATCGCTTCGGACCGCAGTGGCAGCAGCGCTGGCCGATCTGGACACCGACAGCGACGCCACACAGCAACTCTTGGAGGTACTGAGCGCAATGGAAACTCTGGACAACCCCGTGCGCAAGCGGATCTCGATACTGGTGTATCGAGATCTGCCGGCGATGCACGCCTACCTGGTCGACGTGTTCGGCTTCACCCCGGGCGAGGTCACCATCGGCCCGGACGGCATCGCCGTGCATGCCGAGGTGTACGTCGGTGACGGTGTGATCTGGTTGCACCCCGAGACCGAGACCTATCGGTTGGCGTCGCCGAGGTCGCTGGGAGCGGCCTCAGCAACGACGGCTGTCATGGTCGACGATGTCGACGAGCACCATCGGTTGGTGCATGCCAAGGGCGGCGACATCGTGTACGCACCTGTCGACCAGCCATACGGCTACCGGGAGTACAGCGCCCGAGACCCCGAGGGAGCGTTGTGGTCGTTCATGAAGGAGCTGACCTCATGACCGAGCCCGACACCGACACCGGCACAGGCACAGGCAATGAGGCCGAGGCCGAGTTCTCGACGTTCATGCACCGCTGGTCAGCAGCGATCGTGGCCAATGACATCGCGCTGATGAACGAGTTCGTCACCGACGATTGGGTCCTGATCGACAAGCCCGGAATCATCAGCCGGGAGGGGTTCCATGCCGCCGTCGCCAGCGGCGCACTCACGCATTCCGCCATGACCCACGACGTCTTGTCGGTTCGACGGCTGCGACCTGACGTCGCCGTGGTCATCACCCACGGCCGGAACATCGCTTCGTTCCAAGGTGCGCGAATCGAGGCCGACGAGTGGACCAGCGACGTGCTGATCCTGACCGATGCCGGCTGGCGATGCGCACTCACACAGCTGACTCCACGTGCAGTGCCATTCGATTCGTAGAGCGGCCTCCATGGGTTGGTGAGCACCCGAATCCGGTCGTCGCCGGGTCGAACACCGACGGTTCGTCGAAGGCCTTGGCGCGCAGCAGCGGTGACGGCTGGTCCATCGGCGTTGGGCTCAGCTTTCGAGGTCGACGTCGTCGGGGACCGGGGTGCGGTCGTGGCGGGGGTGGGTTTCGTACATGCGAACGATCACCAAGATGCCCGATGCGGCGGTGAGCGCGGCGACGGCCCAGATCGCGACGGGGATGTCGAACGCGTCGGCCAACACGCCTGCGAGGAGCGCACCGACGGCGAAGCCGCCGTCGCGCCACAGCCGGTAGATGCCTACCGAGCGGGCCCGCCAGCTCGGGTGGGCGACGTCGCCGATCGTGGCGAGCAGCGTCGGGTACACCATCGCGGTGCCGACGCCGATCAGCACCGACGCGACTGCCCAGATGGCGAAGCCTTCGGTGGCGGCGAACAGTCCGAGTGCGGCGGCTTGGACGAGCATGCCGCCGGCGATGAGCGGTTTGCGGCCGATGCGATCCGAGAGACCGCCGGTGAGGAGTTGTCCGAGGCCCCACACCATCGGGTAGAGC
>JACQZZ010000087.1 GCA_016213625.1 Actinomycetota bacterium
ACCGGTGGTGCCGCCGGTGCCGGGGGCCGTGGCGCCGGCGCCAGGACCGGCCGGGGCAGTGGGTGCGGGCGGCGGCGGGGGCGGCGGCGGCAGGGTGCCGGTGGGTGACGGCACCGACACGGTGACGCTGCCCACCATGCTCGGGTGGAGATCGCAGATGTAGGTGAACGTGCCGGCCGTGGTGAACGTGCGCCGCCACGAACCGCCGGGTGCGAACACTCCGCTGTCGAAGGCACCGGCACGATCGGTCACCGTGTGGTCGTCCTTGTCGGCGTTGCTCCACACGACGGTGTCGCCGGTGGCGATGCTGATCGATGCCGGCGAGAATGCGCGATTCGCCATCCGCACCGTCACCGTGGAGGGTGCAGGAGGCGGCGTCGGCGAACCGGGCACAGTGGGGGTCGAACCGGGAACCGTGGTGGTGGGTGCCGGCACGCTGTCGGACACCGTGATCGCACCGGTGTAGGCGTCGAGGTTCTTGTTCTCGTCGTCGCCGTAGATCACGGTGCCGAGCGTCGTGAACGTGAACGACCAGCTGCTCCCGGCGGCGAGTCCACCGGAGTCGAACTGCACCGGGCCGGACTGCGAACGCATGCGGTGCTTGCCCGCATCGGCGAACTGCCAGGTGATGGTGGTGCCCACCGGCACGGTGAGTTGCTTCGGAGAGAGACCCCCGTTCACCACGATGGTCGCGGCGTTCGCCGCGCCGGAGGTTGAGGTCAGTGCGAGCGGGACCATCAGGAACACCAGGATTGCGGCCGCCATCCGCGCTCCTCGTGCCTTGCCGTTCGCTCGACGGTTGCGATTGCAAGATTCCATGCCATCAGCGTGCTCCGATGAGCACGCCACGAGCAGGGCACTGCGTCGGCACTCCGAGTGTCCCCCGACCGACCCCGATGGGTCGCCGGTCGTAGGTCCTCAGGTACCTCTCACGCGAACTGACCCGGCGTGCGACCGCCGCCCGGCTCACCCGCGAAGGCCTGCGCGATGCCGATCCATTCAGCCGCGGCGGCGCCCTCCACGCGCAGCGACGTGTCGGCCACGTGACGACGTTGGGTGACGACGAGGCAGAACTCGAGCGCGTCGCCGGTGACGGAGTGCTCGGACGGGTCGCCCCATTCCCAGATCGCGCCGTCGGGTGCATCGAGCCGCACGTACACCGACTCGTCGGGCACCGTCATCGAGTTGATGGCGTAGCTGAACGGACGCGCTCGCACACCGATGTGCGCCACGTGCTTGAGACGCGCCGATGGTCGTCGGTGCACGCCGAGGGCGTCGGCCACGTCCTGACCGTGTGCCCACGTCTCCATCAGCCGCGCGGTGATGAACGACCTCGCTGCCATCGCCGGGCCGTACCACGGCACTCTGCTCGACGGGTCGAGCGTGCGCGCCACTTCGATGAGGCGAGCACGATCGGCACGCCACGACGCGAGCAGTTGCTCACCGTTCATCGAACGTCCCGGCGCGACTGACGCATCCGTACCACCGTTCGCGAACAGCCACTGCATGTCGCGCTGGAACTCGTCGGCATCGGTGATGGCCATGAGCGCCCGTTGGTCGAAGAACCACAGATGGCTGACCTGATCGCGGATCGACCAACCTGCCGCAGGGGTCGCCGTGGACCAGTCGTGCTCGGAGAGCGACGCCACGATGGCATCGAGGTCGGCGTGCTCAGCGAGGAGGTCGTCACAGATCGGGTTCACGTCGTCAGTCTGTTGCACCACGCCTGAAAACGGCGAACGGGGGGCCGAAGCCCCCCGCTCACCCCTTCGAGTTCGAAGGTCACTTCTTCTTGGCGGCTGCCTTCTTGGCGGGAGCCTTCTTGGCCGGAGCCTTCTTCGCCGGAGCCTTCTTGGCGGGCGCGGCCTTCTTGGCCGGAGCGGCCTTCTTGGCCGGTGCAGCCTTCTTGGCCGGTGCAGCCTTCTTGGCCGGAGCCTTCTTGGCCGGAGCGGCCTTCTTGGCGGGCGCAGCCTTCTTCGCTGCTGCCTTCTTGGCCGGTGCAGCCTTCTTGGCCGGAGCCTTCTTCGCTGCTGCCTTCTTGGCCGGTGCGGCCTTCTTGGCCGGAGCCTTCTTCGCTGCTGCCTTCTTGGCCGGTGCGGCCTTCTTCGTTGCTGCCACTGAACTTTCCTTCCTGGTTGGTGTGGGGTTGATTACTTCTTCTTCGGGTTGAGTGCAGCCTTCAGCGTGGAGCTGGAGGTGAACTTCATGCGCGTCGAGGCGGCGATCTTCACCGCTGCACCCGTCTGCGGGTTGCGGCCGGTGCGGGCCTTCGACTTCGACGTGCTGAACGAGCCGAAGCCCGGCCACGCGACCTTGTCGCCCTTCTTGGCGGTGGCGGTGACGACTTCGAAGAATGCGCCGATGGTCTTCTCGGCATCGGCCTTCGAGCCACCGGTCTTCGCGACTACTGCGTCGATCAGCTCTGCTTTGGTCATTTTGACTTGATACCTCCGGGTATCGGATTGGGTCGGTAACGACGTGTTACGCACGCGTATCGAACAGCTTTCGCGCGCCAAATACAAGCATTCTTGTTATTGCATTTGCAATGAGTGTCGCGCGGCACGCGACGTGTGTTCACTCGTCGCTGAGCGACGCTCGCAGCGTCGTCGCGTAGTGGACGCGATCCCCGTCGTCGAGATAGCGGACGCGCGGCCAGAAGAACCCCCGCAGCCCGTCCTTCCTTCGTCGCGGCACGACGTGCGCGTGAAGGTGCGGCACGCTCTGGCTGACGACGTTGTTCATCGCGACGAACGTTCCGTGTGTGCGTCGAGCGCGTTCGGCATCACCGCGCTCACGCGCTGCACCACCGCGAAGAACGGAGCGAGCTCCTCACCGGGGAGGTCTCCCAATGTGACGACGTGGCTCACGGGCACGACGAGCACGTGACCCTTGAAGACCGGCGACCGATCGAGGAACGCGACCGCGTGGTCGTCGGCGTACACGATGTCGGCCGGTGTCCGACCCCTGATGATCTCGCAGAACACACACGTCGTCACGACGACATTCTCCCGTACGGATTGTGAACAGTTCGCTCCATCCACCACACGACGACGGACCTGCGCTACAACTGACCCCGTCCG
Source organism: Actinomycetota bacterium (assembly GCA_016213625.1). Classification (GTDB taxonomy): domain Bacteria; phylum Actinomycetota; class Acidimicrobiia; order Acidimicrobiales; family Ilumatobacteraceae; genus UBA668. The sequence goes on from JACQZZ010000087.1 coordinate 3,081, forward strand.
CTCGTGCGGCAACATCCCAACCACGACATCCCTACCACGACAGGAGTCGCGTTGACCGACCTCGTGCCCAACCGTGCCGATTCCGATCAGCTGGGGGGAGGTGTGCGTACGAGAGTGGTGCTCGACACGTCAGTGCTCGTCGGTGATCCCGGTTGCTTCGACGGGTTCGCCGGATGCGACGTGGTCATACCGTTCACGGTCATCGAGGAACTCGACAGTCTGAAGACTCGGCCCGACGACGTCGGACGCGCGGCGCGTACCGCACTGCGCACCATCGAGGAACATCGCGTGCGCGCCGGTGGTTCGCTGGCCACCCCCTTCTCCATCGGCGACCCCGCCGCGGAGGGCACGCTGCAAGTGGAGATCAACGGCGTGCAGAAGCACCTCCTCATCGAGCACGGTCTGGACCCCAACGTGCCCGACAACCGCATCATCGGCGCCGCGCTCGGCCAGGCCATGCACGCGCCCACGCGGATGGTGTCGAACGACGCGGCCCTGCGCATCAAGGCGGCACACCTCGGGCTCGAGGCCTCCGAGCACCACCCCGCGGGCCGTCGCGCCGCGACGCGTCACGCCGGATGGATGACCCTCGAAGCCGATCACGACATCATCGACACGATGTACACGGCGGGTGCCGTCGCGGCATCGATGGTCGACGATGCCGATGACCTCCACGAGAACGGATTCGCCGTCCTGCGCAGCGGCTCGCAGTCGGCCCTCGCGCGACGGATCGACGACGAACTGCGCCTGCTCCCCCACGCCGCACCGGAAGCCTGGGGGCTGCGCGCTCGATCGAAGGAGCAACGGTTCGCGCTCGAGCTCCTCATGGACCCCGACGTCAGCGTCGTGGCGCTCGACGGTCGCGCCGGCACCGGCAAGACTCTGCTCGCCATCGCCGCCGGCCTCGAGCAGGTGGTCGAGCAGCGACACTACGAACGCCTCGCCGTCTACCGGCCGTTGGTGCCCGTCGGCCGCGCCGACGTCGGCTTCCTGCCGGGCGGGCTCGACGAGAAGCTCGATCCGTGGATGTCCGCGATCCACGATGCCATCGTCGCCCTCACCGACCAGCGCAGCCAGCACGACGCCACGCGCCTGGTCGACGAGCTGGTCGGGCGCAACCAACTCTCACTCGAATCGGTCACCTTCCTCCGTGGCCGCAGCCTGCACCGCCAGATCGTCGTGGTCGACGAGGCCCAGAACCTGGAGCCGACCACCTTGAAGACGGTGCTCACCCGCATCGGCGACGGTACGAAGGTCATCTTCACCGGCGACACCAGTCAGATCGATGCGCCGTACCTCGGTGAGTCGAACAATGCCTTGGCAGTGCTCATCCAGGCGTTCGGCGGGCAGTCGTGCTTCGGTCACGTCACGCTCACCGCCTGCGAGCGCAGCACGGTGGCCAGCCTGGCCGCCGAGCTGCTGTGACCTGACCGAAAGCAGACTTGACAATCGGTGACCGCCATTTAGTATGAGGTCATCGTTTAGTGCTAAACAGCACCGTCTCGCCTCGCCGGCGCCGGAGGACCTCATGGCTGCAGTGCAATCGCTGTCGATTCTCACCAACCCCGCTCCCGAGGGCAACTGGATGGACGAGGCGAAGTGCAAGGGTCACACGAACCTGTTCTTCCCGCCGCGTGCGGAGCGTCCGCAGGCGCGGGCACGTCGCGAGGCACGGGCACGCCGGCTTTGCGTCGCGTGCCCCGTGTTCGACACCTGCCGCGACCACGCCCGAGCCCACCACGAGTACGGCTTCTGGGCGGGCGAGAGCGAGGAAGACCGCCACGTGGCGGGATTCACGGTGTCGGCGCCCATCGGTGTCCGCGCTCGCGCTCACGCCTGACCAACCGAACTCTGCCGTCGGTCGCCGGGGTAAGGTCGCCGCATGCCCACCGACGTCGTCGACCACTTCATCGCCGCCATCGAACGTCGCGATCTCGAGCACGCGCTCACCCACCTCACCGACGACTGCGAGTACGACAACGTGCCGATGGGGAAGGTCGTCGGCCGCGATGCCGTGCGCGCCACCCTCGGCCCGTTCATGGCCGGGTTCGAGGAGATCGTGTGGACCGTGACGCACCAGGTGTCGTCCGGCAATCTCGACCAGGGAGTCGTCATGAACGAACGGCTCGACCGGTTCCGCGCGGGCGACCGCTGGCTGGAACTCCCCGTTGCCGGACTGTTCGTGGTGCGCCATGGTCAGATCGCGCTCTGGCGCGACTACTTCGACCGCGACCAACTGCTGCAGCAGATGGCGTCGTTCGCCTGACCACCGGCGCGCTCGCCACCCGTGTGACACCCCTGCCCTAAGGTGAACGGCATGCCCAGCCCGGTCAGCGCCCAGCGGTTCGCCGTGGTCGACGTGGAGACCTCGGGGCTGTCCCTGCGGCGCCATCACGTACTGCAGGTGGGTGTGGTCGTCATCGATGGCGACGGTCGGGTGCACGATCGGTGGAGCAGCCTGCTCGCGCCACGGTCGCGCTGGTTCTTCCGAGTCGGGCCCACCTCGCTGCACGGCATCCATCGGCGCGACCTGCGCGCGGCACCGCCGGCCGGCGAGGTACTCGCCGAGCTGGCTGCCCGACTCGAAGGTGCCCGGTTCGTGGCCCACAACGCACCCTTCGACATCGGGTTCCTGCAGAAGGCATCACAGCGCCACCACGTGGCGCTGCCCATCAACGAGCCGCTCTGCACCCTGCGCATGTCACGGGCACTCGACCCGGATCGCGAGCTCCGGCATCGCCTCAGCGATCTGTGCGACCGCTACGACGTGGTGCTCGTGCGCCCGCACGATGCGCTCGCCGATGCCGATGCCACCGCTGCGGTGCTGCCGCATCTCCTGCGAGCGCACGGCATCACCACGGTGGATCAGCTGGCCTCGCTGCCCTCGGCCTCGTAGCGAGCCAGCAGCGCCCGCGCGGCATCGGCACCGAGGTGCGTCCACTCCGGCGGATCGAGCACCCGGGCCGCCGGCCCCAGGCGCAACAGCAGTGCTTCGAGCCACCGCTGGTTGGCCACGGTGAGCTCGACCACCAGCGCGTCGGCGTCGGGAGTGACCGACCGCGTGGGGTACCGCTCGATCACCCATCCAGCCTGTGCGAGCAGCCGCAAGCGTGCGGTGGGCAGCCCGGCGTCGGCGAACCAGTTCTCGCCGTCGGGCACGTCCACCTCGCGAGGCTGGTCGATGACACCGGTCGACTCGCACGACATGATGCGGTCGATGCGGAACGTGCGCGTCTCGCCGCTGCGGTGGTCGTCGGCCACCACATACCAGCGACCGCGGTCGAGGAACACTCTTCGGGGCGTGATCTCCCGCGCCGACGGTTCGTCGGCCGCCGCCGACCAGTAGCTGACCCGCAGGCGCTCGCACGCGTCGGCGGCCGCGGTGATGGCCTCGGCCGCGGGAGGTGCGGGCGTGTCGACCACCACTCCGTCGTCACCGAGCGCCTCGGCGAGCTTGCGCAGGGCTCGTCCGAGCGCGCCGTCGGCGTCGGCGCCCGGCATCTGCATGGCCACCCGCGCCGAGGCGAGCAACGCGAAGCCCTCGGGGGCAGTGAGGCGGAGCGGCCGGGTGAAGACCCGCGGGATGCCGGTGGACACCACGCCTTCGTCGATCCACACGTCGATCAGTTCATCGACGAACGGCGGCAGGCCGCACATCGACACGAGCTCGATGTCCTTCACCAACTGCTCCTCGGTGAGGTCGAATCGCTCGGCCATCTCGGCCAGCGGCACCTCACCGCGTTCCATCAGCCACGGCAGCATCACCAGCAGCCGGCGGAGGCGTTCGCTGGTGGGCCGCGGTCCGCGTCGGGCGGTCATCCGGCCACCACCATCGACCGCAGCCACTCGGCCACCGATGAGCGGACCTCGGGTGGTGCGATCACTTCGGCATGGCGCCCCAGACCGAACAGCCACGAACGAAAGGCGTCGAGGTTGGTGCAGGGAACGGAGACACGCACCGCTCCGCCGTCGAGCCGTTCGATGACGGCCTCGTCGCCAAGGTCGGCCACCGCTGCGGCGGCACGGGGCGCGTCGACATGCACGACCGCGCGCAACGCCGGTTCGTCACCGATGAGCTTCGGGTCGGAGGGGAACGCCTGCCGCGGGTCGAAGTCGATGGGCCGGGTGAACGCGTTCGCCGCACCGACCTCCACGTCACCCTCGATGCGGTCGACGCGGTAGGTGCGTTGCGCGTCGTGCGCGAGGTCGAGGCCGATGACATACCAGAAGCCCTCGCGCAACAGCAGGGCGTAGGGGTGCAGCTCGCGCTGCGTGCCGTGATACCGGAACGAGGCGCTCGCGTGATGTGCGGATGCCTCGCGAAGCGCCGGCAGAGCGGGGGCGTCGGGGATGTTGGTGACCACCGTGGCCGCCGCGCCGCCATCGGCTCCCAACTTGAGCAGACCGAACTCGCCCTCGCTGAGGCGCGCCGCGGCCACGGCCATCTGCAGCGCCTGTCGCTCGTCGGCCGTGAGGTCGAGGTCGGCGAGCTCGTAGCGGCGACGATCGATCCAGTACGCGGTCTTCCCGGCGTCGCTGCCCGCGAGCACCTGGCTCTCGATGGGCACACCGATCTCGCGCAGCATCGCCTTGTCGCGCTCGAACGCACCTCGCGCCGCGCTCTCGCCCGCGGGGTACTGCCCCTGCAGCTCGTTGACGATCTGTTCGAGCGTGACCGGCGAGCGCGTCTCCAGCAACAGGGCCACCAGATTGGTGATGCGTTCGAGTGCGTCGACCATGTACTCAGCGACCAGCGTGGTAGTCGTAGAAGCCCCGGCCGCTCTTGCGACCGAGCAGGCCGGCCTCCACCATGCGCGACAGCAGCGGCGGCGGCGCGTACAGGGGCTCCTTGAACTCGGTGTACAGGCTGTCGGCGACCGCCATCGTGGTGTCGAGGCCGATGAGATCGGCGAGACGCAGCGGCCCCATCGGGTGATTGCACCCCTCCACCATCCCGGTGTCGATGTCGTCGGGGGTGGCGAACCCACTCTCCATCATCCGGATGGCCGAGAGGATGTACGGGATGAGCAATGCGTTCACCACGAAGCCGGCACGATCCTGGCTCCGGATGACGCGCTTGCCGAGTGCCTCGGCGGCGAACTCGTGTGCTCGTGCCGACGTCTCGTCGGAGGTGAGCAGCGACGTGACGAGCTCCACCAACCGGAGCACGGGCACCGGGTTGAAGAAGTGGATGCCGATGACCTGCTCGGGACGTTGGGTGGCGATGCCCAACTTCATGATGGGAATGGAGCTGGTGTTGCTGGCGAGGATGGCCGCCGGATCCGTGACATGGCGATCGAGTTCGACGAACACGGCGGTCTTGAGCTGTTCGTCCTCGACGACCGCTTCCACCACGAGCTGGCGATCCGCGAGGTCGGCGAAGGAGGTGGTGAACTCGAGCCGAGCGATGGCCGCGTCGCGGTCGTCCTCGGCGAGCTTGCCGGAACGCACGCCGCGATCCAGGCTGCCGACGATGCGGTCGCGGCCTCGCGCGCACGCAGCATCGTCGACCTCACGGATCACCACGTGCAGGCCGGCACGGGCACAGACCTCGGCGATACCGGATCCCATGAGTCCGGCACCCACCACCCCGACACGTTCGATCGTCATGCCTTGAGTCTGCCGCACGAGGGCACCGGTGCGGACACATCGATCGGCGCGTACCCTGCAGACGTGCCGTCGCTGTCTCAACTCCCTCGACCAGGCTCGAAGCGTCTCGCTGTTCGGGTCACTCCCGACGCGCTGCGCCACATTCGCGCCGGTCACCCGTGGGTGTTCGACCACTCCATCGCCTCGGTGTCCCACGAGGGCACCGCCGGTGATCTGGCCGTGGTGTTCGACGCCGATCGCAAGTTCGCCGCCGTCGCGTTGTTCGACCCGGCGAGCCCGATGCGGCTGAAGGTGCTCCATCACGGCAAGCCCGTCACGGTGGATCGCGCGTTCTGGTCGCAGCGGCTCGCCGCCGCCGTCGCTCGGCGCCAACCCCTGGTCGATCGTGGCGACACCACCGGGATGCGGCTGGTGAACGGCGAGAACGACGGCATGCCCGGCCTGGTGCTCGATCGTTACGCCCGCACACTGGTGCTGAAGCTCTACTCGGCGGCGTGGGTCCCCCACCTCGCCGATCTCGTTCCGGCCATCGACGAACTCCTCCATCCCGAGTCGATGGTGCTGCGGCTGGCCCGCTCACTGCCTGCAGGCGCGTTGGCGGGTCTCGAGGAAGGCGATGCGCTCATCGGCACATCACCCGACGAGCCGGTGCTGTTCCTGGAACACGGGCTCGCGTTCGAGGCCGATGTGGTGCGCGGCCAGAAGACCGGGCACTTCCTCGACCAGCGAGAGAACCGTGCCTACCTGTCCACGCTCGTCGACGGCGCGCGGGTGCTCGACCTGTTCGCCAGCACCGGCGGCTTCACCGTGCACGCCGCGGCCGGCGGCGCGGCGGAAGTCGTGGCGGTGGATCTCAGCGAGCCCACGCTCGCCGTGGCGCGACGCAACCTGGCACACAACCGCCACCTGCCCGCCGTCGCCGCGTGCGAGTACCGCCCGGTCGTCAACGACGCGTTCCGCGAGATGGATCGGCTGGTGCGCCGCGGCAAGAAGTTCGACGTGGTCATCATCGATCCACCGTCGTTCGCCCAGCGACGCGACGACATCGAGCGTGCGCTCGGTGCGTACGCCAAGCTCACCGATCTCGGCGTGCGCCTGGTGGCACCGGGTGGTCTGCTGGTGCAGTGCTCCTGCAGCAGCCGGGTTGACGCCGCGTCGTTCCACGCCACCGTGGCCCGCGCCGCTGCCAGGGCGGGCCGCCCGTGGGAGGAACTCCGTCGCACCGGCCATCCGCTGGACCACCCGGTGAGCTTCCCCGAGGGTGCGTATCTGAAGGCGGTGTTCGCCCGCGTCCCCTGACGGAACGCGAGCATGCCATCGCTCAGCGTGGTCGACGCGGCAGACTGCACGAATGAGCTTGCGGGCCGCGCGCTCCCACCCCGACATCGCCGGGGCCGAGCACGTCGACACCGTGCTGCTCGGCGGCCTGGAGGGGCCCGGCATGCCGCGGGTGCACGGCAGGGGTGTCCTCGCGCTGCAATGGGATCGACTGATCCTGGTGACGGCAGCAGTGCCCCACCACGTCGTGTCGGTGCCACTCGTGCAGATCACGAAGGTGGACCTCACCAGCGCGCTGCGCGTGCGCGGTCACTGGCGACGCAACAAGCGGCACTGGCTGCGCATCCGATGGCAGACCGGCACCGGGGTGGCGACGATGGGAGTGGTGGTGCCGGATCCGGCACATTGGGCCCACGGCCTCAGCCACCTCGATGGTCGCGGTACCAGTTGATCAGCGCAGCGGTGCTCGAGTCGTGCTGCGGCTCGGCGGCCGAGGTGAGCTCGGGCGTGATGCGGTTGGCGAGCACCTTGCCCAGTTCCACACCCCACTGATCGAAGCTGTTCACACCCCACACCGCGCCCTGTACGAACACGATGTGCTCGTACAGCGCGATGAGCTGACCGAGGACGTGCGGCGTGAGACGCGGTGCCATCACCGTGGTGCTCGGGCGGTTGCCGGGGAACACCCGGTGGACCTGCTGATGCGCCGGCACACCCTCGGCCACCACTTCGTCGAGCGTCTTGCCGAACGCCAGCGCCTCGCCCTGGGCCAGCAGGTTGGCGATGAGCAGGTCGTGCTGCTCGAGCAACGAATGGTTCGGCACCGCGAAACCGATGAAGTCGATCGGCACCAGGCGCGTGCCCTGATGGAGCAGTTGATAGAAGGCGTGCTGGCCGTTCGTGCCCGGTTCGCCCCACACGATGGGGCCGGTCGTCACCGACACCGCTCCCCCGTCGAGCCGCACACTCTTGCCATTGCTCTCCATGTCGAGCTGTTGCAGGTACGCCGGGAACCGACGGAGTTCGTGGGCGTAGGGCAGCACTGCCTTCGTCTCGGCGCCGAGCACGTTGTGATACCAGATGCCCAGCATCGCCATCAGCACCGGCACATTGCGCTCGAACGGCGCCGTGCGGAAGTGGGTGTCGATGGTGTGGAAGCCGTCGAGGAACGCCCGGAATCCTTCCGGACCGATGGCGAGCATCAGCGACAGACCGATCGCCGAGTCGACCGAGTAACGACCTCCCACCCAGTCCCAGAAGCCGAACATGTTGGCGGTGTCGATGCCGAACGCCGCCACCTGCTCGGCGTTGGTGCTCACCGCGACGAAGTGTCGAGCGACAGCGCCGTCGCCGAGCGCCGACACCAGCCATCGGCGGGCTTCGGTGGCGTTGGTGATGGTCTCGATGGTGGTGAACGTCTTCGAGCTGACGACGACCAGCGTGGTGGCGGGGTCGAGATCCGCGAGGTTGCTGGTGATGTCGGCGCCGTCGACGTTGCTGACGAACCGACAACGAAGGTCGGCACCGCCGAAGGCCTCGGTGGCCAGATACGCCATGGCCGGACCGAGGTCGCTACCACCGATGCCCACGTTCACCACCGTGCGAATCGGCTGACCGGTGGCGCCGGTCCACTCGGCGCTGCGCACTCGTCGGGCGAAGTCGGCCATGCGATCGAGCACGTCGTGCACGTCGGGCACCACGTCGTGTCCGTCCACCTCGACGCGCGCCGTCGGCGGCTGGCGCAGAGCCGTGTGCAGCACGGCCCGATCCTCGGTGGTGTTGATCCGCTCCCCCGCGAACATCGCGTCGCGCCGATGAGCGACGCCCGCGGCCTCGGCGACGGCCAGTAGGCGGGCCATCACGTCGTCGTCGATGAGGTGCTTGCTGTAGTCCACCCGAAGGTCGCCGGCGGTGGCCAGGTATCGCTCACTGCGGCGCGGGTCGTCAGCGAAGAGCGTGCGCAGGTGCGCCGGCCGAGGCGTCGCGAGGAGCGCCAACCATTCGGGGGTCGTCGAGATGTCCATCGCCTGCGACGCTAGCGAGCGGGCGACGGCAGTCGCGCGGCCGCTGCCTGGTCCAGCACGAGCACAGTGTCGGTTCGATGCACGCGTTGCACCGGCAACGAATGATCTCCGAGCAACCACCGCCGAACAGGGTCCGCCTTGTCCGCGCCGGTGGCCAACACCACTCGGTGCCGGGCCGCGTTCACCGCTGCGGGGGTGAGCGTCATCCTCACGTGGCCGCGGTACTCACCGCACAGGGCCACCGAGCTGGTCGACTCGACCACCGGATCACCCGGCGGCCACGACGCCGTGTGCCCATCGTCGCCGAGCCCCAGGTGCACCACGTCGAACCGGGTCGGCAGCGACGCGGCGTAACGTCGCGCCGCCGACGGGAGGTCGCGAGCGGTCACCGGCATCGCTCGACGCCGACCGCTCGCCACCGGGAACAGCCCGAGCAACGCCGCGTTGCGGGCGGGGTCGCCGTCGGGCGCGACGCGCTCGTCCACCTGGAACACGGTCACCTCCGCCCACGGCACCTCCATCGCGGCAAGCACAGCGAACATCGCCGCCGGCGTCCGACCTCCGCTCACGGCGATGGACGCGACACCTCGGCGCTGCACGGCGTTGCGCAACTGCCGGGCCACCCAGGTGGCCGCCACCGCGGCCGCCGTGGCCGAGTCGGGGGCGACGCTCACCTGCATGCGCCCAGCCTGTCAGGTGGCGAGACCGCGCAGGAACGCCACCACCGGCGCGGTGAACGCGTCGTTGCGGTCGCCCGCCACCATGTGGTGCGCGTCGCGGACGTCGACGTACTGCGCGTGGGGCACCAACTGCAGGAACTCCTGCGCGGTCTGCTCGCTCACCACATCGCTCATCCGACCTCGCACGAGCAGCACCGGCAAGGTGAGCCGCTTGGCGTGTTCGACGAAGATGTCGAGGTGCTCGGAGGTGCGCGGCCGACGATCCTCGCTCATGAAGGCGGGGTCCCAGTGCCACCGATAGCGGCCGTCCTCGCCGAGGCGCAGGTTTCGGGCCAGTCCGTCGAGGTTGGTCGGCCGGGGCCGATGGGGCAGATACTCGGCCACGGCATCGGCGGCTTCGTCGAGCGAGGCGAATCCCTCGGGTCGACCCGTCATGAACGAGACGATGCGCAGGATGCCCGCTGCCTCCGAGCGATGGGCGATGTCGACCAGCACGAGGGCGCTGCCCGCCGGCGGCAGCCCTTCCTCCGCGCGAGTGGACTCGGTCCACATTCCGGCGATGCCACCCATCGACGCCCCGACGATGGCAGGGCGGTGCAACAGGTCGCACCACGCCTCCACATCACTTCTCATCACGGCCATGCCGTAGTCGCCCGTGGGGTCCCAGTCGCTGTCGCCGTGCCCCCGCAGATCGGCACTCACGGCATGGAAGCCAGCGGCCGCGAGCGCAGACGCGGTGCCGCCCCAGGAGTGACGTGTCTGGCCGCCTCCGTGCAGCAGCAGCACGTGCGGCGCATCGGGGTCGCCGTACGCGTCGGCGACGAGTTTCACACCGTTGGCACCGCGGCAATGGATGGTGGTGGGTTTCACCTGCTGCACGACGACCACCGTGACACTGCGGTCATTGTCCGGTGAAGTGGGGGTCTCGGCGTTCCAGGAACGCCTTCACGCCCTCACGGTGATCCGCCGTGCGGAACAGGGTGCCGAGCGTGGTGCTCACCCAGACGCCGAAGTCGTTCCAGTCGGGGTCGAGCACGCGCCGCATGCCGGCCTTCAACTGCTGCACCGCCAGTGGCGGGCGCGAGGCGATCTTGGCGGCCAGTTCCATGGCGGTGGGCAGCAGGTCCTCGTGCGTGGTGACCCGGCTGACCAGCCCACACTGCTGTGCGGTGGCAGCGTCGATGACATCGCCCGTGAACAACATCTCGGCGGCGCGCTCGCGCCCCACCAGTTGCGCGAGGCGCCCCATCCCCGGCACGTCGCTGCACAGGCCACGCAGCACGAACAGTTCACCGAACTTCGCCCGCTCGGACGCCACCCGGATGTCGGCCATCAGCGCCAACTCCATGCCCCAGCCGACAGCCGCACCGTTGACGGCGGCGATCACCGGCACGTCGGTGTGCAGCAGCGCATCGGCGGCAGGGGTGAGCCGCGGCGCGACCGCGGTGGGCTTCGGGCCGTCGCCACCACCCATCACCTCGCGCACATCATCGCCGGAGCAGAAGGCCGGATCCGTGCCGGTGATGACCATGCACCGGGCGGTGGTCGTGCGCACCGCCCGCTCGAGTTCGTCGTAGCTCTGGTAGCGCAAGGCGTTGCGCACGTCCGGACGATCGATCGTGATCACGTCGACCTCACCCACTCGATGCACCTTGACGTCGGCCATCTCGCACCCCCTCGGAACCGACCCGTACTGTAGGGATCATGACCACGCTCTCCCGTACCGGACTCGACGCGCTCGCGGCGCGCATTCAGCAGGAGGTCGACCACGGACTGGTGACGGCCGCGCAGGTGGCCGTCGGGTTGGATGGTGAGGTCGTCGAGTTCCACTCGTTCGGCACTGCCACCGACGACGACCACTTCATCATCTTCTCCGCCACCAAGGCGCTGGTGGCCATGGCGCTGTTGCCCCACTTCGCCGACGGCTCGCTGGAACTCACCCGCCAGGTCGCGCACTACCTGCCCGAGTTCGGCCACCACGGCAAGGACGACGTCACCGTGCTGCAACTGCTCACCATGCAGGGCGGTTTCCCGCAGGCGCCCATCGGCCCCGACCGCTGGGGTACCAGCGAAGGACGCCGCGCCGCGTTCGCCGAGTGGCATCTCGACTGGCCCGCCGGCAGCCGCACGGAGTACCACCCCGTCGCGGCGCACTGGGTGATCGCCGAGTTGCTCACCTCCCTCAACGACCGCTCGTACATCGACGTCGTGCACGAGCGCGTCGCTCGCCCCGCCGGCGTGCGGGCCGTGCTCGGCCCCGAGGCGGCCACCACTCCCGCAGTCACCGTGCGCCTTGCCGGCGAGTATCCCTCCGACGCGTCGCTGTTGGTGGCCACGTACGGTCGCCCCGACCTTGTGCCGCAGGCCGCCATCGGTCCCGAGTTGCTGCTGTCGTTGAACGACCCTCGCGCTCAAGCAGCAGCAATCCCCGGCGGAGGCGGGTTGGCTCGAGCCGACCAGATGGCGCGCATCTACCAGCATTTCCTGCACGACTTCGACGACGCCCTCCCCGCGGCGTGGTTGGCCGATGCGGTGGGCACGGTGCGCAACGGCAGCATCAGCGTCACCGACGGCGTGCCCGCCAACCGCACCATCGCGGGTTACATCGCCGGCAACGACGGGTACCACCTCCACCGCTGGATGCCGGCGGCGCCGCGGGCGTTCGGCCACGCCGGCGCCGGCGGCCAACTGAACTGGTGCGACCCGGAGTCGGGCATCAGCTTCTCGTTCCTGCACGACACGCTCCATCAGGACCCGCGGGTGGAGTTCCATCGCGCCGCCGAGCTCCACGGTCTGCTGCTCGATGCCCTCCGCTGACCCTGCCAGCGCAGCTCGCGAACGCCAACGCGCCGGCATCATCGCCGGTCTCGTCGCCTACGTCGTCTGGGGACTGCTCACCATCTACTGGAAGCAGCTCCATCGCTTCAACGCGTTCGAACTCATCGGCTGGCGGATCACTGCTTCCGCAGTGGTGATGGCCATCGTCCTCACGGCGACGCGTCGCTGGGGGCACCTGCGCGTGTTGCTCCGCGATCGCCATCTGCTGGCCAGGGTGACGCTCGCGGCCCTGCTGCTCACCGTCAACTGGACGTCGTACGTGTGGGCGGTGGTGCACGATCGCGTCCTCGAGACCGCGCTCGGCTACTTCATCGCACCCATCGGCACGGTGATGGTCGGCGTGGTGGTGCTGCACGAGACGCTCCGCACCGCACAGAAGGTGGCCTTGGCGTTCGCGGCCGCCGCCGTGGTGGTGCTCACCGTGTCGTACGGGCAGGTGCCGTGGCTGGCCGTGGCCATCGCCGTGTCGTGGACCATCTACGGCTACCTCAAGAAGCAGGTGCCGTTGACCCCCGTCGAGAGCATGGCCGCCGAGTCGTTCATCCTCTTCATCCCCGCAGTCGTGCTCGCGGTCGCACTGGCAGGTCGCGCCGGCAGCATTCCGAACAGCGCGTCCACCGGCGAGGTGATCTACGCGCTGTTCACCGGGCTCGCCACCGTGGGACCGTTGCTGCTGTTCGCCTACGCCGCCCAGCGTGTGCCGTTGAGCATCATCGGGCCGATGCAGTACATCGTGCCCACGATGAACTTCCTCATCGGCTGGCTGCTGTACGACGAGTCGCTGCCACCCGTGCGCATGCTGGGGTTCGCGCTGGTCTGGGTGGGCCTCGCCGTGATGACCGTGGACTCCGCGCGCCGGTCGCGCCAGGCGCGTATCCCCGAGCTGGTGCCGATCGGTTGATACCGTTCCTGCATCTACGCGGGAAGGACATTCGTCATGAGATCAGCACTGTTCGCCGTTGTCGCCGGGGTCGCCCTGTTGGGCGCTTGCAGTGCCGACGAGGCCGACTTCCAGAAGTCGGCCGAGACCTTCATCGAAGGCGACACCGTCGCTGAAGAAGCCGGTACGAAGTTCACCGACGCCACGTGCACGAAGCCCGACAAGGTGGAAGCGGGCGCGACGTTCACGTGCACCGCCACCGACGAGTCGGGCACCACCTGGAACTTCGACCTCGTGGTCAAGGACGAGAGCAACTTCGAGATCACCAACGGCCAGCCCGAAGGCTGACCCGGCTCCACACCCCACCACGCGATGAGCGATGGCGCTGCAGGAGCGCATCACCTCTCATCGCACTTCACTTGGGGGTGAAGGCGCTCGGGTCGATGGGCATGCCGAACTTCAGTCGGTTGTGCGCGTGACCCAGGTGCTGCAGCGAGAACGCGGCCCGGAACGCCGTGAACTGACCCTGCGCGTCGAGGGTCTGGTTCACGCTCTCCTTGGCCAGCCGCAGGGCGAACGACGGGCGCTGGGCAATGCGCGCCGCCATCGACATCACGTACTCGCGTAGCTCGGCCGCAGGCACCACCTGGTTCACCATGCCCAACCGATGCGCATCGGCCGCCGTGACCCAATCACCGGTGAAGAGCAACTCCTTGGCCTTGCGCGCGCCGAGTTCCCACGGATGAGCGAAGTACTCGACGCCATTGACCCCCATGCCGACCACGGGGTCGCTGAACAGCGCGTCGTCGGCGGCGACGATGATGTCGGCCACCCACAACAACATCAGGCCGCCGGCGATGGTCTTGCCCTGCGCAGCAGCGAGGAGCGGCTTGGGCAGGTTGCGCCAGCGCCAGCACATCTGGAAGTACAACTCCTCCTCCCAGGCGAAGTGACCTTCCTGGCCCGCTGCGTCGAAGCCTCCGTTCGGCGACACGAGGTCGAACTCCTCGAAGCCGTCCCGGTCGCGGAGGTCGTGGCCGCTGGAGAAGTGCGGGCCATCTGCTCGCAGCACGATGACCTTCACGTCGGCGCGGCGCGCCGCATCGTCGAACGCGGCGTTGAGCTCGTAGGTCATCCGCTTGTTCTGGGCGTTCCTGGACTCCGGACGATCCTGCGTCACCACCGCGATGCCGTGCTCCCCCGGGTCGACGATCTCGTAGTGGATGGTCGACAGATCGTCGAGTGACACGGGCATCAGTGGTCCCCTTTCCCCGCTGCGAGAGTAGTGCCGGAACGCGGAACGGCCCGCCCCGAAGGGCGGGCCGTTCTCAGTGATCGAGACGGTTCGAGATCAGCTCTCGAAGTCGGTGATCAGCGTGCCGATGTCGGTGAAGGTGGCCGTGTCGGCGTCGTACTGCAGCACCTGCAGCGACTCCGCCAGGAACGGGTCTTCCTCGCCCATCGACTTGTCGTTCACACCCTCGCGAGCCAGCATCGGCACGAACTCGAAGTTGCGAGCCGCGTTGATGATGGACGCCCGGGTGAGGCCTTCCTCGGACTCCATCGCCTGCTTGATGATGGCGATGGTGACCTCGGCGGTGGTCCAGCCGGCGGCGGCCGTGGCCGCGATGTCGCTGAGACCCTGTGCATTCATGTAGTCGAGGTACTCCTTCACGGCGGGGTCCTCGGCGTTCGACGGAGCGGTGACGTCCTTCAGGTTGCCCGAGGTGTAGAGACCATCAGCGGCCGCACCAGCAGCACCCAGGATGAGGTTGCTGGCGCAGGTGTTGGTGACGTACGTGGCGGGCGCCCAACCGGCGTTCTGTGCCTTGGCGTTGGCCAGCTCGGTGAGGAAGCCGATGCAGCCGGCGCCGAGCGGCACGGCCATGATCACGTCGGGCGCCTTGGCGGCGATGCTCGTGATCTGCGAGGTGGGCGGAGCCGAGTCGGTGGCCTCGATGGTCTGCTCGTCGACGATCTCGAGGTTGAACTCGGGCGCCAGTTCCTTGAAGGCGTTGGCGTAGACCTGACCGAACTCGTTGTTCACGTAGAACATCGCGACCTTGGCGCCCTCGGGGTACTGCTCCGCGATCTGCGCGGCGTACACCTTGGACTCCACCGTGTACGGCACCAGGATGCCGGTGGTCCACGGGTAGTCGGCCACTTCGCCCCACGCCGGCGAACCGGTGAGCGCGTTCAGCTGCGGGATGCACTCCTCGTTGAGGGTGTCGCGCACTGCGGCGTTGTTCGGCGAACCGATGATGCCCGAGAAGATGTGCACGCCGGCGTCGATCTGCTTCGACACGGCGCCAGGAGTGAGGTCCTTGTTGTACTGGTCGTCCTCGATGGTGGCTTCCACCGTCATGTCGCCCAGGAGGCCCTTCTCGTTGGCGTAGTTGATGTACGCCTCGAAGCCACCCTTCACGGGGGCGAACGCTGCGGCGGCGACGCCACCGGTGAGCGGCATCGCCGAACCGATCTTGATGGTGCCCTCGATGGGCGCGTTGGCTGCATCGGGATCGATGCAGTCGTCGGTGCTCACGGCCCACGCATCGCCACCGGCGGCAGCAGTGGTCTCGACCGCGGCGGCCGTGGTCTCGACCGCGGCGGCCGTGGTCTCGGTGGCCTCGCCGGCAGTGGTCTCGGCCGCGCTGGTGGTGTCCGACTTCTCGTCGTCACCGCCGCACGCAGCGATCAGCATGGTGCCGGCAGCCAGAGTAGCCAGCACTCGCGTCGAAGTACGTCGCATCTTCCAATTCCCCCTCACTGTGGTGTCTTCGTCAGGCCTCGGCGGGAGCGGAGACCACGGACTCGATCGTACCCGTCCCGGCAGGGCGCGGGGTAACCGTGACGAACCGGGCAACGAGGCGCCGCCACATCCCGACGATGCCGAACGGTGCCACGAACATCAGCACGATCAACAGAATCGCGAAAATGCCAGACCCGGGAGGCGTGTTCGACCACGAGAACAGCGGACGGATGATGCCGGGAATCTGATCCGGGTCGCTCCAGTCGCCGGTGAGTTCGGTGATGAACACGAACAGTCCCGCACCGATGATGGGACCCCAGAGCGAGCCTGCACCACCGACCACCATGACGATGAGGAACGTGATGGCGCCCTGCACGGTGATGTTCGTGGAGTCCGGCGTGACGTTGCCGGTGCGGATGGCCGACAGCGAGCCCGGCAGCGCGCACAGCGCCGCCGACAGGCCGAACACCAGCGCCTTGGTGATCGCCAGGTTGACGCCCATCACCGCGGCTGCCGTCTCGTTGTCGCGAATGGCGATCATCGATCGTCCGGCCCGGCTCTTCACGACACCACGGCACACGAGGTACACGCCGATGACGATGATCATCGCGATCCAGTAGTGGAACGGCTTCACGTTCTCGCCGCGGAGGCTGCCCCACGGATTCCATCCGAAGATCTCGTAGGTGGGGTTGTCCTTGGTGAAGCGGAAGCCGGTCTTGTCGAGACCACGGGCGCCGCCGGTGAGCCACTCGAGCTTCTGCGCCTTCACCAACTGTGGGAACACCAGGCCCAATGCGAGCGTGACGAGCGCGAGGTACACGCCCTTGATGCGCAACGCCGGGAGCGACACGAGCGCCCCGACCACGAACGCGATGACGAACGCGACCGCGAGCGTCTGGAACGGACTCCAGCCATATCGCGACACGAGGATGCCCGTGGTGTAGGCGCCGATGCCGAAGAACGCCGAGTGGCCGATGGAGATCAGCCCGGTGTACCCGAGCAGCAGGTTCAGTGACATCGCGGCCGCCATGAGCGTGAGCGCCGTGATGCACGAGTCGATCATGCCGTTGCTGGCCGATGTGGGAATCCAGAACATGAGGTACACGACCACGGCAGCCGTGACCAGGCGGATGGCCCAGCTGGCGGTGCCGCCGGACTTGATGGTGGCGATCGTCTTCATACCCGCTCCACCTTCGCCGTACCGAACAGGCCGGATGGTTTCACCAACAGCACGACGAGGATGACCACCAGGGCGACACCCACCTTCAGTTCCTGCCCGATCCATTCATCGGAGTAGCCGGCGGCCATGTTCTCGATGACACCGATGATGAGGCCACCGAGCACCGCGCCACCGGGGCTGTCGAAGCCGCCCAGGGTGGCCGCGGCCGACGCGTAGATGAACACCGAGAACATCAGGCCGAGGTTCACGTTCGAGTTGATGCCGGCGAACACCACGCCACCCAGGGCACCGATGGCGGCGGCGATGCCCCAGCTCATCATCAGCACCAGGTTGGTGCGAATGCCGACCAATTTGGCGCTCTCGGCGTTGCTGGCGACGGCGTTCATCGACAGACCCAACTTCGTGCGGTTGAACAGCAGGAACAACAACCCGGTGAGCACGATGACGAGCGCGAAAACACCGATCGACTGGATCTTGATGGCCGCGCCGAACACGTTGACGAAGTCGTCGGGCTTGTTGGGGAACAGGCTCGGGAACGACTGCTGCGAGCTCCCGACGCCGCTGTTGGGCAGCGGCTGGTCCTTCCAAATGGCACCGTCGAGCCAGTTCAGGAACTGGAACAACCCGAGTGTCACGATGAAGACGGCGAACTGCGACTTCTTGGCGATGGGCCGGATGAGCGTGACTTCGACGGTGGCACCCATGACGAAGCCGACGAGCATGCCGATGGGGAGCGCGATGCCCAGCGGGATGCCCCACTCACCGCACTGGTAGACGACGTACGTGCAGAACAACGCCATCTCGCCCTGAGCGAAGTTCAGGTGGCCCGTGCCGCGATAGATGATGACGAGGCCGAGCGCGATGAGCGAGTACACGCTGCCCTGGCTGAGGCCGTCGAAGAGTCGTTGGAGGAACAGTTCCATCAGAACCCCAGATATGCCTTGCGGATGGTGTCGTCCGCGCTCAGTTCTTCAGCAGATCCCTCGGCGACGATGCGCCCGGTCTCGAGCAGGTAGACACGGCTCGCCATGTGCATGGCGAGGTTCGCGTTCTGTTCCACGAGCAGCACCGAGAGACCCTCCTCCTTGTTCAGCCGTTCGATGACGGCGAACAACTCCTGGGTGATGAGCGGGGCGAGTCCCAGACTTGGCTCGTCGCACAACAGCAGCTTCGGCCGGCTCATCAGCGCCCGAGCGATGGCGAGCATCTGTTGCTCACCGCCGCTGAGGCTGCCGGCGCGCTGGTCCTTGCGTTCGGCCAGACGTGGGAACTGGCCGTACCAGCGCTCCATGTCGGCGGCCACCGCGGCCGAGCCATCGTGACGGGTGATGGCACCGGCGCGCAGGTTGTCGTGCACGGAGAGTTCCGGGAACGTGCCGCGGCCCTGCGGCACTTGCGCCACACCCTGGCGCACGATGGCGTCGGGCGAGAGCTTGGTGATGTCGTGTCCGTTGAGCTCCACCGAACCCTGGCGGGGAATGGTGCCGCTGACGGCCCGCATGGTGGTGGTCTTGCCGGCACCGTTGGCGCCGAGGATGACGACGATCTCGCCCTCCTCGACGACGAGTTCGATGTCGTGCAGGACGGTGACCGGGCCGTAGCCGGCCGACAGCTGGCGAGCGTGCAGGATGCTCATGCCGACGTCCCCAGGTAGGCCTCGATGACCGCAGGGTCCTTCTGCACCTCTGCGGGAGTGCCGTCGGCGATCTTGCGACCGAACTCCATCGCCACCACTCGATCGCTGATGCTCATGACCATGCTCATGTGGTGCTCCACGAGCAGCACGGTGAGGTCGAACTGGTCGCGAATGGCCTGGATGGTGTGACCCAGCTCGTCGACCTCGCCGTGCGCGAGACCCGATGCCGGCTCGTCCATCAGCAAGAAACTCGGCCGAGCGGCCAACGCTCGGGCGATCTCCAAACGCTTCAGCGTGCCGAACGGCAGACCCGCGGCCGGCCGAAAGGCGAGGGCCCCCAAGCCGAGTTCGTTCAGCAGGTCGCCGGCGAAGTCGCGAGTGCGCCGATTGTCGGCCGCGGCTCCCACGCGGAAGATGGCCCGGACGAAGCCCACGTTCCCCTGGCAGTGTGCACCCACCATCACGTTCTCGAGCAAGGTCATGGTGGGGAACAGTGCGAGGTTCTGGAAGGTGCGGGCGATGCCGAGCTTGGCGATGCCATGCGCCGGCACGTCGAGCAGTTCCTGCCCTCGGTACACCACCGAACCAGCGGTGGGTTGGTAGATGCGGCTCACGACGTTGAACATCGTGGTCTTGCCGGCACCGTTCGGCCCGATGAGGCCACAGATGTGACCCTCATCGATGCTGAACGACAGCCGGTCGAGCGCCACGATGCCGCCGAACCGCACAGTCACGTCATTCACGTCTAACAGAGCCAAGGCCTTCGGTCCCCTCCCCCAAGCGGCTGAGTGGGTACAACGTAGCCGGTGGACACCCTGCGGGTTAGCGTCGCGATTCGAAGAGACGAAACCCCACGATGAACGCTTCCACCACTTCCGCCGACACCACGCACTGGACCATCCCCAACTTCTCGCTGCAGCGGTGGCGCGAAGGTGGCGCCGCACGGGCAGCCGCGGACGAACTGGTGGCAATGTGCCACGGCGTCGGCTTCTTCACCCTCACCGATCACGGCGTCCCCGCGGAGTTCATCGAGCACTACTTCGCGTTGCTCGAACAGTTCTTCGCCTTGCCGGAGTCCACGAAGGCGCTCATCGACAAGCGGCGGTCGCCGCACTTCCGCGGATGGGAACGCGTCGGGGCCGAGCTCACGAACGGCCAGGTCGACTTCCGCGAGCAGATCGACCTCAGCACCGAGAACGCCACCCACCCTGGCGATGCCGAACCCGCGTACCTGCGCCTCGACGGACCCAACCAGTGGCTGCCCGACGACGTGTTGCCCGGTTTCCATGCCGCGGTCGACGAATGGCTGCAGCGCATGGGCGACCTCGCCTGGGAGCTGATGGAGGTCATGTCCGTCGGCCTCGGTCTGCCGCGCCAAGGGCTGCGCGACGCGTTCGGTGAGCGGCCGCTGTCGCTGACGAAGCTCATCCGCTATCCACGCACCCCCGACGGCGGCGCAGGAGTGAACGCGCACAAGGACGCCGGCTTCCTGACGTTCGTCGTGCAGCACGGCGTGGGTGGGCTGCAGGCGATGGCTCCCGACGGTGAGTGGATCGATGTCGACCCTCCCGAGGGCGCCATCGTGGTCAACGTCGGCGAGATGCTGCAGGCGATGACCGGCAACTACTTCGTCGCCGCCACCCACCGGGTCATCGCCACAGAAGAGCGGTACTCCGCCGCCTACTTCCACGGTCCCGACCTGCGCACCGAGATCCGCCCGCTCCCCCTGCCCACACGGTTCACCGATGCGGTGGCAGCCAGTCCCCGTCACCGCGACGCCGGGTTCATGGCCAAGCGCACCGAGATCCTCGAGGGCGAGGCCGGCATCGCCAGCGCGGTGGCACCGGTGTTCGGCGAGATGCTGTGGAACTACTACGTGCGTAGCTACCCCGACGTGGTGGAAGCGCACTTCCCCGGCGCCGTCTGACGCGACGACACCGCACGAACGCGTGCATCCTGTCGTCCCTCGGAGCACTCGGCTCGGGTCGACCCTCTTCTCGGCCCGGTTCTCGGGCTGAATCGTCCCAAATCGGCTTCTCGGGCTGATTCGTCCCGGCTTGCGAGACCCGGCTTGCGAGACGGATCAGACCCAGATCGCCACGCGCAGAACCCTCCAGAGAACTCCCCCCGGGGAGTTTCCTCACAACGCGTGATCGCACTTGCGCAGAGCGCACATAGCGGGCAAAGTGCTCGCCTTCTCGTCTGGACTCGTCGCGCCGTGATCACAGTCCGCCGTGATCGAGCCGCGACAGGTTGAGCAGATCAAGCTTCTGGGTGCTTCCATGCCACCACGGGGTCGCGTGGATGCACCCAGATCGAGAGCAGAGCTGCCGTTCTGCACGCTGGACTACGACGGCCACTTCGGGCAATCTGAGCGGGTGTCACAGCGCGAAGAGCGAGACGAGGGGTGTGAGAACCGTTCCCTGGCGGACGAGTGCGCTATGGCTGTGTTCCGGAGCCCGGGCGAACGGCAGGGCGCTTTGACCGTCCGGCTCACGCACCTTCCAACCGGGATCGTTGCCGAGGTCTCTGACGGTCGGTCGCAGCTTGAGAATCGGGACCGCGCTTCGCAAGCTCTCCGCGACCTTCTTGACGGCGGGTGACAAGCGAGCACCGTGCTGCCGCCTGGCACTAAACCTCATGCCCGGATGCTGTTCAGCGGTTGTCAGGCCAGATCGTGCCCCCGTTCGGGCTGCCCCCACTCGGGTTCGAGCTTTCGTCGGCGCGACGAAGGTCGTCGGGCGGCCGCAACGACTCCGCGTACCGTTCAGAGTTGCGCGCAGTCGCCACCACGAACCCAACCACCGATGCGATGAAGACCACAGCAAACACGACCGACAAGAACACAAGTGCGAGCGTAGTAACCGCCGGGCCAGTGGATAGCCCAGATCTGCCGCTATGCACGGTGCTCCATGCGAGACTGCGAATGATGGGCAGCCGCGGGACGCGAACGGTTCTTTGTCGGCACGCCGGTAGCCGAGGAACCGTGTGGTTCTACGTCCTTGTGTTCGTCCTCACCTTCCCACGAGTGTTCACCTCGTCCGGCGGAATCCGCTGGGCATGGCTCGCGCTCGGTGTTCTCTCGATGGCCATCGGTGGACGTGGCATGTTGCTCGGCAGAGTCACCGGTGACCGATCTGTGCTGACCGTCTGGACCGCGTTTCGGCGGCAGCACTTCGATCGAGCAGACGTCGTTGAGTTGCGAGCCGATCAGGTACGTGTCGGCCTGATGGCGTGGGCACGCGAGGCGTTGGTCGTCGAACTCTCGACCGGAGCGTGGTGTTGACGGACATCAACGTTGGTATCGGGAGTGGCAGGCTCAACGGCCTCTGCGCCAAGGTGAACGACTGGCTGCTCGTCCAAGCCGGCGCATAGCTGTTGATATTCCGGTGATCGAGTGAGGCCGGCCGGGACGGTGACTTCCGGTGAAATGCTCGTGCAGCTTGGGCGCACGCGATCAGGCGACGCAGAACTCGTTGCCTTCGGGGTCGAGCATCACCACGTGACCGAGGTGCTCTTCGTACCGCTCCTCGCGCACGACGGTGCCGCCGATGCCCTCGAGCGTCGCCACCTTCTCGCGGATGAGCGCCTCGCGGGACGCCATGTCCAACGGCGGCTCGCCGGCCACACGGATGTCGATGTGCATGCGGTTCTTGGCGGTCTTCCCCTCGGGCACGCGCAGGAACCCGATGGCCGGGCCGACGCCGGCGGGGTCGACGATCGACGCACCGTCCGGGTCGTCGTACCCCGGCTCGAGCACGTAGTCCAGCGCTGCGGCCCAGAACGCCGCGACGCGGTGCGGATCGTTGGCGTCGCAGCCGAGCGTCCAGTGCGTGGCCACGGTCACTCGTGCCAGTTCAACACCGTGCGCATCGTGCTGTCGAAGTCCTCGAACGACAGCGATGCCTTGGCACCCAACACGAGATCCGCGTCGGCGCCCACCGGGTGGCGCAGCACACCGGGCCGCTCGGTGGCGGCCGTGTAGATGGCATCGGCCACCAGTTGCGGGTCGGCCGGATCGCCGCTGACGAGCGACTTCTGGGCCGCCCGATATCGCTGGTAACGCTCGACCTCCGCGGGGGCCGCGGCCATCGCTGCCGCGTGCCCACTGTTCGCGTTGAGCTGAGTGGGGAACTGCCCGGGCTCGACCACGGTGACGCGAATGCCGCGGTGCGACAGCTCGAAGTGCATCGCCTCGGTGAGCGCCTCCACCGCGTGCTTGGTGGCTGCGTACATCCCGCCGTACGGCGTGCCCACCCGACCGGCCACCGAGCCGACGTTGACGATGGCGCCGCCGCCCTGTTCCAGCATGTGCGGCACCACTGCGCGCACCACACGCACTACGCCCGTGACGTTCGTGTCGAACTGCCACTGGACCTCGGCGTCGGAGAAGAGGTGCACCGCGCCGAACGACTCGACCCCGGCGTTGTTCACCACGACATCGATCCGGCCGACCAGTTCGATGGCGGCGGCGACTGCGGCGTTCACGCTGTCGGTGCTGGTGACGTCGAGCGCCAGTTGGTGGATCTCCGGACGGTCGTTGATGGCGGCCGACTTGCCCGGCGTGCGCATCGTGGCGATCACCGTGTGGCCGCGATCGGCGAAGGTGAGCGCGGCGAGTTCGCCGAATCCGGAGCTGCAACCCGTGAGGAGGACGTTCGACATGAGCGCGCACGCTACCCGGCTACCGTCGCGGCACATGACGGCTCTCGATGAATGGGTGGCAGCGGGCATCTACGACCCCGACGCTCCCGACGCCGCGCAGCGGCTCGAGCTGCTCGAGTGGCTCGCGGCGCAGGACATCGACACCGCCGCCATGGTCGAGGCGTGCGAGCGAGGCCAGCTCAACGCGTTGGCCGGCGACAAGAAGCTGCGACCCGGTCGACGGATGACGGTGCACCAGATCGCACAAGAGGTGGGCCTGCCGTTCGAGACCGTCATCGCCGTGCACCGCTCCACCGGCATGCCCCCGTCTGCCGACGACGACCCGGTGTACACCGAGGCCGACGTGCAGATGTTTCGGCTCTTCGGCCTCGCCTCGCAGGTCTTCAGCGCCGACGAGCTGTCCCACTTCGTGCGGGTCGTCGGCAACTCCATGCGACGAATCGCCGAGGCGGCCGGCGAGATGTTCCTGCGCGACGTGGAGGCGCCCATCTACGAGCACCACGACGGAACACCACTGGAGATGGCGAAGGCCAATCTCGCCGGCATCGAACTGGCCCACATGGCGTCGGGCATCTTCGATCCGATGTTCCGCTCCCACCTCGAGATGGCCACGCGCACGGTGCGTCGGGCACGGGAAGGGCAGGAGGACTACAGCACCGTCCCGCTCACCATCGGCTTCGTCGACCTCAGCGGGTTCACCTCGCGTTCGAGTTCCATGTCGCCCTCCGAACTGCTCGATCTGGTGATGACCTTCGAAGCGGCACGCGTCGATCTCGTGGGCGAGCACGGAGGTCGGCTCGTCAAGCTGATCGGCGACGAAGTGATGTTCAGCGCCGTCGAGCCGATCGAAGCGTGCACCATCGCCAACGGTCTCGTGCGCCACGCGTCCAAACTCGCCGATGGCGGCCGAGCGGGGCTGGCCTACGGACACGTGATCACCTCGGGCGGCGACGTCTACGGCGAGATCGTCAATCTCGCGTCGCGCATCGTCGACATCGCGGTGCCCGGCGAGATCCTCGTGAACCAAGCCGTCACCGAACGCGCCGACGGCCTGCGGTTCGATCCCGCAGGCCGTCGTCAGTTGAAGGGATTCGCCGAGCCGGTGCGGCTCTGGTCGCTCGAGCCCTGAGGCCGAGCGAACTCAGTCGAGCATCTCGCGCAGCGTCTCGATCTGCTTCACCGGATCGCCACCCACCGGGTTCACCGACAGGATGGTGACGCCGGCCTCCTTGTAGGCGGCCAGGCGCTCCTTGACGTAGCTCTTCGGACCCACCAGGTTGGTGTTCTCGAGCATCTGCGTGGGCACGGCCGCGGCAGCTTCGTTCTTCTTGCCGTCGAGGTACAGGTCCTGGATCTCGATGGCTTCCTTCACGTAGCCGTACTTCTGGCAGATGGTGTTGTAGAAGTTCTTGTCGCGAGCACCCATGCCACCGATGTAGAGGGCGCTCTGTGGACGGGCGAAGTCGAGGATCTTGTTGCGGGCGTCGGCATCGATGTTGTCGTCGATGGCCAACATGCCGCCGGCCGAGATCTCGAGCTGGCCGAGCGACGGGTCGCGCTTGGCGAGACCGGCCTTCAGCTCATCGCCCCACACGTCGTGGAACTTCTCGGGATCGAAGAAGATGGGCAGCCATCCGTTCGCGTGCTGCGCGGTGGCGGTGACGCTGAGACCCATCAGGCTCGCCCACCAGATGGGGATGTCCTTGCGCAGCGGGTGGTTGATGATCTTCAACGGCTTGCCCAAGCCGGTGCCCTGGCCTTCGGGGAGCGGCACGTTCACGGTCTGGCCGTGGAACTCGAACTTCTCCTCACGCGCCCAGATGAGGCGGCACGACTCGATGTACTCCTTGATGCGCACCATCGGCTTCTCGTACGGCATGCCGTGGAAGCCCTCGATGACCTGCGGGCCCGAGGCACCCAGGCCGAGGATGAAACGACCGTCGCTCACGTAGTCGCAACCCGCGGCGGTCATGGCCATGAGCGCAGCGGTGCGCGAGTAGACGTTCAGGATGCCCGTCGCGATTTCGACCCGTTCCGTGAGTGCGGCCAGGTAGCCCACCTGGCTGATCGCATCGAAGCTGTACGCCTCGGCGATCCAGACGACGTCGAGTCCGGCCTTCTCGAGCTCGACCACGCGCTGCGCAGCTTCCTTGAACCCGCCGGAATAGTTGATGGCCATGGAGATCTTCATGGCCGCGAACCTTATTCGTCAGCCGTTCAAGTTCCCGGATCGGAACCCCTCGAGATCGAGGGTCACGTAGCGGTAGCCCTGTTCCTTCACGGCCTGCACCACCGCGTCGCGCTGGTCGAGCACCGACGTCAGGTCGTCGAGGGGAACTTCGAGGCGAGCGGTGTCGCCGTAGTGACGCACTCGCAACTGCCGGAAACCCAGTCGCCGCAACGCCGACTCGGCGCGGTCGAGTTGGGTGAGCAGCCCCACCGACACCGCCGTGCCGTAGGGCAGACGGCTCGCCAGGCACGCCATCGCCGGCTTGTCCCATGTGCGCAGACCCAGCTGCTGGGACGTGGCGCGTATGTCGGCCTTCGTGAAGCCGGCCGCGACGAGCGGGAACTGCGCGCCTGCCTCGGCCGCGGCCTTCTGGCCCGGTCGGTGGTCGCCGAGGTCGTCGACGTTCACCCCGAGCACCACGGTGGCCTGCTCGGCAACCGCGATGGGACCGACGACCTCCATCAACTCGGCCTTGCAATGGAAGCAGCGGTCGGTGTCGTTCAGCCGATACGCGGCGCGTTCCATCTCGTGTGTGACGACCGGAGTCCATCGCATGCCCCACTCCTCGGCGAGGGCCTGACAGTCGGCCGCTTCGTCGTCGGCGAGGGATGGCGACACGGCCGTGACCGCGAGGGACGCTGTGCCGAGCGTGCGATGCGCGACGGCAGCGAGGAACGCGCTGTCGGCACCTCCACTGAAGGCCACCACCACCCGCCCCATCGAGCGCAGTTCGCGCTCGAGCAGCGCGAGCTTGTCGTCGCTGCTCAGATCGGGCGTGGTCACGTCCGGAAGGCTAGCGAGCGATCGCGACGTGACCGTGTTGGCGACACGATTCAGGGTTGGCGGGACGATTCGCGGCTCCGGCGTGCGGCTGCGGACGAGTGAGCAGGATCCGGTGACGGCGTGCCACGATGGGCCGGTGACCGCATCCGAGATGCCCCCGACCGGCGGACCCCACGTGCTCGTGGTGGAGGACGACAGCGTGCAGGCCTACCTGGTGAACGAAGCGCTCGCAGGGAGCGGATTCGGCGAGATCCGGGTGGTCACCACCGCCGGCGCCGCCGCCGCGATGTTGGCAGAGTGGACCCCGGATCTGGTGATCCTCGACCTCGGGTTGCCCGATGGCGACGGCATGTCCCTGCTCGGTGTCGTGGGCAGCAACGGTTCGATGGGCGTTCCGGTGCTCGTGGTCACCGGCGAGGCGGATCCCGAACGTCGAGTGGAGGCGCTCGAACGGGGCGCGAGCGACCTGGTCACGAAGCCGTTCAATCTGCTCGAACTCGGCGTCCGCGCCAAGCGCACGCTGCGCGCTCACGACGATCTCCGCGCCGCCAGCGTCCTCGCCCGCAGCCTCGCCCTCGAGCTGACCGAGCTGTCGGACGAGTTGGAGGAACAACTGGGTGTGGGCGTCGACGTGTTGCTCGCCGCGTTGGCGATGCGCTCCCCCGCGTTGGGCACACGTGCTCGGCGCGTGGCCCGGTCGGTGCATCAACTGGCGGTCGCCGTGCATCTCGACGACGTGGCGCCACATCTCGGCCGTGCCGCGGCATGTCACGAAGTGGGGGCGCTCACACTGGACGACCACGATCTGGCAGGTGTGGTGGCCCAGGAACCCGTCGCCACCGAGCGATGCGCGCTGGCCGGCGAGATGATCCTCGCCACCCGCCATCCGCTCGCCGCCGCGTCGGCCCGCTTCCGTGCGCCCGAAGGTTCGTTCGAGCGACAGTCCGAACGCCTCGTCGCGGGCCTGACGGCCGTGTGCCACACGTTCCATGCGGCCGCCGCTGCCGATGACTACCGGCCCGCCCTCGGTGTCCGCGCGCTGCTCGAGGCCCCCGCGGGCACACTCGATCCCGACCTGGTGGATGCGTTCATCGACGTCTGCGTGGCCGCCACGCGACCCATCGACTGAGCGCGGATCGGGGTCCGGTCAAGGCGGCCTCGCCGACACGCTAATCTCACTGTGTGGAAACGACAGAGACTCGCACCATCGGGAGACAGATCGCCGACGCCCGACAGCTGAGGTCGTGGACCCAGCGGCAACTCGGCGAGCAGATCGGCATCGGCGCCTCGCTCGTCGCCAAGTGGGAACAGGGATCACGTGTGCCGCCGTTCGAGTGGTTGGCAGAGCTCGATCGCGTCCTCGGCACCGACATGTCCGCGAACGCCGCGCCCACGCCTCGGCGGCGCGGCCCGCGCCCGGCCGTGGCGCGGCCGAGCCATCAACGCAGTACCGCACCCGCACCCGGCGTGCCCCAACCGGTGCTCGTCGAGATCACCGAGGACGGGGTGAAGGTCTTCCAGGGCGACCAGGAGATCGACGCCGTCGTGGTGGACCTCCGCGAGTTCCAGCAGGCAACGGCCAGCGAACGGGTGAAGCGCACCAGCGAACTCCTGCTGCGCACGCTCGAACTGCCTCGGCCGCTGGCCGATCGAGTCGTCCGCCGCATCGCCGACCTGCCCTGACGCGTCGGTTCTGCCCGTCACAGAACTGCACAGTTGGCCGGCAACCCAGGGTTGCGCCGATACCCCCAGGGGTATACGCTGTCGGCACTCCCTTCGTCGAAAGTGCCCCGACATGCTGTTCTTCCGCCAGTACTACCTCGGCTGCCTCTCCCACGCGAGCTATCTCGTCGGCGACACCTCCACCGGACGCGCGGTCGTGGTCGACCCGCAACGAGACGTCGCCGAATACCTGGCCGACGCGGCGACACACGGCCTCACCATCGTCGCGGTGCTCGAGACGCACTTCCACGCCGACTTCCTGTCGGGACACCTCGAGCTCGCCGATCACTCGGGCGCCGAGATCGTCTACGGCGCCGCAGCGGCAGGGCGGGCGGAGTTTCCCATCCGCACCTACGCCGACGGAGCACACCTCTCGCTCGGCACGGTCGACCTCGAGTTCCGCGAGACGCCGGGCCACACTCCCGAATCCATCAGCATCGTCATCCGCCCCGAGGGTCCCGATGGCGAGCCCTACGGCGTGCTCACCGGCGACACCCTGTTCATCGGCGACGTCGGCCGTCCCGACCTGCTGGCCTCGGTGGGTGTCACCGCCGACGAGTTGGCCCGCCAGCTCTACCACTCGCTGCACGAGAAGCTGCTCACCCTCCCCGACGCCACCAAGGTCTTCCCTGCACACGGCGCCGGCTCCGCCTGCGGCAAGAACCTGAGCACCGAGACGGTCTCCACCATCGGCGAGCAGCGGCGCACGAACTACGCACTGGCGCCGATGACGGAGCAGGAGTTCGTCGATGCCGTCACCCAGGGCCAGACCGTCGCCCCGCTGTACTTCTCCTTCGCGGCGAACCGCAACCGCCAGGAGCGCGAGCGGATGCACGACGACGTGCACGTCGAGCAGATGAGCCTGCGCGAAGTGCTCGACGCGATGCGCGACGGCGCCGTCGTCGTCGACGGACGCGACGACATGACCTTCGCCGCCGGCCACCTGCGTGGCTCGGTCAACGTGGGGCTCGGCGGTCGCTTCGCCGAGTACGCGGGCGAGGTGATGACCCCGGGTACGCCGATCGTGCTCGTCACCGACCCCGGCCACGAGCCCGAGGCGGCCGTGCGGCTCGCCCGCATCGGATTCGACCGCGTCCTCGGTGCGCTCCGCGATCCGCTGCGGACGTTCATGGAGCACCCTGAAGTGGTCGAGTCCCTGTCCCGTCTCTCGGCGGCCGAGTTCGACGAGCGACGCGCCTCGGTGCCCGGGTTGGTGCTCATCGACGTGCGCAATCCCGGCGAGGTCGCCGAAGGCGGCATCGAAGGGGCTTTGCACATCAGCCTGCCCGCCCTCCTCGGACGACTCGACGAGCTCGACCGCACGGCGCCCACGGTCGTGCACTGCGCGGGTGGCTACCGGTCGGCGATCGCCGCCAGCCTGCTGCGCGCACACGGGTTCAGCGACGTGTCGGACCTGATCGGTGGCTACACCGCGTGGGCCGCCTACCGGCGCATCTCGGCCTGACCGGTGAACACTCGCGCGATCCTGGCGTCGCCGCTGGGTTTCCTCATCGGTCTGTCGCTGGGCGCGCTCGGCGGCGGCGGCTCGATCCTCGCCGTGCCGGCTCTGGTGTACGGGGCAGGCCAGTCCCCCAAGGCGGCCACGACCACGTCGCTCATCCTCGTCGCCATCACGTCGCTCATCGGCATCGTGCCGCATCTGCGAGCCGGGCGCGTTCGAGTGCTCGCCGGCACGCTGTTCGGTCTGGCCGGCGTGGGTGGCTCGCTGCTGGGTTCGAACTGGAACGAATCCGTCGACCCCGACGTGTTGCTGTTGGCCTTCTCGGTGCTCATGCTCGTGGCGGCGTTCGCGATGTGCCAGCGCACCTGCGACATCCTCCGTCGCCGCACCGGCACACCACCTGCCACCGGCGCCGCCGCACCGTCGCGCACCGTCGTCCGCGCCGACGCACGCACCGTCGTCACGGTCATCGCCGCCGGCACCGTGGTGGGGCTGCTCACCGGGTTCTTCGGAGTGGGTGGTGGCTTCGTCATCGTCCCGGCACTGGTGCTCGTGCTGGGCTTCACGATGCCCGAGGCCGTCGGCACGTCGCTGCTCGTCATCACCATCAACTCGGTCGTGGCGCTCGCCACCCGGCTGCAGGCCGGCGCCATCGAATGGGACGTCGTGCTGCCGTTCACCATCGCCAGCCTCGGCGGCGTCATCGTCGGGAGTCGGCTCGCGGGCTCCAGTGACTCGGGAGTGCTGCAGCGGTGGTTCGTGGGGTTGATGGTGGCCATCGCGGTCTACACGGGAATTCGCAGCGGCCTCGCTATCGTCCACTCGTCATGAGCGCCACGCCCGCCCCCATCGTCACGGTCTACTGGCGCCCTGGCTGCCCGTACTGCTCCATGCTGTCGCGCGATCTGGACCGGGCGGGGCTCACGTACGAGGCCCGCAACATCTGGGACGACCCCGACGCGGCGGCGTTCGTGCGCTCGGTGGCTCGCGGCAACGAGACGGTCCCCACCGTCACCGTGGGCGACACCGCATTGGTGAACCCGCCCGTCGAGGAGATCGTGCGACTCCTGCAGGCTCCCGCTCAGAGCGGCCAGAACCGGGCCACGTAGCGGCCGTCGACGTCGTCGACGGGCACGGGCCCGTAGTTGCGCGAGTCGCTCGACTCGAGCCGGTTGTCGCCCATCAGGAAGACGAACCCTTCGGGCACGGTGATCGGCCCCCAGAAGTAGCCACCCATCTGGTCGAGCTTGGCGTACGACTGGTCCACGACCTCGCCGTTGCGCACGAGTTCGCCGTCGTCGATGCCGATGGTGTCGCCGCCCACGGCGACCACTCGCTTCACCACGTCGGCGTCGGTGGCATCGATGTGAGCGGTGACGATCTCGCCGACCTCCGGGTCGCGGAACTGGTAGGTGAGACGATCGATGACGAGCGCATCGCCATCGTGCAGCGTGGGCAGCATGCTGGACTCGCGCACGCGCACCGGTTCCACCACCCATGCGCGCATGGCGAACAGTGCGAGGAGCACCCCCACGCCGATGGCGACTCGTCGACGGAATTTGCGGATCGCCGCAGCCGTGGCGAGATCGGCTGCCGCTGCCTGTTCGACGTCCGCCTCCGACGCGGCAGCGGCCGAGTCCAGGAGTGTCTCGGCCGCGACGCCGTCGTACTGGTCGACGTTCAGAGGAGGATCCCCGACGCCGTGAGACCCCACATCGCGAGGCCGCACACCATGAGCACCGTCGTCGTGTGACGGCGCCACTTCTCGGGCAACAGGCTGACCAACAGCGCCACCAAGGCGAGTTCGACGATGAGGGAGAACATGTCGAACGGGCCGATGCCTTCCGGGCGCGCCGGGAGAAACGCGCGTCCAGGGGCCTTCGGTGCATGGTGTGCCGTGGTGGCCGGCTGGCCGGGGAGCGCCGTGACGCGGCTGGCGACGTACACCAGTGCCACGAACACGTTGCTCCAGATGCCGAACAGCAGGACCGGCAGGCTGGTGCGACGCATGAACAACAGCGCCGCCAGCGTCAACTGGCATGCCGTGATGACGGCGAAGAACACGCCCGACGCCTGCCACCACCGCCAGTGCGCGGGGGTGGAGATGAGGTGAGCGATCCCCGCCGCCGCGGCGAGCAGGATGGCCATGTCGATGGTCACCGTTCGCACGGTGACCGACCGCACGCTCCCGGCCCGCACCGGAAGCGTGAC
The DNA here is from genome assembly GCA_016213625.1 of Actinomycetota bacterium. GTDB lineage: Bacteria > Actinomycetota > Acidimicrobiia > Acidimicrobiales > Ilumatobacteraceae > UBA668. The sequence continues at coordinate 35,029 of JACQZZ010000087.1, forward strand.
GGCCGAGACGTCAGAGGACATCGGTGGCCTCGAACTCCATGTCCCGAGCGACGGCCGCGTACATCGGGTCGTCGCCCTTCTCGCCGGCCGGACCGACGACCTCGAACTGGGTCATCATGTCGTGGTCCTCGTGCACGAGGTTGTGGCAGTGCACCATGTACTTGCCCAAGCTGTCGAAGCGCACGAGCAGCGTGACGGTCTCGTTCTCGCCCGTGTAGACGACGTCCTTCGGGCCCCGCTCGTGCGGCATCGGCGGTTGCCCGTTGCGCGACAGGATCTTGAAGTCGACGAGGTGGATGTGCAACGGGTGGAACCACCCGCCCGAGCTGTTCTCGATGATCCAGGTCTCGACGGTGCCCACGGTGGGCGCCGCCTCGACGAACTGGTAGTTGCTCTGGATGATCTTGTCCCAGGTGGTGCCGTTGATGGTCCATGCGCCACCAGAGCGCTCCAACCGAAGCCGCCGCGTCGCCACCGACATCGCCGGCGTGAGGTTCATGATGTCGTTGATCGCACTCAACTTGGCGGGCACGGCATTGCCGTTGCCACGCGTGACGGACGTGTCGTACGCGTCGTCGACCACCTCGAACGCCATCACCTGATGCGTGTTGGTGTAGTTGAGGTTGTTCTTCGGGCTGGTGTTGTTGAGCACCACGCGGCTGCCCTTGGCCTTGCCCTTGAAGATGGCCCCGAAGTCGACGACGATCTCGTACCGCTCGCCGCTCAGCTGCCGGTGCGACTTCACCGTGACCGGCGCCGGCATGAGGCCGCCATCGGTGCCGATGATCTGGTAGCTGTACTGAGTGCCGTAGCTCTTCTGCGCCGTCGTCGGGTCGTTGAGCGAGAACTTGAACGACCGAGAGATGGACGCGGCCAGCACACGGAAGCGGTACTTGCGACGCTTCACCCGCATCACCGGCCACGGCACACCGTTGACGTGGATGACGTCGCCCCAGTGGCCCGACTGGTTGTCGAGCGAGAACAACAGGTTGCCGTCGCTCTGGAACATCAGGTCGCCCACCGTGAGGGCCACGTCGTACTCGCCCTTCCAGCCGCCCAGACCGCCGTTCATGGTGGGGTCGTAGATCGACGTGGGGATGCCGAGCGTCTGCTCTTCCGCGTCGTGCAGGTGGTACTGGGCGACCAGGCCGTGATAGGCGTTCTCCGCCGTGTGGTGCACGCCGTGGTCGTGGTACCAGAGGGTGCGAGCCTTCTGGTAGTTGGGGTAGTGGTAGTCCTTGTACTCACCGTTGGTGCAGACGGTGCCGTCTTCACGAACGCCACCCGGCGGCATGGCGATGTCGCTGGCGTACCCGTCGTACTGGGGCAGCGAGCCCGAGCCGTGCAGGTGCACCGAGGTCCACGGCGTGTAGCCGAGCACCGGGTGCACGGCGTCGAGCTGGTTGCAGTGACGCACCACGGTCTGGATGCCCTTGCGAGCCTTGATGGTGGGGCCGGGGACGATGCCGTTGTAGCCCATCACGTAGCTCTTGAAGCCCGGGATGATCTCGGCGTAGCCGCCCATCATGTCCATCTTGTAGTACTCGCACGTGGCGTCCTTGCGGTACGGCACGGCGATGGGCGCCTGCTTGAACGGCAGCGAGAACGGCTTGGGCAGCTTCGACTCGGGCATCCGGGCAGCCGTGTCGGCGCCCACGAACCGAGCGGTAGGAAGCGCCACCGCCGCGCCGGCGAACACGCCGGTCTTCAACAGATCACGACGGTTCAGGCTCATCGAGCCACCTCCACCGTCGACGTGGTCACATCCGTACCGCATGCACCGACATTCGTGTCGGCGCACATCGGGTCTCCCGTCCCGCTGTGCATCTTCAGTTGTCCTCTCCCGCTGAGCTGTCCCGCCTTGGAACTTGAGTGCTTACTCAAACAGCAAACACAGAGGGTCGCAATAGGGAATCTGGTATACATCTGTGCGTCCACCTTTGACCCATCGAGTACCCCAATGGTCCTAGGACTTCACCACTTTGGGTGATGCCACAGGGACGTTTCGCAGGATTCGCGCTGAAAGCACCCTGTTCACGCGCCGATCGTCAATGGCGCACTACGGTGCACGGCGTGTCCCCTCACCCCCTCGGCCCCACTCGAGCCCGCGCTCCTCGGGTCCGTGCGCTCACGCTGAGTGCAATTCTCGTCCTGTGCGGTTCGCTCGGTCCCACCACGAGTGCCGCTGCACGACGTACCGCGGTCGACCCGGCGACGACGCTCGCCGAGCGCCACGCGCCACTCGTGCGCATCCAGGAGCAGCTCGACGCCTGCGGCCCGGGAGAGGCGTTCCAGCCGGCCGATGTCGACATGATCCTGGATCAGCCCGACGTGGCCTTGCTCGACAGCGAGGGAGCCGTCATCACCACGGCACCCACCGCCGCGGATCTCTTCGATGCCCCGGCGGGCTCGAACTTCGACCTTCCAGGGGCGTCGCTGCGGCCCGGTTGCGACTTCGATCGCCGCTTCGGGTGGCGCACGACTGCTGATCGGCCGCTGCTCTACACCCGCGTCGTCACCGAGCAACCGTCGAGCGACCGCCCGCCACGGCTGGCGGTGCAGTACTGGATGTACTTCGTCTACAACGACTGGAACAACCTCCACGAGAGCGACTGGGAGATGGCGCAAGTGGTGTTCGATGCCGCCACCGTCGACGAGGCACTCGCCGAGGGCCCCTCACTGGTGGCGCTGAGCCAGCACTACGGCAACGAGCGCCGCCCCTGGAACCAGGTCGAGCGCGTCGGCGAACGACCGGTGATCTACCCGGCGGAGGGCTCGCACGCCATCTTCTTCAGCCAGCACCTGTGGTTCGGGATGAGCGGCGACTCCGGGTTCGGCTGCGACGACACGCGTGGCCCGTCCATGCAGCTGGATCCCCTGGTGCGGATGATGCCCGAGGCCGACACCGTCACGGCCGACAGCGACTTCGCCTGGCTCGGCTTCCAGGGACGCTGGGGCGAGCGCCAGCGCGGGATCAACGACTCGGAGCTCGGTCCGCAGTACACCGAGCAATGGCTCGACCCGTTCACCTGGACCGATGGTGGTCGCACCGGCGCGGTCACCGTCCCCGAGTTCGATCTGGGCGTCACCAGCTTCTTCTGCGCCGCCACCACCAACGTGTCGAGGGCGATGAACTACATGTTGGTCCGTCCGTGGTTGCTGCTCGGCTTGGTGGTCGGCATCGTCGTGTCGCTCGTGCTCCTGGCACGCCGCACCCGATGGCGACCGGCGGTCCCCGCTCCCCTCGCCCGCCGCCGTCGTGGCGGCCAACTCCTCACGTCGGCCCATGCGCTGCTGCGGGCGAACCCGCGGCGCTATGCGGGTGTGGCGGTGACGATCTTCGTCAGCGGCGTGGTGGCCGCCCTCGTCCAGACATGGGTCGTCAACCACACTGCCATCGGAGGTGTCGTCAGCGACGTCGACCGCGGTGCGTTCACCGGCACGGCCACCGCGCTCGCCGCCGGTGCGTTGGAGACCGTGCCCGTGCTGATCGCAGCGCTCGTGCTCGCCATGGCCATCACCCACCGCATCGAGTCGCCCCGGCCCGCTCGCGAGTGGCGGACCGCGCTCCTCGGCAAGGGCACCGTGCCCACCGTCGTCGGCTTCCTCGCCCTCGTGCTCACCGGACCGCTCGCACTGCTGGTGGTGCCCGGCATCGCTGCGGCCGCCCCGGCTGCGGTGGCCGAAGACCTGGGGTGGCGGGCAGCGTTGCGACGGTCGTGGCAACTCACTCGGCACCACCGCACGCGCACGTTGATCGTCACGCTCTCCGCCATCACCGTGGCGCTCCTCCTCGGACCGCTGCTGGGTGTGGCGATCATGCTCGTGTTCGGCAAGGCGTTCACCCTCGTGAACATCATCGCCGGCGTGGTGCACGCCTTCACCGTGCCGTGGTTGGGCGCGGTGCTCTCCCTCCAGTTCGAGGACCTTCGCGCGCGAACCTCGACGGGCGAGTGAGCCGGTCTACAGCTCGATGGGCGAGCCGGGACCCAGCGGGATGCCGAACACCCACCACACGATGAACAGCAGGATCCAGGCGATGGAGATGGCGATGACGTACGGGATCATCAGCGCCACCACGGTGCCGATGCCGGCCTTCTTGTCGTAGCGCTGGGCGACGGTGGTGATGAACGGCAGGTACACCATCAACGGCGTCACCACGTTCATCGGCGAATCGCCCACTCGGTAGGCGGCGAGCACGGTCTGCGGGGCCACTCCGAGACGGCTGAAGATGGGCACGAAGACCGGGGCGAAGATGGCCCACTTCGGCACCACGCCGGGGATGATGATGTCGAGCAGCAGGATCACCAGGATCAACCCGATCAGCAGCGGCAGCGCACCGAAGCCGGACCGCTCGAGCAACTGGGCCATCTCGACGGCCGCCACACGAGGCATGTTCGTGTAGTTGAACAGCGCGATGAACTGACTGATGATCAGCAGCATGAACACCAATCCGGCGAGGCCGGAGAAGGTCTTCGTGACACCGGTGATGACATCGGAGCTGCTGTGGATGGTCTTCGCGCCGATGCCGTAGCAGATACCGCACACCAGGAAGATCAGGGTGATGATGAAGATGAGGCTCGACATGAACGGCGTGTTGCCGATGAGGTCGCCCGTCGCCGGATCGCGCAGCGGTGCTCCACTGGGCAGTGTGAGCAGGAGCACCATCACCACCATGCCGAGGAGGCCGTACATCGAGTACTTCAGCCCGCGGGCTTCCGCCGCCTCGGCATCGGCTTCGGCTTCGCCGGTGTCGTCGGACCCGACGAGGGCGTAGACCGGGTCGCCGATGGTGGGGTCGTACTTGCCGAGGCGCGGCTCCACCACCCGTTGCGTGACCACCACGGCCACGATGGCGAGGATGATCGACGACGCGATGCCGAAGTAGAAGTTGGCGGTGACCTCCAACGGTTTCCCGCCGGACCCGATGGCTTCGTTGGTGATCTCGGTGAGCATGCTGTCGACCGGCGTGATGAGCAGGTTCACACCGAAGATGGCACCGACACCGGCGAAGCCGGCCGCGAGGCCGGCGAGTGGATGTCGACCGAGCGTGAGGAACGCCACCGCAGCGAGCGGGATGAGGATCAGGTAGCCGGCGTCAGAGGCCACGCTCGACAGCACGCCGACGAAGATGATCGCGAACGCGATGATGCGCCGCGGTGCCACCTTCACCAGCTTGCGGATGAGCGCCGCCATCAGTCCGGCGTGCTCGGCGACGCCGACGCCCATCATCGCGACGAAGGTGACCGCCACCACCGAGAAGCCGGCGAAGTTGTTGACGAAACCGGAGAAGATGTAGCGGATGCCATCGGTGCTGAGGAGGCTGCGGATCTCGAAGGTCTGCTCCTGGATCGTGTAGTCGGGCAGATCGACGATCTTCCCGGCCTCGATGTCGTACGGCACGATGGACCCACCGAGTTGATCGCCGATGAGCGCGAGTTGCGCCTTCGGAATCGGTACGGCGACGTCTTCGGTGACCGAGATGTTGAACCACGACAACACCATCGAGAGCACGATCACCCCGAGGATGAGGTACAGGAACATGATGACCGGATGGGGCACCTTGTTTCCGGCCTTCTCGATGCCGTCGAGCATCTTCTCCGAGAACGACTTCTTGGTGGGCGCTACCGCCACTGCGTCGCTGGACATCTGAGGGCTCCCGGTCAGTTGAAGGTGCGGAGGAACTCGGTGACCAGGCGCACACCGGCGCCCGTGCCACCCTTGGACAGGTAGGGCTTGGTGGGCGCATCGAGCCAGGCCGTGCCGGCGATGTCGAGGTGGGCGAACGGGTACTTGCCGGCGAACGCCGACAGGAACGCACCGGCGGTGATGCTGCCGGCACCGCGGCCCGCGAGGTTCTTCAGGTCGGCGATGTCGCTCTTCACCATCTGGTGGTACTCGTCCCACAGTGGCAGCTGCCACGCCTTGTCGCCGCTGGCGGCGCCGGCCGCGACCAGCTGATCGGCCAGCGACTGATCGGTGGCCATGACGGCCGTTGCGTGGTTGCCGAGGGCGATGATGACCGCACCCGTGAGCGTGGACAGCTCGACGATGGCCGCCGGCTTGTAGCGCTGGGCGAAGTGGAGTCCGTCGGACAGGATGACGCGACCCTCGGCATCGGTGTTGAGGATCTCGATGGTCTTCCCGCTGAGCGTGGTGACGATGTCGCCGGGGCGGTACGAGCGACCGCTCGGCATGTTCTCGGCCGACGGCACGAGGCCCACCACGTGCAACGGCAGACCCAGTTCGGCGACGGTCTGCATGACACCGAACACGGCGGCGCTGCCGCCCATGTCGTTCTTCATCGTCTCCATGCCCTCTGCGGGCTTGATGTTCAGACCACCGGAGTCGAACGTCAGTCCCTTGCCGACGAGGCAGACGGTGGAGCCCTTGAACTGCTTGCCGTACTCCATGATGATGAATCGAGGCGGGCTGTCGGAACCCTTGCCCACGGCCAGGATGCCGCCGAAGCCCTCCTTCTCGAGGCGCACTTCGTCGTAGACGGTGACATTGATGGCCGGGTGCCGCTCGCCGAGTTCGATGGCCCGCTGCGCAAGCTGCGGCGGGGTCTTCATGCCACCGGGAGTGTTGACCAGGTCGCGAGCGAAGTTGGTGCCACGGGCGATGGCCGAACCGGTGGCCACGCCCTGGGCAACGGACTTGGTGTGCTTCGGGGCGAACACCGTGACCGAGGCGATCTCGTGCAGGTCGGCGGCGCTGCGCCCGGTCTGGTGCTGGAGGTACCGATAGTTGCCCAGTTCGAGCCCTTCGGCGAGCGCCTGGCCCACTTCGTCGCCGCCGAGCGGCATGTCGGCCGGCAGCCCCAACGTGATGTCGGCCGCCTGCGCCGAACGAGCTTGCTTGATCGCGGTCGCGGCCGCCTGGCGAACCGATTCGGCGGTGACACCCTTGCGAGCGCCGAGCCCGACGAGCAGCACACGCTTCGGCCCTCCGCGACCCTTGGGGTACACCATCAAGGACTGATTGGCCGCGCCGGAGAAGTCGCTCGTCTCGAACGAGTTGGCGACCGCGGCGGGTACCGACGCGCCTTCGAACGTGACCAGAACGGCAAGGGCCGACGACGTGCTGAGTGCGTCGCCGGAGCGGACGGTGATGTCCATGGGGGGTTCCTCTCTGATGCTGAGCGGCGGATCGCGGCTCAAACTAGCGAATCCTGCTGAGAGGGCGAGACTGTGCTCGCACACCGTGCGAGCGGCCCGGATGAGACACTAAGGTCCGGCGGATGTCGGAGAGCACGATCACCTTCGTCATCCTCGGGGTCGCGGTCGTGCTGTTCGTCTGGAATCGCCTGCCGGTCGAGGTCGTGGCACTCGGCGTGGCGCTCTCGCTGTGGGCCACCGATGTCCTCACCATCGAGCAGGCGGTCAGCGGCTTCGGCGAGACCACCATCTTGTTCATCGCGTCGTTGTTCGTGGTGAGCGAGGCGCTCGACAGCACCGGAGTCACCGCGTGGGCGGGTCAACAACTCATCGCGCGCGCGGGCACCAGCCAGACGCGCCTGCTGGTGTTCACGATGCTCCTCGTGGCGCTGCTCACTGCGGTCATCAGCGTGAACGGGGCCGTCGCGGCGCTCGTTCCGATGGTGGTCGTCATCGCCGTGCGTCTGGGTCGCGTGCCGTCGAAGCTGATGATGCCCCTGGCCTTCGGTGCGCACGCCGGCTCCATGCTGGCCCTCACCGGCACGCCGGTGAGCGTCATCGTCAGCGACGCCGCGCACGACGCCGGCGCCGGTCGATTCGGGTTCTTCGAGTTCACACTCGTCGGCGTGCCGTTGGTGGCGGGCGTCATCCTCATCACCGTCGTCCTCGGCAACCGACTCCTGCCCGATCGCACGGCCGAGGTCATCCCGCCCGACCTGAGCCAGTTCGCCCGCACCCTCGCCGAGCAGTACGAGATCGATCACTCGATGGCCCGCCTGGTCGTCGACGCGTCGTCACCGCTCGTCGGCGTGGCGCGCGGTGCGCTCGATCGCGAGTGGGACGAGCGCACCACCCTCACCGGCGTTCAACGCGCAGGTCGCGGCGGTCTGGGCACCGACGACCCGGTGGCCGCCGGCGACGTGCTCGTCGTGTCGGGACGGCCCGAGTTCGTGGAAGCGCTCCACGAACCACTCGGCGTCCGCACGGCACCCACCACCGTGGACCAGCCCGACGATCAGTCGCTGTTGAACCGAGAGATCGGCGTCGCGGAGTTCATCGTGCCGCCGCGCTCGGAGTTCATCGGACGCCGGGTCTTCCCCGGCATGGTGTTCGGTGGGAGCAAGGTGGTCGTGCTGGCGGTGCAGCGCAACGGCGAGCACACCCGTGGTGAGGTCACGCTCGCCGCGGGCGACACGATGTTGGTGCAGGGCACGTGGCAGGCACTCGAGCAGAGTCCACCACCGATGCTGGTGGTGGACGACCCTGCGATGGTGCGCCGCCAGGCGGTGCCGCTGGGCCTCGGGGCGAAGCAGGCCTTGGCGGTGGTGGCGGCGATGGTGGTGCTCCTCGCCACGGGACTCGTGCCCGCCGTGGTGGCCGGCCTTCTGGCCGCAGGCGCCCTGGTGCTGTTGAACGTGGTGCCGCTCCCGCAGGCATACCGCTCCATCTCGTGGACCACCATCGTGTTGGTCGGGGGTATGACCCCGTTGTCGGCCGCGATGCAGCAGACCGGCGCCGCGCAGAAGCTTGCCGACGGCCTCATCGACCTCGTCGGCGACGCGGGTCCGTACGCGTTGGTGGCCGGACTCTTCGTCCTCACGGCGGTGCTCGGCCAACTCATCAGCAACATGGCCACCGCGCTCATCGTCATCCCCATCGCTGTCACGGCGGCAGCCGAACTCGACGTGTCGGCCAGTCCGGTACTGATGGCCGTGAACATCGCTGCGGCCGCCGCGTTCATCACTCCGGTCGCCACCCCGGCGAACCTGATGGTCATGGGCCCGGGCGGCTACAAGTTCGGCGACTACTGGAAGCTCGGCAGCTGCATGCTCGTGTTCTTCGGGTTGGTGGCCGTGTTCTACGTACCGCTCATCTGGTCGTTCTGACGCGCGCGATCCGCGTCGTGCCCTGAACTCGCGAACTACCGTGGTGAACACGACTTCAAGGGGGCTCCTGTGAAAGACGTCATCGTCGGCATCGTCGCGATTCTGGTGGGTGCACTGTTCTGCTTCCGTGGCTGGTTGGCGATGCGTCTCGTCATCCCCATCTGGGGAGCCTTCGCCGGCTTCGTCTTGGGGGCGGGCGTCATCCAGGGATGGACGGGCGACGGCTTCCTCAGCACCACACTGTCGTGGGTGGTCGGCATCGTCGTCGGTCTGGTGTTCGGCGTGCTCGCGTACCTGTACTACGAGGTGTCGGTCATCGTGGCCATGGCGTTCATCGGCTTCGCCATCGGCGTGGGCGTCATGAGCGCCATCGGTGTCACGTGGTCCTGGGTGCTGGTCATCGTCGGCATCGCGGTGGGGCTCGTGCTGGCATGGTTCTCCATCATCAGCGACCTTCCCACCGGACTCCTCATGGCCCTCACGGCGCTCGGTGGCGCGAGCGCGATCACCGGCGGCGTGATGCTCCTCGTGAACCGGGTGAACGTCGACGACTTCGCCAACGGCACCACCACCAAGGATCTGCTGAAGGACAACCCGTGGTGGTACGTGCTGTACATCGGTCTCGTCATCGCCGGTGTCGGTGCCCAGATCGTGTTCCGCGAGAAGATCGAGCGCTCCCTGCGCGACACGTGGACCGACCAGGGCGGCCGCCACATCCGCTCCGCCTGACCGACGACCACCGCTGATGCCCGTCGACGAGACCACCCTGGAGCGACGCGCGCTCACACGGTCCATCGCGGTCACGGCCGTTCTCGGTGCCATCGGCATCGTGTGGGGCATCACGTCGGGGTCGCAGATGATCCTGCGTGCGGAGTCCACCGGCTGGCGGGTGGCCGCGTTCCGGGGCCTCGGCATGACCATCGGGTTCGTCGTGCTGTGGGTGCTCGTCGACTCCTCGTGGGACCAGGCCGCCCCGTACGTCGACCCGGTGATGGTGATCATCACGTGCGTGGTGTTCCTGCCGGCGCCGGTGGCGATGGTGCGATCCACGGTGGTGGAACTGTTGGAAGGTGCCCCGCCCGCCGAGGTGCAGCAACCCGTGCTCACGATCGTGCGTGAGGTGTTCGCCGAGTTCGAGATCGAAGAACCCGTCGTGCGAATGACGAAGGTGGGTCCGAAGTTGTACGTGGAGATCGATGCCGAGGTTCGGCCCGATGCCACCGTGGCCGACGAACACCGTGTGCGGTCCGAGGTGCGTCGACGACTCCAGTCGCTGCCGCTCGACGTGTGGCTCAACTTCGAACTCGTGCCACCGGGTGGTCAGGCCTGACCCGCAGTGCCCGACGTGCCATGCTCGGTGCGCTGAACCTCACCTCTGAACCTCACCTCTGAACCTCACCACTGGAGATCCCCCATGACCGAAGTCCGTGCGCTGCTCGCAGGCCGATTCGATGGCAATTGGGAACGCCGTGTCGCATCGCTGCCGCTCGACGAGTTGGGCGCGGGAGAGGTGCTCGTCCGGGTGCAGTACTCGGGGATCAACTTCAAGGACGGCCTCGCCAGCACCGAGACGGGCCGTGTCGCTCGGCTCGATCCCATCGTGCCCGGCATCGACCTCGCCGGCGTGGTGGAGGCGTCCGACGACCCCACCATCGCGGTCGGCAGCAGCATCATCGCCCACGGCTACGACCTCGGCGTCGCGCACCACGGCGGGTACGCCAGCCACGCTCGGGTGCCTGCCGCATGGGTCGTCCCGATGCCTGCCGGGCTCGACGCTCGCACAGCCATGCTCATCGGCACCGCTGGGTACACCGCCGCGCTCTCGGTCGCCGCGCTCGAGCAGCACGGGCTGGTACCGGGCAGCGGACCCGTCCTCGTCACTGGCGCATCGGGCGGCGTGGGTTCCGTCGCCGTCGGCATGTTGGCCGCACGTGGCCACCACGTGGTGGCCAGTACGGGCAAGCTCGCCGAGGCCGACTGGCTGCGGTCCATCGGCGCCGCTGAGGTCATCGATCGCGCCGAGCTCACACCCGAGTCGCCACGCCCCCTCGACAAGGAACGTTGGGCCGGCGCCGTCGACTGCGTCGGTGGCGCCACGCTCGCGCATGTCCTGCGCACCTTGAAGTACGACGCGTCGGTCGCGGCGAGCGGCCTCACCGGCGGCACCGACCTGCCCACGACGGTGCTCCCGTTCATTCTGCGCGGCACCAATCTGTTGGGCATCGACAGCGTGCAGAACCCCATCGCCGCCCGCCGAGCGTTGTGGCAACGGATCGGCGACGAGCTGAAGCCCACCTGGCTGGACTCCATCGACTGCGAGACCGTCGGACTCGACGACCTCGCGCCGCAACTCGACCGGATCCTGGCGGGCGCGATGCGCGGCCGCGTGCTGGTCGACCCCACACGCTGACGCCCCGCTGCCATGAACACCCACCGCCGCCTCGCCGCCATCGTCGAACCCGCGCGCACGATCGACGTCGTCCACGAGACCGACGTCCTGGTCGTCGGCTCAGGGCCCGCGGGACTCGCCGCGGCACTCGCGGCAGCGAGGGCTGGAGTGCACGTCACCCTGGTCGAGCGGTTCGGCTGCTTCGGCGGCAACATCACCACCGTCGGGGTGGAAGGCATGGCGTGGTATCGCCATCAGCACACCGTGGAGGCGAACGGCATCGGCCGCGAGTTCGAGACGCGTGCGGCCGCGATGGGCGCGGCGGTGCCGGAGAGCCAGTCGAAGTCGTACGAGCTCGACGCCGAGGGCTTCAAGGTCGTGGCCGACACGTTGGTGCAGGAAGCCGGCGTGCACCCCATGCTCCATCGCGCCTTCGCCGCACCGATCATGGATGGCGACCGGGTCGTCGGCGTCATCACCGAGTCGAAGGCCGGACGCGAGGCGCTCCTGGCGCAGCGGGTCATCGACTGCACCGGCGACGCCGACGTGGCGCATCGAGCCGGGGCACCCACTCACCTGGCGCCGCGAGAGCTACTGATGGCCGCCAGCGTGATGTTCCACATCGCCGGGGTCGACAAGCGACGATTCGTCGAAGGTGTGGCCGCCGACCCGCAGACGTACCGCGACTGGGGCGGCAACGGCGAGTGGAACATCGAGACCTCCGGCAAGGAGGACGACATGTTCTCCCCGTTCCTGCACAAGCCGTTCAAGGCGGCACTCGACGCGGGACTCATTCCCGCCGACCTCACCACGATGGCCGGCACATGGGGTGCCATCCACGACTCGGGTGAGCTCACCTACATGAACCTCGTCCATCTGGCCGGCATCGACGGCACCGACCCCGACGACCTCACTCGCGGCGAGATCGAAGGCCGTCGTCAGGCGATGCACGCGCTGGCCGCGCTGCGGGCGTTCACTCCCGGTTGTGAGAACGCGCGACTGCGGAACTTCGGGATGACACTCGGCGTGCGCGACACGCGCAAGATCGACGCCGTCTACAACATGACCGAGCACGACGTGCGCGAGCAGGGCAGGTTCGACGACACCATCGGCATCTACCCGGAGTTCATCGACGGCTACGGCATCCTCGTGCTGCCCACCACCGGCCGCTACATGCAACTCCCCTACCGCAACGTGTTGCCCAAGGGCGTTCGCAACCTGCTGGTGGCCGGCAGGTCGTCCGGCGGTGATCGAGTGTCGCACGCCGCCACGCGCAACATGGCGTGCTGTGCGGTGCTCGGCCAGGGCGCGGGCATCGCCGCGGCCCAGTCGCTGCACGACTCGTGCGAGCTCACCGAGGTGCGCATCGACCGAGTGCAAGCCGAACTGCAACGCCAAGGCGTCCGCATCCACTGACGCCCATCTGGGTGTTTCCATGCCACCCCGGGGTGGCATGGAAACACCCAGATCGCGACGGCAAGCACCGTGATCCGTGGTTCGCCGTGCCGTACACACGGGTGCCCTGACCTGCGCCCTTCCCCGATTCCGGGGTTTCGCGGGTAGGGTCAGGGTACGCCTCTCGGCTGGACGCCCAGTTCGCGGAACATCGCTGTTCCCAACGGGCCCGACGCCTCTCCGAGCTCTACGGACAGGACGCCGATATGCACGTCGCCTCACCGGTGCTCACCTCTTCCCGCATCGGCCTGGTCAGCACCTACCCACCCACGCTCTGCGGTCTCGCCACGTTCGCCAGCGCGCTCGGTCGGGCGCTCGCGGCGCAGGGTCATCAGGTGGAAGTGGTTCGCCTCCGCGGTGACCACGGCGGGAACCCCGGCGATCCTCCGGTGGTGGCGTCCATCCACGAAGCCGACCCCGCCTCGCTCGCCGCCGCAGCCGATCAGCTCTCGCAGTGCGACACGGTGATCGTGCAGCACGAGTACGGCATCTACGGCGGCGCTGACGGCGCCGAGGTGATCGATCTGCTCGACGCCATCACGGCGCCGACGATCGTGGTCCTGCACACGGTGCCCCTGCACCCCACCCCGCATCAACACCAGCTCCTCGGCGACATCGCCGACCGAGCGGATCGCCTCGTGGTCATGAGCACCACCGCCCATGACCGGCTGTGCGAGCTGTACCGGGTGGACCCCCGCGACGTCGATGTCATTCCCCATGGGGCCGCCACGCCCCGAGGCGGCCCGCCGATGGAAGTGGCGCCGCAGCTGCTCACGTGGGGCCTCCTCGGGCCAGGAAAGGGACTCGAGCACGCAATCGGCGCGGTCGCCGTGCTCGCTCGCGAACGGGTCCGTCCCCGCTACACCATTTCAGGGGTCACCCACCCGAACGTGTTCGCCCGCGAAGGCAACCGCTACCACAACACCCTCGTACGGCAGGTGGCTGCGGGCGGCGTCGGGTCCACCGTGCACTTCGACGACCGATACCGCACCACCGAACAACTGACCGAATACATCGCCACGGCGCATGCCGTGATCCTCCCCTACGACTCGCAGGACCAGGTGACCTCCGGCGTCCTGGTCGACGCGCTCGCCGCCGGCCGACCGGTCATCGCCACGGCCTTCCCCCACGCGTTGGAGCTGCTCAGCAGCGGGGCCGGGCTCGTGGTGCCGCATCGGAACCCGATCGCCCTCGCCACGGCGATGCGCTCCGTGGTGCTCGACCGCGACCTCGCCGCGTCGATGGCGGCGGAGGCCCGGCGCATCGCCCCGTCACTGAGTTGGCCGGCAGTTGCGGCCTCCTACGCCGAGCTGGGCAGAACGCTGCACGCTCGTACCGGGGCGGCACGCGCATGAGCGACGTCATCTCCGCGGCATTCGCCCACCTCGAGCACATGAGCGACGAGCGTGGTCTCTTCGAGCACGCCGACATGACCGAGCCCCGCGTCGAGGGCGGCTACTGCACCGACGACAACGCGCGCCTGCTGGTCGTCACCTCCCGCGAGGTCGACATCGGACGCGCCGGCAGCCTGTCGCGCCTCGCGCTGCGGTTCACCCGCGACGCGCAGGACGAGCACGGCAAGATCCACAATCGCATGGGCCTGTCCGGGGAGTGGGAGGACGACGCCACCACCGAAGACTGTTGGGGGCGAGCGATGTGGGGCTTCGGCGTCTGCGCGGCACGCCACACCAACCCGGCGATGCGCCGGTGGGCGCACCGCGCGCTCACCAACGGCCTCCGCCAGCGTTCCTCGTGGTCGCGGGCGACGGCCTTCGCCACCATCGGCGTGGCGGAGGTGGCCGCGGTGGACGGCTGCACCGGTGCCGTTCGCTCGTTCCTGGTCGACAGCGTGGTGAAGGTGGGCCAGGTTCCCAGCGGCGACTGGAGCTGGCCCGAGCCGATGCTGCGCTACGCGAACGCATCGGTCGCCGAGGCGCTGATCGCTGCCGGCTCGGCCATCCGCAGTCAGTCCGACGTGGACCGAGGTCTGCGAATGCTCGACTGGTTGCTCCAGCTCGAACTCGCGCCCGGTCACCTGTCGGTGGTCGGCAGCAACGGCCGCACCCGCGACGAGCGCGGGCCGCAGTTCGACCAACAGCCCATCGAGGTCGCGGCCATGGCCGACGCCTGCTGGCGAGCGCGCGAGGTGACCGGTGACCCGGAGTGGACGCGCGGCATCACGGCGGCGGCCGACTGGTTCGCAGGCGCCAACGACCTGGGGCTGAGGATGTACGACGAGGAGTCGGGCGGTTCGTACGACGGACTGCACGCCGACAGGGTGAACCTGAACCAGGGGGCGGAGTCCACCCTCGCGTTGGTCTCTGTGTTCCAGCGCGCCACGCGCTACGCGGCAGTGTCATGACCGTCGCACTCTCCGACACGGGCATCCTGCTGCGTGCCGACACCAACCGAGTCCTCGCCCGATTCTTCGTGCCGGGGCGCGAGGATCTCGCGCCCGGCGCGTCACGAGCTGGCGGCGTCGTCGAGCGAGTGCTGGCCCTCGGCGAGGACCAGGTCGAGCGGGCGCTCGAGCTCGTGTTGCAGAAGGCGGGGCCGCACCACCGCTGTCTCGGCGAAGTGCTGCGTGCACACGCATCGAACGTCATCTCACGTGTCGACCCTGCGGTGGAGCTCACCGACGCTCGTCTGCTGCTGCTCGGCGCGACCTTCACCCGCGAGGACTCGTTGGAGGGCGCTGCGCTGTGCAACCCGTCGATCGTGCCCCATCCCGATCAGCCCCACGAGGGCGCGACCGACTTCGTGCTCAGCGTTCGGGGCATCGGTGAGGGCCACCGGTCGTCCATCGGGTTCCGCACCGGCACCGTTCGCGACGACGGCAGCGTCACGCTCCACGCACCCGGCCCGTACCCCGAGACCGCCGTGGAACACGCCGGCGTGCATCGACGCTCGGTGTTCCTCGCCCAGTTCACGGAGCGGGAGAACGAGCCGGAGAACATCGAGTTCATCCTCGAAGGTCTCGACGACATGTTCGACGACGAACAGTTGGAGGATCGCATCTCGCTGCTGAAGGCCGACGATGTGAGCCGCAGCAACACGTTGGCAACGGTGCGCGACGTCCGCTCGCTGGCTTCCTCCGGGTACCGAGCGGAGTTCTCGGCCGACTCCGAGCTGAGCGAGCGTGTGCTCTGGCCGCACTCGCCGGCGGAGTCGCACGGCCTCGAGGATGCCCGCTTCGTCCGCTTCGTCGAGGACAACGGCAAGGTCACCTACTACGCCACCTACACGGCGTTCGACGGCCTCCACATCCAGCAACACATGTTGGACACCAAGGACTTCCGTACCTTCCGATCCGCCCCCATGACCGGTGCCGCAGCAGTGGGCAAGGGGTTGGCGATGTTCCCTCGTCGCGTGCACGGCAGGTTCTTCGCGCTCACGCGGTCCGACCGCGAGAGCAACGAGGTCGCCAGCAGTGACGATCCGCGCCACTGGCCGGATTCGCAGTCCGTCCAGATCCCGGAGCGATCGTGGGAGATGGTGCAACTGGGCAACTGCGGCTCCCCCATCGAGACCGACCTCGGTTGGTTGGTGCTCACCCACGGCGTGGGGCCGATGCGGACCTACTCCCTCGGGGCGATCCTGCTCGACCTCGACGACCCCACTCGCATGATCGCACGAACTGACGAGCCGATCCTGTCCCCCGAGGGTGACCGTACCGGCGGCTACGTCCCCAACGTGGTGTACACGTGCGGGTCGATGGCCCACGGCGACACGCTGGTGCTGCCGTACGGCATCGGCGATCAGGCGATCGCCGTCGCCACCCTCTCGATCAGTGAACTCCTGAGGGCGATGCGACGTGTCTGAACAGCCAGATCCCCACGTGGCGCCCACCCGACGGTGCTGGCGCTGCCTGCAACAGTTCCCGCTCGACCCCACGTTGCCCGGCGGACACCCCACCGAGTGGTGGGTGTGCGAGACCTGCCATGCGGCGCTCCTCCCCGACCGACCGTGACCGGGTGAACATCTGATCATCTGAACGGCTGGTCGAACGGCGTGCCGTTCGTCCCTTTCGGCCACGACGGAATCGGTTCACACTGGGGCCATGAGCAGTTCCGCTCTGGGTGACATGTTCGTTCTCGATCCCGCTACAGGGCTCGACGCACTGGTGCGAGCCCTGGTCGACGACGGGTACCGCGTGGTCGGACCCCTGGTGCGCGACGGAGTCATCGTCTACGACGACGTCCGGAGCGGTGACGACCTGCCGAAGGGTGTGACCGTCGAGCAGTCCGCCGGGCGATGGCGCCTCACCATCGACGATCGTCCCACCCGATTCTCCTGGACGCCTGGGGCCGATTCCTGGAAGCGATTCGTGTTCCCCGCACACCAGGAAGTGCTGCGGGTTCGCCACGTCGACGGTTCGTTCGCCACGACGCGCCCACCGTCTCCGGATCGGCCGCTCGCGCTCCTCGGTGCTCGCGACTGCGAGACCCGCGCCTTGGGCGTGCTCGACCGCGTACTGATCGACCCGGATCACCCCGATCCTCGCTATGCCGAGCGCCGGGCCGACACCTTCGTCGTGGCGGTCACATGCGGTCAGCCCTCGGCGACCTGCTGGTGCACCTCCATGGGAGGCGGCCCGCGACCTCGGGAGGGCTTCGACATCCTCCTGACAGAGGTCACCACCGGTGTCCACCGCCTGATCGCCGAGCCCGGCAGCGAGCGCGGGAGTGCGCTGCTCGCTCGCGTGGGCATCGCGCCGGCCACCGACGAGGACCACGCCGACGTCGAGGCAGTCGCGGACGCTGCGACGTCGTCGATGCCGGCCCGGCTGCCCGGCGCTGACATCCCGACGCTGCTCGCCGGCATGCACCATCCTCACTGGGACGAGGTCGCCGCACGCTGCCTGTCGTGTGCGAACTGCACGATGGTGTGTCCCACCTGCTTCTGCTCGACGCTGAGCGACACCGCCGCGTTGGGCGCCGACCACGCAGCGGGCGCCGAGACCGTGCGAGTGCAGGAGTGGGCGTCATGCTTCCAGCTCGATCACTCCAATCTCGCCGGCCACCCGGTGCGCGCCACCACGATGTCGCGGTACCGGCAGTGGCTGACACACAAGTTGCAGACCTGGCCCGAGCAGTTCGGCACGTTGGGCTGCGTCGGTTGCGGCCGCTGCACCACCTGGTGTCCGGCCGGCATCGATCTGGTCGAGGAAGCCGCCGTGCTCATCGGCGCGGGTGCGCAGGGAGGAACCCCATGAGCGATCTCAACCAACTGCTCGCCCAGCACGCGTTCTTCGCCGGACTCGAGCCCCACCTCATCGACCGCGTGGCCGACATGGCCACCGTCGCCGAGTTCCCGGCCGGCACCTGGATCGCGCGGCGTGGCACCGAAGCCGGCACGTTCCATGCGGTCATCGAAGGCCGCGCCGGTATCGAGCTGGCGTCCGCCGGTCAGCCCGCACTGGTGGTGGCCACGGTGCACCCTGGCGAGATCGTCGGCTGGTCGTGGTACATCGAGCCGCATCGTTGGCAGTTCGACGTCGTCGCCCTCGACCCACTTCGTACGGTCGCGATCGATGGTGGACTCCTCCGTGTGGCGTGCGTGGACGACCACGAGCTCGGCTACCACATCGGTCGTCGACTCGCTCGAGTCGTCGCCTCACGGCTCGACGCCACCCGCCATCAACTGATGGATGTCTATGGGCACGCTCGCTGACCTCCGGTCGATTCCCGTCGACCCGCTCGAACCGATCCCGTACCGCGTGGTCGAACTGGTACAGGAGACCGTCGACGTCATCACCGTCGTGGCGGCTCCCGTGGGGCAGGCCCTGCCGCCCGCCCAACCCGGCCAGTTCATGCTGGTGTGGGCGTTCGGCGTGGGCGAGATCCCGATCTCGGTCAGCCGCATGGCTGCCGACGGACGAGTCATGCTCACCGTGCGCGCCGTCGGACAGGTCAGCGGCGCCATCGTCGGGCTGCAGGTGGGCGAGGTGGTGGGGCTACGCGGTCCCTTCGGCACGGTGTGGCCGGTCGCCGAGGTGCTCGGTGCCGACGTAGTGGTCGTGGCCGGTGGACTCGGGCTCGCACCGCTCCGGATGGCCATCGACGCACTCGTGCAGCCCGACCCGCGGCGGATCACCGTGGTGGTCGGGTCGCGTGAACCGGCGCAACGGCTGTATCCCGGCGATCTGACGGGCTGGGCCGAGCAGGGGGCATCCGTCCACGAGACCGTCGACACCGCCGACCGCGAGTGGCACGGAGGTGTCGGTACCGCGACCACGATGGTCGAGCGGCTGCATCATCCACACCAGGCCGCGTTCGTGTGCGGTCCCGAGCTGATGATGATGTCGGCCGTACGGGCGTTGGCGCAGCAGGGCGTGCCGACCGACCGCACCTGGGTGTCGCTGGAGCGCAACATGCACTGCGGCATCGGCCACTGCGGTCGCTGTCAACTCGGGGCGTTGCTGCTCTGTCGCGACGGCGCGGTGGTGCGATGGGATCACGTGGAGGAGCTGATGGAGGTGCGTGGACGATGAGCCGGCCCACTCTCGCCGTGTGGAAGTTCGCCTCGTGCGACGGCTGCCAGTTGACGATCCTCGACTGCGAGGACGAGCTGCTCGAGATCGCCGCCGCGCTCGACATTCGCATGTTCCTCGAGGCCGGACCTTCGGAGTTGCTCGACCACTACGACATCTCGCTGGTCGAGGGTTCGATCACCACCGCGCACGACGCCGAGCGCATCGTCGACGTGCGGAACCGCTCCGGCCTGCTGGTCACCATCGGCGCGTGTGCCACCGCGGGTGGGGTGCAGGCACTGCGCAACACCGCCGACGTCGCCGAGTACTGCACCACGGTCTACGCCCGACCCGACTGGATCGAGACGCTCGCCACCAGCACACCCATCGCCGAGCACGTGAAGGTCGACCACGAGTTGCGCGGCTGCCCGGTGTCGAAGCGGGAACTCGTCGACACCATCACCGCGCTCCTGGCCGGACGTCGCCTGCCGATCACCAGTCACAGCGTGTGCGTGGAGTGCACGGCCGCCGGCAACCACTGCCTCCTGGTGGCCGACGGCACGGCGTGCCTGGGCCCGGTCACGCACGCCGGATGCGGTGCGCTGTGCCCCGGGCTGCAGCGTGGGTGCTTCGGCTGCTTCGGCCCGAGCGAGGCGGCGAATCTCGACGCACTCCACGCCGCGTGGACGGCGGCGGGCATCTCCGACGACGCGTTGCACCGGGCGCTGCGGACCTTCAACGTCGCCGCTCCCGAATTCCGCGACGCTGCCGCCCGACTGACGAGCTCGTCCACCTGAGGAAACCCACATGACCCACGAACACCGTGCCCGCAGATTCGGCGTCGAAGCACTCACCCGCGTGGAGGGCGAGGGTGGTCTGATCGTGGAGGTGCACGAAGGCGAACTCGTCGACGTCCGCCTGCGCATCTTCGAGCCGCCACGCTTCTTCGAGGGGTTCCTGGTCGGCCGCGACTACACCGAGCCCGTCGACATCACCGCGCGCATCTGCGGCATCTGTCCCGTCGCGTATCAGATGAGCGCGTGCCACGCCCTCGAGGCCGTGTGCGAGGTCGAGGTCGACGACGCGTTGCGCGCACTTCGTCATCTCCTCTACTGCGGCGAGTGGATCGAGAGCCACGTGCTGCACATCCACCTCCTGCACGCCCCCGACTTCCTCGGCTACGCGAACGGCATCGCCCTGGCGGCCGATCACCGTGCCGAGGTGGAACGTGGGCTGCGGCTGAAGAAGCTCGGCAACCGGATCGTGGAGGTGGTCGGGGGCCGCGCCGTGCACCCGGTGAACGTGAAGGTCGGGGGCTTCTACAGCACACCATCGGTCGCCGCGATGCAGGATCTCGCCGACGAGCTGCGCCAGGGACTCGAGGCCGCGGTCGACATCGCCCGCTGGGTGTCGACGTTCCCGATGCCCGACCACGAGATGCCCGAGGGAACGGTGCTCGTGTCGCTGCGACATCCCACCGAGTACCCGATCCTCGGCGAACGGCTGGTGAGCACCACCGGGCTCGACATCAGCGCCGACGAGTACCTCGACCACTTCACCGAGGAGCACGTCGAACACTCCACTGCGCTCCATGGACGGATGCTCGCGGGCGGCGACTACCTGGTCGGCCCACTCGCCAGGTTCGTCCTCAACGCCGATCGGCTCGCACCGCAGGCCGCCTCGCTGGCCGCCGAGTTCGGCCTCACGCCCGCGGAACGGAATCCGTTCAAGAGCATCATCGTGCGCGCCATCGAGACGGTGCACGCGTGCGAAGTGGCGCTCGGCATCGTCGAGGGCTACTCGCCGCCCGCCCGCACGGCCGTACCGGTCACGCCACGCGCCGGCGCGGGATGCGGTTGGAGTGAAGCCCCTCGCGGCCTGCTCTGGCATCGGTACGAACTCGATGACGCCGGTCGCGTCGTCAGCGCGCACATCGTGCCCCCGACCTCGCAGAACCAGCCGTCCATCGAGCACGACCTCGCCCACCTCATCGAGCACTCGCTGCACCTCGACGATGCCGCGCTGGAGGCGCTGTGCGAACAGGCCGTTCGCAACTACGACCCGTGCATCTCGTGCGCCACGCACTTCCTCGACATGCGAGTCGTCCGTTCATGACCGCTGCGCCACAGGTGACGGTCATCGCCATCGGCAACCCGTATCGACGTGACGACGGTGCGGGCGGTGCCGTGTTGACGGCGCTGGGCGCGCGATTCGGCGACGACGAGCGGGTGCGGCTGGTCGAGCTCGACGGCGAGTCGGTCCGCCTGGTGCAGGCATGGGAGGGGTCGACGACCGTGTGGATCGTCGACGCCGTCCGGTCAGGTCGACCGTTCGGATCGTTCCACGAGATCGACGCCACCTGCCTCGCCGACCTCGACGACACCGGCGCCCGGCTGGGCGGCGGGCACCTGCTGGGTCTGGGCGAGGCCGTTGAACTGGCCACGGTGCTGGAGCTGCTGCCACCCCGCCTCCGAGTGTTGGGGGTGGAGGGCGAGACGTTCGAGAACGGCGAGGGGCTCAGCGAGTCGACTCGACGTGGCGTCGAGTCGGCGGCGAACTTTCTCATCGCCGAGGTGAGCGCCGCCCTCCTCGACCCGTGATGGCGACGCGCGTCAACGACCGCTGACGCGTCGGGTGTTCTTCCTCGCCGGTGCCGTGCTCGCCCGAACGACGAGTTCGGTGGGCAGCAGACGGTGTTCGGGGCGCTGCGCGACACGCCGCTCGATCGCGTCGCGCAAGAGTGCCGTGGCCTCGTGACCCTTCCGCGAGACGTCCTGCCGCACCGTCGTGAGCGGCGGCCTGGAGGTGGCGGCGAACGCTGCGTCGTCGAAACCGACGACGCTGATGTCCTCGGGAACGCGTAGGCCCCGTTCTACGAGGCCGTGCACGGCCCCCAGAGCCATCTGGTCATTGGCGGCGAAGACGGCCGTGGCCCCGGCGAGCTGTCGGGACCGTCCGATCTCATAGCCGCGGTCAGAGGTCCAATCCCCCTGCACCATCGGA